>JAGDZT010000003.1:0-845197 GCA_049115635.1 Flavobacteriaceae bacterium
TCTACTTGTTTCGTGTGTTCTTGAATATAATCTTCCGATCCTGGTTTTAGTTTTCCTATGCCCCACATAATCATCACATTTCATAAAAACAATATGGCAATCACATCTAAAGAATGAGGGTAAGCACCCTAGATTTTTCCCTTGTAATCTTAATTAAATAGTAAAACATTGTAAGTCAATAATTTACAAGATCTATTTGCAAAGAAAGAGGGATTTTGTTCCAATATCACTCTTTTGTATTTTGCAAATGTAAAAGTTTTGAAAAATAAAAAACCACTCAAGTAAAAAAACTTGGTGGTTTTATTTTCAAGCCTAGCGCTTGTTTGCGGAGAAAGAGGGACTGCTTGTGTTCAATTTTATAATTTCATCTATGCTTATATTTAATGCAATAACATCAATAAATTCAATATAACTCTTTAATTAAAGACTTTTTTTTTAGATTGTTTAATATTTGAGAATATTTACATAGATTGAATTTTATCGTACAAAATAAATTATATTTGTACGGCTAATAAAATTCATACAGATGGCTACTACTAATTTTTTATATCGTTCAAGTAAAGAAAATGCAAATTTAGTTCTTAGGCTTTTATACAGGTATAATAATAAAGACTACGTGTTAGGTGCTAAAACAAAGATTGAGGTTTCAAAAAGTTACTGGAAAAACGACCATAAATCTAATTCAAGAGATATATCTATAAAGAACCAACAAACTGAAATCAAGAATGAAATCAATAAATTAGATAGATATGTAATTAATGCTTTTAATAAAGCCTCTAAAGATAAGATTGATAAAGAATGGCTTAATTCTATTGTGTTTGATTATTATAATCCAGTAAAAGATAATAAGGTAGATGTTCCAACTGATTTAATAAATTTTATAAAGTTCTATATAAAAAGAAAAAAGGAGGATGTTGAGTCAGCAACTATAACAAAATACAATGTTATCAAGCACAAGATTATGAGACTCCAAACATCAAGGGGTAAAACTATCCTTATCAAGGATATTAACGAAGACTTTAAATTAGAGTTTCAAGACTATTATAAAAAAGAAAAGTATGGTCAAAATACTGCAAGCAGAGAATTGGATATTATAAAAACGATATGTTATTATGCTGAAAGTGTTGGTGTTGAGGTTAACCCTCAATTAAAGAGGTTAAAAATCAAAAAGGTAATTGTTGAGAAAATATATCTAAATGATAATGAGTTGCATAAAATTGAGAAACTTAAAGACTTGCCAGTTAGGTTAGAAAATGCAAGAGATTGGTTGGTTATTAGTTGTCATTTGGGGCAAAGGGTATCCGATTTTTTAAAGTTTGATAAGAGTATTATAAAATATGGAGAGGATATAAATGGTAATCAAAGACCCTTCATAGAATTTATTCAAAAGAAAACTAAAAAGTTAATGACCATCCCTATTTTTCCAAAGGTCGAGGAATACCTCAATAAGAGGGATGGAGATTTTCCGTATAAAATTTCTGACCAAAAGTATAATGAATATATAAAGGAAGTCTGTGAAATAGCAGGAATTAATGAAATGATTTATGGTAAAAAACAATTAAATATTTCTGATAACAAATCTGAGAAGAAGATTCGAGGAGTATATGATAAATATCCTAAATATGAACTCGTAACCTCTCATATTGGACGTCGTTCCTTCGCTACAAATTATTATTACAATAATAAACCTATAAGATTATTGAAATTTATGACAGGTCATAGTACAGAGGAAGCGTTCTTGAACTATATAGGTAAAAAGAACAAGGATATCGCTATGGATATTTTTAGCTATTTATAAAACTGGATAAGATGAATTGGGATTATTATTTTATGGTAAAGGTGTTAGAGCCTTATAGAGTAGATGAATTACTTACTCCTAAAAAAATAGGAAAAAATGAGATAGACAATGTATGTATTTCTGATTTGAGAGTTAGATTAGATAACTGTTTTGATGAAATAGATAGTTATATTTTAAAAGAAAAATTGATTGAGTTTATAGATGATTATTGGTATAGAATAGCTACAAACATTATTTCTCAGAAACGAATAGTTAAATCAATTAAGAAAAATATTAAACTGATTAAAAAGGAAAAACCGAATTTAGATATTGATGTATTGGAAGATGAAAAAATACTTAATGAAGTTAATCTTCAAGAGTCACTTTTAGGTCAGGAAGAGTTTATCCTAATGTATTTTAAAGAACAGCGTCATTTTCTTAGGAATTGGGTGGCTCAAAAAAGCACAGAGTTCAGGGAACTACCTGAAAAAGAAAAAATCAGAAAAGAGAGAAATGATAAAGAAACTAAAAAGCTTTTAGAAAGAGTAAAGGAAAATAGTATCTATAAAAACAAGTACCCGAATGTTTTTTTAAATGCCAAAGCATATCTAATTTTTAAAGATTACTCAGATAAAATTACTAAATATCATTTATCTGAATATAGTTTTCTTTATAGAGTGATGTATGATAAGGGGTTAATTTGCAATAAAATAAAAGAGAGTGATTATAGGAAATGGTTGGGAGAGGAATTTGACCAAAATTTCATCAAGATTAAAATGCTTCATTCTATGGAGATAAACCACAGAACAGAACGCTTTAAAACTCTAATGAATAAATACAAACCCTATTCTTAATATTTTTTGAATAGTTCCAAAATAGAACAACTTTGTAACCTCTATTGGTTTGAAGTCTTATCATTTTTACCATCGAATTAATAATTAATACATTATCCGATGGAAAATGCAATCACACAATTACATAGCCTTACACCTGAACAATTAGAGAAAATAGTTAAAAAAACTATTAAAGAAGAAGTTAATGAATTAAGGGAAAACTTTCAACCTAAAATCCCTACTGAATTTTTAACAAGACAGCAAACAGCAGACTTATTGCATATTGACTTATCGACCTTGTGGGCTTGGACGAATAAAGGTAGACTATTAGCTTACTCAATATCTTCAAGAGTATATTATAAGCGTTCAGAGATTGAACAAGCTATTGTAAAAATCAAAAAGTAATACCTGTTACTTTGATTGATTATATAAAAATATTATTAAAAGATATTGATATAGAAAGACTTTTACATTTATCTGAATTGGAATTTAAATTTGAAGTTTTTCATACAGGAGAATGTTCAAAAAAGAAAACAGCGGAGTATCATTTTTGCAAAATTGTAATTTATGAAAGTGGTATAGTTTTATTTACAGGTAGTATTCATAAATTATGGAATTCTTTGAACAATGTAAAAGCACCAAACTTTAACAAAAAGAATGATTACAAGGGATTTAATGGGAATTTATTTTCAATTAAAGATATAATACAAATGAAAAATCATCTTCAAAGATTATTTAATTGTGGTGCTGAGCAAATGATATTTCAAAATATTGAATTTGGTATAAATACAACACCATTATTTGACCCACAAGTATTTATTGAAGGATTGCTTTTTCATCACGGAAAACTCTTTGAATATCGTTTCAACGGATATTTTTCACAGGTCAAGCACGAGAGGTATTTTATTAAAATATATAATAAGTCGAACCATTATGGTATGATAAATAACACCTTGCGAATTGAATTAAAAGTCGTTAAAACCGAAGATATAAAGTATACAGGTATAAAGACATTCGCAGATATAAATGAAATTAATTTAGCTAAAGCTAAGAATTTGCTATTAAAGAGGTTTAATGAAGTAATTTATTACGATTATTCAATCTCAAAAAAGACATTGACCAAGCGTCAAAAACAAACTCTAAACAAATATTCAAACCCTCGTTATTGGATTGGAGAGCTTAAACCTAAGAACAGGGATTACAACAAAACACAATTAAAGAAATATATAGTTAGATATTCTGATAATTTACATAAGCAGCTACTGTTGGATATGGATGCTAAATTTGGAATAATTAACCAACTTTCTTCTAGTATTAAATTTGGAATAAATAACAGTTCAAATATACAGTTAAACATTCCTAAAGTCGAATCTAGGATATGTCTTATTACCAAATTAGATATTTCAATGCAAAATAGCAACAGTATACTATTAAGTCACACAGGTTTAAATTACTATTACAAAAACAATAGAGAAATTTTTAATCAAGTAAAGAAGGTCTATCTTTCTAAAAAATGGATTAATGAAGGCTACAATAAACAAATTAGAGAAATAGCGCATAATATTCGTAATACAAGATGTAACAGGAAGCTCAAACAAATGCGTTTATATCCAACTCATCAAAAACAACTATTACTTTTTAATTAACAAAAAAAAGTAACATAAATATAACTTAAAACCCTAATAAACATTGAGTTTGTTACAGGTGTTTTATTATCCTAATTAAAAAAAACACTTTGTAACGTTAAATATCTGCTGTATTAAGCATATAAATAATATAATATCTTCTACTAAAAACTAAGAAGTAGAATTAGAATATTAACCTCCAAAGCACATTCTTTACTTCTTATTTATTAAGTTTTCTGATATATCTCTAGGTCTTGATAAAGAGAGGTGCTTAAAAATATAAAAAACATTTAAAAATGGTAAAAAGGGTGGGCACAGATAACTTAATCCCCCCATTCAAAAGAGTTGATTAAATCATAAACACTAAGTAACGACTCAGAATTGCGCACAATTTTGAATTATATGTTCATTTATCTATTTTAATCCTAAAATCTACCGCTCTTTTCCCTCTATCAACAAGACTTAATTTATTGTTTTTAAAATAAAAATATCTATAATCTGATCCACTTCTGTCACTATCATACCAATTACTACGGACCACCTTATATATAGTAACATTTTTTCGTATTGCAACAACTTCCTTCTTCTTTACCACCTTATTAAACTCATCTATTGACATCCCCACGTAGACTTTATTCATAATTTTGCTAACCTGTTTTTTTCCTGACGCGCAACCCAACATAAATAGCGCAAATACTAATAATGTAATAACTTTTTTCATTTAATTATATTTTGATTCTTACAGCAAATATACAATAATATACAGACCGATATGTCTTTGTGGGATTTTAATATTTAAAAGACATTTCGGTCATTATGGCAAAAAGCAATAAAAAGGTTCTTTTAGAACTTGCAAATAGAATTAAAACATTAAGAGAGGAAAGAAATCTCACACAAGCAATCTGTTACGATGATACAGGAATCAATTTTAGTAGAATTGAAAGAGGAGTTAGAGATGTCAGTTTTACAACGCTTCTAAGAATATCAAAATACTTTAAAATTCCTTTAAAAGTTTTTATAGGTGATACTTTTGATGATTTTATTTAATTTCTTTTTCATCTTTTGTAAAATTTAAGTTTATACTAAAATCTTTAGCATCATTATTTGAATAATCACTAAAGACACAGTCTTTATATTTGTGATAATGTTTAAATGTTTTCCAAAAATATTTATAATCTGATTCTTTAAGAAAATTTTTTTTATCATAATCTGATAATGGTACAATAAAAATCATGATTTTACAAGTAAAACGGAACTCACCAATAGCATAAGGGTGCCTAGTACACCTTTTATCTTTCCTAATATAATATGTTAACTTTGGCTGCAAAGTAAAAAAGTCATATGATATTAACTCTCCTATTTTAGGAAGGCTTTCTATTTCTAAATCACCCTTTACCCAATCTATGGTTTTCCTAAAGTGTGCTAACTCATTTCCATCAATTACTGACAAAAAATACTTACATAATGTCTTATAAATATTTTGAAAATTTATAGGTTGATCTAAGTTAAGTTTTAAATTATAGTTTTTACTTAAAGGATCAGGTCTATCGTTTAGACTATTAAATACAAGGTTAATTTTTCCATCATTCTTTAAATAAAAATTTTTTCCTTTTATTTTTTTATTTCCCCCTTTTCCTTTGACTCCAAAAAACGTTCGAAACAATGATAAAGACTGAACCATATCTGGTTCAATTGTTTCACTAAAAAATTTGTTACATTTATCACACTCATCAAATAACATTACAGTTTTATTGCCTAATGCTTCTGAAATTGCATGAGCCTTATTTTTAAATGTTGTTTCTCCGTTCTTTTTTTTGCAAAATCTACAAACACGCTTACTTTTGTTTCTTTCACCTATACTAATTCTTTTACTTCCTATAAAATTGATTTTGTATTTTTTAAGTAGGTCAATATATTTTTCTAATAAATCGTTACTAGGGTTAACATATTCTTTTCCTTCTTTTATTGTCTCGTAATACTCTTTCAATTTAAAAAGCTCTAACTGATCTAATTCTATATTTGGGAGAAAAATAAAATAATCATTGTGACTTAGTTTCCTAAAAAAGGAAGGCAATTGATTCAACTGAGGAAACCTGTCATTGTATCTATATACGAAATCTAGTATTTCTTTATTTATGCTATTTGAGAATTTTTGTAAAGTATTGAGTATTGGCTTTCCATTTTCTTCAATTATTATGAAAATATCTAATAAATCATTAACAAAGTATTCAACCTCCTTTCTATTTGGAGATTTCATAATAAAACCAATTTCATCATTTGAAGTGAAAAACAGGATTTTAAAACTATACATCCTATACTGTCACTAAATATTTATAATAAATCTCTGAAAGTTTAGAATCAAAGTTCGTTTTTAATTTTACCTCAATGACATCAATCATCTCTTGTATTCCTCTAAGATTATTGTGTATATAAATATTGTCTGACGCTAAAACCCAATTCGTATCAAAAAAGTTGTAATTATACCCTTTGGGGTTAATCAACCATTTTTCGTATTCTGATAAGTTAGAAAAATGGTTGATTATTTTATTCCTATTCTCAATGCACAAAACATTTAATAATATAACGAAATTATAGAAATGAAAATCTTCAAAAACAGGTTTTCCATTTACAAAATCACCATTAAAACCTACTCCTTTTTGAGTATTAATCTTACTAATCATTTTCGTAAAAAAATCCTTTTTTTTATAACTATACATCTTCTTTCTAATTAATTGATCATAAAAATATAAGTCGAATTCTTCGTCCAACATACTTTCAAACTCTTTATTCAATATTTCTTGGCATTCACTATTTGTTACTATTAATAAATATGATATGTAACTCGCTTTTGAATAGTTATCAATATTTCCAATAGCATTCTTAACAAGTTTTTTATCTTCAATTTTTACAGAAGGGTAAAACTTATTTAATGTTTTACAAGTTTCCTTAATTAAACCTTCATATTTATTATTATTAGGTTTATCTCTCTTAATAGCAACCTCCAAAATTCTAATTAGTTGTTCGGAGGTAAAAGAAGCTCCTTTTGTATTAAGCAAATACCCAAACTCTTTTAGTTTGTACCAAACTAAATCATCTTCTATAATTAAAAAATCTATAATTACTTTAGATAAACTTTCAAATAAATTATCTGAAAAATTAATCTTTGAAAGTAATGTAAAAGAATTAGTTATTAAAGCTGTATACCTATCATTAAACTGTAAATCAAGTAAATACTCTTCAAGAATTCTATTTTTATAAGGTTTACCAAAAAGCCCTTCTTCAAAATAGGATTCAAAAAGGTTTTTTATAACCCGTATTATTTTTTCATCACATCCTTTATTTAAATTTATTGAATCAACCTTAGAAAGTAATTTTTGAAATTCACTTGGATTTATATTAATTAAAAACTCTATCAAATAGTATGAGTTAAAAGAATGCACTCCTTCATCTATAGTTAGATAACTTTCAAGTAACCCTTCAAAAACTTTAGCTGTCAATAATTTATATTTATGAAATACATTATAAATAATTCTATTTTTATTTAAATGTAATTGCAAGTGAAAATATTGATTTGCTATTTCATGAAAATAGTTTGAACCAGAATGTTGGACACCTCCATTATCATATAATTTTTTTAAATCACTTATACTATTAAATAACTCACCTATTTTATCACTCGACCTATTCAATAAATTTTCCTCCTTAATCTTAACAAGGTAGTTTCTTACATCATCGTCTATATTATATTCAATTTCATCATATAAAATTCTGTTTAAATCAATATTTCTTATTTCCTTTTTAATTTGAAAAGTGTCTTTTAACCTTTCATCTTCCCAAACCAAATTGAGAAGGTATTTCATGTTTAGTTTAGTTAAAAAATACTCTATTTCTAATCCCTCCTTACCTTTGATTTTTTCCGATAATCTTTTATAAATATTATAAGATTCTTTATAATTGTTAGTTGAAACTAAATAATTCCCATAGGCAAACTCTAATGTTTGAAATTCATCATCATACTTTGCTATTTTTAGTTTACTTAATAATTGCTTAAAATCCAAACTTTTAAAGTTACAAGAAACACAATCACATTTTTTATATTTTAAAATATCAATTTTCTTCGTAAAGCCTTCATTTTTCGAAAAATGAAAATGGTGTTTATGTGTGAAACCTATACTTGTAGATCGTTTAGCTATAATTCTTGTGTAATCTTCAATGCAACTTATCTCAAATACTTGACTATGGTTAAGAAATCTAATGAAATAATCTATTTTTTCTTCAAATTCTAGCACTTCAAATTTTTCTAACTCTTCTCTTAATTTTTCTGATATAATAACTACTCCATCATTAAAATCTAAATTTTTAAATAGATCATGTATTTTTGGATTAATCGTAAATAAGTTATTATTTGAATAATGCCAAACATACTCTTCCAGAATATTGAAAGGCTTTATACTTGCTATGTAATTAGGATCCACATAGTTTAACCCTTTGAACCTTTTTAATGAAGTGTAAATTTCATCAATGATATGTCTTGGTTTTTCGTTTTCTTGTAAATTCAAACAACTTAGACTATAAAGCTGTTCTGTTTTAGAAGGTAAATCTCTTTTTATAAATCTATCCTTATGAAAAAAAAACAATAGTTCTTTTAACTTACTCTCATTTAATAATTCTTTTAATAAAAAAAGTTGATATTTCCCTTGAAAATCAGATGAATAAAATCTTATTTCCTTGAAATTAGAGACTATAACCCATTTACATTTATCACCCATTTTAGATGAATATTCAAAGGCTTGGGATATTGGCGATTTAGAATCTCTTCTTTTTTGTTTTTCATCGAGATTAGTTAGAGCATCTTTAATTTCAATAACAACCCTAACATCATTTTCATTATTATTCTTTGAAAAATAACCTAGTGCTGCATCTGGCTTGGTACCATCGATTTTAGTTTTCACTTCTTCTCTTAAAGTCCAAAAATTTGAATTTCCATAATTAAACCCTAAAACATCTCCAAAAAAACTATTTACAAATCTTGATTTTAATTCTTCCTCTTTAAGAGTATCAAGTTTTCCTGAATTTAATTCTTCTACTAGGCTTTTGATTATAGCTCTAGCAAGTCTAATATTTGTAATACTTGACAACTTGAAATCATTTAAATAATGAGAAATAAAACTATCAGAAAATAATGGCTGCATAAATACTGTATAAGATAATAGTAAATTTAGCGAATATTTCCGTGTTTACAATTTACCTACTGATAACTTATAACAAAGATTTTTATCTAAAAAATCATCTACTATATTTTTATGTAACTTTTGGTTTTAAAATTATTTAAATGAACGATGTATTAAAATGGATAAAAATTTCTGAAAAAGATATAGAAGCGTCTCGTATTCTTTATAAGAACAATTGTTTTAGTCAATCTTATTTTTACTTTCAACAGTCAACAGAAAAAGGCAATAAAGCACTATGGATGCTATTAGGTTCATTAAATGAACAAGAATTCAAAAAATTAGGTCATAATCAGTTTAAACCGTTAAGAAAAATTGCTTATCAACAAAAAGAAAATGTTGATTTTTTAATGTCTATTAATGATAACATTTCTTTTATATCTAGCAATCCTTTTTTTAAAAATCTAGAGTTACACGAACAGAGCGAACAATTAAATGAATTAATAACATTTATAGATAAATCATACAGTTCTGATTTAATCAATATTAGCATATCAGAATTAGATGAAATATTGAATACACTTGAACAGTTGAAAAATGCTAAGTTAACTCTACCAAAAAATTATAAAGTAATACTTCGAAAAGGAATTATAGATTATACAGAGTGGTTAAGAAACTTTAACTCTAATGGTTTAAAGGAGGAAAGGATTGAATTTGAGAGAATTTTAAACAATGATAAAGATTTTGAAGAGTTAATAAGTTTTTCTGCTTCTTTTATAAAAACTATTTACAATTTGATATATACTCAGTTGGTCTTTTTTTTCTGTTCAGTATTAACTATTCAGCACAGTAGCACAACAAGGTACCCAGATAGTGAGAAAAAAACTAATCCATTAGAGTTATATAATATAGAATTACCAATAATTAAGAAACAAAAAGAATTTTTATCCCATTTAGAGAATGCCCTGAAAAAGTTAATAACAATATCAAAAAAGTATAAGCCCAGTATAGAAAAAAAAGATAAAAAGGAAGAAAAGCATTTATTTCCAGCACCAAAGTATGATTCATCATGGAAATCATTTGGAGTAAAAAATAAAAGAGATTTTATAAATAAACTTTTAGTTTCAAAAAATTGTCATGAGAAAGTACCTGATCAAATCGTAAAAGAATTAGAATTTTCAGAACACATACAATCTCATAGTTATTATTTCTATCCAATGTATGGAGATGCTTTTTCAAGGCAAACTAGGGTTTTTGAAATGGCTATTAAGTCTAGATGTAAAGAGTTAAATATTGATATTGGTAAGAAACGGCTAGGTAAATTAATTAACGAAATTTCTATTAATTACCCCAAAGAGTTCTCTTTGAATCTTGACTGGGCTAGGAAAATGAGAAATATGAATGCTCATCCAGAAATGACAAACATGTATGGAACTATTATAAAAAAACCTTTATTAAAAATTACAAACATCATCAATGATATATTTCGAGATTCTTCATTTTTTCATGAGGAAATAGATCAACTTAAAAAGTTGAAGAAAGATTATGCAAAATTTAAAAATGGTCTATGGAAATTAGACAAGTACCTCATTCATTCTATAGAACCAATAGCATACAGAAATGGTTATTCTTTATGGGTGTTTTATCCCATATATAACACATATCCACAAAAGAAAGATGACTTAATAAGTTTGAAGCCTTTTCATGCCTATTTAAAAATGCATAAAGGAAGCGAAAAGAAATTTATAGGCAAGAATTCAAATAATATTTTGATAGAGATGAAAAAAACAAATAAAAAAGAAAACATACAAATCCTAACTAATTACAAATTACAATACAAACAATCTCCAAATGAGATAAAAAAAATAATGAAAATGATCAATAATCAAAACATTAGTTTCATTTATGAAGAATTCAAGCACAAATTTAACAATGTTGAAAAATAGATCAAAATCCAATACAAGTATACGGTATATAATTATTTCAAATCCTTACGAAATGAAATCAACAGTGATACCTCCTTCATCATTTAATCATAAAGTTATAAATTTCATAAAAAGATGTCCCTCAGATTTAGTAGAATTAAACAAAGAAAGGTCTCATTTTCTCATTAATGAAGCTTTATTGATGAATAATCCCATTGATATAACTGTTGTGAGAAAAGATTATTTAGATGAGTATCTATCCATATTTACTGTCGACAAAAGAATTTCACTTTTTTTTATTGACAATAAAATGAAAGATTATATAGAAATTTTTAAAAAAATAAATCATCTTGATGAGACTAAATGTTTTTATTATAACTTTTTTGGAAATGAAAATTTAACTGGCATTAAAAATCCAAGAATTGTCAATAGTCCAATTGAATTTGTTCAAAATATTTTAGATGATCAAAATCACTACAAAAAAACAATTAATACGCTTATAGACATAGCTCCTTCTTTTTCTCTAGATTATAAACACTTTGTTAGAGAGTATTATTTCGTGCCTACCCATAATAATGCCTTCATGTTAAATCGGATATTAGGAAATCTTCCTTCTATAGAAAAAATGGAAGAAAAAGAATTAAAAGAAAAAATAATAACAGAAGGGAAAAATGCAATGCAAAGTCAAACTTCATTTAAAAGGCAACAAAAATTCATTATTCAAATAGAAGATAGAGATTACTTTACAGATAAAATGTATGACGATGGTATTTTAAAACCCATATTAACAAATGAAATTAAATATTCTCCTTTAGTAATAACCCTACCTTATCACAATCCAGATTTAAAAGATTTTTTAGACTCAAAAAAAGCCAAACTTCTACAATCAGAACAAACTCAGAATTATATTAATCTATTTGAAGTAAAATCAAAAGAAATCGAAGAATTAACAGAGTATCATATAATCATGGATATTCTTAGGTTAAGACTTTCTTTTTTAGATGACATTGCTTATTTACATGCCTCTTTTAGGTATTCCCCTGTAATTAGGACACCAGTTATTGGAAGATCAATTAATCGAGAGCTTTCTTTTTTTAAAGTTAATAATTTTAATAATTTGAGTGCGCCTAGAAACAGAAAAAACATAAAAAAATCAATCGAGAAATTTGGAGCAAAAATTACTGAAAAATTAATATCGAAAAATTTGCAAAAAACAATAATCAACAGAAATAGTCAAATAGTTGCTATTACTGACTTACCAGTTGAATGGTTTAATTTCAATGGGGTTCCTTTTTCTTTTACTCATGATATTACTAAAATTCCTGAAACATTTCTTCCAGGTATTATTTCTATTTTTTCACAGAATAATAATTTCACTTACAGTATACCAAAAAATATAATTAGCAAAACTTTGGTAATAATGGGCTCAGATGATAATAACTTTACAAAATGGCTAGATACTATAATACGTTTTTCTGATAATTTAGGTTTTAAATATGAGGTTTGTTTGAAAAATGAAGAAGTGTTACTAGCAATTAAAAAGCATAGCCCTGAATTTTTGATATTTGACTGTCACGGAGGATATGATTCAACTAAAAAGAGTAGCTACTTATATATTGGTAATGAAATCCTAGATGGCGATTTTATTGTAAAAAACAAAATTTCCGCCGAACTAATTTTTCTATCTGCTTGCGGGACTTCACCAACTTATGGGACAATAAATTCAATAGCTAATGCATTCTTCGAAATGGGAGCCTTTTCAGTTACTACTACTTATCTTCCAATTGAAGTAGATAGTGGATCAAGATTATATTTAAGATTATTACAAAATTTAGTTGAAACTTCCAACAATCCTATTCATAAAAACTGGTTATCATTTATTTCTCATATTATAAGAACATCATCAATAATGGAAGCATATATACCTTTCATCCAGAATTCAACTGCTAGAAAAAAAGATTTGGCAAAGGTATTATCTGATTCAATGATCTTTAATAATAGAGTAAAACTATTTAAGACAATTACTACTAAATTAATGAGGTTTGAAAAAAAACAAAGAGAATCATATCTAAATATCATTCCAGAATATTTGTTTTATAGTAATTTAGGAAGAGGGGACCTAGTTCTATTTGAATCTTGGAAAACTGTTTACAAAGAGGTTAATGATTTTTCAAATACAGATAGTATCGAGTAAACTTAATAATTATCATACAAAAATCGTACATATTTAAAAAACAAAAAACCATAAATAACTAAATATCAATTATTTATGGTTTTTAAAAGCGGAGAAAGAGGTTCTAAGTAGTTGAAACTCTATAAAACAAAATGACACTACTTAAAACACTTTCAATTGAAAATCAACCTATTAATGTTTCTTTCATAATTATAGAGTTAATTATCAAGCAATTAAAAACACCTTAAGTCTTGATAATGTGGGGAAAAAGTGGGGAAAAAGTTTGGAAATCTCAACTATTTTTCGTATATTGTATAGTAATCAAAAGCCATAAGACATGGCTTTAATTCAGTTGTTTTTATTCTGAATCTAAAGAGTTTACTTAATATTAAGTAACACCAACCTGCGAGACTAAACTCGTAAGGTGGTTCAATGATTCGGCATTCAGTGCAAGGCTTTGTAGCTAAACAAAAGTGTAAATTTCTGTGTTTACAACACTTTCATATTTAAGTTTACTTAAACCTTGCTTTTCAAAAACAAATTTATAGTAGAGTAATGTATTAAACTTAAAAATTATGAATGTTAGATTTTTTATTAGAAAAAACGCAAAACAAGGAAAGAACACAATTCATGTTCGTGTTCGTTTGGGTAGAACCATAGATATATCTATGGCTACAAAAGAAACAGCATCTGTTGAAGATTGGGATACTACCAACCAACGATTATTGGAAGCATACACTTATTCCAGAAATGGGAAAGTTATTTCCAAAAGAGATGCAGAAACAAAGATTAAAATTAATGAAAATAAGAGAGTGAATTATCGCCTACTTGAGTTAAAGCGAAGGATTGAAGAAAGCTACAAAAGTCAACATAAAGTTTTAAGTTACAAATGGTTAAAAGCAATCATTTATCCTGAAACAATTCAAGAAAACAGACAAGAATCTTGCTTTCTAAGTTACTGTGACACATTTCTGAAACTGAAAAGTAATAATATTGGCAAAGCATACATCACAAAAGTAAATAGCATAAAAGCTATCATACAACGATATAAAAGCTATCGTAAAATTAAAGAACTCAATTTAATTGATATTAATACAGATTTTAAAATTGATTTTGAAAAATATTGTTTAGAAATTGAGAAATACTCTATTAATTATTTTGAAAGAAATTTTAAGTTCATTAAGACAATTCTTTATCATGCTGAACAAAACGGGTATCAAATCTTTTCTGGAATTGGGAGTATAAAATGTAAAACAGAGAAAACTACATTCGAAATATTTACGCAAGAAGAATTGAATTTATTGGAACAAAAAAGATTTTCAGATGAGCATTTAGAAACAGCAAAAGATTGGCTTGTAATTTCTTGCTATTGTGGGCAAAGAGTTTCAGATTTTATGAATTTTGATGTTGATAGCATTACTCAAAAAATAGTAAAAGGCAAAAAACGGTATTTTATTGAGTTTACTCAGGAGAAAACAGGTAAACAACTATCACTAGTTCTGCACTCAAAAATAATTGATATTCTAAGAAAAAGAGAATGGGCGTTTCCAAGAAAAATGTCAGCATCAAAATACAATCAACATATAAAGAAAGTATGTGAATATTTAGGTATTAACGAATTAGTTAAAGGCGCTCTATCTATTAAAGAGGAAGAATCTAGGTTTATAAGAGAAAGAAAGAAGAACAATAGAAGAAAAGTTGTTGGCTACTATCCAAAATATAAATTAGTAACATCACATATTGGTAGAAGAACATTTGCATCATTATTTTTTGGTGAAATCCCAACACCTCTGCTAATGGTTGCAACTGGTCATTCTACTCCAAGTATGCTAATGAAATATATAGGAAAAATAGACGAACAACAATCTTTAGCATTAGCGGAATATTTATAACATAAAATTTAATATATGAGCGAAATCACTATCATAAATTCTAACGATTTGAGAACAATAGTATCAAACGTTATAGAAGAAAAATTAATTGCATTTTCAAAATGGTTTGATGCAAAATTAGTTCAAGAGGAAAGACCTTTAACAGCAAAAGAAGCTATGGAGTATTTAAGTATGTCCAGAAGTACATTCTACAAATATGTTAATAATGGTACAATACCTCAATACGGACTTGGTGGAAGGGTATACTATAAACAATCAGAAATTGACAATACCATTAAAAGAATAAACTAAATTATTAATCACAGAATCCTTAGAGTTTTCTATTTGATAGAAACAGCAACCGAGAAATACGGTGCTTCACGGGAGTAATCCCTGAGATTCGGAACTTTGAAACTGTTCAAAATTTTTCAAAGAGTATTACTCTAAGGGTTTTTAAATCAAAAAAATATGAATGTATTTGAAAATATTAAAAACCCAAAAGTGCTAAGCGAAATAGACGTCTATACTTTTTTAGACCATATTGAAAATCCTGAAACAGAGATTTTAGACAAAATCAATAAAGCAAGAAGTTTTTATGATTCAGAAAAATCAGAATATCAAAATATAAAAGCTTCTCTCCCATGTTTCACTTTAAACTTTAGTTTTACACAAACAAAAAGCAATAGTACTATAAAACTCCCTACAGGTTTTATATACTTAGATATTGATAAGTCAACAGAGATAAACCTTGAGAATCCATTAATATTTGCATCATGGAAATCTTTATCTAACAATGGTAGAGGTATCTTAGTAAAAGTAAACAATTTAAGTTTAGAAAACTTTAAAACAACCTATGTAGAATTAGCAAATAAGCTAAACATAAAAGCAGATATTCATGCTGCAAAAGCCACACAATATTGTATTCACAGTTATGATAAAGATTTATATTACAATGATGATTCCACAACTTGGGAAGCTACTAAAGTTCAATTTAAAAATCCCCCATTAAGGGGCTATCCTTATAAAAAGGTTAATCCCAAAATGGGGGTAAAAAAAGAGCTAAGATTTAGTAACATTGATGAATATTACTTCAATGATAAAGACTATTTGTATTTTGAAGATGAAAAAGAATTAATTGCTCAGGTAAATGTGCCCAGAAAAATAAATAAAGGTGGAAGAAATTCGATTTTATATGCCATAGCATACCAAATTAAAGCCTTAAACTCAGATATTTCATATGAAAGTTTAAGTAAATTGGTTTACTTTATAAACCTAAAAAGATGCTTTCCAATGCTAGGTAGAAATGAAGTTGAAAATATCTTGCATAAAGTTCATTCAATGGAAGAAATTAAACCAGAAATTAATAAAGAAAAGCGATTTTTATTCAATCCAAGTAAAGGCTTAACGTTTAATGAAAAGATGAATATTATTAATCCAATATTAGGAGAGCGCAGAAGTAAGAAAACAATTGATGATTTAAAGAAATATATTGAACAATGGGACGTAAAAACACATGGTAAATTAACTCAAAAATCCTTGCAGAAGTTGTCAGGAAAGAATATTAAAACCGTAGAGAAGTATTATAAACTGTTTAAAAAAGAAATATCAGAAATTAACCAAAGACTGAAACCGATTCAAGTGATTTAAAACGTCTCTAAGGTAAAAAAAATGAGGCTCTCTAAAGATATTGAGATTATTAAAGAAGTGGCTATAAAACTCTCTAAAATGCTTCAGACAGGCTGTCATGATGGCTCTCTAAAGCAATTAATAATTTTAATGTTTCTCGCTCTGAATTTCAAGAATCATTGAGCGATTACTTTGGTATTGAAGTTGAGGTTTGCAAGGAAAATTAGTAAATCTATATTTCTGGTTTATTTTTTTATATTATATCAAAATAAAAATTAAGAGTATGAAATGTTTACTATGTAATAATAATGAGGCTAATCAAACTGGGGCTCATATTTTTACGAACTCTTTAGTTAGAAACTGTGTAAATGTAGAGGGAAAAACTGGTAGAGATGATGAGTTAATGTTCGGTTTTTCACAGTCAGGAGAAAAAGACTTGTATGTTGGTAATACTACAAATCCTGAAAAGATTGAGGAGGTTTTAGGAAAAGAAATGACTGATGAGGAAATAAAAGCAAACAATAATGAATTTGTCATAGACAATATCTATTGTAGGGATTGTGAGAAACTTTTTGGTAAGGTAGAAAGTCCTTTTACTGAGAGAGTCCTTAACAAAATAAGAAATGAAGGAGTATATAAGTTCAATGCTCCTGATAATGTTTTAATAAGACTATACTTTTATATACAAATATGGAGAGCATCTTCATATAAATATGATGGTTGGTCATTAAATGACTCAGAACTTGAGGAAGAATTTAGGCAAATTATTTTTGAAGGATGTGAAACCTATGACACAGGTATTTCTGAAGAACTTAAAAGCAGAATAATAAAATTTCCATTGGTGGTTAACTATTTAGAAACTTCTGATGATGAAAAAAGTTCAAATTTAATTTTCATACCGAATAAAACACATACTCATTTTTTATTTCTATGTGACTTTGTAATAGAACTTCTGCCAGTTAAGGAAGGGAAAGAGGAATACATTTTGGAAGCATACTTTGGTATAAATAACAACTTACAGAAAGAGCACCTCAACTCTATGGAGACTGAATTTATCATTAGAGTGATTCCAAATGATGAACGTAAGAAAATCAATTATGCCATACAAAAAAACGAATTTGCACAAGATGATATAAGTCGATTAATAGATAGAGTTAGAAGCGAGTACTTTGAGATTACTGGCATAAGAATTTCCCAAGAGAAGCTTTTAGAATTTAGGGACAAATATTTTGATTGGGAAGATGTTCCATTAGTTCAAAGAACATCTGAGGATAGGTTCTATGAAATTTTACTAGAAATAATAGATGATTAACTATAAAATATAAAGTGTTTGGTCTTTTGCTCTTAAATAGATTCTTCCGACATTCTTTTGACATACTTTCACATTTTCAGCAAAAAATTTAGTTCCTAGAGGATAATTCATAGTATTTCTAAACATTTTACTGCATTCAATGACAAGGTTTGTTGACAACCCTTGATTTGGTAGAGGTCTTATTCTAATTCGACCAGTCTCAGGGTCAAGAAAACTCTCGCATTTCACATTTTCTATATAGTTCCCTATTATCAACATATTACTTCTATAATCATAATGAATCGATTGCTCTGGTTGCATAAGACCTTAGCCTATTGTTTTGTAAAAGAGAATCAAATAAGTCCAAGGTCTCTTCAAGTTTATCTCTTTTGGTTTCAAAGTATTTATTTAGAGAACTATAAATAGAAAGAATAACTTGAACTGGCTCTTTGTCAAAATACCCGCGTTCCTGAATATTAGCGTTATCAAAATGAATTGCAGCTTTCATTAGCTCAAGGCACTCCAAAGGGTAATCCCTACTACAATCAGTTAGATAGTTAAATAAATATCTTGGTTCTTTATTTGCATGGCTTGAATTAACATACTTTCTTAGAAACGGAAGAGCTTTTTCAAAATTATGAGGTTTAAACTGTCTCAAAACAAAACCAGAGTATCTACTAGCAGCTTCATCATCTTCATATTTTAATAAATCAATTAGTAAGTCATAGCTTTTTTGATTCAATACTCCGTCTTTATAAATACACTTCTCAGCAGTCCCAATAATTGAACAAAGAGCTTCTCTTCCTTTACTTGAAGCTTTTACTACCAAATCATAGCTTTCTTCGATGTCATGATAGAGCCAAGAACTTACTATCAAAGGTATACCTCCCTTGTGCAGTTCTTCATTATCTATAATAAATTCAAAATAACTCATCATTTTATTGAAGAATTTACTCTTATAAAAACTAGCAGACCAAAAAGAACTTTTCAATAATTGAATATCTTTGCTACTAACCATACTTAGAAAAATAGAAAACGCCTTTTCCAAATCCAAGTGATTTAAAAAGGCTAAATTACTTATAACAGCAACTCTTACAGATATTTGCTCATCTTTAGAAGCCTTTTCCACGACACTAAAAATTTGCTCAGAAAACTCCTTATTATAATAGCACTTCATAACTTTGGCAACAGCTGAACCTCTTACAGTATTGATACTATCAAATTGTGGGTCGTGCAAATTCATTACACCACTAGGGTTCTCATGATTTATTGCTAAATCAGTCAAAAAATTAAAAATTTTATTATCCACAACTTCATTTTTTACCAAATATTCTATATGCCATAAAGTTCTTAATGTATCGGAAATGTTCAAATCATCATAAAAAATCACTTGCTTAATCAAATCACGAACTGTTTCATTTTCAAATTTTGAATCAATTAACCCTGAAATACCATGAATAACGTATGTATTTGATACATCTTTATCTCTTGTAATTTGTTTTATTAAATCAATAAAAAAAGAAGGTCTTTCCTTAACTTCCTTTTCAAATGCTCTAGCATGTTCCAACCTACCTCCTTTGGATGAATCCTCAAATCTTTTTCTTTTATAATCATCATTGAACTTAAACATACTCTTCTTCCAATTAGCAATTGACATTTTACTATATACCTTTTCTCTATAAGGGCTTCCAACGCTATAACTCCTTATTCTACTTTCATCTAGTATTTCATTTTTTATAGTTCCAAACTTCCTTTTAAACTCTTGAAACTTTTTCTTTAACAGCATATTATTGTTAATTTCCTCTATGGGTATTGCTCGAATAAAAAGGTATTGCTTCTTACCCCAAAAGGATAAAATGTGGTACTTCACTCCATCATTTTCAAAAACCTTTTCTTCCTGAATATGTTTAACAGAAAAGATTATTTCTATTACTATCGATTTTTGAGAATTCGAAAAATATTGAAAACTTCTCCCTATTAAGGTTCTTATTAACCATTGAAACTCATCATCCCACCCATTTAAACCGTTCTTTGAATGGATAACTCGAATAAGTTTGATAGCTTCGCTTTTGAATTGCTCAGGATTCTCTATTAACCCTATAAGGCATAATTTTAGTATGGGAATTGAGTTAGAATTGTAATAGATATTGAATAATTTCAAGAATTCAGCTTGATTAGATTTTGCTAACATTTTTAAATACTCTTTTAGCATATTAAAAATCTCATCATCTGCATTTTCTACTTCTCCTTTAATCTTTAAATCAGAAAAATAGTAACTTTTATAAAGCTCTGTCTTACAATCATCATTAGAAGTATCAACTTTACTACTGTCAACAATTTCCGTCATTAATGAAAAAAGAAAATTATATGTCTGTTCAGGGTAACTTTTAGATAGTTTTTCCAATATCTTTTTAAGGTCATAACTTAAACTTATTGCATAACTTCTTACTGTAAAAACTCCTATTATGATAGGTCGGATTTTATCATAAACATAATCAGGTTGATACTTCGCTATTTTAGTTAAACATTCATAAAACCAAAAATTATCATGTCTACCCCTATCATTACTACTATATATAAAGTATTTATCAAAAGTATTTACCATTCCTTCGTTGCTCCAATTTTCTGAATATGTTAGAACTCGTTTTACAAATTCTTCTTTATTATTAAGTTCTCTTGGTAAACTGTTAAGATATTCTATAACTACATCCGTATTTATTGAAATATTATTCATCAACACTCTAAACACAAGATTGATGTTATTCTCATCATTAGTAATTAGTAGTTCTGTTAAAACACCAGAATCAATTAAGTACAAAGTCCAACCTTCCGAAACAACGGAAGACATAAAAACTTCAAAATAATTCTCCTTTTCTTTTATTAAATTGGTAAATATTATTTTTTCAACTCCAGTAGGTCTAGCAACTAAACTTAACGATGTTAATAAGAGCATTTTAATGTGAAATCTATATTCATCTAACTGGATTATTTGATTCATAGTTTCAGAATACGATTTTTTATGGTCATGCTCTCTGAGAAATTCAACAACCATTTTAATTATCTGTCTAACGTATAAACTTTGACCATTTTCAGCTATATAATCAATTAACTTATTTCCGTTTTCTACAAACTGTTTAGCAAAAACAAAATCGTAAAAAGTTTGATGAAAAAATTGAATACCATTTTTGTCCTCATTGATTACATCTTCGCTTTTCAGAAACCTAATTTCTTTATGAAAATCATCATTAAACTGATTAGATATCGTTATCTGTTGAAAATCGTACATTTTTCGTGATATAATATACAAGAGCTTTTTTACTTCAAGTTTCTCATTTTTAGATTTTATTATTATTTCATCCCAAAGAGCATTATGTAAATCATTTACCGACTTAAGGCTATCAATATTTTGTTGATTTTTGTTCTTAAGCTTACAGAATAAGTTTAAATTACTTGGTAACTTGAGTATTTCCAATAATTTCTTAGATGGATTTTTAATATTAAAGACTACTAGCACCTTTTTTACTTCTGGAATCTGAAGAGGCTTTAGTTTATAAATACTGAACTCTTCCGACCTGTATCTTCTTAAGTCAGAATCGTAGTTTAAATCAAAAGTCCTTACCGATATGATAATTCTTACATTACTTTTTTGAGATAAATCATTTATCAGTCTATTATAAGTAGTGAGATAATCTCTTTGGGTAGAAAGGGTTTGAGAAAGAGCATCTAACTGGTCTATGAGAATAACTAATTTCTGGTCTTCATTCGTAATTGTCGATACAATATCTTCAAAGGTGACATCCCTTTTTTGAAATAGTTTTTGTTCTAAAGCTACCCTATCTTCAGCATAATATTTATCAGCTTTTACAGATAGGACAGATATATCATTTTGTCTAAGTCTATCTGATAAATCTTTTAAAACTACGGTTTTTCCAAGACCAGCATTAGCTTCAAGTATAGCTACCCTTTTTTTATTTGGAGGCAAGTCAGAGAGAACCCAATTAAAAAGGTTCTGGGTTTCTTCCCTATCTATGTGTGTATCTTCATTCGCTCCAAAAAAATTGCTAATCTTATCCAAGTCTATTGATACCGAATCAATTTCCTTTACTGCTCCTTCATAGGACATTTTTGTTCTAGTACTTGAATCTAAAATCTCTTTAAAGGATTCTTTATCTATTACAGCTCTAATTGAAAAAAAAGTACTTACTAGATTAGAGTTATAATCTTTGCTTAACAACAGGTCAAAATCTTTAACTAAAAGTTGTTTCACATTTATGCATTCTAGTAAAGGTGATAATTTTTCGCTTATGTTCTCGTAATTCTTAAAATCACTAATTGAAGAATGCTGTTTGATAACCTTATTTACCCAATGTCTTAAGCTTTTCTCTTTAAAAATTTCTTCGTTAAAGCTCTCTATTAACTTATTTGTATCTGCTTTTATTCCAGATGAAGAAAATATGTAGTATTTAAAATTACTTATATCGTAAATAAGTTCAGGTTTTTTAATGGAATACAACAAAAACTTAATTAGCTCTTGAGCAAACTTAGATTTGCTCAATTTATATTCTTTCTCACTATGTTTACATTGAATTATTCCAAGATTTACACCCTTTATGCTTAAAACACAATCTTGTCCATTATCCCTCACGCCTCCTAAGCATTTAATGTTATCATAGTTGTTCCAGTGCCCATCATTCTCTATACATTGTTTAATAGTAAAATATGTTAAATCTTCAAACACAAAAGGGTTATTAAGCCTATCATAAGGAAAACTGGACTCTTTTTCCAACAAAATAGGTTTATCACTTTGATTATCATATCCTTCTAAAGATTTGTTAGAGTAATTTATTTTCACAAGCATTATAAATTTATAATATAAAGATATTCCAAATAATGCATATAATTTGCTCCGTATTGACTATTTTTATTAACTAATTTGAATTTTAAAAAACTGTAAATGGGAGAGTTAAAAAATAATGAAGAATTCGTAGGAACTGCATTTTTAAGTTGCAGTTTAAGAGAAGAAGATAGAAGTTTTATTGAATTAATTGAAAGGATTCTTTTAACTCACAAAATAAAACCTTTTGGCACAGTTGGAAGACATTCAGCAGCTCCTTTGAATATACCAGAGCATATGAAAATCAATATTCCAAAAGCTGATTTTGTCGTAATAGCAGCAACACCTAGATACTTTCAACGTGACATGCATACAGGTCAAAATTCAAATGGATTATCTGAAATGGTTCATGTTGAAACTGGCATGGCGTATATGGCTAACAAACCTGTAGTTGTATTTGTTAAAGAAGGAACTAATGTTGGTAATTTCTTACCTAGTATAACCGAGTATATTGTTTTAAATGAACAAAGAGATGACCTTAAAAAAAAATGGAAACTAATTAATAGCTTAATTGAAAATGCCTATCAAATTGTTCATAGCATAAAAAAGCCTGAAGCAACTCCTATTTCATTTAAAGGTGTTTTAACGACTGGGTTAGCTATATTAGGAGGTATAAAACTACTTGAATTTTTAAGTTCTGATGAATAGGAAGCTTAATTCAATTAAATCCTTCGCTAAAAAATTCTTCAAGTGTTAAATCAAAATATATAGATATCCTAACAAGAGTAAAATAGGATACATCCCTGTTACCTTGCTCTATCCTTCCAAAGTGAATTCCTGTATCATTATAAGCGTCTTCTTGAGAAACAGCATTAAGTCTTCTTAAAGATTTTATCCTATTTGCTAATTTTAACAAAGACCTTTTAGAACTAATTTCATTCATAACCGAAAGGTCATTTATTAGCTTATTAATTCTAATTACCGTTCGGTCATTATTTTATATCTTTGATTAATATGAAATAATTGAAACAAAATAATTATGAGAAGGCTATTGTTTTCATTTTTTAACTTATATATAATCATTTCAGTTTGGCTGCCTTTTTACATAGTATTTACAAATGATTCTTTTAGAGAATCTTCATTTGGAACAATAACTATTATATTGTCGGCACTGTCAGCTATAGGATGTATTATTTATCTAACATATTACCATAACAATCAAAATGATTAAGCTTTATGTAGTAAAAAAAGCACCTCTTGTCGAGAAATTAGGGTATATATAGAGTTAACCCCTAGTTCTCTAAAAAGGAAAACGATTTCTTTAAAGGGGTGTACCCTTAACAGAAAACATTTTCGAGTAGATTTTTCCAACTTTTATTTTAATTGAGTTACTGGTACTTGTTAAGGTACCTCTCTAACAGTTATTCAACTGTATATGAAACTGTTGTTTTTTTGAGTAATTTTTTAAGAGAGAACAATGTAAACTCCTTACAAACAAAAGGAGTAAAGAGTTGTTTTATTATTGACTGTTTGTCCGTTAAAAGGTTATCTATTCATCTTAAACAAAGCATCATTATTTTAATCATTACAAATTTTCTAACTTTGTTATGTTATAAAACTGTTCTTTGAAATACAGAATGCTCAATCCAGAAAGTAAAAAAACAATGCAAAACCTCTCTATTACGTTTAATGTGGGGAACATGCGGGGAAACAAATATTACGTAAACAAAAAACCCCTTGAAAATCAAGAGGTTTCTTTAAAGTAGTGCGGAGAAAGAGGGATTCGAACCCCCGGACCTGTTACAGTCAACAGTTTTCAAGACTGCCGCATTCGACCACTCTGCCATTTCTCCGGTCAACTAACGGTTTCTCGTTAGCGGATGCAAATATAGAAAGCTTTTTTGTTTTCTGAAAACATTTTTACCTTTTTTAAAGTATCTATTTTATCATAATTAAATACATTTGTTTTTAGAAGATTTTTTATGACAGACTACATACTTTTAATTGTTATTGGCTTCATTGCTGGAGCTATAAATATCCTAGCTGGTGGAGGCTCTTTATTAACCTTACCTATGCTAATTTTTTTAGGGGTTCCGCCTGCTACTGCTAACGGTACAAATAGAATCGCCATTATTATTCAGAATATTTTTGCGGTTCGTGGGTTTAAAAGTAAAGGTGTCTCTGCTTTTCCTTTTAGTATCTATTTAGCTATTTCGGCAACTATCGGGGCCATTGTTGGTGCCATTTTAGCTGTACATTATGTACAGGACGATGTTTTTAACAAAATACTAGGTGTTATTATGGTGTTGGTGGTTATTTTTATCATAGCTAACCGTAAAGCAACTACTCAAGAACTAGTCGAAAGAATTACAGGTAAACATTTATGGCTTGGAATTCTAGCTTTTTTCTTTGTTGGGATTTATGGTGGATTTATTCAAGCAGGAGTTGGTTTTATCATGCTATTAGCATTATCGAGTATTAACAAAATTTCTTTGGTAAAAAGTAATGCCATTAAAGTATTTGTTGCCCTTGTATACTCTATAGCTGCAGTTGCAGTTTTCACTCATGGCGATGCTATTAATTGGAAATATGGATTAATTCTTTCTATAGGAAACGCTTCGGGCGCCTGGTTAGCAAGTAGATGGTCTGTAAATAAAGGCGATGCTTTAGTAAAAAAATTCCTTGTTATTATGGTATTAGTCATGGCAATCAAGCTATGGTTTCCTGATTTTTATAGTATCTTAGCATCTCAATTTTTAGATCTTTTTTAATGGCTTTTAATTCTTTTGGAAATTTATTAAAACTCACCACTTTTGGCGAATCTCATGGAGTTGCAATTGGAGGAATTATTGATGGCTTTCCAGCTGGCGTGAACATTGATCTAGATGCAGTACAGAAAGAATTAGACAGAAGAAAACCTGGACAATCAAAAATTGTAACGCAACGAAAAGAGCCAGATACCGTAGAATTTTTGTCGGGAATTTTTGAAGAAAAAACGACAGGGACTTCTATTGGATTTCTTATTAAGAATACCAATCAAAAATCTAAAGATTATTCACACAATACCAATACTTATCGTCCTTCTCACGCAGATTATACCTATGATAAAAAATACGGTATTAGAGATTATAGAGGTGGAGGCAGAAGTTCTGCTAGAGAAACTGCCAATTGGGTCGTTGCTGGAGCATTAGCTAAACAGCTAATTTCTCATATAAGCATCAACGCTTTTACTTCTTCTGTTGGTGATATTTTCATGGAAAAACCTTATCAAGAATTGGATTTTTCTAAAACTGAAAGTAACGATGTGCGTTGTCCCGATATTGATGCTGCTGAGCGAATGATTACCAAGATAAAAGAGATTAGAAAAGCTGGAGATACTATTGGCGGCACGATTACTTGTGTAGCTCAAAATATACCTGTTGGTTTAGGAGAACCTATCTTTCATAAATTACATGCTGAGTTAGGAAAAGCAATGTTATCTATTAATGCTGTAAAAGGTTTTGAATTTGGGAGTGGATTCTGCGGTGCTAAAATGAAAGGAAGTGAACATAATGACCTTTTTAATGCTGATGGCTCTACCCAATCTAATTTATCTGGTGGTGTTCAAGGAGGTATTAGTAACGGGATGGATATCTATTTTCGTGTAGCATTTAAGCCTGTGGCTACTATCATGCAAGACCAAGAGACCATTAATGCTAAAGGTGAAGAAACAACAATTTCTGGAAAAGGAAGACATGATCCTTGTGTAGTTCCTAGAGCTGTACCTATTATTGAAGCTTTGACTGCCTTAGTGTTAGCCGATTTTTATTTATTAAATAAAGCTAGAAGAGTATAAAGAACAGCTACTATTTATATGAGTAGTTATAGCTTATAATGATTCATTAACAATTTTTCATACACTTTGTCTGGAAGAATTCGTTTTAAAACGATAGAAAACTTTTCCATGAACCCGCCAACTTTATAATGTACTCTAGGTCGTTTAGTATGAATAATTTGAAATACTTTTTTTGCCATTTTACTAGGATCCATACCTCGATCTACATGTGCGTCCATCAAATCTAAATTCTCTTGATATTTTTCTTTATAAGGAGAATCCTTAAAAACTGGGGTATGATATCTCCCTGCGGCAATATTGGTTGCAAAATCTCCTGGTGCTATATTTGTCATATAAACACCAAAAGCTCGTACTTCCATTCTAGCAGCTTCTGTAATCAACTCAAAAGCTCCTTTGGTTGCCGAATAAACCCCTCTATATGGGAGTCCCATATATCCTGCAATGGAAGTCACATTAATAATCAAACCAGACTTTTGACTTCTCATTTGTGGCAATACAGCTTTCATTACATCAATAGCTCCAAAAAAATTCGTATCAAATACTTTACGCATTTCATCTGTAGGAGTATCCTCTATCGGGCCTGTAATCCCCATCCCTGCATTATTAACTAATACATCTAACCTTCCTTCTTTAGATACTATATGTGTAACAGCTTTATTAATAGATGCTATATTTAATACATCTAAAGAAATTAATTCAAAAGGATAGTCGTCTATATTTTTTGGATTTCTACTCGTACCATAAACCTTTAGTCCTTTTTGAGTAAGAAACTCGCCAATTGCTCTTCCTATTCCAGAAGAAGCCCCAGTAATTAAAACGACTTTAGACATGCATTGCTTTTTTAATGGTACAAATATGATAAAAGAAATTTAAAATATAGAAGTGCTATGAAAATATCGGGCATAAAAAAAGGCAAGCTACCTACATCACACTGCTACAACCTAATACCCTTGCTGCGTTCCCGCCCTGGGGGATTCAAAGGGAGCTAGTTGTGTAGGACTTGCCAATGCAAATTTACAACCTATTTTTATTTTGACAATTAAAAATTTCTCAATTTTTATGTAACAATCCTAAGAGTTTGAATACTAATGAATTGTTTTTATGGCTTATCTTATTACTATTTACCAAGCTATAAAAATGAAATGAATATATTTGTATAACTAACTAAATTTTAAAACTCATGGAAAATCAAGCGTCAAGTAAAAGTATCATCTTAAATTATGGTCTAGTATTAGGTGTTATAGGAATACTTACAAGTCTAGCTTTATACGCTACCGGAAATCTTATAGAGATGAATTGGCTAAATGGAGTCGTAGGTTTCGTAGCGATGATTGTAATTATTATCCTAGGTATCAAAAAATTCAAAGCAGATAATGGTGGTTATTTATCATTTGGGCAAGGAGTAAAAGTAGGGATGTTTATTGCATTGCTAAGTGCTGTAATTTCGATAATATACAATCAAGTTTTTATAAACTTTATTGAACCTGATTTTATGAATCAAATGCTAGAAGTACAAAAAACAACTTGGGAAGAGGCTAACATGACTCAAGAGCAAATGGAGGCTGCAGAAGGCATGTTTGAAACTTTTTCTAGCCCGCTTATAACTTCGCTATTCGCAATAGTAGGAGCTGCTTTCTTTGGATTCATTATTTCTGCAATTAGTGCTGCCGTAATGAAAAAATCTGCTGAAGATCAATACTAGAATCTTTTTTACAGTGTTAAGATATTAGTTAACTTTGCACTATAAATAAAAAAATATGAATATATCGGTAGTAATACCTTTATTAAACGAAGAGGAATCTTTGCAAGAGTTATACGATTGGATTGCATCAGTGATGCAATCCAATCGATTTTTATATGAAGTCATTTTTATAGATGATGGAAGCACTGATAATTCTTGGAAAATTATTGAAAAATTAGGCCTTAAACATTCATCAGTAAAAGGGATTCGTTTTCAAAAAAACTACGGAAAATCTCAAGCATTAGATGCTGGTTTTGAGCTTGCTCAAGGCAGTGTAGTAATTACTATGGATGCAGATCTTCAGGATTCCCCAGATGAGATTCCTGAGCTGTATAAGCTAATTACTGAAGAAAAATTCGATCTTGTTTCTGGTTGGAAAAAGAAACGATACGATCATGTAATTGCAAAAAATTTACCTTCAAAATTATTCAATTGGGCAGCAAGAAAAACTTCAGGCTTAAAGTTGCATGATTTTAACTGTGGATTAAAAGCATACAAAAACATTGTTGTAAAGAGTGTTAAAGTAAGCGGAGAAATGCATCGCTATATTCCTGTATTAGCTAAAAACGAGGGTTTTTCAAATATTGGAGAAAAAGTAGTACAACATCAAGCTAGAAAGTATGGAGAGACTAAATTTGGAATGAACCGTTTTGTAAATGGCTTTTTAGATTTAATAACCATTTCTTTTCTATCAAAATTCGGAAAAAGACCTATGCATATTTTTGGTCTTTGGGGAACATTAATGTTTGTCTTTGGACTTATTTCATCTGTTTATATTGGGGCAATGAAATTGTATAAATTATCTGCAGGTTTAAAAACAATTTTAGTGACTGATAATCCTTGGTTTTATATTGCGTTAACTTGTATGATATTAGGAACTCAATTATTTTTAGCAGGCTTTATTGGAGAGCTTTTAATCAAATCTAAAAATGATGAAAAGCATTACACCATTAAAGAGAAACTCAATTTCTAAAAACGTAACTTTGTAGCCTTTTAATTATGATGGAAGAAATTTTAGACAAAGCAAAAGTATGGCTTTCAGATGTATTTGATTCTGAAACACAACAAGAAATACAAACATTAATTGATGCTAATTCAGATGATTTAGCTGATAGATTCTACAAAAACTTAGAGTTTGGTACTGGTGGTATGCGTGGTATTATGGGAGCTGGCACAAATCGTATCAACAAATATACGTTAGGAAAATCGACTCAAGGCTTGAGTAATTACCTAAAAGAAGCATATCCAAATCAAGAATTAAAAGTTGCTATTGCTTACGATTGCAGGCATAATAGCAAAGCTTTTTCGCAATTGGTTGCAGGTGTACTTTCTGCTAATGATATTCATGTCGTAGTTTTTGAAGACTTACGCCCTACTCCTGAATTGTCATTTGCTGTAAACGAACTGGGCTGTCATGCAGGTATTGTATTAACAGCTTCTCACAATCCGCCAGAGTATAATGGATATAAAGTATACTGGTCAGATGGCGGTCAAATTGTACCTCCTCAGGATAAAGGAATTATTGACGAAGTAAATTCATTAGACTTTTCAGATATTAATTTTAATGCTAAGCCTGAATTAATTTCGGAGATAGGTAACGAAGTTGATGAAGCTTTTTGGAATGCTTCTCTTAAAAATGGAACATTTGATATTAAAGGAAGAGACGATTTAAAAATTGTTTTTACTTCTTTACACGGAACGGCAATCAAATTAATTCCAGAAGTTTTAAAAAGAGCTGGATATTCTCAAGTTCATATTATCAAAGAACAAGAAACTCCAGATGGAGACTTCCCTACAGTAATATCTCCCAATCCAGAAGAACCTGAGGCTTTAGAAATGGCAACTAATCTTGCAGAGAAAATTGATGCAGATATTGTTTTAGGAACGGACCCTGATAGTGATCGAATTGGGATTGCTGTAAAAGATACTGATGGAAAAATAAAACTGTTGAATGGAAATCAGGCCATGGTTGTTATGACAGATTTCTTAATCAATAATTGGAAAAAGCAAGGAAAATTAAATGGTAAACAATTTGTTGGTTCTACCATTGTTTCTACCAATATGGTAAATGATATTGCTGCTTCTTATGGTGTAGAGACTAAAATTGGCTTAACAGGTTTTAAATGGATTGCTAAGATGATTTTAGACTTTCCAGCATTAGATTTTATTGGAGGAGGCGAAGAGAGTTTTGGATATATGGTAAGTGATTTTGTTCGAGATAAAGATGCTGTGACTTCTGCCCTATTAGCTTGTGAAATTGCTGCGAATGCTAAAGCAAATGGAAGTTCATTTTATGAAGAACTGCTACATCTTTACACCAAGCATTCTTTTTATAAAGAGCGTTTGGTATCATTTGTTAAAAAAGGAATGGATGGAGCTCAACAAATCAAACAAATTATGATTGATTTACGCAAAAATCCTTTAACTCATATTGATGGTTCTAAAGTAACGTTTGTCAATGACTATCAATCTTCCATTGAAAAAAACATGGTGACTGGAGAAGAAACTGTGATGGATATTCCAAAATCAAATGTTTTAATTTATCATACAGAAGACGGAACTAAAGTGGCTGCAAGACCTAGTGGAACTGAACCTAAAATAAAATTCTACTTTAGTGTTCAAGCTTCTTTAGACACTGTTGAAAACGCTGCTCAAAGAGAACAAGAATTAGAAGCTAAAATTGATAGAATTATAAACGAAATGGCTATTTAATGATCTATTTTAAAAAAATATTACGCTATGCTTTCCCTTACAAAAGGTTTGCATTTTTAAATATTTTCTTTAATATTTTTTATGCAATATTCTCTGCATTGTCATTTGTAGTATTAATGCCTTTTCTTAGAATCATCTTTGATAAAGAAAAAGCTATTACTAAAGTGAAGCCTACCTATCAAAGCATTGAAGAATTAGATAATTATTTTAATGAGTACTTTAGTTATTCTGTCTATAAAATGGTTGGCGATGACAAAGCTGATATTTTAATCGCTGTTGTCATTTTAATTATTACTGTTTTCTTATTAAAAAACCTTTTTAGTTACTTAGGTTTTTATGCTATTACTTTTCTAAAGAATGGTGTTTTAAAAGATATCCGTAACGATATGTATGCTAAAACGGTATCATTACCCGTATCTTATTTTACTGAAAAAAGAAAAGGAGATATCATGGCTAGGATTGGTTCAGATGTATTAGAAGTTCATTATTCTTTTCTTTCAATACTAGAGCTAATTTTCAGAGATCCATTAATGATTATTATTACCATTGGAGTTATGTTAATTCTAAGTGTAAAACTTACTTTATTTGTTTTTATATTTCTTCCTATCGCTGGTTTTTTAATTAATGTAATTGGTAAAAATTTAAAAAAGACTTCAGATAAGGTTCAAAAAGAACAAGGGATATTTTTATCGCTCCTAGAAGAAACATTATCTGGTTTACGAGTAATTAAAGGTTTTAATGCAGAAAAACTTTTTAAGAAAGTCTTTGGAGAATCTACTTTAAGATTTGAAAAACTTTCTAATAAACTAATGATTAAAACTCAGTTAGCTGGACCAGTAAGTGAGGTACTTGGTATTGCTGTAATTGCAGTTTTAATCTGGTACGGTGGTTCTTTAGTGCTTGTTGAACAGACTATGACTGGAGATGCCTTTATTGCTTACATCGCATTAGCTTATAATATTATTACACCAGCAAAGTCAATTTCCAAAGCAAGTTATACCATTAAAAAAGGAAATGCTGCTGCCGAAAGAATTTTAGAAATTTTAGAAACTGAAGACCCTTTAAAAGATCGCCCAGATGCCATTGAAAAAAGAGATTTTAATTCTGAAATTGAGTTTAAAAATATCTCTTTTAAATATGAAGATGACTATGTTCTAAAGAACTTTTCTTTAAAAGTTCCTAAAGGGAAAACCGTTGCATTAGTTGGGCAATCTGGAAGTGGAAAATCTACTTTAGCAAACTTAGTTACTCGTTTTTATGACGTAAATGAAGGGAGTATTAGTATAGACGGAAAAGATATAAGAGACATTACTAAAAAATCATTGCTTAGTTTGATGGGGATTGTAGCTCAAGATTCTGTTTTATTTAATGATTCTGTTGCAGAAAATATTAAACTAGGAAAACAAAATGCTACTATTGAAGAAGTTCAAAAAGCATCCGTAATTGCTCATGCGCACGAATTTGTAAAAGACCTACCTAAACAATATAATACTAATATTGGTGATAGTGGAAATAAACTATCTGGAGGGCAAAAGCAACGTTTATCTATTGCTAGAGCAGTACTAAAAAACCCTCCTATTATGATTCTAGACGAAGCTATGTCTGCATTAGACACAGAATCTGAACAAATCGTGCAACTAGCTTTAGAAAACATGATGGCAAACAGAACGTCATTAGTAATTGCACATCGATTATCAACCATTCAAAATGCCGATAATATTGTGGTATTAAAAAAGGGAGAAATTGTTGAACAAGGAAAGCATGACGAGTTATTAGCTAAAAAGGGAGAATACTTCAAGTTAGTTTCTATGCAATCACTTCAATAATGCTAAAAGAAAAAATCATATTCAATCTTTTATACAAATGGAAGTATTCGATTGCCATTTTACGCTCAAAATTCATAAAAAAAGAACCGCATTCTGATTTTAAAACCATTACTTATGTCGCAAGAGAAGCAGACAAAGATTGGATATTTGGAGCAAAAGTAAGACGATTGGCAAAATTCTCTGGATTGGATGCTAGTACTTATTTTCATAATCGACTTAGAAACCTACCCGATTCTGATGGATATTTTTTTGTTTTTCATCAATATTTTTATAGAGCAATACGCCACAATCCAAAAATCCTGAACAAGAAAAACATTGTGATGTTTACACATCCTGAATGGTCATTTTCTTTTTCTCAAACACATGTTATTTGGTGTTTAAATAAAGCTGATAAAGTAATTTGTTTAAACTCAACAGTTCAAAAAGAATTAATCAATGCTGGGTTGCAGGCAGATAAAACTGAATTGATTCATATCGCCTCAAATCCAGATTTCTTTTATCCTCATAAGCGTTCCTTAGGCTCTGTTGGATTTTGTAGTGCTTTTGGCGATCGCAAGAACCCAGAGATGGTTTATAATTTGGTAAAACACATGCCCGAAAGACACTTCTACATGATAGGCCGTTATTGGGACCAATATGAGAAGTATGACGAACTTATTTCTTTCCCAAATTTCACTTATTTTGACAATAAAGCTTATGAAAAATACCCCGATTTATATAACAAGATAGATGTTTTTATTTCGCCATCTACATTAGAAGGCGGACCGGTTCCTGTCTTAGAAGCTATGCTTTCTAATTGTTTTCCGATTGCTTCCAACACTGGGTACTGTCCAGATGTAATTCATCATGGTAAAAATGGATTTATATTTGATATTGATGCTGATTATACAGAAGTAATAAAATTAATCAATCTAGCAGATTCAAAAATGGTGGATGTAAGAGCTACTGCGATGGAATATTCTTGGGAAAATTGTTCTAAGAAAATAGATCAGTTGTTTTTAGGCTAACTTCAATCCTAAAACTTTTCCTTTTTCAATCATAAAGTCATAAGATGCTTTATATTCATTAGGGATGGTTCCATCTAAAATGGCCTCTTTAATAGCTTCTTTAATTTGCCCAATTTCTCGACATGGTTTTAGATTGAATGTACTCATTATTTCTTCTCCACTAATTGGAGGTTGAAAATTACGTATACGATCTCGCTCTTCTACTTCTTTAATTTTCTCTCTTACTTTATGAAAATTTTGATGATATTTTTTAAATTTTTTAGGATTTTTAGTCGTAATGTCTGCTTCACAAAGCGTCATTAAATTATCAATATCATCACCAGCGTCAAAAACCAATCTTCTAACAGCTGCGTCTGTAACATCACTCGCTAAGACAATAGGCCTAGAGCTAAGCATTACCATTTTCTGTACAAATTTCATCTTATTATTCAATGGCATTTTTAAGCGTTTAAACAACTTATATACCATTTTAGCCCCTACAAACTCGTGCGCATGAAACGTCCAACCTACTTTCTTATCAAATCTCTTGGTAGGCGCTTTTCCAATATCATGTAACAAAGCAGCCCATCGCAGCCATAAATATTCTGTATTTTGAGAAATATTATCAACCACCTCTAAAGTATGATAAAAATTATCTTTATGCTTTTGTCCTTCTACCTCTTCTACTCCTTTTAAAGCAATCAACTCAGGTAAAATACGGTGTAATAATTTTGTTTTTTCTAACAATAAGAAGCCTATAGAAGGTGTTTTAGATGACATCATTTTATTCAGCTCATCTACAATACGTTCCTTGGTGATAATATCCAATCGCTGTGCATTTTCAGTAATTGCTCGTAAAGAATTTGTTTCTATTTGAAAGTTTAATTGTGTTGCAAAACGTATTGCTCTCATCATTCGCAATGGGTCATCAGAATAAGTAATAACAGGATCTAAAGGCGTTCTTATAATTTTGTTATTCAAATCTTGTACACCATCAAATGGATCTAATAAGAGTCCAAAATCATTTTCATTTAAACTAATAGCCAAAGCATTAATTGTAAAATCTCTTCGGTTTTGATCATCTGCTAAAGTCCCAGGTAACACTTCTGGATTCCTACTTTCTTCTATATAAGATTCTTTTCTAGCTCCAACAAATTCAATTTCTAAATCTTTGTGACGTAGCATTGCAGTGCCATAGGTTTTAAAGATTTGAACTTTTGGTTTTGTCGGTAATAATGAAGCTACTTTTTTTGCCAAATCAATACCACTTCCAATGGCAACAACATCTATATCTTTTGCTGTTCCTCTTTTTAATAAAAAATCACGTACAAAACCACCAATCACATAACTTTCTATCTGCAACTCTTTAGAGGCATTAGAAATAATAGTAAAAATTTCTGCTTTTACGGCTTCTTTTAAATATCGATTTTGCATGTATTAAGCTCTTATTACCTGGACATCATCTCCTTGTAATTTTAAAATAGTAGATGATTTTTTCGTAATTTTTTGACGCTCCAAATTTACTACATAATCTACGCCTTCCAAAATAGGTTTGCTTATTTCTGAAAATGAATTTGGAGTAGGGTCTCCACTAATATTTGCCGATGTTGAAACGATTGGCTTTCTAAACTTATTAATAAGTATCTGGCAAAAATCATGCTCGGGAATTCTAATGGCTATTGTATTATCTGAAGCAATTGCATTTTTAGCCAATCCTATTGGGTTCTCGTAAATTATAGTTGTAGGGGTATTTGATGTATCTAGTACCAACTGAGCTTTTGTTGGAATACGTTTAATAAATTGTTTTAACATTTCTACAGAACTTACTAGAACAACTAAACTCTTACTTTCTACTCTATTTTTTAATGCAAATATTTTCTTAACAGCTTCTTCGTCTGTGCCATCACAGCCTATGCCCCATACTGTATCAGTAGGGTAAAGAATAAGTCCCTTTCTTTCTAATTGATGTAATGATGAATCTATTTCTTTATCAATTGACATCTATAATATGGTATCTATTAAGCTTTTTTCTTTACCACAGTAGCATACTGCATAAAAAACATATCTAACTGAGATCCTAAAAAAAGGATATTAAAAAGAACTGCAAATGGGAAATAAAAAAATGATTTTGTCCTATTAATTCCTTTCATTTTCTGAATCTTATAGCCGCAATCTTGGTACATTCTTTTAATACTTTTTTTAGTGAAAAAGCGATAATGTGTTCTATCTAAAATAAGATCATCTGTGTATTTCCAATCTCTCTTAAAGATCATTTTAAATAAATTCTTTGCGTATCTTACATTTGGAATTGACGTCACTAAAACTCCTTCTGTATTAAGTTTTGACTTTAATTTTACGATATCATCCCATGGTTCTAATAAATGTTCAATTACATCATTCATTATAATTACATCAAAGTAATTATCAGGCAATTCGTTTAGCTTTTCATCTAAGGTTCCAACAATTACTTTATGAAGTTTCTCCTGTGCTTTTTTTGCCGAAGGTTCGTAAGGCTCTACAGCCCATGTTTCATTTTCACCAGTATTCAACTGAGCAGAAAAATTACCTTCTCCACAGCCAATCTCTAAGATTTTATTTGCTGTTTTGGGAATAAAAGCCAACATTTCTGGCCTTACATTCATATAATAAGCTTCGTTCTTTTTACCCATTTAGTCAATTCAATAGTTTAAACTCTTCTTACTTAGCCATTTCCTATATATTATGGCATTGGCATAATATCTCATTAATTTTAGGTATATACTAAGATTAAGCCGCAATTTAGGGATAAAAAAGAAAATGCATCCTAAGATTGCCAAAAGAGTCTTAAAAATGATATTACTAACAATAATAAGAATTTGACTTACAAGACCCTGAAAACCTTTTAGGTGATTACTTACATATACATGTTTAGAAATCAAAACTTCTGTTTTTGTTATAGAAGCAGTTTTTATATTAATTCTAGAAGCACCACCGTGATTATGAATAATTTCAGCATCTTGTAAAAGGGCAACTTTACCATTAGCTGTTTTCACTCTTTTACAGATATCTACATCTTCAAAATACATCCAAAAATCTTCATTCCAACCATTAATTTCCTGATACCACTCTTTGCTCATAAAAACTACAGATCCCGAAACCCAATCTGGAAATATCACTGACTCTTTAGAACTGTATTTATTTTGTAAACTTTTTTTATTGAAGCTCCTATAGATTGCTCTAGTGAGTCCAAAAAGCGTGAAAATATTTGGAAATAAACGTATGGTCTTTTCATAACTGCCATCATTATTCTTTTGATGACAAGAAACAATCCCTACATTTCTATATCTTTTAGTAAATGCTAACAATTTATGAATAGCATCTTCATTTGCAATCGTATCAGGGTTTAGAAAAAAAAGATAACTTCCTTTTGCTTTATTGGCCCCATAATTACAGCCATTTGAAAACCCATTATTCCCTGTATTCTCGACAAACTCAATTTCAGGAAAATCCTTAACAAAAGTTGTAAGTTGACCATCATGAGAGCAATTATCTACCACAATAACTTCAAAAGTAAAATGAGTGGAATTGATACTTATTAATGCTTGTAAACAATTCTTTAAATGATGCCAACTTTTGTAATTGACAATTACGATAGAGACATCAATATTTAAAGGAGTGCTCATCATCCTTTTCTACTCTTTTGTTTTAAGCCCCAAAGCTTTATATATCTAACTAAAACTCCATAAGACAAAGCATAAGATAAAACAAAACCTTGGAAACCATCTAAAAATCCAAGTTTTATAATATAATGAGTGACAAACCTTGCTAAAGGTTTTATAATTAAATGATAAGGTGTAATAATCAAACCTTTCTCTAATAGTTCTTCAGATTTTAAAGTTGAATGTAAATTTAACTTTGCTATATATCTATCAAATCCAATATAAGAATAGTGTAAAATTCTAGACTTTAGAAAGCCTAACTTCCCATCTGTTTTAATTTTTTCATGGACTTTGCCTTCATAATGACAAAATTGTTTATTAAAGATCCGTACTACTTTATCGTTCTGAGTACCACTATATTTTAAAGGTTTGTTTTTAAAAAAGAACGTTCTATAAATATAAAAACCTACAAAATCTTTTGGATCTTCTATGTTTGATATTATTTCTTTTCGTAATTCTTCATTTACAACCTCATCTGCATCTAACCAAAGTATCCAATCATGAGTAGCATGTTTAATTGCATAATTCTTTTGGCTAGAAAAATCATCAAACTTCCGTTGCAATAAAATAGCTTTGGATTTTTTCACAATCTCAACAGTCTTATCAGAACTAAAGGAGTCAATGACAATAATTTCATCTGCAAATGCTGCAGATTTTAAAGCATTTCCTACTCGTTCTTCTTCATTGAGAGTTGGTATGATGGCTGTAATCTTTTTCATAACTATTTCTTAAACGGCTACATCGTATTCACGAAGTGCATCATTTAAAGAGGTTTTTTTATTTGTACTTTCTTTTCTCTTACCAATAATTAAGGCACAAGGTACATTATATTCTCCTGAAGGAAATTTCTTGGTATAACTTCCTGGAATTACTACCGATCTTTCCGGAACAATTCCTTTCATTTCTATAGGTTCATTTCCAGTAACATCGATAATTTTTGTACTCATCGTTAATACTACATTTGCTCCAAGAACGGCTTCTTTTTCCACTCGTACTCCTTCTACAACAATACATCTAGAACCAATAAATGCTCCATCTTCAATAATAACAGGTGCTGCTTGTAAAGGTTCTAAAACTCCACCAATTCCTACACCCCCAGAAAGGTGTACATTTTTGCCAATTTGCGCACAGCTACCAACTGTTGCCCAAGTATCTACCATAGTTCCTTCATCTACATATGCTCCTATGTTCACATAACTTGGCATTAAAATAGTTCCCGAAGAAATATAAGCTCCATGACGAGCAACTGCATTAGGAACTACACGAATTCCTTTTTCTTTGTAATTTTTCTTTAAAGGAATTTTATCATGATATTCAAAAATACCAGCTTCTAAAGTTTCCATTTTCTGAATTGGAAAATATAAAACAACGGCTTTTTTAATCCATTCATTTACCTGCCAACCTTTGTTATTAGGTTCTGCTACCCGTAAAGTTCCTTCATCTAATAAGTTAATTACTTCTTTTATGGCTGCTATAGTCTTTTCTTCAGATAATAATGCTCTATTATCCCAAGCTTTTTCTATAATATCTTTTACTAAATTCATTTATTATTTTAATTAGAAAATCTAAAATAAGGTTAATTATTACATCTCATAGCAAAGATAAAACTCAAATCACTAATCAACTACGAAGATACATTTTTAAACAGATATAACTAGGTTGTTTAAAATGTCTATTTTTGATAAAAATTAGTAAACAATGGCTAGAATAATTGCTTTTGACTTTGGTAAGAAAAGAACTGGAATAGCTGTTACCGATGATTTGCAGATTATTGCCTCTGGTTTAACTACCATAGAGACTTCAAATCTAATTCCTTTTTTAAAAGAATATCTAAAAAAGGAGGCTATAGAGTTAATTGTAGTAGGAAAGCCCAAGCAAATGAATAATACTGACAGTGAAAGTGAGTCACTAATACTTCTACTCATAAAGAAGCTTGAAAAAACATTTTCTACAATTCCCATTTTAAGAGTTGATGAACGTTTTACTTCTAAAATGGCTTTCCAAACAATGATAGATAGTGGTTTGAAAAAAAAACAGCGCCAAGATAAAGCTTTAGTTGATGAGATTAGTGCTACTATTATTTTACAATCTTACCTATACAATAAATAATAAGTTTGCTGCTTTTTAATAGCTTATTTGTACTTTTGCCACGTTAAAAAGATGATACAGACTTTATGATTTTACCTATTGTAGCATATGGCGATCCTGTTTTAAGAAAAGTAGCCAAAGAAATAGATGCAACATATCCTAATTTAAAGGAATTAATTGCCAATATGAAAGAGACAATGTACAATGCTCAAGGTGTTGGTTTGGCTGCTCCTCAAATAGGGAAAGCAATTCGATTATTTGTGATTGATGCTTCTCCTTTTAGTGAGGATGAAGATTTATCTGATGAAGAAAGAAATTCTTTAAAAGATTTTAATAAAGTATTTATAAATGCTCAGATTCTTGAAGAAGAAGGAATTGAATGGAATTTTAATGAAGGTTGCTTAAGTATTCCTGATGTTAGAGAAGATGTTTTTAGGCAAGAAAAGGTTACGTTTGAATATCAAGACGAAGATTTTAATATACATAAAGAGACACTTACTGGTTTAGCAGCACGTGTTTTTCAGCACGAATATGATCACATAGAAGGTATCTTATTTACGGATAAATTATCCTCTTTAAAAAAGAGACTCATTAAGAAGAAATTAGAAAATATATCGAAAGGAAAAATAAACGCAGGATATAGAATGCGCTTTCCTAAACTTAAAAAAAAATAAATGGAATTTAATAAAATTATTGCTATTTCTGGAAAACCAGGTTTGTTTCAAGTGGTTTCACAAACTAAAACTGGATTGATTATAGACTCACTATTGGATGGTAAAAGATTTCCTATAGCCTCCACTGAAAATGTGAGTTTATTAGAAAATATTGCTATTTACACTTATGAAGAAGAGGTCCCATTATTAAAGGTTTTTAAAGCTATCTATGAAAAAGAAGAAGGTAAAGAAACCATCAATCATAAAGAAAGTGGGAATAAATTAAATGCATATTTTGCTGAAGTTTTACCTGATTATGATGATGAACGTGTATACACTTCAAATATCAAAAAAGTGTTTCAATGGTATAATTTATTAGTAAATAAAGGGTTAGATTTTTCTAAAGTAGAGAGCTCTGTTGAAGAAAACTCTGAAGAAGTATAAATGAATTCGAGAGCACAACAATTAGAAGCTTTTAATCGATTGTTAGATATCATGGACGATCTCCGTGAGAAGTGCCCTTGGGATAGAAAACAAACGCTAGAGTCTTTACGCCATCTTACCATAGAAGAGACCTACGAATTAGCTGATGCCATCCTAGATAATGACTTGGATGAAATTAAAAAAGAGTTAGGTGATGTTCTTTTACATATTGTATTTTATGCAAAGATTGGTTCAGAAAAAAAAGCTTTTGATATTGCTGACGTTGCCAATGCTATTTCCGATAAATTAATAGATAGACATCCACATATTTATGGTGATGTTGTTGTTGAAAATGAAGAAGATGTAAAGCAAAATTGGGAGAAGTTAAAGTTAAAAGAAGGTAAAAAATCAGTGCTTGAAGGTGTCCCTAAGAGTTTACCCGCACTAGTAAAAGCGAATAGAATACAAGATAAAGTTGCTGGAGTTGGTTTCGATTGGGAAGAACCTCATCAAGTATGGGAAAAAGTACAAGAAGAACTTTCCGAACTAAACGTAGAAATTAAAGAAGGTAATACTAAAAAAATTGAATCAGAATTTGGAGATGTTCTTTTTTCTATGATAAATTATGCTCGTTTTATTAACGTAAATCCTGAAAATGCCTTAGAGAAAACAAATAAAAAGTTTATGAAGCGTTTTCAGTACTTAGAGGAAGCTGCCAAAAAAGAAGGAAAACAACTTTCTGATATGTCCTTAGAAGAAATGGATGTTTTTTGGAATGCATCAAAAAAGTATTTTCGCTAATGAATACGCTGTTCATCATAAAAGGTAATGAACCATATATATCCCAACAAGCTCAAATTGAACTAGCTGCTGGGCTTCAAAAACATGGTGTTTCTGTGACCGTTATGGGTAATATTTCTGATGAAGTTGAAAAAAACATTAAAGCATTAAATCTCCCTTTTTTAAAAGTGTTTCCTAAAAAGAGAATTGATAGAAACTATATAAAAGACTTTAAAAGTATTCTAGAAAAACTAGCTATTGATTTGGTGCATTTTATTGATGGAAAATCAAGTAGAAGTGGTTTGATAGCACTAAAAAAAAGTGATATTAAAACAGTCATTTATTTTGGTTCTAGTAGTTTGCATTGGTACGACCCAAGCTCTTATTTAACTTATTTAAATCCTAGGATAGATGCAATTATCGGAAACAGTGATTATGTATTTTCTCATGTAAAAAAACAATTGTTTGGCAAAAACAAAGAAAAAGCTGTTCGTATCTTTAAAGGGTATAATTCTAATTGGTTTAAAAATATTCCTCCTTTCGACTATAGCTCTTTAGGTATTCCAAAAGAAGCTATAAAAGTTTGCTTGGTAGGAAACCATAGAAAAGTTAAAGGAACTAAATATTTTTTAGAATCTTCATATCACCTTTCCTCAAAAAAAGAAATTCATTATATAGTTATTGGAGAAAATACAGATAAATATCCTTTAAATAAAATTGCAAAAAATAGTCCCATAGCCTCTAATATTCATATTCTTGGTACGAGAAAGGATGTTATTTCTTTACTTAAGAGCTCAGACATTTATGTTCAAACTTCTATAAATGAAGGTTTCGGAAGAGCTATTAGTGAAGCCATGGCAGTTGGGAAACCCATTGTGATGACAGACGCAGGTGGATGCACGGAGCTAATAGATAAAGAGAGTGGGATTATTACTCCAATCAAAGATGCTAAAAGCATTGCAAAAGCGATATCTAAACTAGCCAACAATGATCGTTTAAGGTTAGAAATGGGAGGTAAAGCAAAACAAAGAATTAATACTGTTTATCATATAGATAATACAATAAAAGACACACTCAATCTTTATAAGGAATTACTTAAAAAGTAAATTTTCTCATTTTTATTTTTACCTTTAGCTATTATCTATCATTAAAATCAATCCAAATGAAAAAATTTGTAGCTTTAGTATATATCAGTATCCTTACAAGTTCTATAGTTTTATCATCATGTAAAACAAAGCATGAAGAAAAACATGGAAAACATGGAAAACATGAAAATCACTCAGAACAGAAATTCGATCAAACAGAATTAGCAAATGTTAAAAGCGCTATTACAGATTATGTAGAAGGGCTTTACCTTGCAGACTCAACTCGAATTGAAAAAAGTGTAGATACCACCATGAGAAAAATTGGCTATTGGTATGATGGAAAGAAAAATATATATATTGATAATTTACCCATGACTTATGATCAGTTAGTTCGTTTATCGGCACGTTGGAATAAGGATGGTAAAAGAGTTAATAGCGATTCTCCAAAAAAGATTGACATTTTTGATGTGAATAGTAAAACTGCTTCTGCAAAATTAACCGCAGAATGGGGGGTAGATTATTTTCATTTAAGCAAAGTAAATAATCAATGGAAAATTATGAATGTTATTTGGCAAAGCATGCCAGAAACTGCTGAATAATGTGGGAAGAGCAACTAAAAAAGTATGATGAAATAGCAACGATGGCTAGTATAGATCGGAAAGGAAAAACTATGCCTTACACCTCTTCTAACGGCTATATGTTTTCATTATTAAATAAAGATGCTCAATTAGGCATTCGCTTGTCTAAAGAGGATACTAAAAAGTTTTTAGAATCTTTTCCTGGACATGAAGAGTTTAGATCTTATGGTGCTAGAATGAGAGAGTACGTATTAATTCCTGATACATTATTAGATTCCGATAAAAAATTAGTGACTTCTTATTTAAAAAAGGGTCTAAACTATGTAAACACTTTAAAACCTAAATAAAACAAATCAAATGGACTTAGAAAAAATTTCACAATTTATAACTGATAAATCTTTAGAGTATGGACCAAAGCTAATTGGAGCAATTATTGTCTGGATTATTGGTTCTTGGATTATAAAAGTAATCGTAAAAAACTTTGCTAAAATTTTAGACAAAAGAAATACAGATGCATCGTTGAGACCTTTTTTAAGAAGCATGATAAGTGTGCTTTTAAGGGTAATGCTTGTTATTAGTGTTCTAGGAATGCTTGGTATTGAAATGACCTCTTTTATCGCAATTTTAGGTGCTGCTGGTTTAGCTGTTGGAATGGCGCTTTCTGGTACTTTACAGAATTTTGCAGGAGGAGTAATGCTTTTAATTTTTAAACCTTTTAAAGTTGGCGATTTGATTGAAGCGCAAGGACATAAGGGGATTGTTCATGAAATTCAAATTTTTAATACTATTTTAAAAACACCAGATAACAAAACGATTATTATACCTAATGGTGGACTTTCAAATGGTTCGATGGTTAATTTTTCTAATGGAGACATGACCATGGTAGAGTGGACTTTTGGAATTGCTTATGGAGATAGTTCTGTTAAAGCAAAAGAAGTTTTATCTAAACTTATGAAAGAAGACAAGAGATTATTAAACGACCCTGAACCACCTGTTCTAGTACTTTCACAATTGGCTGACAGTTCCGTTAATTTTACCATGAGGGCATGGATTAAAACAGATAATTACTGGGGGTCTTATTTTGATATGAATGAAAATGTGTATAATACTTTTGATAAAGAAGGATTAAATATTCCTTTCCCTCAAATGGATGTTCATGTACATAAAAATGCATAAGAAGTAACAAAAATGCCTTACATTAGTCTTAGAAGTAAGTAAACTATTAAAACCATGAAATCTTTAAGACTACTGTTTTTAGCATTGCTATTTGGTGCTTCATTATATGTAAGCTGTACTATATATAACCAAGAAAAGCTCAATCAAACGTTAAATGACGATTTGATTGAGCTTTCTGACATTAAATACGGGCTGTTTAATGTAGATGAATGGAAAAGTGTTTTTGCAGGCGTAATTGCTAAAAAAATGAGTGATTTCAATATAGAAAACACTGATGAAAAAGCATTAAAGGAGCAAATTTCTGCTTTTCTAGAAAAAGCAATCGATGGTTTTCAAAAGCGTTACACAGAAAATTCTGGTGGAGGCATTTCTGGTTTCTTTAAAAAAAGTATCTCATCAATGACTGGTATTTTTGATCAGGTAAAAAAAGACATTCCTGTTTTTACAGATCAAATCTATGAGTTCTTAACTGGAGATAATAGTCAAATAATGATGCAACAATACCTAGAAAATCAGTTAGACAGTTATACTAAAGATACCTTTTTAGCTACAGATTATTCGGTCATGAATTATATTATAAAGAAACATGATGGAACAAATAAAGTAGATACTTCTCAAATCATTGTTACCAAAATAGAAGAAAACAATACCAATAAAGAACTTTATAACTATGCTTTGCTAGCCATGTTTTTGATTGCAATTTTAATGATGCTCTTTTTCAAGACGACTAGTAATGTTGAGTTTTTATTTTTTACATTTTATGCTTTACTCCTACTAGCACTCGGTGTTTTCTTACCAATGATTGCAATAGATGCAAGAATTTCTGAATTGAATTTCCCTTTCTTAGGAGAAACGATTCAGTTTAAAGATCAAGTGCTTTTTTACAAGAGTAAAAGCATTATGGAAGTGGTAGAATTAATGATGGCTCAGCATCGAATGGATTTGTTTTTTGTAGGGGGATTGGTTTTCTTATTTAGTATTCTATTTCCTTTATCAAAATTGATTTCCTCCATAATCTATACTTTTAGCAATCGACTTAAAAAAAATAAAGTTATTAATTTCTTAGTTTTTAAAACTGGAAAATGGTCGATGGCCGATGTATTTGTAATTGCCATGTTTATGGCCTATTTAGGGTTTGATGGATTAATTACCGAACAATTAAATCAATTACAGACCTTAACTAAGTCTACTGCGGTACTAACCACAAATAATTCTGCATTACTATTTGGGTTCTATGCCTTTACAGGGTTTGTTTTGTTTAGCTTGTTTTTATCTCAAAAGATGAAACGGAATTAATTTAGTATTTCGTTTCCTTACATTATATACAATTAAGATCAGCTAATCCATTTTCTAGCTCAGCTATTTCTGCTTTTAAAGCAACTAAATCCGTACCCGAAACACAATCCTTAAGACTAATATTGTAAGTTATATAATCTTCTAAAGCCACCTTGTAAGCATTACAATTTGTCACAGACTGATCATTAGCATATGCAATACCTGTATTTAGGAAGGCTTCAATGATAGGAATACCTTGTGTAGATAAATCATTACAATCAACTGAAGAATCATCATTAGAGGAACAAGCAAAAATTAACATTAACGCAAATACTAAACTAATTTTTTTCATGTATGTTTTTTAATTACTATTGAAAAGTAACCCATTTATAAAAACCATGAGAACACAATAGCATTTTTTGTTTAAGTAGGTGAATGTACACAATCTATATTTGCTCACACCACAATTGTAAATATAAAAAAGGATTTACTATTATACTAATTTCTTGGCATTCTTAGCTTTAGTATTAGTTAAAGCAAGCTGTATAACTTGTCTCATATCTGTGACGTAATGAAAAGTCAGTCCTTTTAGATAACTCTCCTTAATCTCCAATATATCTTTTTCATTGTCTTTACATAAAATAATCTCTTTAATATTCGCTCTTTTAGCAGCTAATATTTTTTCTTTGATACCTCCTACTGGCAAGACTTTTCCTCGTAAAGTAATCTCTCCTGTCATGGCTAATTTATTCTTTACTTTCTTTTGAGTAAATACAGATACTAAAGAGGTTAACATGGTAATACCAGCACTAGGCCCATCTTTAGGAGTAGCCCCTTCTGGAACGTGAATATGTACATTATATTTTTCTAAGATTTCAGGATCTATTTCAAATGCTTCTGCATTCGCCTTGATATATTCCATAGCAATGGTAGCTGACTCTTTCATTACTTTCCCTAAATTACCTGTAATGGTTAATCCGCCTTTACCTTTCGATAAAATTGATTCTATGAATAAAATATCTCCTCCAACACTTGTCCAAGCCAACCCTGTAACTACTCCAGCCACGCCATTATTTTCATACTTGTCACGCTCTAAACGTGCAGGTCCTAAAATCGTTTCAATATCATCTGTGGTAATCGCTACATTGTACGCTTCTTCTAAAGCAATTGATTTCGCAGCATAACGAACCACTTTTGCTATTTGCTTCTCTAAACCACGTACTCCAGATTCTCTGGTATATCCTTCAACAATCTTTTCTATCTGCGCTTTTCCTAACTTAATTTCTTTTGTAGTTAGTCCATGCTCTTTTACCTGTTTAGGTAATAAGTGTCTTTTTGCTATTTCTACTTTTTCTTCAATAGTATAACCTGTCACATTAATAATTTCCATACGATCACGTAATGCCCAAGGAATCTCTCCTAAATTATTCGCAGTGGCTATGAATAAGACTTTAGACAAGTCGAATCCAACTTCTAAATAATTATCATAAAACTCTGTATTTTGTTCAGGGTCTAATACTTCTAACATTGCTGAAGAAGGATCTCCTTGATGACTCTGCCCTAATTTATCAATCTCATCCAATACAAATACTGGATTTGCTGTTCCTGCTTTTTTAAGGTTTTGAATCAAACGCCCTGGCATGGCGCCTATATAGGTTTTTCGGTGTCCGCGAATTTCTGCTTCATCACGCAAACCTCCTAAAGACATACGCACATATTTACGACCAAGAGATTCAGCGACAGATTTCCCTAAAGAAGTCTTCCCTACACCTGGAGGTCCATATAAACAGATAATTGGAGATTTCATATCACCTTTTAACTTCAACACTGCTAGATGTTCTATGATACGCTCCTTTACTTTCTCTAAACCAAAATGATCTCTATCTAAAATCTTAACCGCACGTTTTAAATCAAACTTATCCTTCGAATATTCACCCCAAGGCAGTTCTAACATTAACTCTAAATAATTACGCTGAACACCATATTCTGCCATTTGCGGATTCATTCTACGCAAACGAGCCAATTCTTTATTAAAAGTCTCTCCTACTTCTTTGGTCCACTTCTTAGACTTTGCTTGAACACGCATTTCTTCTAACTCCTCATCATTAGAAACACCTCCTAATTCTTCTTGAATGGTTTTTAATTGCTGATTTAAATAATATTCACGTTGCTGTTGATCTAAATCAGAACGAGTTTTTGATTGAATATCATTTTTCAATTGTAATTTCTGTAATTCTTTATTTAGATTTTTCAATGCCAACAATGCACGTTCCTTTAGGTTATCTTTCTCTAAAAGAACCTGCTTTTGCATGACACTTAAATCCATGTTAGATGAAATAAAATTCACCAAAAACGAATTACTCTGTATATTTTTAATCGCAAATGAAGCTTCAGATGGCAACATCGGATTCTCTTTAATTACTTCTAAAGCTTGATCTCTTACAGAATCAATAACAGCATTTAATTCTTTAATATCACCAAGGTCAGTATCTTCATTGGCTTCTTTTACACTGGCTTTTAGATAGGGCTGTTCTTGAATGATTGATTCTATTTCAAAACGCTTTTTACCCTGAATAATGATGGTTGTATTTCCATCTGGCATTTTGAGTACTCGTAGAATTTGAGCTACAACTCCAGTTTCGTAAATATCTACGGCTGTAGGCTCTTCGATTTCCTCATTTCTTTGGGCTACTACCCCAATAATTTTATCCCCTTTATTAGCTTCAGTAATTAACTGAATAGATTTATCCCTACCGGCTGTGATTGGAATTACAACACCTGGAAACAATACTGTATTTTTTAAAGGTAAAATTGGAAGAATTTCAGGTACCTCTTCACTATTAATCAACTCTTCATCTTCTGGCGTCATTAATGGGATTAATTCAGAATCCTCATTCAACATATCGTTTAGCGACAAAGTGTCTAAAGTCATTATCTTAGGTTTACTCATTTTACTATATATCTGTCAATATGACATTCACTTGCTTATCTCAACACAAGTGGCTATCATGTTTTAATCTTTATTATTTTGATAATCAATAAATTAAATTTAATTCATGTCTTTATCTACAACTATAAAGTCAATTCTTATGCCAATGCTTTATAATAAAAAACAAGTGTCAAAAAAAGTTTACTTTTATTACAATAAAACTGTCACAAACCAAAAAGTCTATTGTCTATAATATAGAATTCATTTATTGGAAGCTAATAATAAACATACCAACCAACTGTTAGAACGCTGTAAGAAATCTGATCAAATAGCTCAGATACAAATATACAAGGCGTATTATAAAGCCATGTATAATAGTGCTTTTAGAATTTTAAAAGATGAGTTTGAAGCAGAAGATATTATGCAAGAAGCATTTTTGACAGCTTTTACAAAATTGGATTCTTATAAAGGTGAAGTAGCTTTTGGAGCTTGGTTAAAAAGAATTGTCATCAACAAAAGTTTAACACAGCTTAAAAAGAGTACTAAATACCAAGAAGTAAAATTAGAAGTGATTCCAAATTATGAAGTAGAAGAACAAGGGATAGATTATTCGGAACTAAAAGCTTCTCAGGTATTAGAAAAAATTAATGGATTAAAAGAGAACTATAGAATAGTACTAAGCTTACATTTAATTGAAGGATACGATTACGATGAAATCTGTCAGATATTAAATTACACGAACGAAAATGTAAGAACTACGATTTCTAGAGCGAAAAAAAAATTAAAACAAGTCTTATTAGTAGACAGCAATAATACACAAGTATATGGAAGATAAATTACATAACTTTTTTACCCAAAATGAATTTGACGTTCATGAACCGCATTCTGGTCATTTAGATCGATTTGAAAAGCGTTTACAGAACACTAAAGTCAAAAAGAAAACTTCTTGGCAATGGATGAGTGTAGCCGCCTCAGTGATTTTACTCATTGGTTTTGGATTAGGTACTATTTCTACTGACGGAAGAGTAGATCTTAGAGATATCTCTCCTAAAATGAGTGAAGTTCAAACCTACTTTGTAAATACTATAGATCAAGAAATTAAGGAAATTGAAAGTAATAGAAATTTAGAAACTGAAGATCTTATTGAACAGGCTCTAGATGATTTAGAAGAATTGGAAGATCAATACCAAACTTTTATAAAAGAATTATCTACAAATGGTCAGCAACGAAAAATCATCAATGCAATGATTCATAATTATCAACAGCGATTAGATATTTTACAAAAAACCTTAGAACAAATAGATTTAATTAAGAACCCGCAAAATATTAGTGATGAAATATACATATAAATTAGCCATTCTTTTATTCTTAATTCCAGCTTTGAGCTTTGGAAATAACGATAAAAAGAAACATGAAAAAAGTAAAAATGTCAGTAAAAAATATACTGTAAACTCAGATGCAAAAGTTGCTATTAGTAACAAGTATGGAACTATAAAAGTAACTACTTGGAATAAAAATACCGTAGAAATAGATGTGACTATTACTGTAAAAGGAAATGACTTAGATGATGTAGAAGATAAATTGAGTGATATTTATATCGATTTTTCTGGGTCTTCAAATTTAGTAGAAGCAAAAACGCGCTTTGGCAACGATAGAAGAAACAGCTGGAGTTGGTTTAAAAAAAGTAAAAAAATCAATTATCAAATAGATTACTTAGTAAAAATGCCAGTAACAAATGATGTAAGTTTAAACAATGACTATGGTTCTATATATCTAGATGAGACTACTGGAAATGCAAATATCAATTGTGATTATGGTAAGATTTCTATTGGAAACTTAAAAGGTAATGAGAATACTATTAATTTAGACTACTGTCGCTCTTCTTCCATTAGCTCAATGTCAGATGGATCTATTAATATAGACTACTCAAAATTAACTATAGATTCTGCAAAGAATGTTGATCTAAATACAGACTATTCTACTGTAAAATTTGGTAGAGCGTCAGATATTAGTTTTAATGCTGACTATGGAAGCATTTACGCTAAAGAGGTTGATAATGTTAAAGGTAATGGCGATTATACAGGTTTAAAATTTGGGACTTTAAATAATAGTTTAAAGGTAAAGTCTGACTATGGATATATTAAAATTGAGAACCTAGCCAATGGATTTGATTTTGTAGATATAGATAGTGAGTATGCAGGAATTAAAATAGGCACTTCCACTTCGAACAGTTTTAGCTTTGTCATAGATTTACAATACGCAAGTTTTAAACAACGAAATAGTCCAAATGTAGAGCTTTTTAAAAGTATCTCTAAATCTTCTAAAAAACATTATGAAGGAGTTTATGGAAAAGGAAAATCAAACTCAAAAATAACCATAAAGTCAGAGTTCGGAAGTGTATCTTTCGACGAAAATTAATTATAAAAACGAAAAATTATACAATCATGAGCAAAAAATTATTTTTAACAAGCATCATTTTAATGCTTACGGTATCTGTATCTGCACAGAGTTGGTGGAACAGTAAAAAAGTTAGAGGAAACGGGAATGTAGTTACTGAAACTAGATCCGTATCTGACTATGATGGAGTTAGTGTCGGAGGATCTTTTGATGTGGTCTTAGTAAAAGGAAAAGAAGGAAAAATTACTTTAAAAGGTGAAGAAAATCTTTTACCCTATATAGAGACTGTAGTAAAGGGTAATACATTAAAAGTTCAGTATAAAAAAAATGTGAATGTAAAAACTACCAGAAGGTTAACAGTTACTATCACTTTTAAAGATATAGATCATTTATCTTTAGGTGGTTCTGGTAATGTATCTAGCAAGGATGTTATAAAAGCCAGTAATCTTAAAGTAAGCCTAGGAGGTTCAGGAAATATAGAAGCAGAAGTAGATGCAGAGAATCTAAAAGCTTCTGTGGCTGGATCTGGAAACATTAAACTCTCTGGAAACACAGATGAATTAAAGTGTTCTATTGCTGGTTCTGGAGATATAAAAGCATATAATTTACAAACCGACACAACAAGAGCCAATATAGCTGGCTCTGGTAGTATAAGAGTAAGCGTAAAAACAAAAATTAAAGCTTCAATTGCAGGTTCTGGAAGTGTTTACTATAAAGGAAACCCTAAGTATGTAGATAGTAATTCTGCAGGTTCTGGAAGCGTTGTAAAAAGAAATTAAATTTCATTTTGGCAAGCCCTCAACAATTTTTAGAGGTCAATCCAAAAAAAATCTCTTAGAGTTAGAAACTCTAAGAGATTTTTTATAAGCTAGCTTCAACATATTTTTAAAATTGAATGCTTCTCTAATAATTCCTAAACTGCTTTGTTTCTTCAAAAATATGCTCTAATATTTTTTGCTCTTTTTCATCAAACTCAATACCTCTCCTCTTCATAACTACTTCTGCTACTTCAAATACTTTTTTAGGAAGGTAATTTGTAAAGCCAGAAGCTCCTCCCCAACTAAATGAAGGGATAAAGTTTCTTGGAAAACCACTCCCAAAAATATTTGCGCTCACACCCACAACGGTTCCTGTATTGAACATCGTATTAATACCACATTTAGAATGATCTCCCATAATTAAACCACAAAACTGTAATCCTGTCCTAGCAAATCGTTGAGTTTCATAGCTCCATAATTTTACTTCTGCGTAATTATTTTTTAAGTTAGAATTATTAGTATCTGCACCTAGGTTACACCATTCTCCTAAAACAGAATTCCCCAAAAATCCATCATGCCCCTTATTTGAGTAGCCAAACAAAACAGAGTTATTAACTTCACCTCCAACCTTGCAATAAGGTCCTAAGGTAGTAGCTCCATATATTTTAGCACCCATTTTTAAAACAGAATGTTCGCACATTGCGAAAGGACCTCTTACAGAACACCCCTCCATAACCTGAGCGTCTGCACCAATATATATGGGACCATCTGAAGCATTTAATGATGAAAAAAGAACTTTGGCTCCCTCCTCAATGAATATATGTTCTTTATTGATTACTTGAACTCCATCAGGTATGGGTTGAGACTTTCTATTATTAGTTAGTAATTCAAAATCTTCTGAAATAGCTTTATCGTTTAAAGAAAAAATATCCCAAGTATTGGTAATCTGAAGAATCTCTTCATCAAACTCGATTTGGGTATAGCTCTCAAAGCTCACTTCTTCCTGAGTATCTTTTGTATAAAAGGCAATAACTTCTTCTCCTCTAAAAATAGCTTCATTAGCTGATAATTTTCTTATCTTTTCTATAAGTGACTTCGTAGGTAAAAAAGAGCTATTAATTAAGATATTCTCTTCCATTTCTACCATTGGGAATTTTTCTTCTAAATATTCCTCTGTAATTGTGGTGGTAGTAAGTCCTAAATATTTTTCCCATTTTTCTCTAATAGTTAAAATACCTACTCTAATATCTGCAACTGGCCTTGTATAGGTAAATGGTAATAAAGAGCTTCTAACATTACCATCAAATAAAATATAATTCATATGAATAATTTTCTATTGAAAATATGATCTTCACAAACTTAGTTTAAAAACAGCACATAAAAAACCGATTGCAAAATTTACAATCGGTTTTTAATAAATATTCAATAATATAATCTTGCTTAGCTTTTTATAAATTGCTGAGCTCCTATTTTATTATCAGTTGTGATTCTAATAATATACATTCCTTTACTTAGCTCTTGTACATTTACTGTATTATCAACAGTCGTAATTTTTTTATTTAAAACTAACCTACCAACGTAATCATACATATTTACTTCAGCATTTGAAGTGCCAGATGGAAGTTGAATTTTAACAACATCAGAAGATGGATTAGGATACATTTCAAATCTTAGTAATTTAGCTTCTGAAATACCAAGAACAGAAAAACTACTTGTTTCATCCGTTACAGTTTTATCTCCAGCACCATTTCCTCCATTTCCATTAGCTGCAACTGCCGCTGTATAAAACTTAACATCTCCTTGGTCTGTAGCAGGAGAAGTCCACGTAAAAGTCCAAGAATTCTGCCCATCATTGGCATGTGTAATTCTTTGACCTGTGACTCTAGATCCTGTTCCAGCAGTAAAACTTCCTACTTTTGCGTTATCACTAGTTCTCTCAGCTGTGAGTTGAAATCCATGATCTGGATCACTAGAACTTACTGTTACTGTTACTGTATAAGCTGTATTTAAATCATATCCACCAGCAGGAATATTAGTAGAAATTGATACAGATTCAGTAGTTGGTGCTGTTGTATGACAGGCTGCACATGTGGTACCTCCATCTCCAGGAGAGCCTGTTCGTGCGTCATCTCTTCCACCAGAACTTGCCATCAAAAGAAAAGCAGCCATGGGGATTGATAATAATAAAAATTTAAAGAAGTAATTTTTTTTCATTTGAATAAGTTTTTTTTGGTAGTCGTTTTCTTTTTACTAAAATTTCATTTTCAATAGAAATTATTTGCTTGTACCTATTAATATTAGTTACTAAAATTAGTGAATTATTTTTATTTTTAACGTTAATACTTAGTATTATTAGGCAACACAAATAAACAATAAGATATTATTTTTCTAAAACTTATCTTTTTGAAAAGGAAAAAAAAGGGTTGAATACGGAAAAAAAGAGGTTGAAATTCACTTAACTCAAATTGAGTTTGACCTATATGGGTTATTCTTTAGTTAATAATTGTCTCTTTTAAATTTCTATTGCATTTATCTAGTAAGGCAATAAAATTCGTTTACTTTTATACAATAAACAACGACCAATGATTAAAAAATTTAAATCTATTGCTACTTCTCAAGTAACAATTACAGAATTAATGCTGCCTTCTCACTCAAATTTTAGTGGAAAAATTCATGGGGGACATATTTTAAATTTGATGGATCAAATCGCATTTGCATGTGCTTCTAAACATTCGGGAAATTATTGTGTTACTGCCTCTGTAAATAAAGTCGATTTTTTAAACCCTATTGAAGTTGGTGAATTAGTAACAATGAAAGCTTCTGTAAATTATACGGGAAAAACATCTATGGTTGTAGGATTACGTGTAGAATCTGAAAACATTAGAACTGGGAAAATTAAACATTGTAATTCTTCCTATTTTACAATGGTTGCTAAAGATGATAATGGAAATAGTACATCAGTACCTGGAATTATACTAACCAATGAACAAGAAATCAGACGCTTTACCAGAAGTGTTATCAGGCAAAAAGAAGCTAAACAAAGAACTTCAAGATTTAGTTCTAAAGTTTTTGATATGAAAGAATATCTAAATCTATTAGAGAATCAAAATGTAAAGTTAGATTTATAAAGTTACTTTTATCTGTTTGCAAACATAAATTGGTAGTTTTATTTAATTTATTCTCTTTTCACTACCTTAACAAAAAACTAACTTAATATTATGATCTGTAAAAAGTGTACTCAAGAAGTGTCTGAGAATGTTAATTTTTGTCCTTCTTGCGGAGCTGGACTTCTTAATGATCGTTCTAATAGAAACTCTAGCCTACTCATGGTGCTTTGTATTCTAACCATCTTAGGTTCTGTATTTACAATTATTCGAGCGCTACTTTATGAAGCTTTCTCTGAGTTTGATCGTAGTAGTGAGTATATTCGAGGTTGGATTTATGCAGCATCGGCTATAGGTACCTTGACAGGAGCTATTATGATGATAAAAAAACAATTAAATGGACTCTACCTGTATACTATATTTCAAATAATCTACTTAATTACTGTAATAATCGCTACCTTTTCTTATGGAGAATTTGGTGGATTTGCATTTATTATTTCTTTGTTCTTTATAGTTCCTTCTGTCTTATTTTTAATTTTATATTGGACAAATAGTGTGAAAAACAATTTGGAATAAAGTTCACGAAATAAAGAAGTAAACTAGTTGACTAAGGTTCTCTTAGCCAACATTACCTTACTTACTCAAATACATTTTTCGTTTGGAATACAAGTCGTAAAAGTCATCATCTTTTAAACTATCAATAAACAAGATACTTTCTCCTGTCGATTTCATTTCAGGTCCTAATGTTTTATCAACATTCGGAAACTTATTAAATGAGAAAACAGGTTGTTTAATCGCATAACCTTCTAATTGTGGGTTAAAATCAAAATCCGTAACCTTCTTCTCTCCTAGCATAACTTTTGTCGCATAATTTACATAAGGTTCTTTGTATGCCTTCGCTATAAAAGGCACCGTTCTAGAAGCTCTCGGATTCGCTTCAATAATATATACTACATCATCTTTAATCGCAAACTGGATATTAATAAGCCCAACAGTATTTAACTCTCTAGCAATGGTATGAGTATGATCAATAATTTGTTGCATAATTAAATCTCCAAGATTAAACGCTGGTAATGTTGCATTAGAATCTCCAGAATGAACTCCACAAGGCTCAATATGCTCCATAATTCCAATGATATATACATTACCATCAGCATCGCAAATAGCATCAGCTTCCGCTTCTATAGCGCCATCTAAATAATGATCTAATAATAATTTATTGTTAGGAATCTTACGGAGTAAATCTACCACGTGCTCCACTAAATCTTCTTTATTGATGACAATTTTCATTCCTTGTCCTCCCAAAACATAGGAAGGTCTTACTAAAATTGGAAAATCTAATTCATCAGCTAAAGCCAACGCCTCATCTGCTGTCTCTGCAATTCCAAATTCTGGATATGGAATGTTATTGTCTTTTAATAAGGTAGAAAAACTTCCTCTATCTTCTGCTAAATCTAAGGCTTTAAAACTAGTTCCTATAATCTTAATACCATATCTATCTAGTTTCTCTGCTAATTTCAATGCTGTCTGACCTCCTAATTGTACAATAACCCCTTCTGGTTTTTCATGACGAATGATGTCATAAATATGCTCCCAAAAAACAGGCTCAAAGTATAATTTATCTGCTGTATCAAAATCGGTAGAAACTGTTTCTGGATTACAGTTAATCATTATCGTTTCGTAACCACACTCAGCAGCTGCCAATACTCCATGGACACAACAATAATCAAACTCAATTCCTTGTCCAATTCTATTAGGTCCAGAACCAAGGACAACAATCTTCTTTTTATCTGTTACAACACTTTCATTGGCTATAACAATTTCTCCTTCTTTAGTTTCTATTTCATTTTCAAAAGTCGAATAGTAATAAGGTGTTTTAGCAGTAAACTCAGCAGCACATGTATCTACTAACTTATAAACTCTTTGAACTTTAAGCTCCTCTCTTTTATTATATACTTGACTCTCTAAGCATTTTAACATATGTGCAATCTGACGATCTCCATATCCTTTTTGCTTTGCTTCAAGAAGTAAATCTCTTCCAATTGTATCTATGGTATAAGTAGAAATTTCCTTTTCTAACTGAAATAATTCCTCATATTGCTTTAAGTACCACATATCTATTTTAGTGATATCATATATTTTACTCAAAGGTATTCCCATTGCAATGGCATCATAGATTACAAAGACTCTATCCCAAGAAGCATTTGTTAACTTCTCTATAATTTGATTGTAATCTTTATACCCTTTACCATCAGCTCCTAAACCATTTCTTTTGATTTCTAATGATTGTGTGGCTTTATGCAATGCTTCTTGGAAAGATCTTCCAATACCCATTACTTCTCCGACTGCTTTCATTTGTAATCCTAAAGTTCTATCTGAGCCTTCAAACTTATCGAAGTTCCAACGAGGAATCTTTACAATTACATAATCTAAAGTAGGTTCAAATAATGCTGAAGTTGATTTTGTAATTTGATTTTCTAATTCATCTAACGAATATCCGATAGCTAATTTTGTTGCTACTTTTGCAATAGGATATCCCGTTGCTTTACTTGCTAATGCTGATGAACGTGATACACGTGGATTAATTTCAATAGCAATAATATCTTCTTTTTCATCTGGAGATACTGCGAACTGAACATTACATCCTCCTTCAAAATCTCCTATACTGCGCATCATTTTTATAGCCATATCACGCATCCGCTGATAGGTTTTATCAGATAGCGTCATTGCTGGTGCTACCGTAATAGAATCTCCCGTATGTATTCCCATCGGATCCATATTCTCTATAGAACATATAATAACTACGTTATCATTCTTATCTCTCAATAATTCTAACTCGTATTCTTTCCAGCCCATCATGGCTTTGTCAATCATTACTTCATGAATAGGAGAAATCTCTAAACCTCTTCTAAGGTTTTTATCGTAATCTTCTTCATTATAAACAATTGCAGCACCAGCACCTCCTAATGTATAAGAGGCTCTAATACATAATGGAAACCCAAACTCTTGTGCGATTTCTTTACCTTGCAAGAAAGAGGTAGCAGTAGCTTGCGGAGCCATATCAACTCCAATCTTACCCATCAATTCTCTAAACTGCTCTCTATCTTCAGTAATATTAATTGCATTAATATCAACTCCAATCAACTTAACATCAAAATCTTCCCAAATCCCTTTTTCATCAGCTTCAATACAAAGGTTTAAGGCAGTCTGTCCACCCATGGTTGGTAATACTGCATCAATTTGGGGATGCTCTTTTAAAATTTTAATGATTGATTTTGTATTCAAAGGCAACAAGTACACATGGTCAGCCATAGAAGGGTCTGTCATGATTGTTGCTGGATTTGAATTGATTAAAATAGTTTCTATACCATCTTCTCTAAGCGATCGTAAAGATTGTGATCCAGAATAATCAAACTCGCAGGCTTGACCAATTACAATAGGACCTGAACCGATAATTAAAATGGATTTTAAGTCTTCTCTTTTAGGCATCTTAAGGTGTTCTTTTTGTTTGGGTTTGTAAAAATAATTACTGAAAGGGTATAAAAAAAGGTGTTACTTAAAAAAGTAACACCTTTATTATTAACAATTGTTAATCATTATTTCTTTGGTCTAAATTCTGAAGAAACAGACAATTTTTTTCTTCCTTTAGCTCTTCTACGAGCTAATACTTTTCTACCATTAGCAGAAGCCATTCTCTCTCTGAAACCATGCTTGTTCCTTCTCTTTCTTTTCGATGGCTGATACGTTCTTTTTGGCATTATCTATATTTTTAAAAAACTCTTCTTATTATTTTCTTATTGCTTAACGATTTAACCTCGTTAAAAGCGATTGCAAATATACAACTGTTTTTATTTTTGACAAATACATTTAGAAAAAAAATTAAATTATTTTTTATTCATATATCTTGCAATGTTTTTTCTCTTTTTTGTTTGTGAGAACACGCAGAGTTCTTACTTTTGCTCAAACCTAAAAGCACCATGAGCAACACCAAATACGTTTTCGTTACCGGAGGCGTAACTTCGTCACTTGGAAAAGGAATTATTGCAGCTTCTTTAGCTAAATTGCTACAGACAAGAGGATATTCTGTAACGATTCAAAAACTAGACCCTTATATAAATATTGATCCAGGAACCCTAAACCCTTATGAGCATGGCGAATGTTATGTTACTGATGATGGTGCCGAAACCGATTTAGACCTTGGTCATTACGAACGATTTTTAAATATCCCTACTTCGCAAGCTAATAATGTAACTACAGGTAGAATATACCAATCTGTTATTGACAAAGAGCGTAAAGGAGAGTTTTTAGGAAAAACTGTACAAGTGATTCCTCATATAACTGATGAAATAAAACATCGAGTTCAAATACTAGGGAATACTGGCGAGTTTGATATTGTAATTACAGAAATTGGTGGTACAGTTGGAGATATTGAGTCTTTACCTTATGTAGAATCTGTACGTCAATTATTATGGGAACTAGGAGAAGAAAATGCAATTGTTATTCATTTAACATTGGTTCCTTATTTGGCTGCTGCAGGTGAGTTAAAAACTAAACCTACACAGCACTCAGTAAAAACATTGATGCAAAGTGGAGTAAATCCCGATATTTTAGTTTGTAGAACCGAACATGAGATTTCAGACGATATTAAAAGAAAGCTTGCGTTGTTCTGTAATGTAAAAAAAGAAGATGTAATTCAATCTATAGATGCTGAAACCATATATGATGTTCCTAATTTAATGTTTGAAGAAGGATTAGATAAGGTCGTTCTTGAAAAACTTCAATTATCTTCTGAGAATCAACCTCAATTAATTGCCTGGAATAATTTTTTATTAAAACACAAAAACCCTACTTCTACTATTGAAATAGGCTTGATTGGTAAATATGTAGAGTTACATGATTCTTACAAATCTATAACGGAAGCATTAATCCATGCTGGGGCAACCAATGAAACGAAAGTGAAAATTCGTTGGATTCATTCCGAAGAATTATCTCAAGAGAATGCCGCTGAATTATTAAATGGTTTGAATGGGGTTTTAGTAGCTCCTGGTTTTGGAGATAGAGGTATTGAGGGTAAAATTAAAGCCGTTCAGTATGCTAGAGAAAATAACATCCCTTTCTTTGGAATCTGTTTAGGCATGCAAATGGCTGTAATAGAATTCTCTAGAAATGTCTTAGGATTGAAAGATGCAAATTCTACAGAAATGGATAATACAACCAATCACCCAGTGATTAGTTTAATGGAGACTCAAAAAGAAGTTACTAAAAAAGGTGGTACTATGCGATTGGGCGCTTGGGATTGTAAAATTTCTAAAGCTTCTAAAGTGCACGATGCTTATCAGAATGAAATGATTAGTGAAAGACATAGACATCGTTATGAATTTAACAACGATTATTTAAAGCAAATCACATCCACAGGAATGAGTGCTACTGGAGTTAATCCAAAAACAGGACTGGTAGAGATTATAGAAATTCCAACACACCCCTGGTTTGTTGGTGTTCAATATCATCCAGAATACAAAAGTACAGTACTCAATCCACACCCTTTATTCGTAGATTTTGTACAAGCCGCTTTAATGCATTCTAAAAAATAACTTTACTACATCAAAGAGAATGGAATACTATTTGAACTACATATATAGACAAAATTAATAGGAGTATTCACACTATAAAGTAAGCATTTTTACTACATTTGTCGCTCTTTTCTAGAGTAGAAAAGATACAAAAATGACAAATTGACATTTTAACACACACATGGAACAAAAAAAATTTGACCTTAATTCGTTTATCGGAATGTTATTATTGGGAGCCATTTTATTATGGTACTTTAATACCCAAAAACCTGAAGTAGATCCAGCAAAAACGAATACAGAAGTTGTAAAAGATTCTGTAAAACCTGTCACTAACAATACTACAACAACACCTATCATTCAAAATGATTCTGTGAAGAATCTTTCTCTACAAAATAAATTTGGAGCTTTTGCGCAAAGTGCTATCAATGCAAAAGAAGGAGAGACAGTTATAGAAAATGACTTATTAAAATTAAGAATTAGTAATAAAGGGGGGCAAATTATTGAAGCCTTATTAAAAGGATATAAAACCTACGATTCTTTGCCTTTACATATGATTAAGGACAAGAATGCTTCTTTCAACATTAATTTTGGTACTACTGATAATAGAATCTTAAATACTCAAGATTTATTTTTTGAACCTTCCTTGACAAAAAGCGGAGAGAATCAAGTATTATCAATGAAATTAAAAGTTTCAGAATCACAATACTTAGAGTATCGATATGAGATGAAGCCTAACGATTACATGGTTGGTTTTGCTGTACGTTCCCAAGGCTTAGGTTCAGTTATCAATGCATCGAATCCTATCAATTTAGATTGGACTTTAAAAGGATATCGTCATGAGAAGAGTTTACGTACCGAGAATACCATGTACTCTTATTACTATTATAAAGCTGATAGTGAAGTAGATTATTTAAATCAGGATACCAATGATGTTGTAAATGATGTAAACTGGGTATCTTATAAGCAACATTTTTTCTCGTCAATTTTACTTTCAGACACTCCTTTTAATAATGCAGCTATTGCATCAAAAAATCTAGTAAAAGACGAAAAAATCGATTCTGTTTTCACAAAAGAGTATAGTTTAAAGACTCCTTTAGCATTAACTAACGGGGAACTTAACTATAATATGAATTGGTATTATGGTATTACTGATTATAAAACTTTAGAAGGATATAAAGGCACTGACTTAAGCGAAACAGCTGATTTAGGTTGGGGAATCTTTGGAACGATTAACCGCTGGATCTTTGTGCCTATTTTTGGAATGCTTCAAGGCTTAATGAGCAACTATGGGTTGATTATCATCTTAATGACAATCGTTGTACGAATTTTAATGTCGCCTTTAGTGTACAAATCATACCTCTCTAGTGCTAAAATGAAGGTTATTAGACCTGAATTGATGGAAGTAAATAAAAAATATCCTGGTAAAGAGAATGCCATGAAGCGTCAGCAAGAAACTATGGCCATACAACGAAAGGCTGGGGTGAGTATGATGTCTGGGTGTATTCCTGCATTGTTACAGATGCCAGTATTCTTTGCCTTATTTAAGTTTTTCCCGTCTAATTTAGCATTACGTGGAGAAAGCTTTTTATGGGCAGATGATTTATCGTCTTATGATACGGTTTTCAATTTACCTTTTGATATTCCATTCTACGGAAATCACGTAAGTTTATTTCCAATCTTAGCATCGATAGCCATTTTCTTTTATATGAAAATGAACCAGAGTCAACAAGCAAATATGCAAGCACCTACACAAGAAGGAATGCCAGATATGAGTAAAATGATGAAGTATATGATTTACTTCTCTCCTATTATGATGTTATTCTTCTTTAACAACTATGCAAGTAGTTTGAGTTTATATTACTTTGTATCGAATTTACTAACCATTACGATTATGTTAGTGATTAAGAATTATGTAATCGATGAGGATAAAATTCACGCTCAGATTGAAGAAAATAAAAAACGTCCTGAAAAGAAAAAGAGTAAGTTTAGACAACGTTTAGACGATGCAATGAAACAGGCTCAGGAACAACAAGGAAAGAAAAAATAACTTTTGACGATAATAAAATAGTAAACCTCGAAACAATGTTTCGGGGTTTATTTTTTCGTAAAATCTTTTACTTCTTTTGACAATAATCCATCTCCAATATATTTAATCTGAAATACCTTAAAAACTCCCCAAAGGAAAGATTCTATAAAATTCTTTTTTCGATAAAGAGCTACATTTGTTAAGCTCTGAGGATACAAAACATAGCTATTTCCTTTGTCGTAATTTTCATAATTAGGACTTAATATATTCTCATCTAATTTAAAAGATTCTAAAATTTTCGAAATACTATCAGTTTGTAAATCGAAATCGACAGAGATAAAATACTTTCTATTCTTTTGATCAACAAAAACAAGAATATTTGCATCATCATCAAGTATCATGGTATAATAAATACCAACTACTTTAAGTTCATCAATTGGTATTTCAAAGCTTTTTGATTTAAAGTATGCATTTTGATGTTCATGACTAGTTTTATATTTGAACAGATTCTCTGTAATCTCAACCTTTCCTCGTTCTTCAGACACCATTCATTCTCTATTAAATCCCTTTTGATTTCATTCTTCCATAGTAAAGGATATACCCATAACAAAAGATGGTTAAGACAAATGCTGTTTTAAACCCAAAACCATCAATCAAACCTCCAAAGACAAAAGGAATTACTGCTCCACCAACAATGGCCATACACAATAATCCTGAAGCTTGTGCTTTTAAATCTCCTAAACCTTCTAAACTCAATGTAAAAATGGTAGGGAACATGATAGAATTAAACAACCCTACCGCTAAAATAGACCACATAGAAATTAAGCCTACAGTACTAATAGAAATGCCAATCATTAAAATAGCTAAAGCTGCAAAAATACCTAACACTTTTCCTGGCGACATCACTTTAGTTAAATATGCTCCAATGAAACGTCCAATCATAGCCCCTCCCCAGTAAAAAATAACAAATACAGCCAGTAATGATTTTGGATCTGAATCAGAAAACGTTTTATTAAATGTGCTTGCAATGGTATTCGCAATATTCATCATGGTTTCATTTTCAGCCACAACAATTGCCAAGTTCATATCATCAAAATAATTTACCAAAAAACTACCAATAGCAACCTCAGCTCCTACATAAACAAAGATGCCTAGAGCTCCTAGCATCATTACTCTGTTTTTTAATAATGATAAATACCCTCCTTTGGGACTATCCTGCATTACTTTTGGTAATTTGATAAATGCAAATATTAATGCCAACAAGCCAATGAAAACAGTAATTAACAAAAATGGTGTTTGTACTGTTCCTGCTTCTGCTGCATAATAATTTGCTTTATCTGTAGCGCTTAATAAGTTAATCTCTTCAGAAGTTTTTACGGTGTCACTTAACAAAAACAAAGCCCCTACAACAGGAGCAATGGTGGTTCCTAAAGAATTAAAAGCCTGAGATAAATTTAATCGACTGGAAGCTCCATTTTCATTTCCTAATAATGCTACATAAGGATTTGCTGCTACTTGTAAAATAACTATCCCTGAAGCAATGATAAAATACCCTATAATGAAAAACCAGAAATTTCGAAATTCAGCTGCTGGATAGAATAATAAGCATCCTAAAGTCATTGTTAAAAGCCCAATAACAATCCCTTTTTTGTAACCTATCTTAGAAAAAATATAACCAGCAGGTAATGAAACTATAAAGAATGCTAAAAAAAATGCAAATTGCACTAATACGGTTTTAGCATAAGACATTTCAAAAACATCTTTCAATCGAGGTACCAAACTATCTACCAATACCGTAATAAATCCCCAAAGAAAAAATAAGGTTGTTAAAAATATAAATGCTGTAGTGTAGGATTTATTTTGTTGTGTCATGTTTATCCTTTATTATAAAAATCTGATTTATAGTTTTTATTTTCTTGGTCTTTATATAAGTTATAGCTAAACCATTCGTGAATGGAATAAGCTCCATAATCTCCTTGCTTGTTTACAGCAACATATCCTACCTGAAAATTCTTAAAATCACTATTCGGTTTATTTACAATCCTACCAATAGCCTCCTCACAAGCTTCTTGTGGTGTTTTTCCTTGGCGCATTAATTCAACAATCAAGAAACTCCCTACTGTTTTCAGCACTTCTTCTCCAAGCCCGGTTGCAGTAGCGCCACCAATCTCATTATCTATAAATAGTCCTGAACCTATCACAGGTGAATCTCCTACTCTACCAGCCATCTTATAAGCTAACCCACTTGTGGTACAAGCTCCAGAAATATTTCCCTCTTTATCGATAGCGAGCATCCCAATAGTATCATGGTTTTCTATATTGATGATTGGCTTATACTCTGATTTTTCTTTCCACTTTTCCCATGCTTTTTTTGAAGCCTCTGTCAATAAATTCTCTCTTTTAAATCCTTTAGAAACAGCAAATTTCTCTGCTCCTTTACCAGCGAGTAACACATGAGGTGTATCTTCCATTACCTTTCTAGCAACAGAAATTACATGCATGATATTCTGTACACAAACCACTGCGCCATAATTACCTTTTTCATCCATAATACAGGCATCTAACGTCACATTCCCATCTCTGTCTGGCAATCCTCCTTTTCCTACAGATTGTCCTTTTTCATTAGCTTCCTCTACTCTACATCCTTGCTCTACGGCATCTATAGCTGAGCCTCCTTTTTTTAATACTTCTGCAGCTGCGTTTACTGCTAAAGGGGTATTCCATGTAGCAATCACTAATGGCCTTACTCCTTTTGATTTCCCTGCTACTGTGAGCTTTTCTTGCGCTGTATCTTTACAACTTGCTATAGAGCTCCCAACGGTAATTGCTACTCCAGTTAAAGATGCGTTTTTTAAAAATTTTCTTCTTTTCATGTTTTCTAATTTTTGTCATTGTGAGAAACAAAGTGACGCGACAATCTCATGATGAGATTTCTTCATTTCATTCGGAATGACAATTTACTTTATCTGGATTTCATCTACAAACAACCAAGATCTTCCATCGTGCTTATACCCTAAGTGCCAAGTAGGTAATGTTCCTAATTTTTTGGCAATAATTTTCACATAACGATACTGGTTTTGAGATTGGTTAAACGTAATTGTTTTGATTGCAACATTCTCTGATGGCTTTGTAGCATCTATTTTTTGAATACCTATCGATTTGAATTTTTTACCATCTTTAGATATCAAGTATTCAACTTGAGTGGGATAAAAGATCCACGAGCGTTGATCTTGTAAAAAATTGACATTCACCTCTTCTATTTTTTTCTGACTTCCTAAATCTACAATCGCTATTAAATCCTCATCAAAATACCCTTGCCAAGTTCCTGTTCTAAAATCTTCTGTTCCAATGATTCCATCTATTAAAGCATCATTCCCACCAGCATTATATTGATTTGCATACTTCGTTTTTAATTGAAGTTTACGATTTGGATCTATCTTAAAAAATTCCGTAGTAATCTCTGGACTTTTTAAATTGCCTTTAACTGCATACGTTTTTAGTGTTATTTTTTCTGAAATCTCAAAAGGTTTAGTATAGGCTATAAAGTCCCCTCCTAAAGAGTAAAATATTTCTGCTGCCGCTTCAACAGAAGCTAATGTAACTTGTGTGCTTCCTTTAAAAGCGATGTCTCCTTTTGCTATAAAAGGGGAAGGTATAATTTGATGCTCTATGATTTCAGTCACAGGAACATGTTTGTCTTTTGTTGCCCAATTTGTAGGCGTATTTGTCATTTCAAAAATCAAACTTCCTCCGGCAACAATATCTTTATGATCGATGTATGAATACGGGTGTCTTTTTCCATTGAGTTTTATAGATTTAATATATTTATGTGTGCTAGAAATAGAATCGGCAACTATAGTAAATTCGTTTCCATCTTCTAAATTAATGGTGGCTTTTTCAAACAAAGGAGTCCCAATAATGTATTGATTTGATCCTGGGGTTACAGGATAAAAGCCTAAAGAACTCAACACATACCAAGCACTCATCTGACCACAATCTTCATTTCCAGAAATCCCATCTGGAGCATTCGTATATAATTCGGTTAAAATTTGATATACTTTCTCTTGTGTCTTATAAGGTTTATTTACAAAATTGTACATATATGCCATGTGATGACTTGGTTCATTGCCATGTGCATACTGACCAATGAGTCCAGTGATATCTGCTTGATTTCTTCCTGAGGTTTCATTTTTAGCAGTAAATAATTTATCTAACTGGTTTTCTAATTGCTGTTTTCCACCCATTAAATGAATTAACCCAGAAATATCTTGCGGTGTATAAAAACTGTATTGCCAAGAGTTTGCTTCTGTATAATTAAAATTCACTTCATAAGGATCAAAAGGTGAAAACCAAGTATTTCGAAATCTACCTCTCATAAATTTACTTTGAGGGTCATAAATATTTTTATAATACTGACCTCTTTCTAAGTATGTTTTATAATCTTCATTCTTACCTAAAGACTTGGCCATTTGTGCAATAGTCCAATCATCATAGGCATATTCTAAGGTTTTAGAAACAGATTCTGATTCTTTTTCAACAGGAATAAAACCAAACTTTTTATAATATTCCAAGCCTAATTTATCTTGAGAGGCTGAATGCTTCATCGCAGTAAAAGCTTTTTCTACATCGTAATTTCTAATCCCTTTTAAATAAGCATCTGCAATTACAGGGACAGCATGATATCCAATCATACAACCTGTATAATTCGCAGATAAATCCCAGATAGGCATAATACCTCCTTCATCATATTTAGCCAAAAAAGTTTTTATAAAATGATTTGTTCGTTCTTGTTCTATAATAGTATATAATGGATGCGCAGCTCTATAAGTATCCCATAAAGAGAATACTGTATAATATTTATAATCTTCAGCTTGATGTACTTTTAAATCCATTCCTCGATATCTACCATCTACATCGCTATAGATATTTGGTGCAAGCATTGTGTGATATAAAGAAGTATAAAAATTAGTTTTATAATTTTCATCGTTGCTTTCTACTACAATTTTCTCCAGCTGATTTTCCCAAACACTCTGCGCTTCAGACTTTAATTGATCAAAGGTTTTGTCTCCTATTTCCAATTGCCAGTTATGCAAAGCTCCATCCTCATCAACTGGTGATATTCCAATCGTAATTTCTAATGTTTCTCCAGAAGAAGCATCAAATTCAAAAGCTGCTTTAACTTTCTTCCCTTCTTTTTTGTCATCTAAGAAAGTTACCTTAGTATAAGGTTTAGAAAAAACCATATCATAATACAACCGCTGATCTACTGCCCATGCTTTTGAGTGTCTATATCCGTATATTTGAGTTTTAGAGTCAATTACAATTTTTGAATCTAGAACTTCATCCCTATGTTCTAAATCAAGAATTACAATTTGTTTTTCTCCTTTATTAAAGGTGTATTTGTGTTTTCCACTTCTTTCAGATACTGTTAGTTCTACATCAATTTTATGATCGTCTAAAAGCACTTTATAAAATCCAGGTTGTGCGACTTCATTTTTATGAGAAAAATGAGATCGATATCCTTTCTTACCATCTGCACCATTGTTAAAAACTACCTCATTGGTTGGCATTAACAAAATATCTCCATAGTCAGAAACTCCAGTGCCGCTTAAATGTGTATGTGAAAATCCATAAATATACTCATCTGAATAATGATATCCAGAACAGCCATCCCATCCATCTAACCTAGTATCTGGGCTTAATTGCATCATCCCAAAAGGCCTTGTTGCTCCTGGATATGTATGACCATGCCCTCCAGTACCTATAAAAGGGTTTACATACGTAATAAGTGGTTTGCTTTTTTGTGCTTCAGAAACAGGAAGCTTACAACTATCAAAAAACAGGATAGCAATAAAAATTAGAAAATAATATGACTTCATGTGGTTATAAACATTTTTTTAGTCACATATAACTCGCTAAGTAATGTTTCTATGAATAAGTTTTTTTTTATCATGCTCGTTACATTAAAAGTAGTTGCTTACATTTATGGTCCTAAGATACTAAAAATGAAATACGGAAACTGCCTAAAATTGTTAATCCTCTTTTTACTGATAGGATGCTCTAAAACCCCGGTAGCAATTCAACCTCATATTATACCAGCTCCTTTAGAACAGAAAATCAATAAAGGTGTTTTTATTTTTAACACTCAGATTGCATTAAAAGGAGATCAAACAATGTCATCAGTTGTTGATTATTTTGAAGATTTTTTAAAATCGGAAATAGGTGTCAAATTAGACTCATCTGCAACAGAAAAAAAGATCTATTTCTCTATGAATTCTGAAATTCAAAATGAAGAAGGTTATCAATTAACTATAACTCCTAAGAAAATTTTAATTGAGGCAAAGAATCAAAAAGGTGCCTTTTATGCAGTACAAAGTTTAATACAACTCTTTCCTGTAAACACTAAAGAAAAAACAATAGCTATTCAATGTTTAGAAATAAAAGATGCTCCTCAATTTAGGTACCGAGGAATGCATCTAGATGTAGGCAGGCATTTTTATTCTGTTGCATTCATAAAAAAATATATAGATCTAATATCCATGTTAAAAATGAATACGTTTCATTGGCATTTAACTGAAGATCAAGGATGGCGAATTGAGATTAAGAAATATCCCAAATTACAAGAAGTTGCTGCATATAGAAACGAAACCCTAATAGGGCATTATAACGATCAACCTCAAAAATTTGATGGGAAAAAATATGGAGGCTACTATACTCAACAGCAAATTAAAGACATTGTCGCCTATGCTCAAGATAGACATATAAACATCATTCCTGAAATTGAAATGCCAGGACATTCTCAAGCTGCCATTGCTGCATATCCTGAGTTAGGCTGTACTGGTAAACAAGTACAAGTAGCTACAAAATGGGGTGTCTTTGACAATATCTATTGTCCAAAAGAATCTACTTTTAAATTTCTAGAAGATGTAATTGATGAGGTGATACGTTTATTTCCCGGTAAGTATATCCATATTGGAGGTGATGAAGCTCCAAAAACTAATTGGAAAAAATGTAATCACTGTCAAAAACTAATAGAAAAAGAAGGGTTAAAAGACGAACATGGTTTGCAAAGTTATTTCATCGCTAGAATGGAAAAATACATCAACTCAAAAGGAAAGCAAATAATAGGATGGGATGAGATTCTAGAAGGTGGTTTAGCTCCCAATGCAACTGTAATGTCATGGAGAGGAGTTAATGGAGCTATTGAAGCTGCAAAAGAAGGTCATGATGTAATTTTAACACCAGGTTCTCACTGTTATTTTGACCATTACCAATCTGAGAGCGAAAGTGAACCAGTAGCTATTGGTGGGTTTCTTCCTTTAGAGAAAGTTTATAACTTTAATCCTATCCCCAAAGAATTAAACAAAGAACAGTCTAAATATGTGCTAGGCGCTCAAGGAAATGTGTGGACAGAATATATACCAAACTCAAAGAAGTTAGAATATATGGCTTTTCCAAGAGCTATTGCTTTAAGCGAAGTCCTTTGGTCTTCTCCTAAAAACAAATCTTACCCTAATTTTGTGATACGTTTAAAAGAATTTCAGAAAAGACTGGATGAATTGGATGTTAATTATGCTAATCATTTATATGAAATAAGCGGGCAAGTAAAGAAAATTAATGGGAAGATGTTTTATGAGCTAACCACTACTACCAATGATAAACCTATTTTTTATAGTATAAATAATTCGGAACCCAATATTTTATATTCTGGTCCAATTCCAATACATAAATCTATGACTATTACAGCTGCAGTTTTAGATATGGGTATAGAACAAGTTGGAAATACATTTAAACAGAAAATTAATTTCCATAAAGCTTTTGGAAAAAATATTTTGATTGATAAAAAGCCTCATGAATCTTATAGTGCTGGAGGAAAAGACGCCTTAATTAATGGAGTTTGGGGAAGTAATAAAAGATATGGTGATAAAGAATGGCTTGGTTTCTCTGGAGAAGATATTGTCATTATGATTGATTTAGGCGAGTTTAAAGATATCAATTCAATTGCCACGCGTTTCCATAATGGTAATGGTCAGTGGATTTACAGCCCTAAAAAGTTGAACATTTATTTCGATTTGGGTAATGGAAAAGATATCTCTTTTGATAATATTTTTAAGCCCAATGATTCTTTAATTGTAAATTTTAAAGTTGATTTGAAAGGCATAAAGGCAAGAAGACTACGCATTACCATTCCAAACTATGGTATCATTCCGGAAGGAAAACAAGGAGCAGGGCATAAAGCTTGGACCTTTATTGATGAAATTATAATTGAATAATATGATAGTAGAGATCTGTGCCAATTCGTATCAGTCGGCTATAAATGCAGAGAGGGCTGGTGCGCATCGTATAGAATTATGTTCCGAATTGGCAGTTGGCGGAATTACTCCTTCTTATGGGTTACTCAAAAAAGTGATTGCCGCTCTTTCTATTCCTGTATATGTATTAATCCGTCCTAGAAGTGGAGACTTTACCTATTCTAATGATGAGTTTCAGATAATGAAAGAGAATATTATTCTTTGTAAAGAGTTAGGCTGCGCTGGAATTGTGTCTGGAGTTTTACATGCTGATAACACTATAGATCTACTAAGAACTAAAGAACTGATTGAATGCTCTAAACCAATGTGTTTTACTTTTCATAGAGCTTTTGATTGGGTTCATAAACCTCTTGAATCTGCACATTCTTTACATCAGATTGGTGTAGATATGGTACTCAGTTCTGGGCAAGAAGTTTCAGCTGAAAAAGGCATCAAATTATTAAAAAAACTTCAAGATAAAACCTCTCTTAGGATTTTGCCTGGAGGCGGAATCAATACTGAAAATATTCATCTATTTAAAAAAGCAGGTTTTAGTGAGATTCATTTATCAGCATCTAAACAAATACAAACCATTGATTCGCCAAAAGTATCCATGAATAGTTCTAAATTATTTGATGAAGCAAAAATTTCATATTCAGATGTTGCAACGATTCAAGCGATCTTAAAAATTTTAAAGGATGAAGAATAGTATCTATGCTCTTTTCACTTTAATGGTTCTTATTGGTTGTCAACCTAAAGAACAATTACCTATAATTCAAAAAATTGATTCGGATTGGTCTTTCAAATCAAAAAACGCAACTGATTGGCACGCTGCAACTGTACCTGGAAATGTATTTACAGATTTGTTAGATCATAATTTGATTGAAAATCCTTTTATAAAAACCAATGAAGAAAAAGTACAGTGGGTTTCTGATTCTTCATGGGTCTATAAAACTACATTTAAAGTTGATAAAAAAACACTACAGAGAAAGCACATCGAACTTAATTTTGAAGGTTTAGACACCTATGCAAAAATCTATTTAAATGACAGTTTAATTCTATCATCCAAGAATGCTTTTCGTCAATATTTAATTCCTGTAAAGTCAATTTTAAAAGAGCGTAATGAATTACAAATTGAATTTGAAAGCACTCGAATTCAAGAAGAAAAAGAGAAGAATAGATTGTCTTATAAATTACCAGAAGGGAATCGAATTTTTACCCGTAAAGCACAATTTCAATATGGTTGGGATTGGGGACCAAAACTAAATACAGCTGGAATTTGGAAAGACATTTATTTAAGAGCTTGGGATGATTATAAAATTAGAGATGTTATTATACATCAAAAAGATGTAAATAGTTCAGTTGCTTTACTATTAATTGAAATTAAAAAAAAATCAAGCGTTGAAATCAATAAAAAACTTGTTTATGACATTTATATAAATGATGGTTTGGTCAAATCTTCAAATGTGATATATAAAGGATATACATGGATTGAGGAAATAAAAATCAAAAACCCAAAACTCTGGTGGCCACATAACTTAGGGGAACCTTATTTATATGACATTAAAATCGTTGTTAAAAATGATACTGAAATTCTAGACACATATTTTCAAAAACTAGGATTAAGAACCATCAAATTAGTTACTAAAAAAGACACCATAGGTGAATCTTTTTATTTTAAAGTAAATGATGTTCCTGTATATATGAAAGGAGCAAACTACATTCCACAAAACAGTTTTCAAAATAAGGTTACACCTGAACATTATCAGAATTTACTTAATGATGTGGTAGATGGCAACATGAACATGCTCCGTGTTTGGGGTGGTGGTATTTATGAAAACGATATTTTTTATGACTTATGTGATAAAAAAGGAATTTTGGTTTGGCAAGATTTTATGTTTGCTTGTGCGATGTACCCTGGAGATAAAAGCTATTTAGAGAATGTACAACAAGAAGCTTCTAGTCAAGTGAAAAGATTACGTAATCATGCAAGTATTGCTTTATGGGCTGGAAATAACGAAAATTCTGAAGGTTGGCATCGATGGGGTTGGCAAAATGGTAGATCTGAAAAAGAAAAGAAAGAGATTTGGAAAAGTTATTTAAACATTTTTGATAGTATTCTCCCTATTACGGTTAAAAAATTAAGTCAGACTTCATATTGGGAAAGCTCTCCAAGATATGGTAGAGGAAATCCTAAGTATAAAACAGAAGGTGATGCACATGATTGGTGGGTATGGCATGATGGATATCCTTTTGAACATTTTGAAGAAAACGTTCCGCGATTTATGAGTGAGTTTGGCTTTCAGTCTTTTCCCAGTTATGAAACAATTAATTATATCAATCAAAAAGATAGTGTTGATATCCATACCGAAGCTATCAAATCACATCAAAAACATACTAGAGGTTTTCAATTGATTGATACATATATGAAAAGAGATTACCCAGTTCCAACTTCTGATGAAGATTATGTGTATATAAGTCAACTCCTACAAGCAAAAGGGATTACCATGGGTATAGAAGCACAAAGACGAGCAAAGCCATATAATATGGGGAGTTTGTTTTGGCAATTAAACGATTGCTGGCCTGCGATTTCTTGGTCTAGCATCGATTATTTTGGGAATTGGAAAGCGTTGCATTATAAAGCAAAAAAGTCGTTTGCCAATGTTTTAATTTCCACAGAAAAAACTAAATATGACTATGATACATATATTATCAACGATTCATTGGTTGATTTGAAAGGAACTTTAAAACTAAAAATCATTGATTTTTATGGTAAAGAGATTTGGTCTAACTCCAAAGAAATTATTGTAAAAGCTAATACTAGCCAGAAAGTATATCATATTCCTCAAGTAAATATTTATGAAGCGGGTTATGTATATATCATTGAATTTAATAATGCTACATCATATTATTACTTTACAAAACCTAAAAGCTTAATCCTTCCTAAAGGAAATATCAAAAAAGAAATTAAAAAGGTTAAAAATGGTTTTTCAATTATATTAAAAAGTACTGTATTACAAAAAGATGTTTTTTTGTCAACAGAAAGCAAAGGGCATTTTTCAGATAATTACTTTGATTTACTACCCAATCATACAACAAAAATTTTCTTTAGAACAAATGCTACTTCTATAGAAGATTTAAAAGTTAAGCGTTTAAATCAACTTATTCCTTAGGGAACAATTTAGACTCTAGAAAACCTAATCCATATCCAAAAAATTGAGTAAGTGATGTAATAACACTCAAAAAGCCAACTTTTATACTTTTATTTTCTACAGTAGCGTCTGCAAAAACAGCGATGAGATACAAAGCAAAAAAGATTGATAATTCCCAATACCCAAAAAGGAGTAAGAGTATTGATAGATCAAATCCCAGTGTAAATACACTTGGAAACCAATAGGTAATTCTTGCTGTTTCGGGATACTTCTTGTTGAGTATGGGTCTTGCAGTTCCAAAAGCAACAGTTTGTCTAAAAAAACTTGGAATCGAATTTCTTCTTTTGTGATAAACAAAAGCTTCACTTATCAATTGTGTTTCAAATCCTGATTCCCATAATCTAAATGTAAAATCAATATCCTCTCCTGCTCTCATATCGGAAAACCCCTTCGTCTTTTCAAAAGCCTCTCGAGAAAATCCCATATTAAAACTTCTTGGCTGGAACTTTCCAATACTTTTTTTCTTCCCTCTAATGCCACCAGTTGTGAAGAAAGAAGTCATTGAGTAATTGATAGCTTTTTGTAGTGACGTAAAACTTTTATGAGCTGCATCTGGACCTCCAAAAGCATGTGTATACTTTTTTGTTAATTGATTAGATACGACTTGTAAATACTGACTCGGGAGTATTACATCGGAATCTAGAATGATAAAATAATTTCCTTTTGCTTTACGCATCCCAAAATTTCTACTATCTCCAGGCCCAGAATTATCTTTTTCATAATAGCTAATAGAGATAGCAGATGCATACTTTTCTACAATTCTATCACTTTTTAAATCAGAACCATCTTCAATAATAATTACTTCAAAAAAATCCCTGTACTCCTGAATTTGAATACTTGATAGGAGTTCCTCTATTTCTTGAGGTCTATTATATACTGGAATGATTATAGAAAAAGTAATTGCTTTCAACGAAAAGTTTTAAAATGGAAAATTACGAAAACATCTTTAAACAAAAAACGCAAACCTTTCGGTTTGCGTTTTTAAATAATATAATTAGTAATAAAAAGCTTATTCTTTAATTATTTTGTAAGTTCCTACTTTGGCTCCTACTTTTGCTTTTACAATATACATTCCACTAGATAATGCTGTTAGATCTACAGTTGTATTTGTAAGATTTAACTTTCTAGTGAATACTTGTTGTCCCATTAAATTATAGATCGTAATAGTATCTACGATATCTTGCGAAGTAATTGTTAAATTATCTTTTACGATGGTTGGGAATAATGAGAACCCTTCGATTTCATCATCACCAATACTGGCAGTAGAACCATCATAATATCCACATAAATCAAAAGTTCCTGTTTGGTCATTTCCATAATCCCAAACTCTTAGATAGTATGTTTGACCTTGTGTAAGGCCTGTAAGTTCCCATGGCCAACCAGAACCAAACTCTGTACAATCTTCCTCAGTTAATGACCCAACACTTCCTGAATAATAAGCTCCAGCTACAGAAGTTAAACCAGTAACATTAGATGTATTCAACGTTATAGTTGATGCTCCTGCTACAAAAGTATACCATAAATCTCCACCTGAATAGCTTCCACATGCAGGGGCAGCTTCCCCAGAATCTGTAGTTCCAGCATTGCTAATTCCTGTTATAGTGTTTCCTCCACAAGCAGCTGAATCATCTAAAGTTAATGCCAGCGCTCCTGCTGGAGCATCATTTCCTGGTGGTGGTGGTAAGGTTCCTACACAAACATCAAAAGTAGTATTTCTACCAGCTGTACTTGAATAACCAAAAACTCTTACATAATAAGTGTTTCCAGGAGTAAATCCAGAAACAGTACTTGTATTACCATCACTCACATTTAAACTTGTTAATGAGCCACAAGAACCATCTAATACTTCATGTACTAAATCTGTATAACTTCCGGCAACATTTAACATTGAAAATTGATGAGATGCTTCTGTTGCCACAAAAGTATACCATACATCATCATTTGGAGTTCCAACTCCATTGTCACCTTCTCCAGAATCTGTTGCTCCCTCAATTGTACCAGAAGTTACTGCAGTACAAGATAAATCTGAATTCACAGTTAAAGAACTCGCTCCTCCACAATCATCATTTGCAGGGGGATTTGGCAGTGTATATTCTTCTAAACAGAATGCTACATCTACCGCTGCTCCAGTAGTAGCATAATCGTAAATTTGAATAATCAAATCATCTCCGATATTCCAACCGCTTAAAATCAAATCCGTAGAAGCAAAAGTTCCAGCACAATCAATTTCTGTTCCTCCAGCATCTCTTATAATAATTCCTGGATTTCCTGGTGTTGTGTCATTGAACAACAACGCATCAGTAGTAGCTGTCCAAGTAAAAAACTGGTCTAATCCAGTATCTGTCGTATTACATGTTCCATCCATACCACTATCAGTAGTCCCATCGCTAGAAAAATTTAATGTAAACCCTGCACTACCACACCCAGTTCCTGCAGCTGATGGAGTAATAGGAATTGCTCCTGCCAATGTATCATTTGGTGGTGGTGGTGGTGGATCTTCAGTAGTAAAGCTCCATTCTGCACAACCAGTAGCACTACCTCCAACGTTCTGAGGAACAATCATCCAATAATAAGTTGTTGATAGATTGACATTTGTAATATCTACTGTAGTAGCAGACAAAGTGCCCAAAGAACTTAAATTACCCGATGTTTCACCCCAAAAAACCTCATATCCAGTTGCAGGGTCGCCTGTCGCTGGAGCTGTCCAAGCTATAGTAACATTTCCTCCTGTCACTGTAACTCCTGTAGCCATATCTGCAGGGGTAGGGTTTGTAGCACAATTAGGTGCAGTTGCATTTGGAATTAAATCTACATCATCAACATACCAATTGTCACCATCGTCATTTTCCATAACAAAAGCAACATATATAGGCACTCCATTATAAGCAGATAAATCTACATTATGCGTACTATACACCAATCCAAAATCAGATTCACTCTGTGTATCGACAATTGTAAAATCGGCATGTGTATTTTGTGAAGCTGTTGAGACTCTTATGGTATAAACATTTCCATAATCAGTTCCATAAGATTGTCTTTGCTTGAACGTTAAAATATTTCCAGCAGCACTGGGTGTAAATTGTGGCGTAACTAACCAGTCTTCTGCTGAGTTTGCAACGCTTTCATATCGTACAAAAGCTGCCTTAGATCCTGTAGCTGCTGTTGTAGACTCAGTCCAATCATAGCCAGTACCTTCTCCGTTAGTACCTATAAATGTAACCCATCCAGTTGGTGGCACAGTAGTTTCAAACCCTTCTGGGAATTGTGCTCGAACTGAAAAAGTTACAGTAAGTAATAAAAGTAATAAAGTAATTTTTTTCATAAACGTTTGATTTAAAGTTAAGTTGTATGCAAAGTACATTTTTTTATATAACTCGCATAGTGAGATATAAAAAATGTGGGGAATCCTTATTATTTTTAACATTTAAGCAATAAAAAAAGGGTATAAATTTAAAATTCATACCCTTTTTGTATTTTTTTTGAGAATTTACTATTCTTCATCTACGAATTTATCCATTACAGCATCACTTACGCCCATATTAGAGAAGCCTCCGTCATGAAATAAGTTCTGAAGCGTCACTTTTTTAGTAAGGTCTGAGAATAATGACAATGTATAGTCTGCACATTCTAATGCTGTAGCATTGCCTAATGGAGACATTTTTTCTGCGTAGGCTAAGAATCCATCAAACCCTTTTACACCACTTCCAGCTGTTGTTGGAGTTGGAGATTGAGAAATCGTATTTACTCTTACTTTATGATCTCTACCAAAGAAATAACCAAAGCTACGAGCAATGCTTTCTAAATAAGCTTTATTATCTGCCATATCATTATAATCTGGAAATACACGCTGTGCTGCCATATAGGTTAAAGCTACAATACTTCCCCACTCGCTCATCGCTTGCTTATTGTATAAAACGTTCATTACCTTATGAAAAGAAACGGCTGAAACATCCCATCCTTTCGTAGTAAAATCGTATTTAGAATCTGTATAATGACGCCCTTTTCTTACGTTGACAGACATTCCGATAGAGTGCAAAACAAAATCTATTTTCCCTCCTAAAATCTCCATAGATTGCTCTACTAGATTTGTTAAATCTTCCATAGAAGTTGCATCAGCTGGAATGATTTGAGACCCTGTTTTCGCTGCTAAATCTTGAATTCCTCCCATTCTCATGGCTATAGGTGCATTGGTTAACACAAATTCTGCTCCTTCTTCGTGAGCTCTCTCTGCTGTTTTCCATGCAATAGAGTTTTCATCTAACGCTCCGAAAATGATTCCTTTTTTTCCTTTTAATAAATTATAAGACATATTGATTATTTTTTTGTTCGTCTTTTGATTGTTCGTTTATTGCTGCAAATATACTTTTAATTTAATAACTCTTTTGCATGAGTAATTGCAGAATCGGAAATATTCTTGCCGCTCAACATCTCAGCTATTTCTACAATTCTTTCGTCAGAAGAAAGTAATTTTAAATTCGTAGTAGAAAGCCCGTTAACTTCTTCTTTAAATACTTTATAATGCTGATTTCCTTTTGCGGCTATTTGTGGTAAATGTGTGATGGTAATCACCTGCATATGCTCACTCATTTGCTGCATAATATTTGCTATTTTATTAGAAACTTCGCCTGAAACTCCTGTATCAATCTCGTCAAAAATAATCGTGGGGAGTTTCGTGTTTTCTGAAAGCACTTTCTTTATAGACAACATAATTCTTGATAATTCACCTCCTGAAGCAACTTTTTTTAATGCTCCAAAATTCCCTCCTTTGTTTGCCGAAAACAAAAATGATAGTGCATCTTTTCCGTTTGAAAAATAATCTTCAGTTAGATTGACTGTAATATCGAATTTAGCGTGTTGCATTCCTAAATCTTTCAATAAAGATTCTAAGTGTTGCGATAACACAGGTATTACTTTACTTCTTGAGTTAGAAATTTTTAATGCCAATACATCTATCTTAGTTCTTATTGATTCTATTTCTTTTTCTTTTTTAAGAATCGCTTCATCTCCACTCTCTGCTTGAGCTACTTTCTCAGATAAATCATCAAGAATTGCTAATAGTTCCTCATTGGTATTTACATAGTGTTTCTTTTGTAATGTGTATAAAAGTTGTAACCTATCATTCAATTCCTGTGCCTTATTAGGGTTAAAATCTACGCCTTCATTTACATTTTCAAGCTCAGAGACAATATCATCTAATTCAATTTTAACGCTTGAGATTCGATCATACAACATTTCATATTCTTTAGCATAAGCACTTATTTTAGATAGCCTATTCTCTATTGTAACCAATAGATTTTGAATGCCTATTTCTTCATGCGTAGACAATGATAATGCCTCGGATATGGTAGACTTAATTTCTTCTACATTGTTTAGCTTATCTAAGGTTTCTTCTAATATTGATTGCTCATCAATCAATAAATTTGCTTCACTAAGTTCTTCAAATAAGTGCAGATTGTAATCGTATTGTTGACGCGCTTCTCTTTGTTTATTTTGCAATTCAGATAATTCCTTTTTTAGTGTATTAAGGAAACTTAGTTGAATTTTATATCTAGATACCAACTCTTGATTCCCAGCTAAAGCGTCTATCACCTGGAATTGAAAATCACTGTCTGACAGTTGTAGTGTTTGATGTTGAGAATGTATGTCAATTAATTTTGACTTTAACTCATTAAGAATTGCTAAAGTTACTGGGGTATCATTAACAAAGGCTCTTGATTTTCCTGATGGTAAAATCTCTCTTCTAATGATGGTATTTATCTCATAATCTACATCTACTTCATTAAAAAATTCTTGTAGCCCGTATTCCTCAATTTGCAATTCCACTTCTACAATACACTTTTTCGAAGTGTCTTTTAGTGTTGTAGAGTCTGCTCTATTACCTAAAACTAAGCCTAAGGCTCCTAAAAGAATAGATTTTCCTGCTCCTGTTTCTCCGGTAATAATAGAGAGTCCAGAGGAAAAATTAATAGATAACTGGTCTATTAATGCATAGTTTTGTATAAATAATGAGCTAAGCAATAGAGTAGTATTTAAAAAACTAAAATTAATTAATTTTTCGCCACTTGCTATTATTTAAAGAGGTTTTTTACAAGTAAAAATTATAAAATAAAGACTTTATTCCTTTTCGTATAAAACATAAACAGCAGCAAAGAACTCAAAATTAAGTTGAGTTTTTTGCTGCTACCTTTTAAATATACTTAATTTTTCAGTGCATCTTTTAGTTTACCTTTATATAGATAGAACAATAGTCCATAAAAAATAATCATTTGAACAGCTCCGGCAAACAATAATAAATTAGTAGTTCTTGAAGAAGCTTCCTTTGTTACTAATAAGTAACTTCCAATACCTAGTAAGATTATTGCATTAATCAAAAAGCCCCAAAAATAAAATTTAGCAAATTTTTTCATCATGTTTAAATTAACCATCTAATTCTTCAATTAATAAATTTCTTTTTGAATTAAAAGTTAAAGAAATTATAGGTATTGAAAAAATATAAAATCCTATAAACTTAATTAAAAAATTGAAGAAAAAATATTCTTCTATAAAATGAAAAAATGAAAAGTAAACCGATATTAAAATTAAACATATGTATATATAAAACTGTTTATTAGTTACATAATTTTTTATCTCAACTGAATGGTTTTTATTACCTTCTAATATTAGTGTATTTGATTTTATATGCCAAAATTTAACGAATAATAGATTTTTTCCTTCTTCTAATTTTAATTCTAACTCTTGACTATTAGAGATTTTAATTTTATTATTGTTAAGGTATATATCATATTTTAATACTAAATCATAAAATCTATTTAGTCTTCTTATTTTTAATATCTTATCCATATATTTTAATTTGTTGCGCAACCACCACCATAATTTTGTATTTGATCTTGTCTTACAAGAAATGAGGCAGCAGCACCTGCTATTATTGACGCTGGCGGATTCCACCAAAATATTAAAGATGCCGCTGCATCTGCTAATATAACTTGTTGAGTAGCATCACAAGCTCTTGCTTGAATTTCATTTCTTGTAATAATTAAATCATTTGAAACCTGTTCTGTCCACAAAAGCATAGAATGTTCTTTAACAGAATTAAAAGCGATCAACTGATTTTTATTAACTAAACTATAATTATATTTATTAAACTCAATATAACTTTGATTTGAAATCAATTCCCTTAAATTTTCATCAATAACATCTGATTTTTTTACAATTTTAATTAATTCATAGTAATTAATGTAATTTTTATTTGATTTCCCAAAAAGTTCTTCAGCATACTTTTCAATATCTAAATTTTTACTAAAGTATTGAGGGTATTTTTCTGACATTATTTTATGCATCAAAACCATATTATCTTTGACTCCATTATTTGGATTATAATTAGGGTGTTTTAATAGTTCCAAAATGGCTTCATTGTGTAATTTACCAAATTGTTCTGGTTGAATTTGTTGGGTTCCTTTAACATTTAATTCTTCACTATTGTTACAAGCAAAGAGTGTTATACTTAAAAATATAACGAGTGTTATTTTGGATAAATGTTTCATTTTATTTATTTTTTTGGAAAAGCCTTTTTCTATATTTATTGAGATAATCACTCCTTTTTTGACAATTATATTTGTTTTACAGATTAAGATATAATTCCAGTGATTATATAAAAGCTCCTGTTTGTATTATGATACTCAATAAAAAATCATTCTGAATAGCAACAGAAACATAAACTGCAATTTTTATATTCAAATATTGGAATTAAATACAAATATGTCAATAGGCTAAAAGTTTTAAATTAAAACTTTTAAGAGTAACTATAAATGGTGAGAGATAAATTTCACTGCAATCAGGGGTTGTATTTGTTTGTTTTTATTCTTACCATTGTATAAATAACCCCCACCTTATTAATAAAACATGTAAAGGTGGAAAAAAGAGAAATTGAAAAAGAATTAGAAATTATTCGAGAACGAATTAGATTCTGTAGATTAAAAAAAGGATATTCTCAAGATTATATGGGACATCTTTTAGGCACTAGTCAATATGCCTATAACAAAATGGAAAACGGTCACACTAAACTTCAGATTAGCACTCTATTAAAATTAGAGGCTATTTTTGGATTAGAAAAATGGAGTTTGCTCAAAGATTAATTAATTTTTCGCCACTTGCTATTATTATTCGGAGAGATTTTCTGTAAAACTTGTAATAATCTTTGTTTACTTCGAGTATTAGGTCCATCTGAATATAGGTTCACGATTTCATCAGACTTTGCGTCAAAAAAAACACGAATTAAAAAATTACTCACTGTCTTATTTAATAAACTTTGCATAGAAATTAAATTATTCTCTATAATCTGTTTAGCACTTACATTATTGTCTTTCATCATATCTAAACCTTTTCTATGATAATTATAGGCTACTGTTCTATATTGAGATAGCTTAGAAGATAATAACCCATCTATAAGTGCAAATCTATTTTGTTTTCCTACCTGATTCGCCCATGCCGCTAATCCACTTTGCTGAGCTTGCAGCATTACGTTTTCGGCTTCTTTATAATAGGTTTGCCCTCCTCTTAACGCAAATGTATCTGCATCGGTTCCCATTATAATATATGCATAAAAAGCTAAGGTGGATATTAGATTCGAATCAAATCTCGTTGGATTAAAGATAAACTGATCAAACTCATTGTATCTAAAATTAAAATCGTTGTCTTTCATATTTAAGACTGGTGAAGCATAAGAGCTTCCAAAAACAGGTCTTGTTGATTGTATTTGAATGGTTGCTTCGAATCGATTTGCTTCCCAAGAAGTAACTATAATAGTAATGGCACAATTAATTCTCTCTTGTGGTTTTACATTTTTGGATGTCCATTTTTTCTGATTTAAAAACTCAGAAATAGATTTTTCTAGTGTAGAGAATATCTGCTTATTAGAACCTGCTATCTGATCTGAGTTTACGGTTACCAAACAATTTAACTCTTGTGCCTCAGAGTTTATAACTGCTCCTAAAAAACATATTATAAAGAGTAATTTACGCATTGATTCTATGAATTATTTCGTTTAAAATATCTTTAGCTACTTCGTCTTTTGACTTTAATTCAAAAGGTGTCACTTTTTGATTACGATCTATAAAAGTAACTTTATTTGTATTTGTAGCAAAACCTGCTCCTTTATCATTTAAAGAATTTAAAACAATGGCATCTAAATTTTTACGCATTAGCTTTGATTTCGCATTCTCTAATTCATTTTCTGTTTCTAAGGCAAAACCTACTAAAAACTGTTCTTTTTTAATTTCTCCCAAGGAAGCTAAAATATCTTTGGTGGGCTCTAATGATATCTCTAACGAAGCTTCTTTCTTTTTTATTTTCTGGTCTGCAATGTTTTTTGGTTTGTAGTCTGCTACCGCAGCAGATAATATGGCAATATGAACATCATTAAAAAAAAGATGTGCTGCATTATACATTTCTTCTGCAGATGAAACTGATATGATTTCTACAGAGGAATGCTGTAATTTTTGATGTGTGGGACCTGTTACTAAATATACTTCAGCACCAAGTTGTGCTGCATTTTTAGCAAGCTCAAACCCCATTTTACCACTTGAATGATTTCCTATAAATCTCACAGGATCTATGGCCTCATATGTTGGTCCAGCTGTTAGTAATATTTTCTTTCCTTTTAATGGTAGTTTTGAGGCAATATCATTTTCTAAGAAAGAAACTATGTCTTCAGGTTCTGCCATTCTACCTTCTCCTACTAATCCACTAGCAAGTTCACCACTAGTAGCTGGAATCATAATATTATCAAACTCTTGTAATTTTTGTAAACTCTCTAATGTAGAAGGATGCTTATACATATCTAAATCCATTGCAGGTGCAAAATAAACTGGGCATTTTGCAGACAAATAGGTGGCTAGCAATAAATTATCACAAGATCCATGTGCCATTTTTGATAAGGTATTTGCTGTTGCAGGAGCAATCAAAAATATATCGGCCCAAAGCCCTAAATCTACATGGTTATTCCATAATTCATTCTCCTCTTCTTTATCATAAAAAGTTGAGTGAACTGGATTTTTAGAAAGTGTAGAAAGTGTAAGTGGTGTGATGAAATCTTTTGAAGCAGGAGTCATAATTACTTTGACTTCTGCTCCTGATTTTATGAATAAACGGACTAAGCTAGCCGTTTTATAAGCGGCAATTCCGGCGGTAATGCCGAGAAGGATTTTTTTACCGCTTAGAACAGACATTACTCTGTATCTGGTGATCTATGGTAAACCCTATCTTGTAGCCATTCTTCAACAGCAATTGCTGTAGGCTTAGGTAATTTTTCATAGAATTTAGAAACTTCTATTTGTTCTTTATTTTCGAACACCTCTTCTAAACTATCATTATAGGTAGCAAATTCATCTAATTTGTCGATTAATTCTTTTTTTAAGTCCGAATTAATCTGTGTTGCTCTTTTCGCAATAATTGAAATAGCCTCGTAGATGTTTTCTGTTGGTGCTTCTATAGATTCCTTATTATAAGTAATCGTAGAAATAGATGCATTTGTTTCTTTATAATTCATTGTTAACTCTTTTTTATTAACTTCTTTTGTTCTGATTGCAAGTTCGCCAACATTTCGTTGGATTCTTTTAAATATTTTGATTGAGGAAATGTTTTTACAAACTTATTGTAAGCCCTCATGGCATCTTTTATTCTTTCCTCTTTTTTTCTATCTGTACTTTTTATAGCTAAATCGTGATAAGCTTTTAACTTATAATAAAATGCTTCTTCTTTATATTTAGTTCCTAAGAAATCTGCAAGTAAATTATCCATGGCTACAACGGTAGCTTTATAGTTTCTAAAATCTTGTTCTGCAGTTATATAGTAGGTTTTTGCAATTTCAAAAGCTTTCTTTTCTAACTGTAACCTAATTTCTTGATAATGCTTATTAGCTTCTGCTAACCTTGTAGAATTAGGATAATCGTTGATAAACTGTTGAAATGCTCCTAATGCTTTATATGTATCTGTTGGATCTAAACTAAAAGAAGGTGAAGATAATTTATAGCTATATGCTGATAAAAAAGCCGCTTCTTCTCTCTTAGAACTAGTTGGGTAATTGTTTGTAAATCTGTCAAAATAGAACCCAGAAAGCGTATAATTTTTTTCATTAAAATACGATTGAGCTACCATGAACTGAATCCTTTCCATCTGTGGCTTTCCTCTATAGGATGCGGTTATTTTTTCAAATAAACGTAATGCTCTGCTAAATTTTTTAGATTCATACATCTTAACAGCCATTTTATACTGTTCTTGTGTAGTTCCTTTATTTAGGGCTTTATGGTACTCTCCGCACGAATAAAAAGTAGTGCTGAATATCAGTAAAAAAATAAAAATTTTAAATTTTTGCATCGGGCAAAATTACTAATTAATTATGGATAAATAAAACGATTTTACGCACACTTGATTGCGCATCGCAATTAAGGATAAAAGAAATACAAAATCCCTTAAAATCTTGCTAAATGTTTGTTAATCTTACGCTCCTGTTTCTGAAGCTACGATCAATCTTTTAACATCATTATCAAAAAGATATAATCCTCCTTTATCGTCGCCAATTAAATTGATTTTATCTAAGATATTTCTAGCCAATGCTTCTTCTTCAATTTGTTCGGAAACATACCATTGTAAAAAGTTATGTGTTGCATAATCTTTTTCTTGCAAAGTAATATCTACTAAATCATTAATAGATTTTGAAACATGCACTTCATGATCTAATAAATTTTGAAACATTTCTTTGAAAGAACCAAATGAAACGGGAGGTTCAGATAGTTGAGATACTTTTGCATGCCCTCCTCTTTCGTTAATAAACTTTACTAATTTAAGCATGTGTTGCCTCTCTTCATCAGAGTGCGCATACATAAAAGTAGCCACTCCTTCGAAACCAAGAGTTTCTGCCCAAGATGCCATAGCTAAATAAACTTGTGATGATTCTGCTTCAACAGTTACTTGTGCATTTAGTGCATCTTCTATTTTTTGAGTTAACATAATTCTAAATTAAAAGTTCGTTACAAAATTAGCAATTTCTTTTTGAAGTTTTGGAGTTGCTTTTACTAAAGGCAATCGAACTTCATCTTTGCATATAGATAGTTCTTTTAGCATTGATTTTATCCCTGCTGGATTTCCTTCAGCAAAAATCAAATCTATACTGTCTGCGATTTGATAATGCAAATCATAAGCTGCATGATTGCTACCCGCTAAACCAAGACTTACCATTTCTGAGAAACCTTTAGGGAATCCTTGCCCTATAACACTTATTACTCCTGCTCCACCTGCCAATACCATTGGTAATGTAATCATATCATCTCCTGAAATTACTAAGAAGTCTTTTGGTTTATGTTGAAGTATTTTCATTGCTTGTACCATGTCTCCTGCTGCTTCTTTTACTGCAATGATATTATCAAAATCAGTTGCAAGTCTTACAGTAGTTTCTGGAGACATATTTGAAGAAGTTCTTCCTGGAACATTATAAATAATAATTGGTTTATCTGTAGAAGATGCTACAGCTTTAAAATGTTGGTAGATTCCTTCTTGAGTGGGTTTATTATAATAGGGAGATACTGAGAGTATTGCGTCAAAATTAGATAAATCAGTATTTTTGATTTCTTCTACAACCGCTGCAGTATTATTTCCTCCGATCCCTAAAACTAAAGGCAATCGTTTATTATTGACTTCAATAATTTTACTTTTAACAGCCTCTTTTTCTTCTTTGTTTAATGTTGCTGGCTCACCTGTAGTCCCTAAAACTACTAGATAATTAATACTATTATCTATCTGAAAATTCACTAATCTTTCTAATCCATCGAAATCTACAGATTTGTCTTCTTTAAATGGTGTTACCAAAGCAACTCCCGTTCCTATAAATTTTTTCATTTATGTTGCTGTTATAAAATTTTGTGTAAAATTACTCGTTTTTAACGAACTAAGCCTTAGAAAAATTAAGATTGGTTTAATTTTTACAAATTTTTAATGTTTGTTAAATTTAAATATTTCTTATAGCTTATTTAGTATTTTTAAATACTTCTTTGTTTCTTCTAGATAATGTTGAATCTCTATATTTTTAAATTCAATTTCTAAATCAAACAACGCTTGATTAACGCCTGCATAACCAACTTTAAAAGAAGCTTTCGACAAGAGCGTAACATATTCTATGTAGGTGTTATTTTTATCAAAAAAAGTAATTAATAAATCAAATTCAGTATCTAAAAAAGTATCAAGGCTCGTGTCTGTTATATTACCTTTCCAATCAAAATCATTTTCTGAAAAGTGTTTATAGGATGATTGGTGTTCTTTATGATAACTTCTAAAACTGTATATTTTACTATTTCTTACATCAAAAGCTTCAGAAATCATTTCTTGTAAGTTTAAACGATTAAAAAATGAATCATGACAAAGAATGCCAACAGTTGTTACTTTTTCATGAACAGGTTTCGCTTTAGATATGGGCTTTAACAACAGTGTATTAAACCTCTTTTCTAAAAAACGTTTCTTTATTTTTTTAAACCTCATCAACTAATTAATCAAAAATGTATCTTAGCAAAAGACAAATGTAATTAAACCCACTTGCATTTTATGAAAAAAATATTTTTTGTTCTTTTTACATTTATTATCATAGTATCTTGTAATAAAGTAGCTTATAAAAACACCAAAATTGTTGCGAAAACAATTCCTGTTGATAGCTTACTAAAAACTGACTCCATATATACTAATGTTATTGCTCCTTACAGAGAAAAGATGATTCATGAAATTAGTAAGGTCATTTCTTATACTCCAAAAAACTTAGTAAGAACAGATGGAAATATGCAGAGTACTTTAGGAAACTTAATGGCTGATTTATGCTACAAGAAAGGAAACTCATTGTTTAAAAAAGCTTATGATAAAGAAATTGATTTTGCGCTGTTTAATTACGGAGGAATTCGTTCTGGCATTTTTAAAGGCGATGTAACGAATAGAAATGTCTTTCAATTGATGCCATTTGAGAATACGTTTGTAGTTGTTGAATTAAGTGGTGAGAAAGTTGAAGAGTTAATTCGTTACTTTATCAATAACAAAAGAGCGCATCCACTCTCAAAAGAAATACAATTGACCATTAAAAAAGATGGATATTCTTTATTAATAAGAGGAAAAGCTTTTGATAAAACTAAAACATATCATGTATTAACACATAACTATTTACAGTCTGGTGGAGACAGGATGGATTTCTTTAAAGAACCTATTAAGCTTTATGCATTAGACTATAAAGTTCGTGATGCCATTGCGAGCTATTTTAAAAGTGTTGACACTTTATATTCTAAACTAGATAATCGTGTAATTTTTAACTAATGGATAGAAGAAAATTTATAACAAATTCGGTTGCGGCTTCTCTACTTACTGCGGGTGGATTGTCTTTGTCTTCTTTTGCAAAGCCTAGACAAAAACACATTACGATTCTTCACACCAATGATACACATAGTCAGGTAGAGCCTTTTGAAAAGAATCATCATAGAAACCCAAACAAAGGAGGGGTTGCCAGAAGAGCTACTTTAATTGAACATATTAGAAAAGAAAACCCAAACACCTTATTATTAGATGCTGGTGATATTTTCCAAGGGACTCCTTATTTCAACTATTTTGGAGGCGAACTTGAGTTTAAATTGATGAGCATGCTCAAGTATGATGTTGCCACGATAGGTAATCATGACTTTGACAATGGTGTTGATGGCTTGTATAAGCAACTCCCTCATGCAAAGTTTGATTTTGTTTCATCGAATTATGACTTTAGTAATACCATTTTAGATTCGCATGTAAAACCTTATAGAATCATTTATAAAGATGGTATTAAAATTGGAATTTTTGGTTTAGGTGTTGCTTTAGACGGTTTAGTTGATAAAAGCTTGTATAAGGAAACTAAATACCTAGACCCTATTGAGATTTCGCAGGATATGAGTCGATTTCTAAAAGAAGAAAAAGGTTGCGATTTAATTATTTGCCTATCACATATTGGTTACTATTATAGTAGAAATCCTGACAGAGTTTCAGATTTGAATTTAGCAAAAGCTACCAAAAACATTGATTTAATAATCGGAGGACACACACATACTTTTTTACCTAAACCTACCATTGTTAAAAATATTGACGGCGAAAACATGCTGGTAAATCAGGTAGGAGCTTATGGTATTAATTTAGGCAGAATAGATTTTTATTTTGATGAAAGAAATGAAAAAACTTCACAAGGAAAAACGATTTTAGTGTAAGTTCATTTCCTCTTTTCGTCTAAATCACCATAAACATGTCAAGAATAGAATGAAAAAATATCTCCCACTATTTCTAAAACTCCTTGCGGCCGTGATTATGTTGCAGACATTATTTTTTAAATTTTCTGCTGCAGATCAGAGTATAGAATTATTTACTAAAATAGCTGGAGAGCATCAAGCTTACATGAGAATTGGAACCGGAGTAATAGAACTCATTGCTTCTATTTTATTGTTTATTCCAAAAAGAACATGGCTAGGGGCTTTCTTAGCAGTAGGCACCATGAGTGGTGCTATTTTTTCTCATCTTACTATTCTAGGCATCAACCATAACAATGATATGGGAGCTCTCTTTATAGGGGCTGTAGCAACTTTTTTAGCAAGTCTTATCTTATTAGTAATGCATAGAAAAGACATTCCAATTATTGGAAAGAAACTATTTTGATTTTACAATCATTGCTTTACAAATTAAATACTGTGCAATTATATAAGTAATCATTATGGAGTTTGCAAGCATTTCTGAAGCTTGGTAAAACTTATGAATTGCTAGAATGCTATCCGAAACTATAAAAGTAAGTGCTCCAATAAACAGCCATAAATTTTCTGTTGTTTTTTCATTTGTATAGATTAAAAAAGTAACTACTCCAAAAACAGAAATTACGATTCCATATAAGAGTACTGGAATAAATAGCGCCCCTAAGTTTGGATAAATTATATAGATTAATAGCCCTAGAAGTACAAGAAAGGGAAAGGAATGCGTCAAAATTTTCAAAACCTTGACTTTTGCTAAAAACTTTGAAGAAACAGTAATGAATAAAATATGTGCGAGTAAGAACGAAGCTAATCCAAAAACAAAAAATTGATCTTGAAATAATAACAAGACATCTCCCCAGAACGCAAAAAACAAAGCGGACACATACCAGAAATTAGGTTTTGATACTGATAATAAATACACAACAACCAATGAAGTTGTTATCAATGGCTTTGTTATCATCTCAATGCTTTTATTATTTGTAATAATTGCATAGATTTCTAAAGCACTAACCAGTAAAAAGAAAAGCGAGGCTATGGTTATTTTTGTAGGTTTATTCATTTTAAAAATTTAATGTATCATATCTATAAAATCTTGTTCCGATATAATAGATATCCCAAGATCTTCGGCTTTAGTTCTTTTGCTGGGCCCCATATTATCTCCCGCAACTACAAAATTGGTTTTTTTAGAAATAGATGAACTTACTTTTCCTCCATTGTCTTCAATAGCTTTTTTGAGCTCATTTCTACTCATCTGATGAAACACTCCAGAAACTACAAATATATTTCCAGCTAGTTTATCGGTTTGATTTTCTAAACTCTCCGCAGAAACTTCTAATTGAACTCCATATGATTTTAATCTGTTTATCAATTGTATATTCCCTAAATCATTAGAGAAATCTAAAATACTTTGAGCAATTCTATCTCCAATTTCATCCACAGATATTAACGCTTCAAAATTCGCGGTCATTAAATTATCAATCGATTTAAAGTGCTTCGCTAATTTCTTAGCCACTGTTTCTCCTACAAATCGAATGCCTAATGCAAACAATACTTTTTCAAACGGAATTTCTTTAGATTTTTCTATTCCTGCTATCATGTTTTGTGCAGACTTCTCAGCCATTCTTTCTAAAGGAATTACTTGCGCTACCTTTAAATCATATAAATCGGCATAACTTTCAATCAGTCCTTCTTTTCGTAACAAATCAACAGTCTCTCCTCCTAAACCATCTATATCCATCGCTTTTCTACTGATAAAATGTTGAATTCTTCCAGTAATTTGTGGAGCACATCCAAACTCATTAGGGCAATAATGTTTTGCATCTCCATCCGTTCTTATCAATTCTGTAGCACATTCTGGGCAATGAGTTGCATACACTGTTGGTTGAGAATCATGTGGTCTTTTAGTAAAATCAACTGCAATAATTTTTGGAATAATCTCCCCTCCTTTTTCAACAAAAACAGTATCATTTACTCGAATATCTAATTTTTCAATCTGATCTGCATTATGCAAAGAAGCCCGTTTTACAATCGTTCCTGCTAATTGTACAGGTGCTAAATTTGCTACGGGTGTAATGGCGCCCGTTCTTCCAACTTGATAGGTAATCTCGTTTAATACCGTAGCAACTTGCTCAGCTTTAAACTTATATGCAATGGCCCAACGAGGTGACTTGGAAGTATATCCTAACTCTTCTTGTTGTTGCAAATCGTTTACTTTAATAACAACTCCATCGGTTTCATAAGGTAAATCGTGTCGCTTGGCATCCCAATGATTTACAAAATCAAAAACTTCGTCAATTGTCTTTGCTAAAATGATGGTCTTTGGAACTTTAAATCCTACGCTTCTCGCAGCTTCTAGGCTTTCGAAATGCGTAGTATATTTTCTTTCATTAGTAACTACTTGATATAACAAACAATCTAAAGGTCGCTTTGCTACTTCTGCACTATCCTGCAACTTTAAACTTCCACTTGCTGTGTTTCTTGGATTTCTATACGCTTCTTCTCCATTTGCCAGTCGTTCTTCATTCATTTTTTGAAAACCATTTAAAGGCAAAATAATTTCTCCTCGCATTTCAAAGTCAGATACAAAATCGCCATTTGGTATTAGTGGAATTGATTTAATTGTACGGATGTTTGGTGTTACCTCATCACCTTGAAATCCATCACCTCTAGTAACTGCTTTTATAAATTGACCGTTTTCATAGGTCAAATTAATAGAGGCTCCGTCATACTTTAATTCACAAGTATATTCAATAGCATCAGAACCCAACATTTTTTGAATACGCTTTTCCCAATCCAATACATCTTCTTTAGAATAAGAATTATCTAAAGAGAACATTCTATTTTTATGAACAAGCGTATTAAAGTTCTTAGTAACACTACCTCCAACTCTTTGCGTGGGAGAATTAGCGTCAAAAAACTGTGGGTGCTCTAGTTCTAGTTTTTCTAATTCTTTTAGTTTTATATCAAACTCATAATCAGAAATAATTGCCTGATCTAATACATAATAATGGTGATTATGCTTGCGTAACTCGTCTCTTAGAGTTTTTATTTTGTCTGCTATACTCATTTTATTAGTCTCGCTTCACACCTCTTAATACACTTACTCCTTTTGGAAAAGGATTTCCAGAAGCTCTTCTAAAAGTAACTACCTGGCCTACATGCCATAGCGCATCAGAAATCGGTCCGTTTATCTGGTTCCAAAAAGGGTATTCTGTGGTTTTATCGCCTCTTTTAAAAATTATTTTAAATTCTGATAAGTCTTTACTTTTCTTAAAAATGGCACTCGCTTTTTTGAGGTTCTCTAATGTTTTTTTCCTTTTTTCTTCATACGTCATTTTTGGTTGCGGAGTTCCAGAGGCTACTTTTAAAGCTGAGTTTAAAATGACTTGAGACAAGCTTAAGATATGATCTATAGTCTCTTCTGAAGTTCTCGCTTCTTTACTTGGTTTATAGCTTAAATCCTTAGTTGTTAATTTGTAAGTAGCCCAATAATAGCGAAACCCTAGTCCATCAACCATTCTACCCACAACATTTCCAGGAGTATATTCTTTAGGAGCTTCAGGTATTTGATAATAATAATCTTCTTGATCTTGTGCTTGCATTGAAATTGCTAGCATTAAAAATAACGTAAAAATAGTTGATTTCATATGTTAGTCTTTATTGTCTTTATCTGTTACGTGTAACTCTCATTTGATTAATTTATCAGGTTAAAAATAGGCAAAACAAAACCCGAAACAAAGTTTGTTTCGGGTTTTTACTCATCTCTGAGTTGAGGGAATACTACTTACCAATTAATAGTAAGTATATCTTCTAACTTTTGCTATGTGTTTAGCTAATCGCATTACTTGATGAGAGTACCCATATTCGTTGTCATACCAAACATAAATAACAATGGTACTACCATCTGTAATGGTTGCTTTGCTATCAAAAATAGAGGGTGCAGTAGAACCTACAATATCAGACGACACTAATTCATTGTCTAAAGAATATTGAATTTGTTCTACTAAATCTCCTTCTAATGCATTGTATTTCATAATTGCATTTAACGAATCAGTAGTTACCTCTGAATGTAATTGTAAGCTTAATATCGCTAATGACCCATTTGGCACTGGCACTCGAATTGCATTCGATGTTAATTTGCCTTCTAACGCTGGTAAGGCTTTTGCTACAGCTTTTCCTGCACCAGTTTCGGTAATTACCATGTTTAGTGCGGCAGCTCTACCTCTTCTATATTTCTTATGCATATTATCTACCAAATTTTGATCATTGGTGTATGCATGAATCGTTTCTAAATGTCCTTTAATAATTCCGTAATTATCTTCTAAAACTTTTAAAACAGGAGTAATTGCATTGGTGGTACAAGAAGCTGCAGAAAAAATATCTACTGTATCTGGGTTATGCTCTTTATGGTTTACTCCATGTACAATATTAGGAATTCCTTTTCCTGGTGCCGTAAGTAATACCTTACTTGCTCCTTTAGCTTTAAGATGTCTGCTTAATGCTTCTTTATCTCTAAAAGCTCCTGTATTATCTATAATTAAAGCATCTTCAATTCCGTATGCTGTATAGTCAATATCTTCAGGTGCATTAGCAGAAATCATTGCAACGGTAGTCCCATTAATAATTAAAGCATTGTTCTCTGCATCAGTTTGTACAGTTCCCAAGAAATCTCCGTGTACAGAATCAATACTTAATAGCGAAGCTCTTTTTTCTAATACTGTTTGATTGATTTCACCACGGGTAACAACAGCTCTTAATCTCAATTGAGAACCTTTACCCATTTTAGACATTAACTCTCTGGCTAATAATCTACCAATTCTACCAAAACCATACAATACAACATCTTTAGGTTTGATATCTTGAGCACTTGTAACATCCTTTAATTGATGTTTTACAAATGCCACTTTATCTTTACATCCATCAATATCTAAATGACATTCATATGCTAATTTTCCGATATCTAATTTAGAAGAAGGTAAAGATAATTGTTGAATTGCCTTTGCAATCTCTAATGCATCATGAATTGTAATTGGTTTTGCTACAAACTCTTTTGCATAATCAATTAAATTTAAAACCTCACTAGCTCTTTTGTCTACTAATGGGTTTCTAAACAAAACTAATTCTATAGACTTATCGTACCATAAATCGTTTACAATATTTATAAACTCAACGGTCGCTCTTCTATTTAAAGCTTGAACAGCTACTTCTTTTTCGTAATTTGTTATTGTTGACATAGTTGTGTGTAACTAAAAGTTAAAATTGCTGCAAAAGTATTAATTTCAAACGATTTCGTAAACCTTTTAAGCATAAAAAAATCCCAATCATAATTGGGATTTTTTTATAGCTTCTAATTTTCATTTATCTAAACCTAAATCGCTCTTTTTCTCCTTCTAAATTAAGCATCTCTATAACAATAGAATATCTACTTTTACCTACTTGATCTAGTATTCTAACAGCTTCTGACGCGCTAGATATTTTTTTGTCATTTATCCTAGTAATGATAAAATCTTTTAAACTATTACTTTGATCTCTACTAGCAGTCGCATAAATTTTTGCGCCGCCTCTAAGATTGAATTTTTTTAATTCTTTCTTGTTTAAGTTTTTCAATTGCCATCCAAAAGTAGTAGAGGTAAAAATATCTCTTTTGCTAAGTTTAACTTTTTTAGTTAGGACAGTTCCATTTCTATCTACAGTTACATCAACCAATTCCCCTGGTCTTTTAGCTGTTAATTGACCTGTTAATTCAGAAAACTTAGTAATTTTTACATCATTAATCATAGTAATAACATCGCCTTGCCTTAATCCAGATTTTTTTGCTTCACTTTCATTGTCTAAGGTTCCTATTTTAACACCTTCAATATCATTATCTCTAATATCTACACTAATTCCTAAAATAGCTTCTTGGACACTTCCAAACTCTAAGATATCATCTATAATTTTCTTAGCTATATTTGATGGCACTGCAAAAGAATACCCAACATAAGACCCTGTTCTAGAAGAAATTGCGGTATTAATTCCAACAAGTTCTCCTCTAGTATTTACCAATGCTCCCCCACTATTACCTGGATTCACAGCAGCATCTGTTTGAATAAATGCATCTACATTAGAATTCCCTTGTAAATCTCTTCCTTTAGCACTTATAATTCCAGCTGTAACTGTAGAGTTTAAGTTATAAGGGTTTCCTACAGCCAACACCCATTCTCCTATTTTTGCATTATCAGAATTTGCAAAAGGGATGTAAGGTAGTTTCTCATTAACTTCAATTTTTAATAACGCAATGTCATTTTTCTCATCAGTCCCTATCAATTCCGCCTTGTATTTCTTTCTATTATTAAGAGTAATTTCTAAATCTGTAGCATTATCTATTACATGATTATTGGTAACAATATATCCATCTGAAGAAATAATCACACCACTACCCGTACCCACTTGTTCATACTTACGAGGCCCATTAAACAAATCATTCCACGAACTAATTGAAGATTTAATCGCAGTATTTTTAACGTGTACTACAGAATTTACTGTTCTTTCTGCTGCTATTGTAAAATCTAATGAAATAGCTTCTGACTTTGTATTTAATGCATTTGTATAATTAGACTGTATTGTCGGAACTGGGTTTTCTACAGTTCTTTCAATAATAACTGGTTGGTCAAAAAAAAGTTTATAGCCACCTAAAGTCATCATACCTCCTACAATAGCAATTCCTAATAATCCAATTACTTTTTTCATATTCAAAAAATTTTATATCTCAAAATTACACATTTTAACATTTCTGTCAAGTACATTAACTTCCTATTAACTGATTTTAACCCCCTTTTAACACAACAAATTTGTATTGCTTTTCATTATCTTTGTCGCAATGAATTTTACTTTTTACAAATATCAGGGAACAGGAAATGATTTTGTCATGATTGATAACAGAACAAAAATCTTTCCAAATAAAGAAACTGACAAAATTGCAAAGATTTGTGACAGACATTTTGGAATTGGTGCTGATGGTTTGATATTACTAGAGAACGACAATGAAGCAGATTTTAAAATGGTGTATTACAATGCAGATGGGAACGAAAGTACTATGTGTGGAAATGGAGGGAGATGTATTGTAGCATTTGCTAAAAAGCTAGGAATTATTGACTCTAAAACCACTTTTAACGCTATTGATGGATTGCATAAAGCATCAATAAATAATGACATCGTTTCTTTAAAAATGATTGATGTTGAAGATATTAATGTTCAAGAAGGGTTTACTTTTTTAGATACCGGGTCTCCTCATCATATAGAGGTAGTTACTAACTTAAATGAATACCCAGTTTTTGAAAAAGGCAGAAAAATCAGAAATGAAGTTTATGGTATTAAAGGTAGTAATGTAAATTTTATAGAACCGATTTCTGATAGTTCTTTTAGGATTAGAACCTATGAAAGAGGAGTGGAAAATGAAACATTAGCTTGTGGCACTGGAGTTACTGCAGCAGCAATAGCAATGCATAAAAATAGACTTACTTCTAGTACAAAGGTGACACTAATAGTAGAAGGTGGCACTCTTGAAGTAGATTTTGATGTAGATGGATCTACATATAAGAATGTTATTCTGTCTGGACCAGCTACTTTTGTTTTTAAAGGAAATATTACTGTATAAATGGTTACATTAAAAGGAACGCATATCTCTTTAAGAGCTTTAGAACCTGAAGATTTAACTTTTCTGTTTAAAATAGAAAATAATGAATCTTTTTGGGGAATAAGTAATACTATAGTCCCTTTTTCTAGGTTTGCATTAAAAAATTATATAGAAAATTCAGGTCAAGATATTTTCTCTGCAAAGCAATTACGTCTTGTTATTGAAAAGACAGATTCTAAAACTGCAATAGGGATGATTGATCTTTTTGACTTTGACCCACATCATAAAAGAGCTGGAATAGGAATTTTAATTCATCCAGAGTATCATCAAAAAGGATTTGCTTCTGAAGCGCTATCAATACTTATGCAGTATTCATTTCATCATTTAAACCTCCATCAACTTTATGCAAATGTTACTCACGACAACAATGCAAGTATCGGACTCTTTGAAAAGCATCTCTTTAAAAAAGTTGGAGTAAAAAGAGATTGGATTTTAGAAAATAATACATTCAAAGACGAAATTTTATATCAAAGAATTCATGAGTAGAAAAATTATCATTAGTGGTTTAGCGATACTTTTTATCATAACTAGTATTATTGGGTTTAACTATTACACAAGTATTTTCGGGAAAAGTGTTCTGAAAGATGGTATTCTTTACATTCATACAAATAGCTCAAAAGATGACTTAAAAAAAGAGCTTTCCGAATTTTTAAAAGAAGATAATGACTTTGATTGGGTAGCCAAAAAGAAAAGTTTCTCAAAGCCAAGAGCTGGAAAATATCAGTTAAAAAAAGGAATGTCTCTAAATGATGTAATCAATTTATTACGAAGTGGAAATCAAACTCCTGTAACACTTTCTTTTAACAATCAGGATACCTTAGAAAAATTAGCAGGCCGAATCTCTCAACAGATAGAACCAGACTCTATTGTTATTTTAAAAGCGATGCTAGACGGTAAGTTCTTAAGTGAAAATGGTTTTTCAGAAACATCAGCTTTAGGAATGTATATCCCAAATAGTTATCAAGTTTATTGGAATACCTCTGCAGAAGATTTTCGCAATAGAATGAAGAAAGAATTTGTAAAATTCTGGAATAGAGATCGAGTAAGTAAAGCAAAAAAAATAGGATTAAATAGAGGAGAAGTTTTAACACTAGCTTCAATTGTACAAAAAGAAACTGCTCAAGTATCTGAAAGACCTACAGTAGCGGGATTGTATTTAAATAGATTAAAAAAAGGCTGGCCTTTACAAGCTGACCCTGCTATAATTTTTGCTTTAAAGAAAAAAAATGGACAAGATTTTGTTGTTAAAAGAGTCCTATATAAAGATTTAGAAATTAAATCGCCATATAACACCTATTTAAATAGAGGGCTACCACCAACTTTAATTGGTATGCCAGATATTTCTTCTATTGATGCAGTATTAAACTACAAGAAGCATAACTATTTTTATATGTGCGTAAATGTAGATAAGTTAGGTTTCCATGAATTTGCGAGTAGTTTAAGTCAGCATAATAAAAATGCAAGGAAATATCAACGTTGGTTAAATAGACAAGGAATAAAGCGCTAATGAAAAAATATTTTTTCATACTCTTTCTTTTTCTTTCTGCAATTATAGTTGCTCAAAATACGTCTTCTTTTTGGATAAAATCAGATACTTTAAACAAGCCCAGAAGGAATGCTGTTGTGATATCTGAAGCTGTTTTAGGTGTTGGAACTTTAGTAGCACTTAATCAAATTTGGTATGCCGACTATCCTAGGTCAAGTTTTCATTTTACCAATGACAATAATCAATGGAAACAAATGGATAAGATGGGACATATTATGACTTCTTATTACATGGGCAAAGTTGGCATGGAGTTATTGGATTGGTCAGGTGTAAAGAGAAAAGATCAAATATTATATGGAGCCACATTAGGCTTTACATTTCTTACTGCCGTAGAAGTTTTAGATGGTTTCTCTAGTGAATGGGGTGCTTCTTGGGGCGACATTGCTTCAAATGCAACAGGTACTGGTTTATTAATCGGGCAAGAATTATTATGGAATGAGCAACGAATTACGATGAAGTATTCTTTTCACCAAACCTCTTATGCAAAAATAAGACCTAATACTTTAGGGGAAAATTTCATTGAGCAAACATTAAAAGATTACAATGGGCAAACTTATTGGCTTTCAGCAAATATTTGGTCATTTAATAAAGAAAGTAAATTTCCTAAATGGTTAAATATTGCTTTGGGGTATGGAGCAGAAGGTATGTTATATGGTAAAGAGGATGCTACTAATATATTTCAACAAAATCCTTACAGGCAGTTTTATGTAAGTTTAGATGTTGATTTGACGAAAATCAAAACAAAATCAAAATTTCTAAAAACAATCTTTTCTTTTATCAACTTTATAAAGATTCCAGCACCTACATTAGAATTTCGTAGTAAAGGTGGCGTAAAATTTCATTATCTATATTTTTAAAAAATTCAAGATAACTGATTTTCAGTGTTTTAAAAATTATGTTGTATCTTTGCGCCCGCAAAACAGAAAGATTAAATTTTATCAAGAAGTTTATAATTTTAGTATTGGTTTTCGCATTATTTATTAATGCTATAGGAGTTTCAGAAAAACTAGTTCCTGAAAATACTATTTATGTAGAGTTTCCTAAAGAGAGTTCTATAGAAATTCCTTATCTACAAAATGGTTTTGTTGCTTTTAAAGAGGCTCTAGCCTTTAAAGAATCACAAGGAAAGTATAGAGTTGTAAATACTCTAGGTTATTTAGGTAAATATCAATTTGGAAAAACCACTTTAGAACGCTTTAGAATATATAATACTAGCAGCTTCTTAAAGAATCCTGAATTACAAGAGAAAGCTTTCTTAGCTTACTGTCAAGTAAATAAATGGATTTTACGTAAAGACATTAAAAGAAGTGTTGGTAAAATTATTAATGGAGTAAAAATTACCGAATCTGGCATATTAGCCGCTGCACATTTAAGTGGCGCTGGAAATGTAAAGAAGTACTTACGTAGTAATGGAAACTTTAATTTATCTGATGCTTACGGGGCTTCTATTTCTTTATATATGAAGAAGTTTGCTGGTTATGATGTTTCTGATATCGAAGCTAACAGAAAAGCTCGAGTTTAGGTTTTCACTTTTGAATAATAAAAATAGCAGGTTTTTTGTGTAAATCTGGCTGTTGATGTTTCCAATCTTTAGCGGTATATGTTCTGATATACTCAGTTGGTAAAGTTATATCTGCTGCAATACACAATCTAGTATTTGGTGTTAAGACTGCTTTTAAATCGGTAAACATTTTCTCATTTCTATAAGGTGTCTCTATAAATATTTGAGATTGATTTTTTTCTTTAGAAATACGCTCTAACTCTTTAATTGCTTTTTTCCTTTCAGCTTTATCTATAGGTAAATATCCATTAAATGCAAAATTCTGTCCATTCATCCCAGACGCCATTAAAGCCATTAAAATAGAGGATGGTCCGACTAAAGGAACAACTTGAATTCCTTTTTCATGAGCCAATTTTACAATGCTAGCTCCTGGATCTGCTACTGCTGGAACTCCAGCTTCAGAAAGTAAACCTACATGTATCCCATTTTCGCAAATATCTAAATATTTACGAGTCTCCATTTCTTCTGCATATTTGTCTAACAGCATTATATGTAGATCTGGTTGTGACTTTTTAGGGGTAATTTTTTTAATAAATCTTCTGGCAGATTTTTCATTTTCAACAATAAAAAAATCAACTTGCTCAATCACTTTTTTTATAGAATATGGCATCACTTCCAAAGGTTCTGTTTCTCCTAAGGTTGTAGGAATTAAATATAGTTTACCTTTCATTTTCTAGTTTTTTAGCAATTATATCACATGATTCATCTAACATTTTAAACACCTTTTCAAATCCATCTTCTCCTCCATAATACGGGTCAGGTACATTTAAATTTTGCTGCAAGTGAACTTCATTTAAAATGAGCTTTACCTTTTTAGCTTCCATTTTGTTTTTAGCTAATGAAATAATGTTTTGATAATTATGTTGATCCATTGCATAAATCCAATCAAATTTAGCAAAATCTTTTTCAGTGAATTTTCGAGCCCTTTGATCTGATATATCTATTTGATATTTTCTAGCAACTTCTATAGATCTTGGATCTGGTAATTCTCCTAAGTGATAAGCGGCTGTCCCTGCTGAATCTACAAATACTTTATTAGAATCAACTTTAGATTTTAAAATACCCTCAGCTAATGGAGAACGGCAGATATTCCCCAAGCAAACCATTAATACTTTTTTCATCAATGGAAGTTTAGAACGTTAACTTCTTGGTAAGGTCTTCTACGTATTTTCTAAACTGCTTATCAGTTTCTGTAAGATTATCAACTGTTTTACAAGCATGTAATACTGTTGCATGATCACGTTGGCCGATTTGAGAACCAATACTTGCTAAAGAAGTTTTAGTCATTCTTTTTGCAAAGTACATTGCTAATTGTCTTGCTTGAACTATGTGTCTTTTTCTTGTTTTAGACTGCAATGTAACCACATCCATATCAAAGTATTTAGAAACTACTTTTTGAATATAGTCTATAGAAACTTCTTTTTTAGTGTTCTTAACAAACTTATCTACAATTTGTTTTGCCAACTCTAATGAGAATTCTCTTCTATTAAAAGACGCTTGAGCAATCATAGAAATAATAACTCCTTCTAATTCTCTTACGTTAGATTTTATATTTTTAGCAATATATTCTACAATCTCTTCTTCCATTTCTACACCATCTCTGAACAACTTGTTCTGAAGTATAGAAATTCTAGTTTCGTAATCAGGAGCTTGTAATTCAGCAGATAGCCCCCATTTAAAACGAGACAATAAACGTTGTTCGATATCTTGCATATCTACTGGCGCTTTATCTGATGTTAAAATTACTTGCTTTCCATTCTGGTGTAAGTGATTGAATATATGAAAGAACACATCTTGTGTTCCTGCTTTTCCAGATAAAAACTGTACATCATCAATAACCAATACATCAATCATTTGATAAAAATGAATAAAATCATTTCTAGTATTTGATTTTACAGAGTCTATAAACTGTTGCGTAAATTTCTCTGAAGATATATATAATACTGTTTTTTCTGGATACTTATCTTTAATTTCTACCCCTATAGCATGGGCTAAATGGGTTTTTCCTAATCCTACTCCTCCATAAATTAACAATGGGTTAAATGAAGTACCTCCAGGTTTATTAGCTACAGCCATACCAGCAGATCTAGCTAACCTGTTTGAATCTCCTTCAACAAAGTTTTTAAAATTGTAATTAGGATTTAATTGAGATTCTATTTTTACCTTTTGCAATCCTGGAATCACAAACGGATTTCTAAGCTCTCTTTTATCAACATCAAAAGCTACAGCAACTTTTTGCGGTTTCAATGGATCTCTATTAGAACTTGGAATTTTTACAATTTGAGGTCTATTACTACTATACGTATTTTCCATACGTACATCGTAAATTAATTTAGCGTCATTCCCTAACTCTCTAACTAAAGCAACTCGTAATAGTTTTATATAATGTTCTTCTAACCATTCATAGAAAAATTTACTTGGAACTTGAATCGTTAATGCTTCGCCAGATAACTTGACAGGCTTAATAGGTTCGAACCAAGTTTTATAAGCTTGCGGCTTTATGTTGTCTTGTATAAAAGACAAGCACTCGTTCCAAACTGATTGAGCAGTTTTAGTCATTTAGGTATATCGAAAATTAGTTGTTAGACGGTATTTATTTACTCTTTGTTCTCCCTCTTTAATAGCTTTACAAATGTGTGAATAAAATTTAGTATAAAAAAATGAAATTGCTATTGATTATTAATTATTTTTTCCGTAACCTAGTTACCGAAATATTAAAAAAAATTGATTCAGTTTTCAACAAAAGTTAGGATTCGATATGGCGAGACAGATCAAATGGGTGTGGTTTACCATGGTAATTATGCACAATATTTTGAAATTGCTAGAACAGAATGGCTAAGAACATTAGGTATAACCTATAAAGATATGGAGAATGAAGGCATTATGCTTCCTGTGATTTCTTTATCTTTTAAATTCTTAGAATCAGCCACTTACGATGACTTAATCACCATTCATATCTCTATAAAAAAACCTCCAATGGTTAAAATTGAATTTGACTACACGATTGTAAATGAGTCTGGTAAGTTATTAACAACTGGAAATTCGATTTTAGCATTTATGAATATGAAAACTGGAAAACCTATCAAGTGTCCAAATTATATTTTAGAAAAATTAGTTTTCTAATTTTTTTATAGACACTTTATAAAGGTTTTTATAAATTTCAAATACCTTATTTGCATCTTTTTTTCTTACAGAAATTATATATTCACAAGCTTCTTCTAATTTTTGGCCTATAATTGTTATCTGTTGTTCTTTAATAATCCTCATAACCTTGTTCATTAAATCATATTGAAAAGATAATTGATAATGCACATTAATAGTTTTTTCTAAAATATCGGAGGCTTCTAAGGCAAGCTGTGCAGAGTTTCTATAAGCGTTTATTAATCCACCCACTCCTAATTTAGTCCCGCCAAAATAGCGAACAGAAACAACTAAAATATTTGTAACTTTAAAAGACTGTATTTGTCCAAAAATAGGCATTCCTGCAGAGTTACTAGGCTCTCCATCATCATTTGCCCTAAAACGAGGATTCTCAATCCCTAATTGCCAAGCATAACAAAAATGTCTTGCGGTATGATGCTGCTTCTTTAAGCTTTCTAAAGATGATTTTATCTCTTCTTCATTTTTAACTGGGAAAGCATATCCAAAAAACTTACTATTCCTATCTTTGAATAGTGTTTCTTGAGATGGGGTTTCTATAGTTTTATATACATCATCCATGTTGGAACACCAAATATACCCCCAATACTGCAATTAAAACTCCTACCCAATTTTTGATAGATAACTTTTCTTTAAATATTAGTAAGCCTAATAGCGTAGAAAGAATTACAATTCCGACATTATTTAATGTAAAAGCAGTAGAACTTTCCATCCCATCGGCACTTAATGCCTTTAGCAAATAAACAATTGAGAAATAATTGGGGATTCCTAAAAGAATACCGCCAAGAATATTTTTATAGTGGAATGTAAATTCTCCTTTAATAATTTTAACAATCAAGAAAACAATTCCAAAAAGAAAAGCAAAAGCAAAAATAGTGGCCGAAAAAATAGGTACCCCACCTTTTTGAACATAAGTAGTTTCTATATATTTTAAGCTTGTATCAATACAGCCGGAGCCTAAAAACAAAAGGATAGGAAATAATAAGCTACTCTTCTTTTTTACGGTTTCTATATTTTCTTTAACAGACGTTAAATATACTGCCAACAATGCTAAAAGGATTCCAATAACTTTAATGTAATTTGCACTTTCGTGGTAATAAAACACCCCAAATAAGACTGCAATCACCAAAGACATTTTACTGGCCACAGATGCTACAGACAACCCATTTTTTTGTGATGTGAGCGCCATAAGGTTAAACACCAAAATAAAGAGTATTCCTAAGAAAAAAGCTCCATAAAACCATGATTGCCCTGTAATTTCTTGAAAACTGACAGGTAAGTCTGAAAGATAAAAACCAAGAACAGCTGCTACTAAATAATTGATAACAATAGCTTGTAATGTATTGATCTTAAATACTTCAAAAAGCTTAAATACCACAAACAGGAAGCTAGAAATACAAATACTTATTAAAAGATAAATCATGAGTTGAATTCTTTTTGAGAGGGTAAATCTACAACATCTTCTGTTTCTGGATCAATGTTCCATACTTTTATACCTATTTTTTTTGCTGACTCTGTATTTTCATTTGTATCATCTATAAAGATTGTTTCTTCAGCCTTCAAATCATTTTTGGTAAGTACAAATTCATAAATATCTTTATTTGGCTTCCTTAAGTAAATTTCATGAGAAAGGTAAAACCGCTCGAAACAATTTTTAAACGCATTATATAGTTCTAAACCCCAATCATTCTGAATCCAAGAAATATGCAACTCGTTAGTATTACTTAACAGGAATAATCTATATTTTTTAGAGGCTGCTAAGTCTTTAATAAATTGCATTCGATGTAATGGAAAATCTAACAAAATTGCATTCCAAGCCAGCACAAAATTCTTTTTTGAAATTCCTGGGTATAATTTTTGAAAAGCATTTATAAATTCATCCGTGGTTATCAAACCCCTTTCATAATCAAAATAGACCGTATACATTTCTTGAGTTAAACTTACCCCAAGTTTAGAAAGTTCTCTTATTGTAGCCTCTTTATCTAAATTGATAAAAACATCTCCAAAATCGAAAACAATATTCTTAATCATGTATATATTTTTTTAAAATATTGCCATTAATATTTTCTTCTGAAACTATTTTTCCAGAAAAACAAGGGCTCTTAACACCTTTATAAAAACATACATCACCGCTAAAAACATAGGCTTCATCCCATAAGTCTATATCGATAAAAGACTGTAGTGTTTTTGTACCTCCTTCTACTATTAAAGACTGAATATTTCTTTGGTATAAAACTTCACAGATTTGTTTAGGAATATTTTTAGCGAAATTAATTTCATGATAAGATAAGTTAGCTGAATTTTCTTTCCTTTTTTCTGTAATAACAATTGTTTTCGCTGATGAATCAAAAACATGTAAATCACTGGGTAATTTTAATTCTCTATCAATAACTACTCTAATCGGATTAATTCCTTTCCAATCTCTAACATTCAATTTAGGATTATCAGCAATTACTGTATTCGTACCTACCAAAATAGCGTGCTCTTTAGCTCTCATTTTATGAACCAGTTGCCTAGAAAAATTATTGGTAATCCAAACAGGCTCTTGTTTTTCTTTTACAATAGGTGCAATAAAACCATCTTGAGTTTCTGCCCATTTTAAAATAATATGTGGTCGCTTTTTATTTTGGTAAGTAAAAAACCTTCGGTGATGATGCAAACACTCCTTTTCTTTAACGCCAACAATGACATTACAGTCAGAGTCACGTAACTTCTGAATTCCTTTTCCTGCAACAAGTTGATTTGTATCTACACAGCCAATCACAACATTTGGAATAGCATGCTTAATAATAAGATCTGAACAAGGTGGGGTTTTTCCAAAATGAGAGCATGGTTCTAGTGTAACATACAAAGTAGCTTTAGATAACTTTGAAGTATCTTTTACAGAATTAATTGCATTTACCTCTGCATGATTTCCGCCATATGCATTTGTATATCCTTCTCCAATAACAACATTATCTAATACAATTACAGCGCCTACAGATGGGTTTGGTCTTGTAATACCAATCCCCTTTTTAGCCAATTCTAAACAGCGCGTCATGTACTTTTCGTGATGCAATTTTATTTGATTTTTATTTCTTGAGTTGTGTTTATAGGAAATGTTTTAGTAAAGCCTAATGTTTTAAAATATAAATTCCCAACATATCGAATCTTTACTGATTTATTTAATACTGAATTAATCAACCCTCCTAGTATACCATTTCTATTACTCTCAAGTACTTTTTGAATAGGCACTTCTACTATCATTGGAATTGCAAAATCTTTTCGAGCCGGTACCTTAAAAGGTTCCGAAGATACTTTAGCCAATTTTGCGCCATTTACCCACACTTGAATACTATCTGTATAAAACTTACCACCAATATCATTAGGATTTTTAAAGAATGCGTCTGCACCAAATTTAACAATCCTGTTATTTACCTCTAATACCTTCACATTATCTACTTTGACAAACACAGGCTTCTTCTTAACAGCACAACTAGTAATCAACAGTAGTATCCCAAATAAAATTAGCGCTTTTTTCATCATCATTTTAATTAAAAATTAGGTAAATTGCTCTTACAAAAGTACATTAATAAATGACATCTGAAGACTATATCATTAGAGAAATTAAACCAACCGATAATGATCAAATTGCTAGTGTTATACGATCCGTATTTGTTGAGTTTGGCGTTCCAAAAGTAGGCACCGCATACGAAGACAAAGCTCTAGATAATATGTTTAATACGTATTTAAAAGACACATCTGTATATTTTGTTATAGAATATCATGGAAAAATAATTGGCGGAGGCGGAATTGCTCAATTAGATAATTTTGAAGGAAAGACTTGTGAACTTCAAAAAATGTATTTCTTGCCAGAAGCAAGAGGAAGAGGTTTAGGAGCTAAGATGATAGAAAAATGTTTATTAAATGCTAAAGAGCTTGGTTTTGAACAATGTTATTTAGAAACGATGCCATATATGAATGCCGCAAAGAAATTATATCAAAGAAATGGTTTTAATTTTATTGATGGTCCTATGGGTAATACAGGGCATTATTCTTGTAATGTTTGGATGATTAAAAAATTATGACACTTAAAGTATATAGAAAATATTTTTCTGAAACACTCTCTAAAATATACCCTCAAACTGAAATTGATTCTTTCTTTTTTTTGCTATTAGAAGAACACCTTAAGTTACAAAGAATTGACCTAAGTCTGCAACCAAACACAATAATCGATAGTGAGCAATTACAAAAGCTTAATATTGCTTTAGAACGATTACTAAAAGAAGAGCCTATTCAATACATCTTAGGAAAAACAGAATTTTATGGATTGCCTTTTATTGTTAATAAAGATGTTTTAATTCCAAGACCAGAAACAGAAGAGTTAGTAGCTTGGGTTCTAAAAGATGTGAATAGTAAAACTTCAGAAGTAATCAACATATTAGATATTGGGACTGGCAGTGGATGTATTCCTATAGCTTTGGCAAAACATATTCCAAAAGCAAAAGTTTCAGCTATTGACGTCTCTTTAGATGCTATAGCTACAGCATATGAAAATTCAAAATTGAATAATGTTGATATTGATTTCTTACATATAGATATTCTAAACACTAAAGAGCTTCCCGAAAAGTATGATATCATTGTTTCTAACCCTCCTTATGTTAGAGAGTTAGAGAAAGTAGAAATAAAAAACAATGTATTAGAAAACGAACCACATTTAGCTCTTTTTGTAGAAAACTCAAACCCGCTAATCTTTTATGATAAGATTGCCAATTTAGCAAAAATACATCTTGAAAAAGATGGGTGTTTGTTTTTTGAAATCAATCAGTATTTAGGAAAAGAAACCGTAGATTTATTAAAATTAAAAGGTTTCTCCAATATTGAATTACGAAAAGATTTGTTTGGAAATCATAGAATGATAAAAGCTTCACGTTGAAATTAAGAAAAAGATATATAAAAATTGTTTTGATTCTTTTAATTGGAATCCTTTTTTGGCAAGTAGGTCTTTTTTCTAGATATAATTATATTACTGCTAAAATTGATATCTATGATGAATCTGTAAGGGTTATAGAAACAGGGCCTCCAATCAATAATGTTGATTTAATTAAATACATTGGTTTGAATGAAAAATATGGTTTCTATTTAATAAATGTAGGTTGTGTTATCAGTCAAGCTGATATAAATGGAATAGAAATATATAGTTATCAAATTGAAAAATATTTAGAAAAAAGAAATGGAAAAAATTGGCGCAAAAAATATAACCAGGAAATTGAACTTTTAATTCGAGAATAATGAAAATCATAGACCTCTCAAAACCGATACAATACAACAAAACCGATCCTTGGTTTATGAAAGTCAAGATCAAACATAAACCACACAAAAAAGGTGGGTTATTAGTGCGTCTTTTTGGTTTGCCCAAAAAACTCTTTCCTAAAGGCTTTAATGGTTGGGCTGACGATACCATTAAAAAAATGGGGGTTCACTCTACTACACATATTGATGCTCCTTGGCACTACTCGTCCACTGTAGCAGGAGAAAAAGCAAAAACTATTGATGAAATTCCTTTAGAATGGTGTTATGGAGAAGGCATTGTGATTGACATGAAGCATAAAGAAGATTTTGATGCAATTACAGTTACTGACATTAAAGATTTTTTAAACCAAAACAATCTTGAGTTACAGCCTAAAATGATTGTACTTATAAAGACAGGGCGAGACATATACAACGGCACTAAAGATTTCCCACATATTGGAACTGGCATGAGCGCAGAAGCCACCGAATGGTTAATAGATCAAGGCATTAAAGTAATGGGCATAGATTCCTGGGGTTGGGATTTACCTCTGAAATATTTGGTAAAAAAAGCCAAAGAGACCAATAATTCAGAATTATTTTGGGAAGCACATTTGGTGGGTCAACGCAAAGAATATTGCCATATGGAACAATTGGTTAACTTAGATGCATTACCCTATACCGGATTTAAAGTAGCCGTTTTCCCTCTTAAAATAGTAGGTGCTTCAGCAGCTCCCGCTAGAGTGGTAGCATTATTTGATTAATTATGATGAAAGTAAAAACTAAATATTTAATTTTTATTTTATTTGGGTTAGCCTTTACTTTTTCATTATTTAATTATTCAAAAATAAGGTATTGGGGCCATTTAAATTTTGAATTAAAGCTCTCTTTCATTTCATTATTCATTGGATTATTTTTTTATGTTTTCTTCTTATTTATCAAGAACAAAAGGAAAGCATTTTTGAGAACTGCTCTTAGTTTTCTTACTATTGCCATTGTAATAAGTTTATATTTATTTTCTGAATATTACAAAACATATCAGTTAATGAAAAAAGAAATGGAGTATGATAAAATAAAGACATGTGATGAAATGAAAACACGTTTTTTAAAAGATGTTAAAAATAATGAAGTTAAATATTTTTCGTTTGGATTAGGACGTGATTGGACATTAGATCAGGCTTTGAAAAATAAATTTAATATTGTAAATTATTCACCTGGCTGTCTTATTCAATCAGAAAAAATTTGTTACAATGCAATGGTAGAAAAATATGTAAAGGATAATTTTAATGATTCAATTTCTGGTGTCAGAGAAGAATTATATAATTTACCAATAGAAGAAAGAATCAATTACAAATAGCAATATCAATTTATTTATGAAAAAAATAATAACACTTTTTTTAATAAGCTTTGCTTTTACATTGCAAGCTCAAACCAAAGAGTATAGAAAACATGTACAATCTATAGACACTACCATTAAAACTCTATACTCAGTAATTTCTGGAGATAAAGGTGTGGCAAGAGATTGGGATTTATTTAAATATCTATTTCATAAAAATGCAAAGCTTATTCCATCTGGCACAAACAATGAAAGTAAAACGGTTGCTCGTTTTATGAGCCCAGAAGACTACATCAATACTTCTGGAAAATGGTTATATGAAAATGGATTCCATGAAAAAGAAATAGGGAGAAAAACAGAACGTTTTGGAAATATCGTTCACGTATTCTCAACTTATGAGTCCTTTAGAACTCAAAAAGACACAAAGCCTTTTATGAGGGGAATAAACAGTATTCAATTACTCTTTGATGGAGATCGTTGGTGGATTATTAATGTATATTGGATGGCTGAAAATGCTAAGAATCCAATTCCTAATAAATATTTAAATAAAAAATAGATTTAGAATTCTTATTTTTACACAATTAATTTATGTATGATAAGTTATCTAATTATAAAAATCATCTTTTGAAACTAAAAAAATATATTTTATCGTTCGCAATTGTATTGATTGCATCTATATCTTACGGTCAATCTAAAACTACATATTCTTTTAACACAGTACACATGAAAGATATGACGCAAGGCGTTAACTCTAGTGAAAAAAATGTAGGAAATGATTGTACATTAATTATCAATACTCAAAAAAACACGTACACTTTTTCTTATACAGGGAATAATAAAGTGAATTACGAATTCTCTTTTAAACTCTTTAAAAAAGGGGGCGAAACTTTTGCCACAGTTGTTGGAGACGATGCTCCTAAAAAAACAGAGTACAAAGTGATTAGCAATTTAGATAACAAAGGAACGATTCAGTTAATCCCAGTAAAGAATATTCAAAATTCCAATTCACTTACTTTTAAGTAACTAATATTACTTATCAACGCTCAACTTTTATGTAAGTTTGTCTTATGATTCAAGAGATACAACTTCGTATAAATTTAACTGAAGAACGAAAAGAGAATATACTTCTCTACAAAGCTGCTAAACAATTAGGAGTTGATTCTAAAGAAATCTCTGGAATTAAAGTACTTAGAAAATCGATAGATGCTCGTAAGAAAAACATCATTTTCAATTATAAAATCGCTGTATATTTAAACGAAGATATTCCAGAAAAATCAGGACATCAGTTTGAATATAAGGATGTTTCTCAAGCAAAAGAAATACACATTATTGGTTTTGGTCCTGCTGGAATGTACGCGGCACTTCGTTGTATAGAATTAGGTTACAAACCTATTGTTTTAGAGCGTGGTAAAAAAGTACAAGAACGAAGACGTGATTTAAAAGCGATCAATCAAGATCATTTTGTTAATGAAGATTCGAATTACTGTTTTGGAGAAGGTGGTGCTGGCACTTATTCTGATGGAAAATTATATACCCGTAGCTTAAAGCGTGGCGATGTTCGCCGCATTTTTGAAAACCTTGTTTTTCATGGCGCTACTGAACAAATTTTAATTGATGCACATCCTCATATAGGAACCAATAAACTTCCTAAAATCATTCAGAATATTAGAGAAACTATTCTCAATCATGGTGGGGAAATTCATTTCGAAACTCGTGTAATAGATTTCGTTATCAAAAGTAATAAACTACAGGCCATTCAACTCCATAATGGAAACGAGATGACTGTCAATTCAGTTATTTTAGCCACAGGTCATTCTGCTAGAGATATTTATGAATTATTGTATAGAAAAGAGATTGCTTTAAAAGCTAAATCTTTTGCCATGGGTGTTCGTGTAGAACATCCTCAGGAAATTATTGACAGCATTCAATACCATTGTGATGGTCAACGAGATGAACTTCTACCAGCAGCGGCATATAGTTTAGTGCATCAAGTAAATAACCGTGGTGTATATTCTTTTTGCATGTGCCCAGGCGGATTTATTGTTCCTGCTGCTACAGCAAATGGAGAAGTGGTCGTAAATGGAATGTCTCCATCTAGGAGAAATAACAAATATGCAAATTCTGGAATTGTAGTAGAAATTAATATTGACAAAGATCTTCCCAAATACGAACAATTCGGCCCTTTAAAAGGATTAGAGTACCAAAAGAACTTAGAACGTTTAGCTTTTACAGCTGGTGGCAGAACTCAAACTGCTCCTGCACAACGTTTGGTAGATTTTGTTGAAGGGAAGCTATCAGAAAACTTAAATGACACTTCGTATCAACCTGGATTAAATTCTGCTCCATTACATTCTTTATTACCAAAATTAATAGGGAGTAGATTACGGAAAGGTTTCGAAGCCTTTGGCAGAAAAATGCACGGATACTATACTAATGAAGCTAATATTGTTGGAGTAGAATCTAGAACCTCTTCACCAGTCAATATTCCTAGAAATTCAACTTTAGAACATCCAGAAATTCAAGGCTTGTTTCCTTGTGGAGAAGGTGGCGGTTATGCAGGAGGAATTGTCTCTGCTGCTATGGACGGAGAACGTTGTGCTGAGGCTGCCATTGAATTATTATAAATTAGTTTTGCATAATGTACTCCAAAACAATACCTTTCATTATTGAACTAACTGCGCATGAAAACTAGTAGAGAACAACATTGGGAAACCGTATATAGAACAAAAACAAAAAATCAAGTAAGTTGGACTCAAAAAACACCTCAAACTTCTTTAGATTTTATCAATTCTTTTAATGTGTCTAAAGATGCAAGTATTATAGATATTGGTGGTGGAGATAGTAATTTGGTCGATTTTTTATTACAAGAAGGCTATACAAATATTTCTGTATTAGATATTTCTGCAACAGCTGTGGAAAGAGCAAAAAAAAGATTAGGTGAAAAAGCAAAACGGGTTAACTGGATTGTTAGTGATATTGTTAATTTCACTCCAAATAAAATGTATGACATTTGGCATGATCGTGCTGCCTTTCATTTTTTAACGGCTAAAGATGAAATTTCTAAATACATTTCTTTAACTGAAGAGTTTGTAAAAAATCATTTAATTATTGGTTCTTTTTCTACGAATGGACCATTAAAATGTAGTGGTCTTGAGATTACACAATATTCCGAACAAAAAATGACTACTAATTTTGAGAAAAGTTTTGAAAAAGTAAATTGTACTGAAGAAGTACATCAAACCCCTTTTAACACTACTCAAAATTTTATTTTTTGTAGTTTTAATAAACTAGAAAAATCATTTTGATAAATGGAAATCATCACTAAAATTCTTAAACATTTATTTGAATTAAGAATTGAAATCATTAATCTATTCTTAATTTTTCTTATTGGATATAGCCTCTCTAAAATTTTACGCCGTAAAGTTTACAGAACCTTCATAGCAATTATCTTTAGTGTATTTTTCTCTCTACAATTAGTCTCATTATACTTTGTTGACACTTTTATTGGCTATCAATTTTATGTACATTTCAACGTTAGGGATATTACAGGAATGATAGGACTTTATACTACACAAATAGTATTCTTATTTTTTATTTTTATCACTTCATGCATTATTATTTTTCGCGCAAAAAGAATATCTGAGTTTTTAACAAAAAAAATCAGCCTCTTTAAAAAATACAATTCTTTTATAAATACTCGATTTACATATGTCATATTAGCATTACTTTCTCTTTATTTTATGAATGTAGAGAAAGGAATAATTAGTACTAGTAGTGAATTAATATCTATGTTAAATGTAAAAGAGCAAGACTTGAGTTCTGCCTTTCAAAACCTTAACATAAAGAACTATGTACTCCCAAAAGATCTTAAAGTTGAAAAAGGGAAAAATATAATTATCCTTTCATTAGAGTCTTTAGAAAAAGGATATCTAGATGGTAAACTATCACATCTAACGCCTAATTTAAATGCTTTAAAAAAAGAATGGAATTATTATGAAATGAAGCAAAATTCAGGAAGTGAGTGGACCAGTGGTTCTTTATATACTTATTTAACCGGAATGCCTGCCTATTTTGGAGTACATGGCAATGATATTTTTCAAAAAGCATATCATTCTAACATTACAGGAATTCCTCATGTTTTAAAAAAGGTAAATTATAACATGACTTATATTTCTTCTTCGAATGCTGAGTTTTCAGGAACTCAAGAATTGTTGCATACTTTTCAAATAAACAAAATCATAGACCAATCGTTTTTAGGAAAAAGTTTTAGAGACAAGGACGTCTTTGATGAAGCCAAAAAAGAAATTTTAAATTATACTTCAAAAGAAGAACCTTTTGCCCTTTTTATATCTACAGTAGATACCCATTTTCCAAATGGTATTTACGACAAACGAATGGAAAAATATATTTCACCAAAATCTACAGATTTAGAGTTTATGGTTGCTTCTTTAGACTATATGATTGGAAGCTTTATCAATTACTTGAAAGAAAAAAATGTTTTATCCAATACAGTCATTTATATCTTTCCAGATCATTTAAAAATGGGGGCACCTATTATTTTTAATGATCATAATGAAAGATCACTTTATATTATTACCAATGCCAATCGTTCAAGCTTAAAAAACACGGATAGTTTATACCAAGTAGATCTTCCTAAAATTATTCTGGATGGAGCAGAGATAAAACATAACGCTCGCTTTTTAGCAGATTTTATTATTGGAGATAAAAATCAATTTATAAAAAACAACTCCGAAGAAATTACTGCATTAAATACCGTTGGCATACAAAGATTTAATTCTAGCCAACATACCCCTTTAAAAGTTAGTGAAAATTATGAATCATATACGCAAGATACATTAAGGTTCATAGCTCATGCAGGAGGGAAAATTGGCAATTACACTTACACAAACTCATTAGAAGCTCTTAATAACAGTTATAAAAATGGGATACGCCTTTTTGAGTTAGATATTATTAAAACTAAGGACGGTAAATTTGTAGCTGCTCATGACTGGGATCATTGGGCAGAAATCACAAATTATAAAGGAGCAATACCTGTTACTAGTGAAACATTTCTAAAACAATCGATTCGGGGGAAATACACCCCTATGGATATAAATCTTATAAATCAATGGTTTTTAGAACATCCAGATGCTATTTTAGTAACGGATAAAGTAAACACCCCGAAAGAATTCTCAGAGCAATTTGTAGATAAGCAAAGATTAATGATGGAGCTATTTACTTGGGAGGCCATTACAAATGGCCTTAAAGAAAACATAAAAGCTACGATAGTTTCTCAAAATGTATTAGAAGATTTAGGAAATAATGCGGTAAAAAAGTTAACCAAAAATAAAATAACCACGGTAGCTGTTTCTAGAACTTTTATATCAGAAAACCTTACACTTTTAAAGGAACTAAAAAAGAACAATATTAATGTGTATGTATATCACTTAAACTTTAGCACTGATAAAGACGAAAACTATGTTGTAAAATATGAAATGGACCATGTTTATGGAATTTATGCAGACACATGGAGTTTTACTAAACAATAGCATGATATAAGTAGCTTTTAATAACCAACATTTCTTGTACATTTGCAACTATGCGTATAGATATTATTTCAGCGGCTCCCAATTTATTAGAAAGTCCTTTCAACCATTCTATTATTAAAAGAGCTAAAGAAAGCGGACATGTTGAGATTAAAATTCATGATTTAAGAACTTACGGTCTTGGAAACTATCGTCAAATAGATGATACACAATTTGGCGGAGGGGCTGGTATGGTTTTAATGATTGAACCTATTGCAAACTGTATAGAGAAATTACAATCTGAAAGAGTGTATGATGAAATCATTTATATGACTCCCGATGCTAAAACACTTACGCAGTCTACAGCAAACACTTTATCGCTGAAAGAAAATATTTTAATATTAGCTGGGCATTACAAAGGAATAGATCAACGAATTAGAGAGCTATACATTACCAAAGAAATTTCTATTGGAGATTATGTTCTAACAGGCGGAGAATTAGCAGCAGCAGTATTATGTGACAGTATCATACGATTGATTCCAGGAGTTATTGGTGATGAAACCTCTGCCCTAACCGATTCTTTTCAAGACAATTTATTGTCGCCTCCAGTATATACTAGACCTTCAAATTTTAAAGGAATGAAAGTTCCCGAAATATTACTTTCTGGCAATTTTCCTAAAATTGAAGATTGGCGTAGCGAAGAGGCATACAAAAGAACACAAGAAATAAGGCCAGATTTATTAGATGAATAAAGTAAAAGCATTTTTAAAGAAATACCCTGCTCTGAGTTGGATCTTAGGATTCCAATTATTTCGCTTTTTATTATTACCTTTTATGGGGTTAATGCCTCAAGATGCCTATTACTATTTCTACGGACAACACTTATCACTTTCTTATTTTGATCACCCAGGAATGATTGGTTATTTATTAAGAATATTTAGTGAAGTTTTTGGACAGTCAGTATTTATTGTGAAGCTAACAGATTTCACAATTACTTCTATAACTATTTATAGTTTTTATACTCTTGCTTCCTATTTTTTATCAAAGCAGAAATTACAAAGAAGCATCGTTTTATTAGTTTCAACAATTTTCATATCTATACTGTCTTTTAATTCAACTCCAGATGTACCACTATTACTTTTCTGGACATTGAGTCTCATCTGTTTATACAAAGCTATTTTTGAAGAAAAAAAGAGATATTGGATTATTGCGGGAATTATGATGGGGCTGTCTTTTAACAGCAAATACACTGCCGTATTATTGCAATTTGGATTATTAGCATTTTTAATTTTCTCTAATAAATATAGAAAACTTTTAATTTCTCCTTGGACTTGGTTGTGCATCATCATTTCTGTAGCGATTACATTTCCTGTTTGGTGGTGGAATTATCAAAACGAGTTTGCCTCATTTGCTTTTCAATCATCTAATAGAACCAGTTCTATTTCAAAATTTCAACTTACACCTAAGTTCTTTTTTGGAGCAATAGGACATCAAATGTTTTTACTTTTACCAATTCTTTTTTGGGTTTTTATAGTATTTACATTTAAATATGTAAAAAAAGCAGTTACAAAACTAAAATTACCACAAGCAAAAACCTTATTCTTATTTGCTTTTTTTATACCAACTTTTGTAGGATTCTTTGCCCTAACACCAATTTATTGGGTAAAACTAAACTGGATGATGCCATCCTATATTACTGGAATAATTTTAGCGAGTATGTTTATGAGCAGAAAGTTATTAAAAGCACAAATTATAATTTCGATTGTTTTTCATATTGCTGTAAGCCTGCAAGTATTATTTTACTTCGTTCCCATTAAGAGTGATGATACATGGGTCGGTTGGAAAGAATTATCAGAAGCAACAAAAAAACTAAAAGAGCAATACCCAAACTCCTTTATTTTCTCAAATGATAGCTATAAAACTTCTGCAGTATTAAATTTCTATTTAGATGAAAAAGTATATGCACAGAATATTATTGGGAAACATGCTTTGCATTTTGATTACATAAAAGACGATCTTACCAAATTAAATGGTAAGGGAGCTATTTATATTGACTCCGACAAAAGATTTAAAAATACAGATAAGAAAGGAGAAATAGATTCGATACTAACGCCTTATTTTAAAGAGATCAAAGAGTTAGACCCTATCATTATTAAAGATAACAATAAAGAAATCAGGAAGTTCTGGGTTTTCTACTGTTCTAATTATCAAAATAAAAAATAATCAATAAAGGTTTCTTTTCCAAAAAATAATTTCTAAATTTGCACTCGCAAAATTAACCTCTGACGAGAATCGTGAATGTTGATTTTTCAAAACCATAAATAATACAAAATGGAATCTTTAGTAAAATTTGTTCAAGACGAATTTGTAACAAGAAATGAAAATCCTGAATTTTCTGCAGGAGATACAATTACAGTATACTACGAAATTAGAGAAGGAGAAAAAGTACGTACTCAGTTCTTTAGAGGAGTTGTAATTCAAAAAAGAGGTAGTGGTACATCAGAAACATTTACAATTAGAAAAATGTCTGGAACTGTAGGAGTAGAAAGAATATTTCCAGTAAACCTACCTACTATTCAAAAAATAGAGGTAAACAAGAAAGGTCAAGTACGTAGAGCACGTATCTATTACTTTAGAGGTTTAACTGGTAAGAAAGCTAGAATTAAAGAGAAAAGAAGTTAATTCTAAGCATAACAAAATAAACTCAAAAGGCATTGTAAATTTTACAATGCCTTTTTTAATTAACAAATGTTAATAAGTCCTGTTGGTAGATTGTTGATTTTAAACTTCTTAAAAAATTTGCATAATTGAAAAACGATTCTATATTTGGAACATGATTACGGACAAAACTATTTAATTTTCGTAAGGAGAGTTAAGCGTTTTAGAAATAATCTAGTAAAGTAACGTTCTTTATTTGTTGATGTATTTTTGTTTTAATTAACTGTTGTAGTTAGCTGCATAAGTTAGTTTAAAATGATAGAAAGGCGAAAGCCATTCGACTATTTTGAAATGTATAGTTATTTAATTATGCGGTAAAGCAAAAAAAATCGACGGAAACATCCTAGTGTCAAGAAACGCAAGTAGAAAGACATGAAAATGTTTCGCTAGATGTACTAAACATCAAGAAGCGCAAGCCGAAAGAAAGAAGGTATATCGAAGAAGTGTGAAGGTTCTAAAAGTGTAAGCTTATAGAAAATTAACATTTCTGAAACAGTGAAGAATCAAGAAGCGCAAGCGGATAGGTTTGGAAATGTTTCAATTAGAAACACAGAATGCCCGAAAGCGAAAGCCAGAAGGAAAGAAATGTTTCTATATGAAATAGTCACTTAATAGTTTCTTTGTTTGAAAGAAACATAAGATTCAGTTCTTATTTGAATTGTAGCAATGCAAAACAGTATTTAAAACTATTTCTAAAGAAGCCATATCATAGTAATTTATTACTTGATATGGCTTTTATTTTTTCCCTATCCCCTATCTTTTATTCCCAAATAAAATAATCCATATAATCCTATTAAAAATTTATGTATAATTCGTAAATTCGCACAGCTTTAAAAAAGCACTTTTTTGCTTTCAAAGCTTAGTCAAACATTTAACAATTCTTAGATCACATGTCTCAAAAGCCAACTATATTCTATACAATTACTGATGAAGCTCCAGCGCTTGCAACGCATTCATTTTTACCAATTATTAAAGCCTTTACTGGTTCTTCTAATATTGATGTTGAAACTAAAGATATTTCACTAGCTGCTAGAATATTAGCAAACTTTTCCGAATACTTACCCAAAGAACAACAGGTAGAAGATGCTTTAAGTTTTTTAGGTGATTTAGCTAAAAAACCTGAAGCAAACATTATTAAATTACCAAATATTAGTGCATCTGTACCGCAATTAAAAGCTGCAATTGAGGAATTACAAAAATTAGGGTATGCACTTCCTAATTACCCTGACAACCCTTCAACAGATGAAGAAAATAAAATCTTATCCTTATACAATAAAGTTAAGGGATCGGCTGTAAATCCTGTTTTAAGAGAAGGCAACTCTGACAGAAGAGCGCCAAAAGCGGTAAAGAATTATGCTAGAAAAAACCCTCATTCTATGGGTGCTTGGGCTTCCGATTCTAAAACACATGTTGCAACTATGAATAATGGTGATTTTGCTCATAACGAACAATCTGTTACTATTTCAACGGCAATAGAGGTAAGTATCATTCATGAAGATATGAATGGGGAAAAAACCATTTTAAAAGAGAGTCTTAATTTATTAAAAGATGAAATCATAGATGCATCTGTGATGTCTAAAAAAGCCTTGCTTCATTTCTTAGAAGAGCAAGTAATAGATGCAAAAGAAAAAAATATTCTTTTTTCTTTACATATGAAAGCCACGATGATGAAAGTATCAGATCCAATCATTTTTGGACATGCTGTAAATGTATTTTTTAAAGATTTAATTGCTAAGCATCAAGAAACATTTAATGAAATAGGCTTTAACTCCAATAATGGGTTTGGAAACTTAATGACTAATTTAGAGAAGCTTCCTGCCAATAAAAAAGCTGAGATTTTAATAGATATAGATGATGTGTATACTAATAATCCTGACTTAGCAATGGTAAATTCTGATTTAGGGATTACAAATTTACATGTTCCTTCAGATGTAATCATAGATGCGTCTATGCCGGCTATGATAAGAACTTCTGGCCAAATGTGGAATGCAAAAGGACAACAACAAGACACAAAAGCTGTAATTCCTGACAGCTCTTATGCAGCTATTTATCAAGCAACGATTGACTTCTGTAAAGAAAATGGTGCATTTGACCCTAGAACCATGGGAACAGTACCAAATGTAGGTTTAATGGCACAAAAAGCAGAAGAATATGGATCTCATGATAAAACTTTTGAAATAGCTACCGATGGTATTATAAGAGTTATAGATGCAAACAATGTAATTTTAACCGAGCACACAGTAGATACTGGTGATATTTGGAGAATGTGTCAAGTAAAAGATGCACCTATACAAGATTGGGTTAAATTAGCTGTTTCTAGGGCAAGAGCTACTAAAACACCTGCTGTTTTCTGGTTAAATGAAAATAGAGCTCATGATGCTGAGATTATTAAAAAAGTAAAGAAATATTTACAAAACCATAATACTGAAGGTTTAGAAATTCAAATATTATCACCAGAGCAAGCTACAAATTTCACCCTAAAAAGAATTAAAAAAGGGGAAGATACTATTTCAGTAACAGGGAATGTTTTAAGAGATTATTTAACAGACTTGTTTCCTATTTTAGAATTAGGAACTTCGGCAAAAATGTTATCAATTGTTCCTTTAATGAATGGAGGAGGCTTGTTTGAAACTGGAGCTGGAGGCTCTGCTCCAAAACATGTTCAACAATTTGTAAAAGAAAATCACTTACGATGGGATTCTTTAGGAGAGTTTTTAGCGTTGGCTGTTTCTTTAGAACACCTTGGCGATATTTCTGGTAATAACAAAGCAAAAGTTTTAGGCGAAACTTTAGACAATGCTACAGATACTTTCTTAGAAAATGACAAGTCGCCTTCTAGAAAAGTAAATGAGCTAGACAATAGAGGTAGTCATTTTTATTTAGCAATGTATTGGGCTCAAGAATTAGCAAAACAAAACAAGGATACTGAATTAAAAGATGTTTTTACAAAAGTTGCTCAAAAACTAACAAGTAATGAAGCTGCTATTGTTAATGAATTAAATGGCATACAAGGAAATAGTGTAGATATAAAAGGGTATTACAAAACCGATGACAGGCTCACTTCGAAAGCTATGAGACCTAGTAACACTTTGAATACAATTTTAGCCGAAATTTAACACCTTTAACATACATTAACATTTCATAACCTGAAAAGCAATCGTTTTTTTTTAGCTTTGGGTTATTAACCCAAATCGTAAGTCATGAAAAAGAGGCAGCTTTTAATTTTTGGAATTCCAATCGCACTAATTTTATTTGGTTCTTATTATTTCTTAGGAGATTCTTCTGACTCAAATGTTAATTTAACCATTAAAGTTAGAAAAGGAGACTTTGTAAGTGAAGTCGTAACTTCTGGAGAAGCACAATCTAATAGTTTAAAAAAGATAAATGGACCTTCTAATCTTCGAAAGTTTAAATTACGTGACATTAAAATTCAAGATTTAGTACCTGAAGGAACCGTAGTTTCTAAAGGGGATTATGTTGGTAGATTAGATCCATCAAATGTCAACGAACAGATTATAGATGCAAAGTTAAACTTAGAAACTGCAATCTCTAAATACACTCAACAACAGTTAGATACTACATTATCTTTAAAGCAAGAAAGAAACGCTATCAAAGATTTAGGTTTCAATATAGAAGGAACAGAGCTAGAACTAAAACAATCTATCTATGAGCCACCAGCAACAATTAAAAAACTAGAAATTAATTTAGATAAGCTAAAAAGAGACCTAAAAGAGAAAAAAGAAAACTATCGCATAAAAAAAAGACAAGCAAACGCCAAAATGGTTGAAGTTGGAACAGAGGTTTCTAAAATTAGAAAAAGATTAAAAGATTTAAATGAACTTTTAAAATCATTTACCATTTATTCCGATTCTAATGGAATGCTTACCTATGTTAAAAACTGGGATGGTTCAAAGAAAAAGGTAGGATCTACTATTAGTCCGTGGAATCCTTCTATAGCTAATTTGCCAGATTTAACAAAAATGGAATCTAAGACATATGCTAATGAAGTAGATATCAGAAAAATTAAAAAAGGATTGAAAGTTAATATTGGATTTGATGCTTTCCCTGAATTAAAATTACCTGGAATTGTTACTGATGTAGCTAATGTGGGAGAGAAAAAGAGAGGTTCGGATATCAAAGTTTTTCAAGTAATGATTGAACTAAAGGAAACAAATGATAACGTTAGACCTGGAATGACAACTTCGAATACAATTATTACAAATGAAAAGAAAGATGTTCTAAGCGTGCCTCTTGAAGCTATCTATTCGAAAGATTCTATTAGCTATGTTTATTTAAAGTCTGGCTTTTCTGTGATTAAAAAACAAGTCATATTAGGTGACAGCAATAATGATGAAGTAATTATTGCAAATGGTTTATCGGAAAAAGATGTTGTTTACTTGAATAGACCTGAAGGATATAAAGACCAAAAAATTGCTAAACTAGATTAGTTGATGTTTGATAAAATAGTTATTGAAAAACTAAAGTCTAATTTTAGTGAGGCCATTAGGGTTATTTCTACAAATAAAATTAGAACTTTCTTAACCGCTTTAGGTATCATTTTTGGTGTCGCGGCAGTTATTACAATGCTTGCCATTGGTAACGGTGCAGAAAAAGAGATTCTCTCTCAACTAGAATTGGTTGGTGTAAATAACATTGTTATTACCCCTATTGTTGATGATATGGAGGATAGCGACACTGAAGAAGAAGAGGATGGCCAACAAGAATCTAAACGTTTTTCTAAAGGCTTAGACATTTTAGATGTAGAAAGTATTCGGAAAAATGTTCCTTCAGTAGCAATGTTAAGTCCTGAAATTCTATTAGAAACTTATGTAACGACTAAAGGGAAACAGACATCTGTTAAGTTAATTGGTGTTACGCAAGACTTTTTTAAAACTTCAAATATAAATATAGAGAGTGGCAAAAACTTCTCTAATCCACAAATAATTAATGCTCTCCCGGTATGTATTATTGGTAGGAAAATAGAAAAAAAATTGTTTACTGGAGAAAGTGCTTTAGGTAAAAAGATAAAGGTAAAGGATGTTTGGCTACAGATTATTGGTGTTATAGAAGAAAAGTTAATCTCTACACAAGCACAAGAAAATTTAGGAATTAGAGATTTAAACTTAGATATTTATATTCCAATTAAAACATTTTTAGTTCGATATAAAGACCGAAAAATCATTAGTGATAAACCAATAGATTTTAGTAGTGGAGTAATCATGATTGGAAATCAAAATGGTCCTAAAAAAAGAATCCCTAGAGGTAATTATCATCAAATAGACAAATTAGTTGTGCAAGTAGATAATTCAGATAAATTAAATACAACTGCAAATTTATTGAGTAGAATTCTTAAAAGAAGACACAACAATGTTGTTGATTTTGAAATTTCAATTCCCATTCAACTTCTAAAGCAACAACAAAAAACTAAACAAATTTTTAATATTGTATTAAGCATCATTGCAGGTATTTCTTTGTTAATTGGAGGTATTGGAATTATGAATATTATGTTAGCCTCAGTACTAGAAAGGACGAAAGAAATTGGAATTATTAGAGCTATAGGCGCTACTCAAGAAGATGTTATACTACAATTTTTATCAGAATCAGTACTCATTAGTATTGGAGGAGGTATTATTGGTATATTTCTAGGGATTATATCTTCTTATGTTATTGAAGTTGCCACTGGTATAGAAACCATATTGTCATTAAGTTCTATTATACTATCATTCTTCGTTGCAACAGGCATTGGGCTTATTTTTGGAATAGCGCCCGCAAAATCTGCAGCAAACAAGAGTCCAATTGAAGCTATTAGATATGAATAAGTTATTAAAAATATTAGTCCTTACTATTGTTTTACTTTCCCCTAGACTGTCTCAAAGTCAATCTAGACTAATAACACTAGGAGAGGCTATTAAATTAGCTCAAAAGCAATCTCCAGATTATAAAGCTATGGTTAATAGAAATCAGGCAAGTTATTGGAGGTATAGAAATTATCAAGCTGGTTTTTTACCTCAGTTAAGGTTGAATGCTACATTACCAGAATATTCAAATTTAATTCGTAGAATCACAAATGATAGTGGTCAAGATATTTTTGTAAGTACTAATCAAGCAAGAATAGATGGAAGATTATCATTAACTCAAAACCTTCCGTTAACTGGAGGTACATTTTCTATAAGTTCTCAACTTGAACGGATTAGTATTTTTGGTAATAATCAAAGTACAGGATATTCTATAGTTCCTTTTTCTATCAATTATTTTCAAAACTCATTGTTTTACAATCCTTTTAAATGGGATAAAAAAATAGAACCTTTAGCTTACGAAGAAGCTCAAAAAGAATTTATTGAAAATATGGAGCGAATTTCATTAAATACTTGTCAACGCTATTTTGGTTTACTAAAAGCTCAAATTCAATTAAAAATTTCTCAAAATAATTTATCAAATCAAGACACCTTATTTCAAATTGCGAAAGGTCGTTTTAGAATGGGTAAAATTGCTGAAAATGACTTATTACAAATGGAGTTGGCTTTATTAAACTCGAGAAACGCAGTAACGACAAATAAAATTGCTTTAAAAAGAACTTCGCAAAATTTAGCTAGATATTTAAACTTAGACACAGAAGAATTAGAACTTAATGTTCCTAAAGATTTAAACCTTTTTACAGTAAGTACAGAAACGGCGCTTAAAGAAGCAAAAAGTAATAGAAAATCTATTGTTGAATTTAGAAGAAGAAGGTTAGAAGCAGAAAAAGAAGTAGCTAGAGTAAAGGGTAGTAACCGTTTAGAAGTAAATCTGAATGCAAATTTTGGTATCTCTCAACAAGGATCTGTTTTTAATGATTTATTTCAAGATTTTAATCAGCAACAAAATGTATCTGTGTCGCTTGGAATTCCGATTCTAGATTGGGGTGTGTCTAAATCACGTCGAAAGTTGGTTGAGGCAAGTTTAGATTTAACCAATACGAATATTGAACAAGAACAGCAGGCTTTTGAGCAAGAAATCTATCTACATACTCTAAACTGGGCAAATCAAAGAGACTTTTTAGAAACTTCTAAAAAAGCTCAAGAAATAGCTATTAAGAGATATAATATTGCAAAGAAAAGATATGTTTTAGGTAAAATTACAATCACCGATTTAAATATTGCTCAACAAGAACAAGATCAATCGCTCGTGAGGTACTTAAATTCTTTAGAAAAATTTTGGGTAGATTATTATACGCTGCGTAGGTTAACTCTGTATGATTTTGATAAAAAGCAGAAAATTAAAACAGAAGATCTTGTTTACGATTAATTTATAATCTATTTTCCTGCTGTTACTGCCAATCAATTTTTATATTTACCCATGCGTTTTATAAAAGTAACCGAGCAAGATTCAAAATACGATCATTTAGAAAAAATGAGCGTTTCTGATCTTCTTAAGAATATCAATAACGAAGATCAAACTGTAGCTCAAGCTGTAAGAGATTCAATTACCAGTATTGAAAATTTGACCTCACAGGTTATTACAAAATTAAGCACTGGTGGACGTTTGTTTTATCTAGGCGCAGGGACTAGTGGTAGACTTGGTATTCTTGATGCTTCTGAATGCCCCCCTACATTTGGTGTTCCACATAGTTTAGTGATTGGACTCATCGCTGGAGGAGATTCTGCAATAAGAAAGGCTATTGAATTTGCTGAAGATTCTACAACACAAGGCTGGATAGACCTTAAAAAGCATCAGATTACAGACAAAGACATTGTTATTGGAATAGCTGCATCTGGAACAACTCCTTATGTGGTATCAGCATTAGAAGCTTGCAATAACAATGGAATACTTACTGGCTGCATTACTTGTAATGAAAATAGCCCTTTAAGTAATGTTTCCAAATTACCTATCGAGGTTATTGTAGGGCCTGAATTTGTTACTGGGAGTTCTAGAATGAAAGCAGGAACTGCTCAAAAAATGGTTTTAAACATGATTACTACCACTGCTATGATTCGTTTGGGTAAAGTGAAAGGAAATAAAATGGTAGATATGCAATTATCAAATGACAAACTCGTAGAGAGAGGAATTAAAATGCTAGTAACTGAGCTTAATATAGATAAAAATAAAGCTTCTATTTTACTAAAAAAATATGGTTCAGTAAGAAATGTTATAAAAAATCATTCAGATGGCAACTAATAAAAAACTTTTAGAAAAAGGATTAAAACATTTAGGCTTTTTAATACTATTATTTATTATATCTCCCATAGCGTTAAGCATGTCATATAAAGCCCTAGATATTTATAGTGAAGGATATCAATATACCATTACTATTATACTTTTAATCATTTCCTTTTTGCTTATCATTTTTACAGTTTATTTTGCTTTTAAAACTTTTAGAATCATCTTGAACGCAATATTTGATTCTAAATAAGTGGCAAAAAATAATATTCATAAATTATTCCACTGGGAATATTGGCCTTTAATAATGTTCTATATTCCTAATATACCCTATGCCTTATTGCATGGCATAAAAGAATGGAACTTAGTATTTTACACTGCTGTGAATCCTGGCATAAAAAACTCAGGAATTGGTTCAGAGTCAAAATACAATACACTGCAAAAAATCCCTAAAGAGTATGTTCCAAAGTCGGTACTGCATAAAGCTGGAGAATCTATAAAAGAAACCATTAGCTCCATCAAAACAAAAGGAATTATTTATCCTTTAATTGTAAAGCCTGATGTAGGCTTTCGAGGACTTCTTGTAAAAAAAATTCACAATGAACATACTCTTAAAGAATATTTAAATACCTATACTATTGATATTATTATTCAAGAGTTTTTAACGCATGAAAATGAATGTGGAATCTTTTATTATAGGCATCCAAACGAAGAAAAAGGTCAGGTTACCTCTATTACCTTAAAGGTGTTTTTGCATGTTATTGGCGATGGCTTTTCTAACATAGAATCGCTCATCTTGAAAGATAATAGAGCAAAACTATATTTAAATCTAATAAAAGAAAATTCAAGTGTTAATCTGAAGAGTATTCCCAAGAATAATGAAAAAATAAAATTATCTAGTATAGGGAATCATTCAAAAGGAACACAGTTTATCAATGGTTGCCATCTAATTAATAAAGAATTATCTGCTTCTTTTGACAATTTAAATCATCAAATAAATGGATGGTATTATGGAAGAATGGATGTCAAGTATAATTCGTTGGAAGCATTATATAAAGGTGACTTTAAAATCTTGGAATTAAATGGGATTTTAGCTGAACCAACTCATATTTATGATGCAGATAAAACCAGTTATTTTGGGGCTTTAAAAATTATACGCAAACATTGGAAACAATTATATAAAATTGCAGTTTATAATCATAAACAAGAAAAAGTACCTTACCGAAAAATAGTGCCTTTTATTAAAGAAATGTTAGCTTTAAAAGCCTATTCTAATCGTTTAAAAAAGTTAGCAAACACTAAGTAGTATTAACTTTATTAAGAGCCGTAAGTTGATTGTTTATAATCGACATCTGACGGTTCTAATTCTAACTTATTTACAAGGTAATCTTACACTAAAATATTTTTGGCACGCTCTTTGGAATTCTAATTATAAATGCGGAAGCCGAAAAGCAAAAAAGAGTAGGCATCATAAAAACCCATACATTATGAAGAAAGGAATACTTTTATTAGTTGGATTATTTTTACTAATCACTAATGCAGAAGCAAAACACACCCAAAAACTTGAAGAGCGTGTTGGGATTTCAAATAGGTTAAACAATACTGTAAGCTTTGTAGAAAGAGGAATAAGGTTTGATGTTTTTCTTAATGGAGATTTTGATTTTGAAGCAATAAGAAGAAATCATAGATATAATAAACGAAGAAATAGAAATACTCGGGTTCGCATAACTAGAGATTTTAAAGGGAGAATTAATAGAGTTGGCAACGTATCTATCAGATATGACATCAGAGGAAATGTAAGAAGAATCGGAACTGTTTATATGCGTTATAGAAGAGGAAGACTTTCAAATGTTGGAAACTTAAGAGTCATATATAACAGATGGGGAAATCCAAGATTTCATGGAGAAGTAAGATACCGTAACACTTATAACTCAGGATTTGTATGTGATTACAACGATGTTTATTTCTATGGTAATGAGTTTAGAAATAATTATAGACTTTACAGGCAAGATGCTAACTTCTATTATTACAGAGCTAATAATAATGCAAAAGTATCTAGAAACAAACTTTTAAAAAGAAGAAAACAAGTTATAGTTAAAAAGAATAAACCTGTAAAAAGAGTTATTAAAAAAAATCAAAGAAGATCAAAAAGATCTTAAGCCAAAAACCGAGCCAATGGCTCGGTTTTTTTTATCTAATTAATTTTTTATACTTAATTCGTTTAGGCATGATGTCTCCCCCTAATCGTTTCTTTTTGTTCTCTTCATAATCAGAGAAAGAGCCTTCAAAGAAATATACTTGACTATCTCCTTCAAATGCCAGGATATGTGTACAAATACGATCTAAAAACCATCTATCATGGCTAATTACAACTGCACATCCAGCAAAATTCTCAAGTCCTTCTTCCAATGCACGTAAAGTATTTACATCTAAATCATTAGTAGGCTCGTCTAGTAAAAGTACATTTCCTTCTTCTTTAAGTGTCATTGCTAAATGTAACCTGTTACGTTCTCCTCCTGATAAGGTATTTACTTTTTTGTTTTGTTCGCTTCCAGAAAAATTAAAACGACTTAAATACGCTCTAGAGTTTACCTGTTTTCCTCCCATCATAACTAAATCTTGTCCGTCAGAAAAATTTTCCCAAATAGACTTATCGGCATCAATATTCGAGTGAGCCTGATCTACATAAGCAATCTTAGCAGTTTCCCCCACTGTAAAACTTCCTTTATCAGCAGTTTCTTCTCCCATAATCATTCTAAAAATGGTGGTCTTCCCAGCTCCATTTGGTCCAATAATTCCAACTATTCCCGCTTGAGGTAAATTAAATGCCAAATTTTCATAAAGTAACTTATCACCATATGCTTTTGAAACTCCAGAAGCTTCTATTACATTAGTTCCTAATCGAGGACCATTGGGTATAAAAATCTCAAGTTTTTCTTCTTGCTGCTTTTGATCTTGACTCATTAATTTTTCATAACTCTTCAAACGTGCTTTTTGCTTTGTTTGTCTTCCTTTTGCTCCTTGACGTACCCAATCTAACTCACGTTCTAATGTTTTTTGACGCTTAGAAGCTGTCTTGCTTTCTTGCGCTAAACGTTTAGATTTCTGATCTAGCCATGAAGAGTAATTTCCTTTCCAAGGGATTCCTTCTCCCCTATCTAATTCTAAAATCCATCCTGCTACATTATCTAAGAAATAACGGTCGTGTGTTACGGCTATTACAGTTCCCTTATATTGTGCTAAATGATGCTCTAACCAATGTACAGATTCGGCATCTAAATGATTTGTAGGCTCATCTAATAATAATATTTCTGGTTCTTGTAATAATAATCTACATAAAGCTACACGTCTTTTTTCTCCACCAGAGAGTACTCCAATTTTTTTATCAGATTCAGGAGTTCGCAACGCATCCATGGCTATTTCTAGCTTGGTATCTAGTTCCCAAGCATTAGAAGCATCTATTTTATCTTGCAACTCTGCTTGTTGTGCCATCAATTTCTCCATCTTATCTGGATCGGAATACACTTCCTCTAGACCGAACATATCATTAATCTTATTATACTCATCTAGGATAGCAACGGTTTCTGCAACACCTTCTTTTACAATCTCGATCACTGTTTTTTCTGGATCTAATTGGGGCTCTTGTTCTAAGTAACCTACATGATACCCTGGAGAGAAAGTAACATCGCCTTGAAAATTCTTTTCTACTCCTGCTATAATCTTTAATAACGTAGATTTACCAGATCCATTGAGTCCTAAAATCCCAATTTTTGCTCCATAAAAGAAGCTTAAATAAATATCTTTTAAAACTTGTTTGTTGGTACTTTGATAGGTTTTACTAACTCCAGACATGGAGAAAATAACCTTTTTATCGTCTGACATATATTGATTGAAAAATTAATATTGATTTATACTCTTCCTTTTAGGGCGTTAAATACCCAAGCAATGGCCAAGAAGCCAACTCCAACAGCGGCAAACCCCCAACCTGCAACATCATTATACCTAAAAGCTCCTAATCCTATAAGACCAAAACCTACAAATATCATAATAAAAGTTGCCCAACCTAAAACTGTATTTTTATTCATCCTCTTTATTTAAAAAATATAAAATTACCTTAAAATTGGCCATTTATATAACTATTAGCAACAAATATCGTTAATTATTTGAAACTCTTTTTGATCATTTTGTATAAAAATGCAAAAATTAAGTAACAAACAATATAAAATAGGCGTCTTTATTAATATGAATAAAATTTGGTCTTTGTTGTTCTTTTTTGCTGTAAGCATTTCAGTTAGTGCTTATAATGGGATCCTGCTAAAAAATACTCCCTTTCATTTTACCAAAGCTCAAAAAATAAATAAATACACAACGCGTATTCCATTTAAATTAGTAGATAGATTAATAGTAATTGAAGGAGAATTAAAGGGTAAAAAAGGAGAATTTATTTTTGATACTGGTTCAGAAAAACTACTGATTAACAAAGTTCATTTTTCAAAACTTATCTTGCATGACGATAAGATTAGTAAAACATCGGGGATTCTAGATTATATAGATAACCCTATTCAAAAAAGAATTCAGCAATTTTCATTAAAAAACCTACTACTATCAAATAAAAAATCTGACTTAATTGACTTATCGCATATAGAAAAGGCTAAAAAAATTAAAATTCTTGGAATTATAGGCTATAACATCTTAAAAGATTATGAAGTTTTTGTCGATTTATATTTAAATCAAATTACACTAACTCAGATAGATAAAAATGGTAATGTTCTTGGAAAGGATGTTTATTTAGAAAAAATTGAAGACAGCATCTCTTTTCATTTAAAAAAGCATGCAATTATTCTTGATGGTTTTATTAATAAGCGAAAAGCTGTTTTTGCTTTAGACTCAGGAGCAGAGTTTAATCAATTAAATAACAGAAGTCATAAAAAAGCTCTTAAGTATTTTTATCCTAAAGGGCGTGTCGTACTAAAAGGTGCCAGTAATAAAAAATTAGAAGTAATTTCTGGAAATTTATTTAGGGTTCGTTTAAGTAAAACTCTTTATTTTGGTCCTATGAAAACCATATTAACAAGTTTTCATAATATTGACAAAGCTTTTGGGGCTAAACTTGATGGTATTTTAGGGTATGATTTTTTTGCTCAAAAAAGAACCATTATTAATTATAAAAAACAGAAATTATATTTTATTAAATATCCTATCATTAGAAAATGAAACTAAAGTTAATACATATCGTTTTATGGGTACTAGCTTTCACTAGCTTAGAGATGTATGCCCAAAAAGATTCTATTAGAGGGTATAGAATTGATGGCGATTATATTGTTTTTAGATTTAATAAAAATGATTACATAAATGCTACAAATGACCATACAAAAACAAAAATTGATTTTAGTGACTTAAATATAAATGAGGTATTTGTTTCTGGGAGATTTAATGATTGGTCTAAAGATCAATGGAAAATGAAAAAAATATCGAATGATATTTATGAATTAAAAAAGAAATTAACCGATTTAAACGATTTTAAATTAGAGTTTAAATTTGTTGTTAACCAGTCATATTGGGCAGAACCAACTGATGATTTCATGAATATTACGCCTGCAAAAACTTCTAATGGTAAAGAATTATATACATATAATTTAAAGGTACTATTAGCTTATCCTTCTAAAGATGGTAACTATACTTTCAGACTTCCAAATTATATAGATGCCAATGAAGTTATCTTAAGTGGTTCGTTTAATAAATGGAATGAAGAAGTATTTAAAATGAATAAAACAAAAGATGGATGGGAATTGAAACTAAAATTAAAGCCCAGCTATTATGAGTATAAATTTATCGTAGATGGTAAATGGATAGAAGATCCAAACAATACTAATAAGGTTACTAATGAGTTTGGCGGGTTTAATTCTTTTATAGATATTAAAACTGAAGTTACTTTCTTGCTCACTAAATTTAAAGATGCTAAAAAAATCATGTTAGCTTCATCTTTCAATGATTGGAATGAAGAAGCTTGTCCAATGAAAAAAACTGATAAAGGTTGGCTATATACAATAAAATTATCTGTAGGCAAATATCATTACAAATACATTGTAGATGGAAAGTGGGTTTTAGACCCAGATAACTCCGTTAAAGAATATGATTTTGATGGAAATATAAATTCTGTAAAAATGGTAAAATAGCTCTACAACTTAGCAGCAAGCCTACTTCCTTGATCTATAGCTCTTTTAGCATCTAATTCATCAGCAATATCTGCTCCTCCTATGACATGGACTTTTTTTCCAATTTTCTCTAAAGGAGAAAGTAACTCTTTAAAAGGTGTTTGACCTGCACAAATAATAACATTGTCTACCTCTATTATTTTTTGGTCATCGTTCTGAGTATAATGTAGTCCCACATCATCTATTTTAGTATATTGAACTTCATTAATAAACTGAACATTTTTCTTTTTTAGGTTAGTCCTATGTATCCATCCTGTTGTTTTCCCTAAGTTACCACCAAACTTTCCTTCACTTCTCTTAAACATAAAAATCTCTCTGGGTGAACCGTGAAAGGTTGGCTTCATTCCTTGAATACCACCTCTTGCTTCTATATCTTTATCTATTCCCCACTCTTTAAGCCATTGGTCAATATCTTGCGAACTTGAAACTCCTTCATGAGATAAATACTCTGAGACATCAAAACCAATGCCTCCAGCACCAATAACAGCAACCCTTTTACCTACTGGTTTCTTATGCTTCAATACATCTAAATAACTAAGTACTTTTTCATGTTCAATGCCTTCAATTTTAGGTGTTCTAGGCTTAATCCCTGTCGCTAAGATAATTTCATCAAAATCAGCATTTGATAAATCTTCTGAAGTAACGTGTGTATTCAACTTTACACTTACACCATGAAGTTCTATTTGTTTTTTAAAGTATCTAATGGTTTCATGGAACTCTTCTTTACCAGGAATCTGTTTGGCGATATTAAACTGACCGCCCACTTCTTTATCTGCATCAAATAACGTAACTGAATGACCTCTTTGTGCTGCAATAGTGGCCGCTGCTAGACCTGCAGGGCCTGCTCCTATAACTGCAATCTTTTTTGGGTTTTCGGTTCTGTCATAATTAAACTCCGTTTCGTGACAAGCTCTTGGGTTTACCAAACAACTAGCTACTTTTTGTTTAAATACATGATCTAAGCAAGCTTGATTACAAGCAATACAGGTGTTGATTTCATCTTCTTTTTCTTGCGCTGCTTTATTTACCCAATCTGGATCTGCTAAAAAAGGACGAGCCATTGAAATCATATCTGCATGACCTTCAGCAAGTACTTTTTCAGCCGTTTCAGGCATGTTTATTCTATTAGAAGTAACCAAAGGTATCGTAACTTCTTCTTTCATCTTTTGTGTCACCCAAGTAAATGCAGCTCTGGGAACAGAAGTAGCAATAGTAGGAATCCTTGCCTCATGCCAACCAATTCCAGTATTAATAATTGTCGCGCCAGCTTTCTCAATTTCTTTAGCGAGCATTACAACTTCTTCCCAAGTGCTCCCTTTTTCTATAAGGTCTAGCATAGACAGCCTGTATATGATAATAAAATTATCTCCTACTGCTTCTCTTATAGATTTTACTAGAGTTATGGGCAATCGTATTCTGTTTTTGTATGCTCCACCCCATTCATCTGTCCTTTTATTAGTATGCTCTACAATGAATTGATTAATTAAATATCCTTCAGACCCCATAATTTCGACTCCATCATAACCTGCTAGTTTGGACAATTTTGCACAATTCACAAAATCACGAATAGTCCTTTTAACTCCAGATTTTGATAACTTAAATGGTTTAAAAGAGTTTATAGGTGCTTTAATTTTTGAAGGAGCCACATTAAATGGATGATATCCATAACGTCCAGCATGCAATATTTGCATACAAATTTTACCTCCTTCATCATGCACAGCCTTTGTTATTTTCTGATGATGCTTAGCATGTTTTTTGTTTGACATCCTAGCAGAAAAAGGACCTGTCCACCCTTGAACATTAGGTGAAATTCCACCAGTAACAATAAGACCAACTCCTCCTCTAGCGCGTTCTGCATAATATTTAGAAATCCTTTCTAAACCATTTTTCTCTTCTTCTAAACCTGTGTGCATAGAACCCATTAAAATTCTATTCTTTAAGGTTGTAAATCCTAAGTCTAATGGCTCAAAAATATGTTTGTATTTCATAATATCGAAAAGATTAATTACTATGCACGCATAATATATGGCAAGATAACTACTTTTTTTGGAAAAAGATAAGAGACTTAAAAAAAAGCCTCCTATTTATCATATTATCAACAAATGCTTATACCTGCATTGGGACTTCTATTAACAATAGTTCACTTCCTTCTATAATGTCTATTTTTACTTGTGAAGTATCCCATACTCCAATAGCATCTCTTTTTCTTAATTCATGTCCATTTACTTTAACTATCCCACGCAAGTTAAAAATGTATACACCATTATTTTCAGGTATATTGTAAGAAGTTGTGTTCTCTGCTTCAAAATTACCAATTTGAATATAGGCTTGTTGATGTATTCCTAAAGACCCTTCGACTAATTTATCTTGCGGGGAAACTACCGTTTGAAAATTATTTTTTCTCTCTGAAATATCAAATAACTTTTGTTCGTAGTTAGGTACTACTCCCTTTTCTTCAGGTAAAATCCATAATTGTAAAAAATTTACTTTATCCGTTTTACTATCATTAAACTCTGAATGAGTCAAACCTGTTCCAGCTGACATTACTTGAACCTCTCCAACTTCAATAGCTCGTTTATTGTCCATACTATCTTTGTGAGATAAAGCTCCTTGTAATGGAATTGATATTATCTCCATGTCTCTATGCGGATGAGTTCCAAATCCCATCCCAGGTTGAACAATATCATCATTTAGTACGCGTAAAACTCCAAAATTCATTCTTTCTGGATGATAATAGTTTCCAAAGCTAAATGTATGGTTAGACTCTAACCAACCATGATTGACATATCCTCTAGTACTTGCTTTATGTATTACAGTTTTCATTTTTATATTCTTTAGTTTCTAGGTAAAAAACCCATTTTACCTTGTTGATAATCTCTTAACGCTTCTAGTATTTCGGTCTGAGTATTCATTACGTAAGGTCCCCAAGAGGTAACTTTCTCTTCTATTGGGGCTCCAGAAAGTACAAGAAGAGTACTTTCTTTTAGTGCTTTAAATTCAATAGCATTTCCGTCTTGATTAAAAGTAATCATTTGAGTTGCTCCTTTTTTTAAACTAGCTTCGTTATTTACAATTACTTCACCATCTAACAAATAAATAAGTGATTTATGTGATCTAGGTATATGTATATTCATTTCTCCTTGCTCTTGCGCTTCTACAGTAAAAACGTTTACAGGAGTTTGTGTTTGTATCAAACCAACTGCTCCCTTTTGCTTACCTGCGACAACTTTTAACGATACAGAGTTTGTTTGATTATTAACAATAGGCATCTCTTCATTTTTTATATGCTGATAATCAGCTGGCATCATTTTGTTTTTTGCAGGAAGGTTTAACCATAATTGAATCCCCTCTAACTCTCCTCCTTTCATTACAAACTCTTTAGTGGGTCCTTCTGCATGAATTACACCTCTTCCTGCCGTTGTCCATTGTACATCTCCAGCTTTTACTATCATTTCATTACCCAAAGAGTCTCTATGTAACTGTTCACCTTTAAATAACAAGGTAATTGGTTCAAAGCCTCTGTGAGGGTGCGGTCCTAGATCAAACGGATTATTCAATTCACTAATTGCATAAGGACCATAATGATGTAATAATAAAAATGGATCTACTTGCTCTATCCCATCAGTAGGAATAGGCTGCCTTAATCGTAATGGTCCCATGCTTACTAATGGGCTCCCTACTTTATTTTCGATTGATTTTAATGTATTTAATTTATTTTCCATGGAAATTATTTTGTTAAATTTTTTTTATCTAATTTTATCTAATAAACTACTTAAGGTCTTGGCTTCTTCTATTGTTAAATTCTCTAAAAAATCTAGTTTAATATTTTTATCAATCGTTGATAAAAGTGCTAATCCTTTTTCAGTTATTGAAATATAGACAACTCTTCTATCATGCTCACAACGAATTCGTTCTATAAATTTTTTATCACATAACTTATCCATCAAACGGGTTGCATTTGGAGCTCTCTCTATCATTCTATCTTTAATAAGCTGTACTTTAATAGGTTCTGCTGCGCCTCTCAAAATTCGTAAGATATTATATTGTTGTGGAGAAATACTATACTGTCTAAAAAACTCATTTTCATGACTATTAATCCAATTAGCAGTATACTTAATATTGATTAATGCTTTGATCTTGTCATTAGCAAATTTAGAATGTATGTCTTTAGATATATCTCCCATAAGAATTAACCTCTTAATTTTAAATCTTTCATAACGTTATTAAAAACATCAGACGAAGGTGTTAAATAGATTTCTTCATCTACAAAAAGTGTTGGGAATTTTAAGTGGCCATCATAGAGTTCTCTAGTATGGGCTTTAGCTTCTTCATCTTTAAAAATATCTTTATAATCAAAAGCGACTTCAGCCATTCTTAAAAAATTCTTAAATGCAACTGTATGTGCATGACCTTTTTTGCCGTATAATGTTATTTTCATTCTGTATCTCCTTTCTGCATACAAATGTACAAAATAAAATAATATTTTCCAAGGAATATATTACCTGTGTAAAATAAAAAAATCTCTATTTATACTTATTTTAATTATGTCTTTATAGATAATGCTTTGGAAGGGCATTGAGAAACCTGGGCAATAATTTTATCTGTGCTAGCTGCATCCATATCTATCCAAGGCTTCCTCCGAGGATCAAATACTGGTAATAGGCCTTTCCAACACTTTTTTGAATGTGTACATAAATGGGGTTGCCAAACAACAGTAGTTTCTCCATTTGTGTATTCTTTAAGAATATTTTTATCTCCCATGACTTATTTTTTTGGTTTATCTCTATTCATTTCTTTCATGTCAATATCTTTAACCTCAACACCTAATAAATGTTTGCTAAAATAATCGGCTTTCATCCAGAAAAAATATTCTGTCATTCTTCCATAACCATGCCTTTGTCCAGGCATTAACATAAAATCAAAACGCTTATTAGCTTTTATCAACGCATCCGCCATTCTTATGGTTCCTCCTGGGTGAACATTATTATCTACATCTCCAGTAACTAACATTAAATTTCCTTTTAAATTTTTAGCGAGTGTTTGATTTTTATCAATTTGATATTTATAAGAGATGTTTCCTTTAGCATCTTTTTCTTCATCTACCCCATGATGTGTCTCACTCCACCAACTATTGTATACCGTATTATCATGATTTCCAGATGATGAGACTGCTACGTCAAAAAAGTCTGGATACACTAGCATAGCTGCTGTAGACATAAAACCACCTCCTGAATGTCCAAATATTCCTACTCTTTCTATATCTATAAACTTATGTTTGTTTGCTAATTGTTCTGCTACATACTTTTTATCTGCTAACCCATAATCTCTTAAATTGCCATACCCATAGGTATGATACCATTTAGACCTTGCTGGGTGCCCTCCTCTATTTCCTAATGTAATAACAACAAATCCAACTTGCGCCATACGATCTGTACGATTCATTCTGGCAGAAAACGATTTATTTACAGCTTCTGTCTGTGGGCCTGGGTATACATATTCAATTAATGGATAGCTTTTACTTTCATCAAAATCATAAGGCTTATACATTACTCCATAAATATCTGTAATTCCATCATCTGCTTTTACCTTAAAAGGCTCTGGGAATTTGTATCCCGTTGCAAAAAGTTGCGAAAGATCTGCTTCCTCTAAACTCATTACTAAGCTACCATTACTATTTCTTAATTCTGATTTTGGCACAGTATTTACCCTAGAAAAATTACTGACAAAATATTTTCTAGAGTCAGATACACTGACTCCAGTATTGAAATCTCCTGCATTTAAATTTTTCATCCCTGTTCCATTTAAATTAATTTTGTATAAATGTGAATAATAAGGGTCTTGACCTTTTACAACTCCGTTAGCAGTAAAAAACAAGGTTCTATCTTTTTCATTTATCCCTTCAAATCTATCTACATGAAAAGTACCATTCGTAACTTGTCTTTTTAGTTTTCCATTTGCATCATATAAGTAAAAATGACCCCAGCCATCCCTTTCAGACCAATGTAAAATTTCAGATTCGTTATTAAACAAGCGGATTGCTTTACCTCTATTTTCAATATACACATTAGAGTGTTCTTCTATTAATGTTTTTACTTCTCCAGAATTTATATCTGCCACATGAATATCTAGCCTTTTACGATCTCTGCTAACGGTACTAAAATATATTTTCCCTTTCTTGGATAATAAATACGAATGAGTAAAATCATCATCAAAACTCGATTTTTTACGTGGAGCTCTATAAATAGATATTGACTGTTGCGGAACTGTATCTAATTTTACCTTTAAAATATTTTTAGTTGGAATATCAAAGACTAGTAATTCAGTCTTATAAAACTCTTGTTCTCCAGCCATATGGTATTTATACGTTTCTAAAGTAGGCCTCTTTTTTGAAACTGAATTAATCACCCATAAGTCTTTAATATGTCTTGAGTCTGTTCTCTGATATACAAACTTCTTTGCGTCTCTTGTCCAAGTTACAAATACTCTTTTTCTATCATTCTTCTTTTTCTCTTTTGTTTCATTGTTTTGGCCTCTAGAGCCACCTCCAAAACCATAATTTTCTACTCCATCTTTTGTCCACTGATGCTCAACAATGGTTGAATCTTTATCATCTTTTGTCGCTTTCAAAAAATTCTCTTTATCCATCCAATATAAATTATAGTTCTTAGAGAACAGTACAATAGAACTGTCTGGCGCTATACTTGCCCAACGATTCCATTTTTTATCTTCTTTCTTTGAGTTGTCAATTATTTTTAATCCGTTCCCTCCTAAAGTATATTCAAAATGAAATACCTTTTTTTCCATCTTAGGTTTCTTAGATTTTTTCTTTTTTGATGATTTTTTATCTTCCTTAACTGGTACTTTTTCTCTAGAGGTAACTCTAAAACGGATTGCAGTTTCATTCTTTACAAACTTGAAATTGAATCTTGGTAAATGTTTTCCTTCGTAAGGATCTTTTGTAATCTCTGATAACCATTTAGCCATCTTATCATTATCAAAAAGGGTTGTTCTTTTACGAGAATCTGCATCTACCAGATAATATTTAGATCCTTCAGAAGTTTTATATTGATACCAAAATCTATTCCCATTTTTTAACCAATGTGGTCTTACAGTTGTTGAGTGTACTAACTTTGCAATATTGGTTGGGGAAAATTTTGAAGCCAGTCTATAATTGGGAACTGGTGTATTTTTTTCGGTTGTTTCTTGTGAAAAACCGGTAGTTGCAATACAAGCAAATAGGAAAAAGAAGATAATTTTTTTCATGGTGAGTTAATTGAGTATATTTTGATAACGAATTTAATACATTTTAAATTATTGATTTCAAATTCGTTAAAGTTTACTCTCAAAAACATGTACTTCATCTAACAATGCTGTATTCAATTCTTCATGAATAACTTTTCCTTTATTAAAATTATCATAAAACCCTGGAAGAGAAAAACTAGATACAACATCTGCTCCCATATGTGGAAAAGAAGCATTTGCAGTAGCTAATACTGACGCTCCTCCTCTACCTCCTGGCGAAGTAGACATTAATAGCATTGGCTTTTTGTTAAAAATCACCCTATTTATTCTAGAAATCCAGTCGAATGTATTTTTAAAAGCTGCTGCATAAGAGCCATTATGTTCTGCTAATGAGACAATAAAACCATCATAGCTTTTTAATTTTTCGGACAACTCTATCATGTCTTTTGGAAAACCTTTTTTCTCTTCATCTTCACTGTACAGAGGTGCTGTATAATCGTTCATGTCTAAAATATCGTACTCCGTTGTATTTAATAAACTAGACACATAGGTAACTAATTGTTTATTAATTGATGTACTACTTGTACTTCCTGCAAATGCTGCTACTTTTTTCATCTCTATTTTTGTTTTAAATTCTTTTTATAAAAACCATAAGAGCTTCCTAAAAACAAGAATGCCAATAGAGCAAATAACTGTTCACCATCACCAATCATAACATGTGCAAAAAAAGCAAGTACAACGTTAAAAAAGAAACCTGCATACGCCCACTCTTTTAAAGTTTTAAATTTCGGATACCATAGAACAATCAGTCCTAAAATTTTTGCAATGGCTAAAGGATATACTAAATAAGTAGGGTACCCCATACCTTTAAATGCCTCTCTTATCATTTCTGTTTGTGTTAAATACATACTTATAGAAAAAAGCATGATTCCTGTAAAAAGAATTGTTGCTATATAAAATATAATTTTGTTTGTTTTCATTTTTATATGATTAATTATTGTTTAAGCAAACTTACAAAATATTATTTTATTTTCCAAGGAAAATAATTCCATGTAATTTATGATGTTTTGTTTGACATATCCCTTTAATTTGAGCTGAAACTTTCGTAAATTCGCTAAAAAATTTCCGAATGGATATAAAGTTCAATAAAAACGAAGATCACAATAAACTTTTAGCCTCAGATTTAAAAAGACGATTTGCTAAAGTTAAATTAGGAGGTGGTCAAAAAAATATTGATAAACATCATGCGAAAGGAAAACTAACCGCAAGAGAGCGTATAGAATATTTATTAGATAACAATGCTGAGAGTATAGAGATTGGTGCTTTTGCAGGCGAGGATATGTATACCGAGCATGGTGGCTGCCCTTCTGGCGGTGTTGTTGTAAAAATCGGCTACATAAAAGGCAAGCAATGTATGGTAGTTGCTAATGATGCAACTGTAAAAGCTGGGGCATGGTTCCCCATAACTGGCAAAAAAAACTTACGAGCGCAAGAGATTGCTATTGAAAACAAACTGCCAATAATATATTTAGTAGATAGTGCTGGAGTATATCTTCCTATGCAAGATGAAATTTTTCCAGATAAGGAACACTTTGGAAGAATTTTTAGAAATAATGCTATAATGAGTAGCATGGGTATTACTCAAATAGCAGCTGTTATGGGAAGTTGTGTTGCTGGTGGTGCATACTTGCCAATTATGAGTGATGAAGCTTTAATTGTAGATAAAACTGGAAGTATTTTTTTAGCGGGAAGTTACCTAGTTAAAGCTGCTATAGGTGAGACCATAGATAATGAAACACTAGGTGGCGCAACAACACATTGTGAAATCTCTGGAGTTACAGATTATAAAGCTAAAGATGATAAAGACGCTTTAGATACTATCAAAAACATTGTTTCTAAAATTGGTGATTTTGATAAAGCAGGGTTTAATAGAGAGAAGTCGTATTCTCCAAAAGAAAAAGTAGAAGATGTTTTCGGAATTCTTCCAGCTGCTCGTCATGAACAATATGATATGAAAGAAATTATTAAACGTATTGTTGATAATTCTGAATTTGATGAGTATAAAGAAGATTATGGGAAAACATTAATTACCGCCTACGCACGGGTAGATGGTTGGGCAGTGGGTATTATTGCCAATCAACGTCAGGTAGTAAAAAATGCAAAAGGTGAGATGCAGTTTGGAGGGGTTATCTATTCTGACTCTGCTGACAAAGCAACTCGTTTCATAGCCAATTGTAATCAGAAAAAAATACCGTTAGTATTTCTACAGGATGTTACTGGCTTTATGGTAGGTAGTAAGTCTGAACACGGTGGCATTATCAAAGATGGTGCTAAAATGGTAAATGCAGTAAGTAATTCTGTAGTTCCAAAATTTACAATCGTTATTGGCAATTCATACGGGGCCGGTAATTATGCCATGTGTGGAAAAGCGTATGACCCAAGATTAATTGTTGCCTGGCCTAGTGCAGAATTGGCAGTAATGAGCGGTAATTCTGCAGCAAAAGTATTATTACAAATAGAAACAGCATCCTTAAAAAAGAAAGGCGAAGAAATAACTAAAGAAAAAGAAGCCGAACTTTTTGATAAAATAAAATCTCGATACGATAAACAAATTTCTCCATACTATGCAGCTGCTAGAATATGGACTGATGCGGTTATACATCCACTTGACACCAGAAAATGGATATCTATGGGTATTGAGGCAGCAAATCATGCTCCTATAGAAAAAAAGTTTAATTTAGGCGTTATCCAAGTATAATAAAATATAAAGAGTAGTTAGAAATGGGAAGAGCATTCGAATTTCGAAAAGCAAGAAAAATGAAGCGTTGGTCGGCCATGGCCAAAACGTTTACTAGAATAGGAAAGGATATTGTAATGGCCGTAAAAGAAGGCGGTCCTAATCCTGATAGTAACTCAAGATTACGTGCCGTTATGCAAAATGCTAAGGCTGCTAATATGCCTAAGGATAATGTAGAGCGTGCTATTAAGAAAGCAACCGATAAAGACACTGCAAATTTTAAAGAAGTATTATTTGAAGGTTATGCTCCTCATGGAATTGCAGTTTTAATTGAAACAGCTACCGATAACAATAATAGAACAGTTGCTAATGTAAGAGCTTCTTTTAATAAATGTGATGGAAATTTAGGAACTTCTGGCTCTGTTGTCTTTATGTTTGATCATACATGCAACTTTACGATTAAGAAAGAAGATATATCCATTGACATGGAAGAGTTAGAATTAGAGTTAATAGATTTTGAAGTTGAAGAAATTTTTGATGATGAAGAAGGAATTATCATTTACGCTCCTTTTGAACAATTTGGAGCTATACAATCCTTCTTTGAAGAGAACCATGTTGAGATTATTTCTTCAGGTTTTGAAAGAATACCGACCACAACAACAAAACTCTCTGAAGAAGCTCAAGCTGATGTAGAAAAACTATTGGAACGCTTAGAAGAAGATGACGATGTGCAAAATGTATATCATTCTATGGAGATGTAAATTAGTTTTACAATATAAAAGCAAAAAGTCGTGTTGTACAACACGACTTTTTTTTGTTTAAACAATATGCTATAAAATTAATCCCCCAATTAATTATAGATATTAAATTCAATTAACAGTACAAATATATTTATAATATTAAAATAAAAAACTTCATAAATACAACTAATCTACTACAATTGTATTTTTAAATAAATAAAACTACTATATTTATACGTCAGCAATAGAAACCCTCCCATTATGACTAAAAATCTATTTAAAAGCACACAGCTACTAGTTTTCTTTTTTTTATGTTTTCAGAACATCAACGCTCAGGAGGAAATTATTATTAATGGAGATGAATGGCGTTATTATGATCTAGGTTCTTTAAATTCAGATTGGTACAAGAGCAACATAAGCTCTTCATGGAAAATTGGAACAACACCAATTGGTTATGGCGACAGAAAAGTTGTTACAAATATTAATTACGGAGGTAATAAAGAAAAAAAACATATCACAAAGTATTTTAAAAAAGAAATTTACATAAAGGAAAATACTTTTTTAGCTTATGAGTTTAGAATAATGCATGATGATGGGTTTGTCCTTTATATTAATGGCAGAGAACTATATCGAGGCAATATGCCCAATGGGACTCCTACTGCCCAAACACTAGCAGTAGCAAAAATACAAGGCAGAGAAGAATCAGAATTTAAAGTCAAACTATTTGAGTCAAATATATTTAAAAAGGGCAAAAACACTATTAGTGTTTCTATCCACCAAAACAGAGAAAGCTCTAGTGATTGTATCTTCAGCTTGGATCTAATCGCACACTCAAATCCCGAGATACTAGCACTTATAGTGGAAGACAAAAATGAAGCTAATAAAAAGTTAGAACTTAAAATTAAGGAATTAAACACAAGTTACACTATCGATAAAATGGGTATTCAGAATGAAAATTTAATGAGTACAAACTATAACTTAAAATTTCTGCTTTTTATCGTTAGTTTTTTACTGATTACAGCATTAGTTGGATATTATTTTATCATTAATAATTTAAAAAACAAAGAATATAAATCTAATAACGAACTTTCAAAATTAAAAAACATTGCATTAGAAAAAGAGAAAGAAATGATGGTTATTTCTACAAATCTTCTTCACAATAAACAATACTTCAAAGAGATTAAAGCCGATTTAAAAGGTATACAGACAGATGATAAACCTAGCATAAGAGCAATTGTTAATCAAATAAATCAAGTTCTTGACAGAGATGAAGACTGGGATTATCTAAAGAAACATTTCAATACTGTTTTTGAAGGTTTCTACGACAGATTACTCAAAAAACATAGCACGTTAACAGAAACTGAGTTAAGACATTGTATGTTTATTAAACTACATATGCAGACTAAAGAAATTTCGAGAGTTTTATTAGTTGACCCAAGATCTGTGCAAACAGCTAGATATAGGATTAAAAAGAAAATGAACTTAGATGAGGATCAGGATTTAAGAGAATACCTTTTAAGTATTTAAAATAGTTTTTTTGTTTTAGTTCGTTGAACTTTCCCTGTTTCGGTTTCCATAAATTTAGGAACGAAAAAAACCTCTTTTGGTTGTTCAAATTTTGACAATCCTTTAAAGATGTCTTTTGCTAATGAGGTTTTCTCACCTTCAACAAACAATACTAGTTTCTCTCCAAAAACATTGTCTTTTACACCTGTAACAAAAAAGCGTTGGTTCATTTGAGAAGCTAATTTTCTTTCTATAACCTCAGGATGTAATTTAATTCCTCCTGTATTAATAACATGGTCATATCTACCTTTCCAATTAAAATTGGTTTCAGAGATAATTTCTACGACATCATTTGTTACAATAGGCAAACTAGAAATATTGGAAGCATTAATAACCAGACAATTCCTATGGTCTTTAGACACAGTTACATTAGGTAGTACTGTAAAACAGTTTTGACTTGAATGATTTAATTTTTTAGCTGCAATATGTGTAATGGTTTCAGTCATACCATACGTTGCGAAAATTTGAGTGGAAACACTTTGTATCTGATTTTCCAACGCTATACTAACCTCTCCTCCACCTACAATCAACTTTTTAATGAAATGAATTTTATCTAATGAATTTTTCAATTGTAAAGGTACCATTGCAGAAAAATCATATGTTTTATATATATTCTCTAGTGGCGTAGAAACTGGTTCGATATAATCTAGCTGCCACCCCAAAACAAGTGCTCTAACTAACATCATTTTTCCTGCGATATATTCAGTTGGTAAACATAAAAGGGCCGAAGTATGTTCTGGTAGATTAAAAAAACTTCCAGTAGCTATCGCAGAATTTACCATGTGCTTTTTTTCTAACTCAATCCATTTTGGCACTCCTGTAGAACCTGATGTTTTTACTGAGAGTGTTTTTTTTTCTGAAAACCAATCTTCTAAAAATTCATGCATCGATTTGGATAAAGTAGTCACATACTCTAGTAATGCTTCTTTAGTTTTAAAAGAGACATTATTTAATGTAAAACTACTATGAAATAAATTATTCTTCAAGAATGATAGGTTTTTCAATAGTTCCGAATAGTTTCTCTTTCCAATTAGTCCAACCGTATTTTTTAGAAAAAATAAAGATCATCAATGGATAGATTACTAACACTGGAAAAAACATCTCCCAACCTACAGATGGTTCAGAAATATCAATATACATAGCATCAGTTTGGAAAACCGTCCAATCTGTAGTTATAAAAACTGCGGCTAGAATATTATTTACGGCATGCATTCCAAGAGCTAATTCTGTTCCTTCATCCATCAATGTGGTAATACCAAATAAAAACCCTGTACCTATATAAAATATCAAAGCTATATCTCCAATTTTTTCAACCTCTGGATTAAACCAATGCATTGTTCCAAATAAAATTGAAGTAACAAGTAAAGGCATCCATTTATTTTTAACTAGCAATCCTATTCCTTGCATTAAATAGCCTCTAAAAAATAATTCCTCAAAACTTGTTTGAAGCGGTATAAAAAGTAACGAAACAATAACTAGCATAAAGAACTTAATTGGTTTAAAGTTCCATATAAAGTTTTCAGGTGCTATGAATATTCCAATACTTATAATAGCAGTAGAAATAAATCCCCAGATAAAAAATGCATAAAAAAATCTTGACCAATCAATCTTCTTTCGACTTGTTACTAAAGATGTAAAGCTTCGTTGATGCATGTACTTTACAAAAAAGATCAATAAAAGTAGCAGAAAAACAAAAGGCAATAAATTCAAAGCCAAATACATGTTTTTATCACCTTTAAAATTTTTCATATCCTCATATGCTGTGTCAAAAATCTCAGGCATCAAAATAAATGCAAGTATATTTAGTGCAAAAGGAGCAAATAAAACAATATAACTGACAAAATACATCCACCAGTCATTCTTTCCTTTATAAACTTGCTGTACAAAATTCATATTATTCTATATTAAAATTCCAATTCTCATTTATATTATATCTCAATTGCCCGTTATTAACTTCTAAAGGACTTTCTATATTATTTGTAAATAAACTACCTGTTCCCAAACCTTGAGGCATTTTATTGTGTAAAGTATAGGTCCACTGCGCTATTGCATTTAGCCCCACATCACTCTCTAAAGCACTTGTAATCCACCATTTTACACCTTGACTTTCTGCTAAATCAATCCATTGTTCACTACCGATATACCCTCCAATTAAGCTAGGTTTTAAAATGATATATTTCGGGCTTATTATTTGTAGTATTTCTTTCTTTTTTGTTACAGAAAACACTCCAATTAATTCTTCGTCTAAAGCGATATCTAAAGGTGATTTTTCACATAATATTGCCATCTCTTCAAACTGCTTTGATTTTATGGGTTGCTCTATCGAATGCAACTCAAATTCTGAAAGCTTTTTTAATTTTTCTAATGCTGTTTTTGGAGTGAATGCTCCATTTGCATCTACTCTTAACTCTACTTCTTGAGATGAAAACTCTTTTCTGATAGATGCTAACAAATCCAACTCTGTATCAAAATCAATAGCTCCAATCTTCATTTTAATACATGAAAATCCTGTTTTTAATTTTTCTTCAATTTGGGCTTTCATATAATTTTTATCTCCCATCCAAATTAGACCATTGATTTTAATAGCTCGCTCACCATTGGTAAAATGAGAAGGGAAAAGAGTAAATGGGGTATTACTTTTTAAAGATAAAAATGCTTGTTCTAATCCAAATTGAATACTTGGAAACTCTATTGTTTCTAGTAGTAATGTTTCTAACCCAAGATGAATATTTTTACAAACCCATTGTAACTTTTCTTCATAATCAGGCCTATCATCAATACTCAATGTTCTTAAAATCCCACACTCACCTATACCCCTCTTACTTCCTTTTTCTAGTACTAAAAACCACGTTTCTTTGGTGTTTAAAACACCTCTCGAAGTTCCGCTGGGAACTTTGAATGTAAGTAAGTGTTTTTTATAGTTGGCGGTAATCAACATTATTTATTATACAGTGCAATTCGGTTTCCTTCTGTGTCTAGCACAATAGCCATGTATCCAATCTCATTAGAAATTAACGTTTTAGGCTGCATAACTTTACCTCCAGCTTCTTCTACCCTACTTAATTCGTGATCTATATCTCCAGATTGAGAATTAAAATATACCAAAGCTCCATGAGTTGAAGAAGGTATGTATTGCTCTTGTTTTACTAAAGAACCACTAATTCCAGGTGCAGTAATATCTTCTGCTGGTGGAAACCATCCCATTAGAATGCCTCCAAAATCATTGACAGAAACCGTCACTTTAAACACAGTCTCATAAAACTTTTTCGCACGGTCCATATCTGTTACTGGAATTTCAAACCAACTAATCATATTGATATCCATATCTATTGTTTTTCGGCAAAAGCCTTAAAATTATCTAAATATCCTTGGTCAATTTCTTTAAATGTACCTTTAAAGTAAGGCATCATACATCCAAAAATATAAGAATCACTTTTGCAATTACTAGTATTTGTTATAATCGTTTTATTCCCCTCAGCTACAAAAGTATAATCGTCTGTTTTCAACATTCCTTGTGCATCAAAATACAAAGTTACTTTTTCGTTATTCACATAGGCTAATACTTTCTCTTCCATAGTAATTTCATTTTCATTTCCATCTAGCACAACCATTTTATACCTACTCCCCGTTTTTCCTGTCTTTTCATCTATTGCCTCGATACTTTTTAATTCTGGGATCCAGTTTTTTATTTTTTCAGTATCGTTAAACAGCGCAAAAGTTTTATCTAGTGGCATATTTACTTCAACTTTTGTTGTGTAATCAACCTCTTTAACCACTAGTCCTGTTCCAAAGAAAATTAGTGAAAAGAAAATGATGATTCCTAAAATTATTTTTATTTTTTTCATGTGTTTATTTATTTTTCTTCCTTTTTAATTTTCTTCTAAACCAAGTAAACACAACAAAAAATAGTATTAAAAGTGGCCAAATATTAATTAAGTATATAAAGAAGGTTTTTATTCCCTCATATCCATCGACCAATGCATCTTTTAGCTTTCTAGTAAAACTAGACTCATTGGAAATTTTCTTGTAAAAAGATATATTTAAGGTTGAAAAGGAAACTTGGTCGCTCAAATATTTTAATTTTCCTTCTGCTGATTCTATATCTTCCCTTAAACTTCCTATTTCTCTTTCTACATCTAGAATTTCTTTTACAGTTTTTGCTTTTTTAAGAATCTCTAGATATCTATTCTCTAATGCTTTTTTATTTTTTAACCGTGTTTGAACATCTAAAAACTCTGCGGTGACATCAGAAATTTTTATCTCTTTGGTTTCAAACTTTTCTATTTCTTTAGAGATCCCATCCAATAAAGAATCAAAATTTTGAAACGGAATTCTGACCGTTAAGTGATTATTGATTCTATCATACTGTTCATTCTGACTATCCGAAGAAATATATCCTTTATATTTTTTTACAGCTGCAACAATCTGCTTTTTGGTTCTTTTTAAATCTTGTGTCTCAAACGAAATTCTTCCATTTTTGATAAGTTTTCTTTCAGCTGATGGGTTCGTTTTTTGAATTTCAGTTTCCTTTACATCAATAATTCCGTCATTATTTGCCGCAATGCTATAAGTAAAACCCCTATTGTTAAGGTCTCCCGACCAACCTGTATCAGCAAAAAAATTTAAACTCTCATCCGAACGTGAATTTTCGCAAGAATATAGTACTAAAAGAACGACAAATACTGTTATTATTTTTTTCATAAAATCTATTTTCCTTAAAAGTACAAAACTTGCCCGAGTCCAAAAAGGATGGCAAATAGAAAAGTGCTTAAGGCTATTTTTTTGAGTTCTCCATCTAATAGTTTTTCTTCTTTATTCTTAACAACAAATACTAGATGCTTTACGATAGGAATATATGCAATTACAAATAAAAATTGTATTGGGTATTGATAGTTTATAACAACATATAAAAAAGCAAACAAGAAAGAAGCTATCAATAAAAAATAGTGGTAATATTTAGCAGATTCTCCTCCCATTTTTACAACTAGTGTATTCTTTCCTACTAATGTATCGTTCACTCGATCCCTCATATTGTTTAGATTCAAAACTGCCACGCTGAGCAATCCAATAGAGAAAGCTGGAAAGAAAATAGTTATATTTAATTCCTTGGTAAATAAGAAATAACTTCCTACCACACTTAACAGTCCGAAAAATATAAATACAAATACATCTCCAAAGCCACTATATCCGTAGGCAGATTTCCCAACCGTATATTTAATAGCCGCTGCTACAGAAGCCATTCCTAATAAGAAGAAGAGTACTGAGTATCCAAAATTATCTTTCCCAAAAGCTGTATAAATTAACAATAAAGCAATACCAATAGTAATAACTGCTGTGATAATCATAGCTGACTTCATTTGCTTCGGAGTAATAGCTCCTGACGCTACCAAGCGTTGTTCTCCTTCTCTGTTTGCATCAGTTCCTTTGATGCCATCTCCATAGTCATTGGCAAAATTAGACAGTACTTGGAACCCAATGGTGGTTAAAATAGCTAGCCAAAAAGTGAGTGATTCGTATATAGGAGTAATCCTAATACAAATAGTGGTATCAAAAAACCTTTTTAAAAGCTCTTCTAAAGTATCATAATGACCTATAAAACTACCTACAATAATTCCAGAAACAGAAAGCGGAAGTGTTCTTAATCGTGCAGCTTTGATGTAGTTTTTAATCATTATCTCATAAAAAAGGAAGAATATTCTTCCTTTGTTAAACCTTCAGTTTCTTATCTATAAATTTTCAGCCTCGGCAATAAGTTCTGCGATGTCTTTGACTAAAACTTGATTCTCTTTTTCGTTGAATTTAACACCATCTGTCATCATAGTATTACAATACGGGCATCCGGTAGCAATAATATTAGGTTTGGTTTCTAAAGCCTCTTGAGTTCTAAGGATATTAATATCCATATCTCCTTTTTCTGGCTCTTTAAACATTTGCGCACCACCAGCTCCACAACACAAAGCTCTGTTTTTATTGCGCTTCATTTCTACCAAATTCACTCCAAGTCTTTTAATAATATCTCTTGGCGATTCGTACACTCCATTTCCTCTTCCTAAATAACAAGGATCGTGAAACGTTACTCGTTTTCCTTTTAATGTGGTATCATTTAAAGAAAGTCTGCCTTCATCTATTAGCTTTTTAATAAACTGAGTGTGATGATACACTTTATATTTTCCGCCTAATCCAGGGTACTCATTTTTTAAAGTATTGAATGAATGTGGGTCTGCGGTTACAATAGTTTTAACTTCGTATGCGTTCAGAATTTCGATATTGGTCATCGCTTGCATTTGAAATAGAAACTCATTTCCAGCTCTTTTTGCTGCATCTCCTGTTGAGCTTTCTTCAGTTCCTAAAACTGCAAAATCTACATTGGCTTTGTGCAATACTTTTACAAAAGCTTTGGTTATTTTTTTTGCTCTATCGTCGTAACTTCCTGCTGCCCCCACCCAAAATAATATTTCTGGTTGTTTTCCTTGAGCCATTGCATCTGCCATTGTAGGTACGTTCATAATATTGGTATTAATGCTTTGTTGTTAGTACTCGTTTTGGTTTTTTATTAAATCTACAATTTCTTGCGCTTCAGTGACAAAAACTTTTATTTCTGGCATGAAAACAAATTTATTAATAAAGTACCATGAAGAAACTCTATTTTTATAATCTTCGCTTTTTAAAACATACTCGAAAAAATCATCAGAATTAAAAGTATCTCTTTTTGTAATTCCTTCTATATAATCAAACCACCATTTTTGACTTTTAAAATGGCTGTAGGTTTCTTGAAATTCTATTTTTCTAAGTTCATCATCAGCTTTTACTTCATCTATCTGATGAGTATATATATTCATAATTTTTATCAAAATACTATCTTGAGAGGAATCTATATTTATGTTATCTCTCAGAAGATAAAATCCTCTTTTATTAAATGATATCTCTGGAAAACCAAATATCAACCTCCTCAAGGCATAATCGCTCTTATAAATTTCTTTTGTTAATTCATTTTTAAAAAATTTATCGTAGCTACTTTCTTTAATTTCTTCAGATAAAATTATTTGATTTGCTTCTTTTATATCATCTTGCAAATCACTTACAATAATTGATAATATGTTCTCTAATTCTTTTTGATGTTTCTTTTCTTCATTTACATTATTAATATAGACTGCAATTAAAATCCCTGCAACAACTAAGATAATTTCTCCTAAGATATATGTCACATAAGAGAATAAATTTCTCTTTTTTAAGTGTTTAAATCTAGTTTTTCTGAATAACTTCATTTATTATCGAACTGCTATTAAACTATTCGTCTTTCCAATTTAATCTATCTTGTTGGCTGTATTGCCATGGTGCTCCATTATTTTCAATATTGGTCATCATCATATTTAATTCCTGTGGTGCAGCTGATTGTTCCATGACCAAATATCTTCTCATATCCATAATAATCGAAAGCGGATCAATATCTATAGGACATTCTTCCACACAAGCATTACAACTCGTGCAGGCCCATAGCTCTTCAGGAGTGATATAATCATTTAGTAATTGCTTCCCATCATCTTTAAAGACTCCTTTATTTTTATCAATATTTTTACCTACTTCTTCTAAGCGATCTCTTGTCTTCATCATGATCGCTCTAGGAGATAACTCTTTACCTGTAAGATTTGCAGGACATGACGATGTACATCTTCCACATTCTGTACAGGTATATGCATTTAGTAATTGCACCCAATTTAAATCTGTGACATCACTCGCTCCAAATTTTTCTGGCATTGCATCTTCTGCTCCTTCCTCTGGCATTGCATAAGGATCTGCGTCTGGATCCATCATCATTTTTACCTCATTGGTTACCGACTCTAAATTTGTAAACTGTCCTTTTGGATTCAAATTCGCATAAAATGTATTTGGAAAAGCTAATAGAATATGTAAATGCTTAGAATAGTATAAATAGTTTAAGAAGATTAAAATTCCTATAATATGCAACCACCAAGCAGCATGCTCAATAAGACTTACTGTATCTGGGGCTACTCCATTAAGCAATGGTGCTACAAACTGACTAATTGGGTTTCCTGCTCCAGCTTTTTGAAATTCGGGATCAGCTGCGTTCATTACAATAAACAATGTCATTAACACCATTTCAAAGTATAATATTAAGTTTCCATCATTCTTTGGCCAACCTGTCATTTCTTTGCTTAAGAAACGTTTTATATTGGCAATATTTCTTCGTAGCCAAAATAGAATTACAGACACTAAAACTAAAGCAGCAAGAATTTCAAAACTTCCAATTAAGAATCCATAAATAGTTTCTCCAAGCAATGGCAAGAAGACTCTATGTGTACCAAATAAACCATCAATAACAATTTCTAATACTTCAATATTGATGATTACAAAACCTATGTAGACAATTATATGTAAAAAACCAGCAAATGGCCTACTTACCATTTTAGATTGCCCTAAGGCAACTCTAGCCATATTTTTCCATCGTGCAGATTTATTATCAGATCTATTTACATCTCTTCCTAATCTAATATTTCTAATAAGCTTTCGAACATTCATCACGAAAAAGCCAATTCCTACGATTAATGCTATCGCAAAAAATATGTTCGATAAATACTCCATATAAATTTTATTTAGTTAATGACTGTTTTAAATGATGGGACTTTTCATCATTATTAGGTAATTTTTTTTAAGCCAAAAGGTGCTATACAAAACACTCACAACCATTTAAAAGGCTTACTAACACACTAGATTCTTTGTAAGATATTACTTGAATCCAACTCATTATTTATTACTCTTATTTTTTTTACTATTTTCCTCGTTATAAGGTTTTGCTTTCTTGCCAAATAAGGAAAAATGGACAAAACGTTTAGGATTTAATTTCATTTCTCTTAGCAACTCTTCCATTTCCTTAGAGGCATTGGTAAGATTTATGTACATCTGTTCATCCGTCATTAGTTTTCCTAAAGTGCCTTTTCCACTCTTTAAGCTATCCATTAATGAATTTACATTTGCTAAAGTTATTTGCATTTTTTGAATGGTCATTCCTAAATTTGCATTTACTAAAGTATCTGAAAGTTTAGAAAAATTAGATGTAATCACCTCAGCATTTTTAAGGGTTTCCGGCAGGCTTACTTTTGTTGAATCTAATAATTGATTTACCGATTTAATCGTTTTTCTAAAATCAGAAATAGTATATTCTAAGCCTTTAACACTTCTATTAAGGCTTTCTCTAGTATTTTTATTTAAGACTTCATTTACCCCTTGAAACAACGAATCTGCACTTACAATTACATTTTCTAACTTAGCTTGTAACGGATTTAACTTTTCTCCTACTGTAGAAAAAATATCAGACTCGACCTCTCCTTTTAAATAATCTCCAGAAACAGCCATTTCTCCTTCATAAGATGGAATAATTGCTAAAGACTGTCCTCCTAAAAGACTCGCAGAATAAATCTTTGCCACACTCTTTTTTGAAAACTGAAAATCGTTATCTAAACTAATCTCTACAATTAATCTTCCTTTCTTAGCAGGATCGCTATTGAATTGAATATCTGTCACTTTACCAACTTGTAATCCGTTAATAGTAACAGTACTTGCATTATTTAAACCTTGAATATTGTTATACTCTATGAAGAAATTTCTCGACTTTCCTTCTAGAAGATTTTGACCTTTTAAGAAGTTAAACCCCCATATAAACACTCCAATAATAATAACAGCTACAATACCTGTTTTGAGTTCTCTAGACATTTTTATGGTTTTGTTACACAATATTACTAATAATTTTTGGTAGTTCTACCCAATTTATAGCAATTTCAGTGCTTCTTTAAGAGATATTTTTTTACCATTCTTAAAAGCCGCTATGAATGCCGAAGAGTATCCTTTATTTTTTGCTTTTTTATGATATCTTAAAGCTTCTTTGTAAGAATTTGACATTCCATAATAATATTTATAATACTTTCCAACCTTGACTCTTTGTACATTTCTGAGGCCTTTAAAGTTATATGATTTTGTACTTATTTTTCTTCTACTTGATGCAATCTGAGTCTTAAACTCTATAGAAACTGTTGTTGGTTTCTTATTAATTGTTTTCTTAGGTTTGTCTATATCTGCTACAATGATATCGTCATCCTGAATGGTGTTTAACTTAAGTTGACTAACATATTTATAAACAGCTTTTGCAATGGTATTAGCTAATGCAGATTGACCTTTTTTAGAATTCAGATAGCGCCCCTCTTTTTTATTGGTTAAAAACCCTAATTCTATTAGCACACTAGGCATTACCGTATTCCTTAAAACTAAGAAATTATCTTGCTTTACTTTTCTATTATGTCTTTTAAGTTTAAACGCTAAATTATTTTGAATGAGGCTTGCTAATACTAAACTTTTATCTAAATTTTCCTCTTGTAATAGTGATAAACCTATCATCGATTCTGGAGAATTCGGATTATAATCGTAATTCTTCTTATAATCTTCTTCTAAAAAAATTACACTATTCTCTCTTTTTGCAATTTCTAAATTTTGTCTATTTCCTCTTAATCCTAACACAAACGTTCCCGCCCCATGAGCATTGGATGTATGTGAATCGCAATGTAAGGAAACAAATAAGTCAGCAGATTTCTTATTTGCAATTTTAGCTCGATCATGTAACTCGATAAAAACATCTTTCTTTCGAGTATATATTACCTTTATATCTTCGTATTTTTCTAAAGCCTTTCCCAATAACAATGTAACTTTTAAAGCTATATTTTTTTCTTTATACCCACTACCTAGATTCCCAGGATCTCTCCCACCATGCCCTGCATCTAATACTACAACATATTGCTTAGTTTGAGCGTTAATAGATATAAATGAATTGAAACTTAAAAGTCCCAATACTAAAAAAATTCTTAAAATACGATTCATTCGAAATTTGTGATTTTGTAACAATTGGATCAACAAAATTTAACTAATTTTGGGGTTTTCAAATTTGGTGGCTCAATTATTGAGCCATACTTTTACCTGTAAACAAAAATAGTATTTAAAATATTGCAATCAAATCGGTCTTACATACTTTTATTATTTGTGCTACTAGCGTGTTTACAAATGCATGGACAGGACATTAAACCTAAAGGGGTTAAAATTCCGAAAAAAAGCAAAGATACTCTTAAGGTTCCCAAAAAAGATTCTTTAAAGTTAAAAAAGAAAGACACATTACTTTTAAAGAAAAAAGATACTACTGCATTAGATTCTTTAAAACCAAAAGAAGCGATTGAAGATATCATCATTCATACGGCAAAAGATTATACAACTCAAAATGCTAAGGAAAAAACAGTGACTTTATACAATGAAGCCCATGTAGTTTATGGTGATATTGATTTAAAAGCTGGAATTATTATTGTTGATTATAAAAAAAACACTCTCTACGCAAAAGGTATTAAGGATAGCACAGGCTATACACAAAGACCTGTTTTTAAACAAGCAGATCAGGAATCTGAGCAAGATTCTTTGATTTATAATTTTAAGACTAAAAAAGCACTTATTTATAATCTAAAAACGGATCAAGGTGAGTTTATTTCTAGAAGTGATATTACTAAAAGAGAAAATGATTCAACGATATATTTAAGAAGAATTCGGTTTACTACTTCTGAAAAAGACAATCCAGACTATTACATTACCACTAATAAAGCTAAGCTAGTTCCAAAAAAGAAAATTATTGTAGGAATCAGTAATCTTGTGATTGCGGATGTTCCCACACCGCTTTTCCTTCCTTTTGCATATTTTCCTATGGGTGACAAACGAACTTCTGGTTTTATCATTCCCTCTTGGGGTCAAAACAATCAACAGGGTTATTTTCTTCAAAATGGAGGATATTATTTTGCGCTTAGTGATTACTTTGATTTAACAGTTACTGGAGATGTATATACAAATGGAAGCTGGGGTGTTAGATTTGATACTAATAATGTAGTGCGTTATAAATACACGAGTAACTTTAGTGTTCGTTTCGAAAATATTATACAAAGTTTTAGAGGGTTTGATGATTATTCAGAGGCAACGAATTTTAATATAAGGTGGACTTGGAATCAAGATCAAAAGGCAAGCCCAAATTCTAGATTTTCTGCTTCCGTAAACTTAGGAAGTAGTCAATATTTCAGGCAGTCATTAAATGAATTTAATAATTCGCAATTTTTAACAAATACATTCAACTCTTCTATTTCATATCAGAAAAGGTTTATAGGTACCCCTTTTAATTTAAATGTAACAGCCACACATTCTCAAAACACAAATACTCAAGATATTTCGATGACTTTACCATCTTTACAGTTAACAATGGATCGAGTATTCCCATTCGCTGGCAAAGGAGGTCTTAAGAAAAATCCTATTCAAAAAATGGGCTTTAATTATAATATGAGAGGTGAATATCGAATTAACACAAAAGATAGTCTTTTTTTAAAGCCAGAAATGTTTGAATCTGCTAAAGCAGGAATTCAGCATACAACCAATACCAGTACGAATGTAAAAGTTCTAAAATATTTTACTTTATCACCTAACGTTAATTATAAGGAGGTTTGGAATTTTGATTATATTAATAAGACCTATAGCCCTACTTTAGTAAATTCTGACAATACTATTGGTGGTGTAGTTACCGATACAGTTAGAGGTTTTAAAAGTTTTAGAGAATATAGCACTGGGCTAAGTTTATCGACAAATATTTATGGAACGTTTAAATTTAAAAAAGGCCGTTTAAAATCGATTCGACATACCATTAGACCTACTATTTCTTATTCTTATCGTCCTGATTTTGCAAATAACTATGACAGGACTGTGCAGCAAAGTTCTGATCCAACAGATATACTAACCTATTCTCCTTTTGAGCAGGGTATTTATGGAAGACCTAGTAGTGGATTAAGTAGTTCCATTGGAATTTCTATTAATAATGTGGTAGAAGCTAAAGTGGCCCCAAAGGATCCTGAAAGTGATGAGAAAGAAAAAAAAATTACCTTATTAAATAACTTAAACTTCAGTACTTCATATAATATTGCGGCCGACAGCCTTCGTTGGTCTCCAGTAAATGCAACGGCAGCGACTAGACTTTTTAAAGATAAAATGGCCATTAATTTAGCGGCTACTTTAGACCCGTATCAGGTGAATAGTTCTGGACAAAGAATTGATCAATTTAATAAAGGTTTATTTAGAATTACAAGTGCAAATTTAACAGCAAATTATTCGCTATCGAGCAGAGACTTTGAAAAGAAAGAAGAAGGAGAAGAAGCACAAGAAAATCAAAATAGAAATGGCAATGGAAATCAGGATACTCCAGATGTTCTTGGCTCTAATATTGATCCGACGAATCGATTTGCCAATACACCACAACAAGGGAGGAACAATAATAAAAACAAAGAAACAGAATTATATAAAGCCAAAATCCCTTGGGATTTAAATCTAGCATACTCTGCTACCTATATTAATAATGGTATCAGCAATATCGGAGTTAACATTCACTCTGTAATGTTTAGTGGAAGTCTCGAACTCTCTCCTAAATGGAATGTCGGTTTTTCTTCTGGATATGATATTGTAAGTGGTGGATTTACATTTTCGCGATTCAATTTTTCTCGTGATTTAGATAGTTGGAGATTTAACTTTAATTGGGTTCCATTTGGCACTAATACATCATACACTTTCTTTATTGGCGTAAAATCTTCTGTTTTAAGTGATTTAAAATGGGATAAAAACAAGCCTCCAGATAGAGTTTTATTTTAATATCTTTTTTCATGAAAAAAATCATCCATACAAAAAATGCTCCGGCTCCCATTGGACCTTACAATCAAGCTGTATTGAGTGGTAATACCTTATATACTTCTGGGCAAATCGCTATTGATCCTAAAACTGGACAACTCTCTTTAGGAAACACTATTGCTGAAGAAACTAAACTAGTGATGCTCAATTTAAAAGCAGTTTTAGAAGCTGCTGAAATGACTTTCGAAAACGTTGTTAAAGCCTCTATTTTCATTTCAGATATGCACAATTTTTCAGAAATCAATACAGTATATGCTCAGTATTTTGATGAGTCTACTGCTCCCGCAAGAGAAACAGTAGAAGTTGCTAACTTACCTAAGTTTGTGAATGTCGAGATTAGTATGATTGCTATAAAATAAAAAAGACCTCTAAAAGAGGTCTTTTTTATTTTATATACTATTCTTTCTTTTACAAAGAAGCTGAATATTCAATTAAATCAACAATTTTAGTTGAGTATCCCATTTCATTATCATACCAAGAAATCACTTTTACAAAGTTATCATTTAAAGCAATTCCTGCTTTAGCATCAAAAATTGAGGTTCTAGTATCGCCAACAAAATCTTGAGAAACGACTAAATCTTCTGTATATCCTAATATTCCAACCATTGGTCCGCTTTCAGAAGCAGACTTCATCGCTTCACAAATTTCTTCATAGGTTGCGGTTTTCTCTAACTTTACAGTTAAATCAACAACCGAAACATCCATTGTTGGTACACGAAATGCCATACCAGTTAACTTTCCATTCAATTCTGGAATTACTTTTCCTACTGCTTTTGCTGCTCCAGTAGAAGAAGGAATAATATTGTGAATGGCAGCTCTCCCACCTCTCCAGTCTTTCATTGAAGGACCATCAACGGTTTTTTGAGTTGCTGTTGTTGCATGGACAGTTGTCATTAAACCTTCTACTATCCCGAAGTTATCATTTAACACTTTAGAAATTGGTGCTAAACAGTTGGTAGTACAAGATGCATTAGAAAATATTTTTTGATCTGCTTTTAATTCAGTGTTATTTACACCCATCACAAACATAGGAGTGTGATCTTTAGATGGCGCAGATAAAACTACTTTTTTTGCTCCAGCTTCTAAATGCTTTCCAGCAGATTCTTCCGTTAAAAAGAATCCTGTAGATTCAATAATATATTCTGCTTCTACTTCATTCCACTTTAAATTTGCAGGATCTCTTTCTGCAGTAATTCTAATTGAATTTCCGTTTACAACTAACTTTCCATCTTTAACTTCTACTTCACCATCAAACTTTCCATGGACAGAATCGTACTTTAGCATATACGCTAAATAATCTACATCTAATAAATCATTAATTGCTACAACTTGCACATTAGGTCTGTTTACTGCAGATCTAAATGCTAGTCTTCCAATTCTACCAAATCCGTTAATTCCTACTTTAATCATTCTAAATATATTTTAGTTTTTATTTCTTTTTATGTTGACATTATTTCAGAAACTCTTAAGAGCTCTTTATTAATTTCATGCCCGCCTGTTATTGCTTCCTCTAAATCTGTCGCCTCTACTTTATTGTTTAATAAACCTACCATTAAATTTGTTTTGTTATCTAATAGTAATTCTACAGCCTTAACACCTAATCTAGAAGCTAAAACCCTATCAAAGCAAGAAGGACTACCCCCTCTTTGCATGTGCCCTAAAACAGATACTCTTACATCATATTCTGGTAAGTTCTGTTCTACATATTCTGCAAGTTCAAAAACATTTTTACCTGTCTTATCACCTTCAGCAACGACAACAATACTCGATGATTTACCTGATTTTCTACTTTTTTCTAAAGATTCTAACAAACGATCTAAACCTATGTTTTCTTCTGGTATTAAAATTTCTTCAGCTCCAGCTCCAATTCCAGCATTTAAAGCAATAAAGCCTGCATCTCTTCCCATAACTTCAATAAAAAATAATCTATTGTGGGAAGATGCTGTATCTCTAATCTTATCAATTGCCTCAATGGTAGTATTTAAAGCTGTATCATACCCCAATGTGTGTGAAGTTCCGAAGATGTCATTATCAATAGTACCAGGAATGCCTATAAGAGGAAAGTTATATTCTTTATTAAATACAACACCTCCAGTAAAAGTTCCATCACCACCTATTAACACAATAGCGTCAATTTCATTTTTAATTAAATTATCATATGCTTTTTTACGCCCTTCAGGAGTCATAAATTCTTTAGACCTAGCAGATTTTAAAAATGTACCTCCTCTATTGATAATCCCTTTAACACTTCTAGCATCTAAAGAAATAAAGTCATTTTCAATCATTCCTTGATAACCTCTATATATACCTAAACACTCTATCTTATAATAAGCGCAAGTTCTAACTACTGAACGGATTGCAGCATTCATACCGGGAGCATCACCTCCAGATGTCATGACAGCTATTTTCTTTATTTTATTCATAATTTCCTATGGTAAAAATACTCAATAAAACTCACTTAAAATAAAAAAAAAGCGAAAACGATTTCGGTTTAAACCTACTATAAACGCTCGTTTAAAAAACATCTTTTCATTATTATTCATTACCTAATTGACGATTAAAAATGAATGATTATTTTAGATGCCTAAAAGCGTGTTTCATGAATCTTCAAACTATCGATTATTCGATTATTATTGGTTTTTTTATTGTATCATTATTTATTGGAATATGGGTTTCTAAATCTTCTGGGAAAAACACAAAAGAGTATTTTCTTTCAGGTCGAAACATGCCTTGGTGGTTATTAGGCGTTTCTATGGTAGCAACTACTTTTGCTGCAGACACTCCAGGATTAGTTACAGAATTAGTTAGAAAAGATGGTGTTTCTGGAAACTGGGTTTGGTGGGCACTTTTACTAACAGGGATGTTAACTGTTTTCTTTTACGCTAAATTGTGGCGTAAATCTGGAATCACTACCGATTTAGAGTTTTACGAATTGCGTTATTCGGGAAAAGAAGCAAGTTTTCTAAGAGGTTTTAGAGCAATTTATTTAGGAATTCTTTTTAATATTATTACTATGGCTGGTGTATGTTTAGCTGGCGCCAAAATTGCGAATATCTTATTAGGTATTTCTCAAGAAGAAACGCTCATTTATTCGTCTATTATTGTTGTAATTTATTCTTCTTTAGGGGGGTTAAAAGGAGTGCTGATTACCGATTTTGTGCAATTCATTATTGCTATGGTTGGTTCTATATGGGCGACAATTTATATCCTAGATCTTCCAGAAATAGGTGGCCTTACCAATTTACTTTCTCATGAAAATGTAAGCGGACAATTAGCAATGCTTCCAGATTTTTCTAATAAAGAAGCATTAGTAACTTTGTTTATTATTCCTTTAGCCGTTCAATGGTGGAGTACTTGGTATCCTGGTGCTGAGCCAGGTGGTGGCGGATATATTGCACAACGAATGTTAGCGGCAAAGGATGAAAAAAATGCAGTATGGGCAACGCTATTTTTCAATTTTGCTCATTATGCATTACGCCCTTGGCCATGGATTTTAGTAGGATTGGCTTCTTTAGTGATTTTTCCAACATTAGCAGATATCAATAGTGCTTTTCCAGGTTTAGCAAAAGAAATGCAAGGAAATGACGTAGCTTATGCAGCCATGATAACGTATTTACCTGCTGGCCTACTTGGAATTGTTTTAACGTCTTTAATTGCCGCTTTTATGAGTACTATTTCTACACAATTAAATTGGGGAAGTTCATATGTTGTTAATGATTTGTATGGAAGATTTATCAATCAGAATGCTTCTGAAAAACAAAAAGTAATTGTTGGAAAAATAACTGTTGTATTATTAATGTTGTGTGCAGCATTGTTTTCATTTTTTCTTCAATCTGCTAAGGAAGTTTTTGATCTTCTTTTACAAATTGGTGCTGGAACTGGATTACTCTTTATTCTACGATGGTTTTGGTATCGAATTAACCCAATGAGTGAAATTGCTGCCATGGCTATTTCTTTTATTATAGCAATTATCTTTTTTATAAACTCACAGCAAGAAATACCTTGGTTTAAAATTGCTGGACATTGGCAATTAATAATTGGAGTAACGGTAACCACTATTGGCTGGGTTTTAGTAACATTACTTACCAAACCTACAGATACAGAAACATTAGAGAAATTTAATGCTTTAATTTTTGATAATGACTCTAAATTCAAAAACATAGGGTATAAAATTGCTGGTTTTTTTATTGGAATTATAGGAATTTACAGTTGCTTATTTGCAACAGGTAATTGGATTTATGGTAAAACAACCTTAGCGCTAGTACTTTCTGGAATAGCGCTAACTTCTATATTTTTACTACAACGAATCTGGAAAGTTATTAAATAAGTAATCTTATTTTTTAAAAAATCATTAACACTAATTAACATAGGAATAATAAAATAGCTACTATATTTAGATTTTAATATATGAATTTAGCATGAAAATATATCGTTTATTTAGCTACTCCTTATTTATAGTTTTTGGAGCATTCCAATTGAGTGCACAAGTTGCTCAAATTCCTTTTGAAACTAAGGATAACGGACATATTTATCTAAAAGTTAAGGTAAATGATTCTGATAAAGTTTTAAACTTTGTTTTTGATACGGGAGCCACTTCAGATTTATTAGATATTAAAACTTCTAAGTCTTTAGGCTTAAAACCTAATTATCAACAAAGTGTAGAAGGTGCTGGAGGTTCTAAAACCTATGATATCATTTTAAACCAACAATTACATCTAGAAAAAGGTATTTCTATTGATAATACCAATTTAGTTTTAACAGATCTAAGTAGTTTTCATGAATTATCTGATCGTGGTTTTTATGGAATAATAGGCTATAGTCTAATTCGCAAATTCATTACAAAAATTGATTATGAGACTAATGAACTTATATTATATAAAAAACTAAATGAGGTTAATTTAAGTGGCTATAAAGCAATTCCTTTTAAGTTTGGAAATGGCATCCCCATCCCTCAGTTTGACATTTCTATTACCTTAAAAAATGGTGAAACCTTTAGTGGTCGAATTTTATTTGATAGCGGAGCTGGATTAACATTATCTGTAAATACGCCTTTTTCTAAGCAAAAGAGATTAAGTGAAAAATCTGGGAAAAGTATTGTTTCTAAATCTCAAAATCTGAGTAGAACTTCTATCTCTGAGGAAGTAGCTATCTCATCATTAACAATAGGGGGTTACGAATTTAAAGATCTTACAATTACTTTATCTAACGACACCTCTGGTGTAAGTGCTTACCCAAATTATCTTGGAATTATGGGAGCCAAAATTATTCAACGTTTTAATGTTGTTTTAGATTACAGTTCTAAAAGACTTTATATAAAACCTAATCGTAAATTTGATAGTGCGTTTGAGTTCCCTGTAAGCGGAATTCGATTAAAAAATATTGAAGGAAAAATTATTGTTGATGATGTAGTCGATTCTAGTCAGGCATATAAACTAGGTCTTAGAAAAGGAGATCAAGTTATTGCTGTTAATGATACTAAAAGTAAGGAAGTTAGCACTTTTAGGAGAATGTTAAAGAAAGAAGGAAAAGAAGTAACTGTTAAGGTTTTAAAGCCTACTGGAGAAACAAAAAATTATACTTTTAAATTGGTGCGTTTATTATAAATTAAACAAGCCTAACCTTTCTTTTTAAAGTTCAATAATTGTTTCTTTTTAACTGGGATTGTATCTTTTTTCTTCACCACTACTTTTTTCTTCTTTTTCTTTAGTCCAATTTTTTGAAGTAACTCAGAAAGTGTATTAAAGTTCACCTGATAACTTAGTCCTGCTCCTTGGGTATACCCTTCTTCTTGTGCTGAATATTGTATTTCATTTTGTCTATTAAAGATAACTCCTCTAAACGTTCCGCTTTCATTAAGTAAGACTTCTACCTTAACCTCTCCTACTACACTAGATTGCGTTTGCGCTCCTACTGGAACCCCTACCTTTCCGTTTATAATAATACGGTCATTAATACGTGTCGTTAAAGAAGCTTCTATAATATCATCTGTATTTAATCTATCTATATTTTGTTGATTGGCTTGATTATAGGTTACACCTGCTTGAATTTTTCCATTCTTAGAGCTCATAATATCTGACAACACAGTACTAATTAAATCAATCGTAGTCCCAGTAATTAACTCACTACTATTAAAATCTGCTCTATCTGTACTGATAAAACTCCCCAAAGCAAGTAAAGAGACAAACTGTCTCATTTTTGCATTTTTATTGTTGTCATTTAATACAAAATCTAACTCACTTTTAATGGTCGAATTTGAATTCGGTATTTCAATATCAAACTCTTGTTTAGAATTAAATAATCCTCCCGTAATTTTGGTAATTAAATTCACATCAATTTTTCTACTCGTATTAAAGTTTTCTAGTAAGATTGCTGGATTTGCCTTAGTTGTGTAGAGTGCCGTTACATTTAAATCTGCTTCATAAGGGTTACCAGTCCATGAAACGGTACTTCCTTTTACAATTGCAAAAGGTTTATTTATGACTCCTCCATATTTTAAATTATAAACCCCATTATCGATGGTATAATCTCCAAACATATTAAACTTACCTCTTGTATTAATTTCAATTTGCAAATCCCCAATTCCTCTTCCTTTTAATTCATTTCCATTTACCTCGTCGATTACCACTTGAGCTAAAGCATCTTTTGTGACCTCTAAATTAATAAATAACGACACCCCTTCAATAGCTTCTAAAGCCAATTCTTCTTGCCTGTCTTCAGAGGATTTATCAGATTTAAAATGAATGAGTTTATAACTCTCTACTGTTGCAACATCTTTTAATGGTATGACAAATAAGGTACCTTCTTCTGTTCTCCCATTTACAATAATATCTAAATTGTCTGTCAAACCAGTTATTTCTGCATTCCCTTTAATAAAGCCTGTCCCATAATACTGCGCATCCTCTGTATTCTGAGTATTCAACACCAACAATCTATCGGTATTGATTTTTAAATCTAAGAACCATGCATCAAAATTCTGATGCACAATAGAGCCTGATAAAACTCCTTTTGTAGCATGTTCAGTATCTAGAAGTGTTATATCATTAAACACAAAAGACTGACCCTGCAAACCAATGATAGATTCACCTTCAAAATCATAATCTGTGTTTAGGTACGGAAACTTCAACCCTGCTCCAGTAAGTGTTAGACTACCATCCATACTGGGATTTCCTAAAAACCCTTTTAAGGTAAAATCCCCAGACGCAGTGCCTCTTATTTTGGATAGTACATCTTGACCTAATGGACTGAAAACATTTAATTTAAAATCTTCTAAGTAAACAGATATATCTATTGTGGGCCTTGTATTAGAAAAATCGAGACTTCCAATTGCAGCAATACTTTTTACTCCTTGTTTTTCTAGAGACAAGTTTACATCATAGTTTTCATACGAATTATTCCCTTCTATGTTGATTGCAAGGTTTCCCTGAGCAAAATCGTTTACTTCAAAATCTTTAATGGTTAAATTTCCTTTTGGTTTATAGACTCCGTCCTTTTGTAAAAAATTGACAGTTCCGCTTAATAACCCTTTCGTTTTTAGACTATCTATACTAGGCAAAAAACTTTCTAAAGCAACTTTTGTAAAATCGACTTTTAAATCTTTATAAGTAGAATCTTTTACCACACCTTTAAAGTTGATTCTCTGATTATCGGAAATTAATTGAAATGGCGAAAAGGTGTAATTCTCTGTATTAAAATCAAAAGTAACTTTGTTGTTGGGATTATTGGTAGGATTGATACTCCAATTTCTATTCTTAAAGTTAAATGTCGATTTCTGAATTCCTACAACGGATTTTTTATCTTCATTAATAGTGTAGAAAAAGTCCATATTAAACTTTTCATTTTCTTCTTCCCCTCCTCTAAATACAGATTTAAAAAACAGCGTGTCGTTTACCGTTTTATTTAACAAGTTTAAGTTTGATAAATTATATTGTTTTGTATTTATCGCTTTAGCTGTTAGTTGAGAATTATACAGCTTATTTTTCGTGTCAGTTCTTAATAAAAATTGATCTATTTCATTTCCGTAAGCAATTATTTTAGGTGACGAAACTGTAAGTTTAAACAAATTATCATCGGCATTAATCAACCCTCTTACTTTGGTGTTATTATCAATAACAACCTCTGGTAAAAACAAATCTATCACTTGGTTATATACTGTAAAATCAAAATTCACAAACTGATGTGGGGCCACTTTATAAGGTGTGTAATTCGTATAAATTTCTCCAAATGCATTTTGTGCTATTGGCAAAAGGTCTTCAAAAGTAAAGTTCCCTTTAATCTCGCCTTTCACTATATCTTCAGAATCAATTCTAATTTGTTTTATTCCATCTTTAATAGTAGATAACACTAGAAACTGTTTGAATGGGAATTTTTTCCTTTCATTGGTGTACTCAAGATTTTTCACATTCGCAATCCCAATGATATCATTTAATGTATTTCCTTTAAGGTCAAACTTTAAAACTCCCTTTAATTCAGAAATACTATCCCTTTCATATAGATTGATTGTTTTTAAATCAGCGTAAGAAATATCAGCATTAAAATCGAATTGATGAATTTCTGAAGATAAGTCTGCTAATCCTGTAAAAGTCATTTTCAAATTCTCGTCATTTACAGTAAAATCACCATCAAAAAGATTATTTTGGTAACGCCCATTCACAAGAATATCTTGATAATTGTATTTTTTAAATTCAAACTCAGACATCTTTCCAATGAGCGTGGTGTTTATATTTTCTAATAAAAATCCACTCCCTTTTACATCACCTTTAAATGAAACTTTACCAAATAAATCATTATTAAAAAACTGACCAAAATCAAATCCTATTAATTCTACCTTGCCATTATAGTCGGCAGTATCTATATGATCTATATTTTTTATCTGAAGATCTGCAATAGCTGCACCTATTTCTGAAACAACATTCACCGTGGCATCAAGGTCTTGAGAGTTTACCTTTGTAATTCCACTTAATGTAAAATTTCCAAGCTTTATAAATTCTGTAGGTAATGTTTTTCCTAATAAATTAGGGAGTATATTTTTTAGTTTTTGATAATCTGCAGTCACATTTTCTAAATCTCCATCAAAAACAAAACCTTTACTTGTATTTACTGCATTTTTAAAATGCATATCTCCAATAATACGAATCCCTTGGGTAGAAGTTAGATTTAAATCATCTACTTGAAAATTATTCAAAGCTCCTTGCACTTTGCCTGTAAATTTTAAAATATCTGATCCATTCAACTCATTATAAAGTTTCTTTAAATCGATAACTGACAAACTACTTGGCTTAAAATTTGCCACTATTGCAACACTATCATTAAAATATTTTAGATTCTCTCGTTTATAATTAAACGCTATTTCTGCTTCTATTTTTGAATGCTTAGTCTCTACCGTTGTATTATAAAACTGCATTTGAGTTTTAGAATATTTAAAATCTGTGGTAAAATTCGAGATATTTAAGCCTCTATTATCAATAAAATAAAGTCCTCGAATTTTTGTACTAACATCAGGTCCTACAATAGAAAAGTCTTGTAAATTACCTCCGCCTTTACTAGCACTAAAAATAAAAGGGTTCTCTTCATTTTCATCTATTTGTTTAAAATTCAAGTTTTCTATATAGATGTTAGATGTTTTTAATACGAATGGTGTATATGTAGAGTCTCTTGGTGCTTTCTCATTATCATCAAAACTATCTATAAAAATAGATAGGTTATCATCCTTCTCATCTTTATAAGTCTTTAAATGAAAGTTTACCCCATTTAATGATACACTTTTTAAATTCACATCATTATCTAATACTCTCTTAGCATTAAGTAAAGATGTACTTAGCTTATCAATAAAAATTAAGGTGTCTTTATGATGATCTCTAATTTCTACTCCTTTTAAAGAAACAGATCCTAGAAAGGATAAATCAACTTTTTTAATTACTAAATCAGTTCCATAATCTTCATTAATACTATTTGTAACCAATTTAGCTAATCGTGTTTGCACAGCGGGAATCGATAAAAAGATAATGAGAAGAAGTAGAAAAAGCACTAAGTACTTAATCCATTTTAATAATATTTTAGTAAACTTTTTAATAGATAGAAAATTAGTAACCATTAGCAAAACGATGTAATCTTCACAAATATTTTGCCATATACTACAAAGAACGTCAAAATTAACAAACTATTAAATTTCTGCTACGGAAAACTAATTTCAACTTAAAGAAATTATGGCTAATTTTGTCGAAATTTTTAAGCTTTGAATACTCAAGACACATATATTTTAGGCATCGAATCTTCTTGTGATGATACCAGTGCAGCAATTATTTATAATGGAAAAGTTTTAAGTAATATTATTGCCAATCAAGAGGTGCATGCAAAATATGGAGGGGTGGTTCCAGAACTAGCCTCTAGGGCTCATCAACAGAATATTGTTCCTGTAGTACAAGAAGCATTAAAAAAAGCTGGAATAAACAAATCTCAATTAAGTGCTGTAGCTTTTACAAGAGGACCTGGACTTATGGGCTCTTTATTAGTGGGAACTTCTTTTGCCAAATCTTTAGCTTTAGGATTAAAGATTCCGTTGATAGATGTCAATCATATGCAAGCACATATTCTAGCTCATTTTATTAAAGAAGAGGATGGGAAAATTCCAACTTTTCCTTTTATCTGTTTAACTATTAGTGGTGGACATACTCAAATTGTAAGAGTAAATAATTACTTTGATATGGAGGTTCTTGGTGAAACTATTGATGATGCCGTTGGTGAAGCTTTTGACAAATCTGCAAAACTATTAGGACTTCCGTATCCTGGCGGTCCCTTAATTGATACATATGCAAAATTAGGAAACCCTAAAGCATTTGTGTTTAGCAAACCAAAAGTCGGAAAATTAGAATTTAGTTTTAGCGGATTAAAAACCGCTATCTTATATTTTTTACAAAAACGCATTAAAGAAGACCCAAATTTTATTAAAGAAAATCTTTATGATATCTGTGCTTCAATCCAATATACAATTGTTGAGATATTGATGGATAAACTAAAAAATGTAGTTAAAGAAACTGGTATCAAGCAGATTGCTATTGCAGGTGGTGTTTCTGCTAATTCAGAGATTAGAACTAGACTTTTAGCTGCTGAAAAACATTTTGGATGGAATGCCTTTATTCCTAAATTTGAATATACCACAGATAATGCCGCGATGATTGCTATTACAGGTTATTTAAAATACCTTAACAATATATATGCAGATGAATCTGTTACAGCCACAGCGCGTTTAAAAGTAACTGAGTAAAAAAGAAAAACCTCCATTAAAGTATCAATGGAGGTTTTTCTTTTCTTAAGGTTTTTTAGCTTTTTGTTTTAATACTACAGCCGATTGCTTTAGTATCAGTTTCTGTAGGTTTCTTACCCTTTAGCAAAGCATCAACAGCATTCTCTACATACTTTTTAGTTACTGCTTTTGCATTTCTAGAATTATTATCAATTGCTCCAATGTAAGCTACAATTAATTTTCCTTTTTCTTTATTTAACAGATATACATGAGGGGTTTTAGTAGCTCCATAGACAGGGTATACTTCTTGACCTTCGTCTAGTAAATAAGGAAAAGTAAAGCCTTTTTCTTTTGCTCTAATTTTCATTCTATCAAAACTGTCTCTTGGCTGTACCTCTGGATCATTAGGATTAATAGCAATAACAGGATAACCCATTGTTTTATATTTCTTATCTAATGCAATAATTCTGTCTTCATTTGCAACAGAATAAGGACAAGAATTACATGTAAATATTACAATAAAGCCTTTGGCATCTTTATAATCCATCATAGACACCATTTTACCATCTATGTTTTTAAGTGAAAAATCTGATGCAACATCTCCAACTTTATATCCATTTTTAGGGTTTATTGTAAATGCTGAGATAGCAATCAATAAAACAAGTGCCGTTACTATTTTAATTGTCTTCATAATATTTATTTTAAAAATGATTGTATTTTGTTTTCTAAAGTCTCGTAAGTAAAAGATGTTTCGTAAAACTCTCTTTTATCTTTATTGTATATTAATGTGGCTGGTAAAGCGCCTGTCCACTTTTTACTAATATCATTAATCCAAAATTGTTCGTTTTCATCGTTTAATAAAACAACTCTAGATTTTAATTCTTTATCATTAATAAAAGGAATTAATTTAGTGCTTACCTTTTCTGGAAAATCTAAACTTACTAGAATAACTTCAATGTTTTTATCTTGATATTCTTTATTGATTTTTTCAAAGTAAGGAAGTTCTTTTACACATGGTGCACACCAAGTTGCCCAAAAATTAACTACATATGTTTTATCAGTTTTTAAATGAAGTAAGGGTTTTAATTCTTCATAACTAAATGAAGGAACCTCAGTTATCTGTTGTTTACAAGCAACAAATGAACATGATATCACAAATAATACGAGTAATTTTTTCACGAAGGTAAATTTACAAATAAGATAACAAGCTATAAAACAATTAACTAAAGCTTAACAGCTTTGTTATTTAAAGATATCGTTTAATACTTTTGCAAGTCTGATCCCAGCTTTCTGAATTTGTTTTCTTGCAGTAGTTAAATAATCGTAAGAATATCTGTATCGTAAATTCTCGTCTTTTTTAACAGACTTATAGATTTTTCTGGTAAGTTTATGTGTCTCATCCACCCAATTCACAACTGTACCTTCCTGTATAGTCTTTATTTGTTTTTTAGATAGTTTCTCGGCATTTTTAGCTAACTCAATATAACTCATATTAAAACCTTCAATCATTTTTGTATCCCAAACACTGTGCAAGTTTGTTTTTTTTCCAAACCACTTTACTTGCACTCTATTACCTCCCCTGTCTTCTTTTTGTCCAATATGTAAAGGTTGATGTAAATCTCCTATAAGATGTACCAACATTTTTAAATAAAACGCTTTGTCCTTTTTAGAGCTCTTACTGTCTTTAATGACTTCAATACACTTATTAATTCCAGTAACTAAGTCTCCAGCAGGATTCTTTTCAGAATTATTATAGGTAGAATCTAAAGGCATATTTACAAAATGCCAAGTATAAAACTCTCTATATTTTTTATCAGATTTAATCTCGTCTGCAAAAGTAGATACAAAAGCCAAGCTTTGCCCTTTTAGTAATTTCCTAATCTTACGTTTTGTTTTATTAGTCAAATGATTCGTTGCAATCTTACCTACAGTTCTATGACCTGTTTGTCCCCATATAATTTCTTTCGCTTCTGATGAATATCCTAAGCAAAGAAAAAATGCAATGATTAAAACTCGAAATTTCATGTTGTTCATTTTTTATTTAGAAATGCTAATTTATAAAAATTAGTCTTTAAAAATTTGGAAATGATAAAAATAATGTTATATCTTTGTGATATCATTTTAATATCATTTTAAATATAAGAACATGAAAGAAGAGAAAATTATTAAACCTGCAAACGGATACTTGATGCTTTTAATAGTATTAGTTTTATTTTTTGGCGGAATTGCAGTGACTATACAACAAGAAAATCCTATATATTTACTTTCAGTATTAGCTGGATTTATAGGAATGTTTGGTTTTATACTGGTTAATCCAAATACCTCAAAAGTAGTCTTGCTTTTTGGTAAATATGTTGGCACCGTAAAAGATAATGGGTTGTATTGGGCGAATCCTTTATACAGAAAAAAAACAATTTCTTTAAGAGCAAGTAACTTTGATAGTGAGCGTTTAAAAGTAAATGACAAGCTGGGAAATCCTGTGATGATAAGTACAATTTTAGTATGGAGAGTTACGAATACATATAATGCAGCTTTTGATGTAGATAACTATGAGAACTTTGTAAGGGTTCAAACAGATGCTGCTGTTAGAAAACTAGCGAGTATGTATCCTTATGATAACTTTGCTGATGAAGGTCATGAAGAAGACATTACATTACGCTCTAGCGTGAATGAAGTAAGCGAAGCTTTGGAAAAAGAACTAGAAGAACGTTTATCTATTGCAGGAATAGAAGTCTTAGAAGCAAGGATTGGATATTTAGCTTATGCACAAGAAATTGCAAATGCCATGTTAAAACGTCAGCAAGCAACTGCTATTGTTGCTGCTAGACATAAAATTGTAGAAGGAGCAGTAAGCATGGTAGAAATGGCTTTAGAAGAGCTAAACAAGAAACAAATTGTTGAATTGGATGAAGAACGTAAAGCTGCCATGGTAAGTAACTTAATGGTTATTTTATGTGGTGATAAAGAAGCTTCTCCAGTATTAAATACAGGTACCTTAAACCATTAAAATAAAGAATAGCTGAAGATACTAGAGTCGGATATGTCTTAGTATTTATTATTAGTCAACAACAAAAGAAAAAACAAAGAAAAGTAGAGATGAAAGAATATAAGTTTTTGAAGCAAAAAATGAGTTGGTCAAATAGTCAAAATAAATTTGAAGACGAAATTAATATATATGCAAAACAAGGTTGGAGAGTAATTAATGTATATGCAAATACAAATGGTGGTGTATATGCAGTTTTAGAGAAAGACAAGAACAGGTAACAGTGCGAATATTTAAGGAAGAGCAACGTTTTAGACAAGCTTGGTTAATTATTCTATTAGCTATTAGTATTCTTATTCCTATTGGTTTAATAGTAAAGGAGTACACAGCAAAAGAATCTACGATGAGCAGCTCTGAGTTAATTTACACTATACTGTTACTATTAGTTTTCTCTACTCCTATTTTCTTTTTCAAATTAAAAACAAGAATTGATGAAAAAGGGATTCATTATCGTTTTTTTCCTTTTCATCGTTCTTTTAAAACTATTCTTTGGGTAGAAATTAATAATATATCAATCAGAAAATACGATCCAATATCTGAATATGGTGGCTGGGGTTTAAAAGGAGGTTTTAGAAGAAAAAAAGGCAAAGCTATTAATGTTAGCGGAGATATAGGCATTCAAATAGAGCTTAAAAACACAAAGAAACTTTTAATAGGAACACAAAAAAAACATGAAGCAAAAAGGACTTTAGACTACTATCAAGACAAAATTAAAATACAATAACAATATGACACGAATTTTAGCATTTATTATAGTACACGCATTAGGAATTGCTTTATCATCGGCACAAGTAAAATCTGAAGAAATTCTAATAAAAAATGACAGTATTGAATTACCAGGGACACTTACATATACTAAAGACGCTTCGAAATTAATTATATGGATACATGGATCCGGCAATGTAGATAGAAACGGAAACCAAGCAGGAATAAATGTAGGCGCTAATTACATTAAACAATTCAGAGACAGTATCAATAAACAAAGTATCGCTTTTTTTAGTTATGATAAAAGAACGGCTACTAGGAAGAACATGAAATTTATCATGAAAAATTTATCTTTTGATGGTTTTGTATCAGATGCTGAGAAGGTGATTTCACACTTTAGAAAAGATGAAAGATTTAAAGAAATTATACTTGTCGGACATAGTCAAGGTTCTTTAGTTGCAATGTTAGCCTCTAAGAATGTAGATAAATACATTTCTTTAGCGGGTCCGTCAGAGAGTATAGATGTTACGTTAACAAAACAAGTTTCTAAACAAAGTGCCGATCTAGGAAAAACTACGGCTGCTCATTTTAAAGAGCTAAAAGAAACGGGAGATATTAAAGAGGTAAACCCTATGCTACTGAGTATTTTTGCAAAACCAAATTTACCTTTTTTCAATTCTTGGATGCAATACAATCCTTCTGATGAGATTAAAAAGATTACTATACCAACATTAATCATTAATGGCTCAAAAGACATTCAAGTTTCTGTAGAAGAAGCAAAAAAATTGCATGCTGCAAACACAAATGCAGAACTAAAGATTATCGAGAACATGAACCATGTGATAAAGCATATTGAAAAGGATGCAGATAATATTCCTTCATATCAATCTCCTAATTTTCCAATATCAAAAGTTTTAATTGAAGTAATTACTAGGTTTGTAAAAAAATAGTCATGGCAAAAAAGAAAGCATTTGCACTACGTATCAATGAAGATATGATCAAGGCCATAGAAAAATGGGCTGGAGATGAATTTCGATCGACCAATGGTCAGATAGAATGGATGCTCATGCAATCTTTAAAAGATGCTAAAAGAGAACCCAAAAAGAAAGACGAGTAAATACTTGTCTTTCTTTTTTATCTTTAGACTGTAAAAATAAAATCTTATGCCTGAAGAAATAGAACAAAAGAAATCAAAAATTAATTGGACTGCCGATAAGATCATGAGCACTTCTGCCCTAGTAATAGCATTAGTCTCTTTAATTGCTTTATTTTATCAACTTAGTTTAGCGCATGAAGAGAATGAGCTAATTCGAAAACAACAAAGCGCTAGTGTTTTACCTCATCTGAATCAGTGGTTTAGTAATCTTGGTGGTTATAAAATCATATTTGGTAATAAAGGAGTTGGACCAGCTTTCATAAAGGAAGTAAGTTTTAAATTAAATGATAGTTTAGAGTATAAAAACACAGATCATCTATTTGAAAAGGTAAAGAAATTAATCCCGGAGCTGAATAAATATCCTGTAATAACTAGCACATTTAAATCTGGTACTGTTTTACCAGCTAATCAAACTATTGAAATTTTAAACTTAAAAACAAAAGAAGCTGAAATACTCTTTAAAAACTTCTTTAGGAAAAATAAAATCACATATCGAGTTATCTATGCAGATATTTATGGTTCAAAATGGATGTTGTCTAATGAAAGTGGAAATTCTACTCCAATCGAGATTCTTAAAAATAAATAGAGTCATTCTTTAAGATTTCTTTAAGATTTTTTAAAAGCTGTAACTTGTACCTTTAGAGACTTTAAAAATCAACTAACACTTTACAGATGAAAAAATTTATAACTTCATTATTGCTATTAGTTTCCGTTACACTTTTCTCACAAGATTTTTCAATGGATTTAGTAAAAAACATGAAACCTAGGAATATTGGACCAGGTGGAATGAGTGGGCGTGTTACAGCAATCGATGTTGTACAGTCTGATACAGATATCATGTATGTAGGAACTGCCTCTGGTGGCCTCTGGAAATCTACTTCAGGAGGCATCAAATGGGCACCAGTTTTTGACAAAGAGGTAACTGCCTCTGTTGGCGCTGTAGCTATTCAACAATCAAATCCAAGTGTTATTTGGGTAGGTACTGGAGAAGGAAATCCAAGAAATAGTCTAAATGGTGGTTATGGCATATTCAAATCTCTAGATGGAGGAAAATCATGGAAATCGATGGGTTTAAAAAACACGCGTCATATTCATAGAATTATTGTCGACCCAACAAATCCAAATACCGTATATGTAGGTGCTATTGGTTCTCCTTGGGGAGAACATAAAGAAAGAGGGGTTTATAAAACTACAGATGGAGGTAAAACTTGGAAACAAGTTTTATATAACAATATCAAAACAGGCGCTGCAGACTTAATCATGGATCCATCAAATCCCAATAAATTAATTGCAGCCATGTGGGAACATAAGCGCGATCCATGGTTCTTTAAGTCAGGTGGTAAAGGTAGTGGCATGTACATTACTCATGATGGTGGTGAAAACTGGAAAAAAATAACAGATAAAGAAGGTTTCCCTAAAGGCGACTTAGGGAGAATTGGAATGGCTATTTCTAGAAGTAATCCCAATGTAATTTATGCCTTAGTAGAAGCTAAAAAGAATGCGTTATACAAAAGTGAAGATGGCGGATTTAAATGGAAAAAAATTAATGATAAAAGAGGAATAGGAAACAGACCTTTCTACTACTCGGAAATCTATGTAGATCCTCAAAATGAAAATAGATTATATACCGTATTTACTTATGTAAATGTTTCACAAGATGGAGGTAAAAGCTTTAAACAATTAATGCCAGCATATGGTGTTTCTAATGGAGTACATCCTGATCATCATGCTTGGTGGATTCATCCAACTGATGGTTCTTTTATGATAGATGGTAATGATGGTGGAATGAACATCACAAAAGATGGTGGAAAAACGTGGCGTTTTGTAGGTAACTTACCCGTCGCTCAGTTTTATCATATCAATGTTGATAATGAATATCCATATAATGTGTATGGAGGAATGCAAGACAATGGTTCTTGGAGAGGACCTGCCTATGTATGGAAAGCACAAGGTATTAGAAATTCATACTGGCAAGAGATTAGCTTTGGAGACGGGTTTGATGTAGTTCCTGACAAAGATGACTCTCGATATGGTTGGTCTATGAGCCAACAAGGATTTGTTAGTAGATATGACCATATTACTGGTAATAATTATACCGTACGTCCTACTCATTCGGACCCAAAAGTAAAATTACGTTTCAACTGGAATTCAGCAATTAATATTGATCCATTTGATAATAGTACTATCTATTTTGGAAGTCAGTTTGTACATAAATCTACAGACAAAGGATTGACATGGTCTGTAATTTCTCCTGACTTAACAACAGATGATAAAGAAAAGCAAAAGCAAGGAGAAAGTGGTGGATTAACGATGGATGCAACAGGTGCAGAAAATCACTGTACTATTTTAGTGATAGAAACTTCTCCTGTAGAAAAAAATATGATGTGGATTGGAACAGATGATGGTCGAGTGCATATTACTCAAAATGGCGGAACTTCTTGGACAGATGTTTCTAAAAGTATTAAAGATTTACCCGCTGGTAGTTGGATAGCTCAAATTAAAGCTTCAAATAAAAATAAAGGAGAAGCTTTATTAATTGCCAACGATTATAGACGTTTTAACTATACACCTTATGCATATAGAACTACCAATTATGGTAAAACATGGAATAGAATTGTAGATGCAAATGATGTACAGAGTTATACTTTAAGTATTATAGAAGACCCAATGAATGCAAATCTATTATTTTTAGGTACAGATGATGGGTTATATGTTTCTTTAGATGCTGGAGGTAAATGGACTAAATGGACAGCTGGTTTCCCAACGGTACCTGTAAAAGATTTAGTAATTCATCCAAGAGAGCATGATTTAGTCATCGGTACTTTTGGTAGAGCAGCTTGGGTACTGGATGATATCAGACCTTTAAGAGCAATGGCAAATGGAGCAGCATTAAAAACGTTAGCACTATTTAAACCACCAACAGCATATCAAGCAGCTTATCAGCAACCAACAGGAAGCAGATTTGGAGCAGATGCCATGTATAATGGAGAGAACAAAAGGTTTGGAGCTATGATCTCTTACTATATTAATAGACCTCCTAAGAAAAAAGAAGAGAATACTAAGAGTAAGAAAAAGCGTAAAAGGAAGAAGAAATCATCTAAAGAAGTTAAGGAAGATAAAAAACCTAACATAAAGTATGATTCTATTAAACTCGAGATTTATGATGGAACTCGTTTAATTCGCACCCTAAAAAGAAAAGCTCCAAAAGAAAATGGTGTTCATAAGACCTACTGGTTTATGCGAGAAAAAGGAGTAGCAAGACCAAGTAGAAGAATTAGAAAACAAAGAAACGAGCCTTCTGGAGTTGTAGTGAAACCGGGTACGTATCGTTTAAAAATGTCTTTTGGAGATCAAACTGCTGAGCAAAATATTACAGTGGCTTACGATCCTAGACTACAAATGTCTACCTCTGCTATCAATGAGATTTATACAACAAGTAAAGATTTAGAAAAAGACCAAGAATTAATGGCCAATGTTTTAAAGCAATTAATCGAGAGTAAAAATATAGCTAACGGGTTTAAATCTAAACTTGCTAAAGAAGACAAAAAGAAATACAAAGATCAAATCAAAGCTTCTTCGGCTATTAGTAAAAAAATAGATGGCCTAGTTGCTGTGTTTTTAGGTAAGGTAGACAGACGCCAAGGAATTACTAGAAACCCAGAAGTTACCGTAAATCAACGATTCGGACTTGCCAGAAGATATGTTGGCAGCAGAAAAGGGAATTTAACAGATACTGAAAAGCAATTGATAAAACAATTTAAAGATGCAATGAATGATGCTGTTAAAAAAACCAATGATTTCTTTGATAAAGACTGGTCTGCTTATAAAGCAAAAGTAGAAAGTATTGCAATTTCTCCTTTTAAAGAGATTAAAAAGTTCTAAAATATAAAGCGGAGTAATACTCCGCTTTTTTTCTGTCTTTAATTTTATATTTTAGCGAAAACACTTTCTACATGAAAATAGCAGAGATTACCAATGACATTCCTTTATTTGCAGATGACACCATCATTTTTGGAATTTTAGCCGCTGTCCTAGCTCTAATATTTTATACTTCAAAATTATCATCATTTAAAAAATTCTATACCGTTGTACCAACACTTTTACTGTGTTATTTTTTACCTTCAGTATTAACTTCTTTAGGCTTAATAGCTGATAAATGGATCGATGTAAGCATGACTATAAACCATTTACAGAATCTTTATGGAAACTTATCAGATGTTCATACTCTTGAAGAACTTAAAAATTATATTATCACAAACGATATAGCTAAATCTCAATACTCTCAATTCATTGGAGGCAGTAATTTATATTATGTCTCCTCACGTTTTCTTTTACCCGCTTCATTAATATTCTTAACATTAAGTATCGATTTAAAAGGTGTTATAAAACTAGGATCTAAAGCGCTTATTATGTTTGTTACTGCAACGATAGGTGTAATGATAGGAGGACCATTAGCTATAGTATTTTTCAAATATGTATCTCCAGATATTCTAACTTCTGTAGAAGGTTCTGAATTATGGAAGGGTTTATCTACAGTTGCTGGAAGTTGGATTGGAGGTGGTGCAAATCAATTGGCTATGAAGGAACAATGGGAGGTCGGCGATAGCTTATTTAGTATAATGGTCGTTGTTGATGTATTGGTTGCTGAAGTATGGATGGCTTTTCTACTTTTAGGAGTTGCAAAATCTGATGCTATTGATAGATTCTTTAAAGCTGATAATTCTTCTATCAAAATATTACAAGGGAAAATGGAGAAATTCACATTAGAAACTGCTAGAATCCCTTCATTTAATGACCTAATAATTCTTTTAGGTATAGGTTTTGGTTTTACTTCTTTGAGTCATTTTTTCGGAGAAAATTTAGGCTCATTTATAAAAGAAAACATTCCATTTTTAGTTGATTTTGGACTAGGGAGTTCTTTCTTTTGGTTAATCATTTTAGCAACAACATTTGGAATTATTTTATCTTTCACAAAGGCAAAAAGTTTTGAAGGTGCTGGAGCTAGTAAAATTGGAACAGTATTTATTTATATACTCGTTGCCTCTATTGGGATGAAAATGAACTTAAATGCAATTATAGATAATCTTGGTTTATTTGCTATTGGTTTAGTATGGATGATTATTCATGTAGGTCTATTATTCATTGTCGCCAAACTTATAAAAGCTCCTTACTTCTTTTTAGCAGTAGGATCTAAAGCGAATATAGGAGGAGCTGCCTCTGCACCTGTGGTAGCGGGAGCATTTCACCCATCTCTTGCTCCAGTTGGAGTTCTTTTAGCGGTTCTTGGATATGCCTTAGGTACCTATGGCGCTTTCGCTTGTGCTTTAATGATGAAATGGGTAAGTTAATAGTATTTTATATTAAATTTTGTGATAAAATCCGCATATTTGTAGCCTTAAAATTTGAATTTCAATGAAGAAAATTTTTATCATCTGCTTATTAATTGTAATTGCTGCTTGTACTTCTAAAAAAGAAGGTAATATGGTAGTACAAGGAACTATAAAAGGATTGCAAAAAGGAACTTTATACCTACAAAAAATGAATGATTCTGTATTGTTTAATGTAGATTCGGTTACTCTTTTTGGAAAAGATATCTTTAAACTAACGGACGACGTAGATTCTCCTGAAATGTATTTTTTAACTTTTGATGGAAATACTACTGAAAAACGAATCATGTTCTTTGGAGAACAAGGAATTATTACTATTAATGATGATGTAGAAAAATTTGGTGTAAATCCTAAGGTAGAAGGTTCTGAAAATCAAAAAATTATGGATACCTACTTTAAAATGATTTCTAAGTTTCAAGATAAAAACTTAGACTTAATTGAAGAAGACTTAGTTGCCCAGAAAAGTAAGGATGTTTCTAAAGTTCAAGAGATTCAAAAAAAATCTGAAAACTTACTAAAACGTCGATATTTATTTGCTACAAATTACGCTATGAACAATGGAGACTACGAAGCGTCTCCATATATTGCTTTAACTGATTTAGTAGATGCAAATATAAAACTGTTGGATACTATTCATAATTCTTTAAGCCCTAAAATAAAAGAATCACTCTATGGAAAGAAATTAACAAAGTTTATAAATGACATTAAAAAGAATGAGAAATAATAGCTGCTATAATTGAGTTTACTCATTTTTTACGCATCTAATTCCAGCTCCAAGCAAAATAGATTGATTCAAAAACAGTATTTTACTTTCGTCAAATAGATTTATAATTCTTCTTGTTTGTTGAGATGCATCGTAATTACTTGTAGCCCACGTACAAATAATTCCGTCTACTTTAGGAGTACCATTAGAATCTACATATCCATTAGGTAGCCCATTAAATCCATAAGCGTCAATTCCATTTCCACTAAAACTACTCCATCCTGAAATAGATTTTAATGCAGCTGCTTCATTACCAGTATGTCCATCGCTAGCCATAAAGTTTTTTAGTTCAATCCAGTCTTGCTCTGTAGGAATTCTCCAACCAGTTGGCGCAAGCTTTCCAGATTGGATTGCTGCATGATTATACATCATCCCATAATAATCAGTGGGTAATTCTTCTACTACTGTGTTATTTAAATCACTTGTACTCGCCCATTGATAAAAAGGAAATGTTCTGTTCTCTTTGTTCCAATTTTCACTAGATGTATACTCTGTTATAAGTGTACCATCATTAAAACTTGTCACTTTTAAGTTTTCTAGCATCCATGTTTGGTTACCTATTTTAAGAGTATTGTAAGTATTGCCATCAACATCCACTAAACGATTATCTATTTCTGGAGTAATACTTTCTTCTTCTCCACAACTACTAATAAGTATTACAAAGCATATAAAAATAGAGGTTTGAATTATTTTTTTCATTTTTTTTGATTTTATAAAGTAATTTTATACAGCTCTTTGATAGTGTTTTTGACTCGAAAAGTGACGTGCTATTTTATGTGGAGGTGAAATGATTTCCCAGTTATTATAATCTACCCAATGTAATTCTGTAATTAGAGTTGAGCATAATTCTTGTTTAGAATTATAAAACTTAACAATTGTCTGTATATAGTCATTTGATGTAAGCTTTGAATGAAATACTAATTCAGCTGAAAAAGATTCTGTAAACATCAGCTTTTTCTTGTTCTGAAGTTGATCATTATTCTTTTGCCACCCAATTTTTAGCTCATTAAGCTTATGTTTAGAAAACCCCTTATCTAATAAAAATATTTCTATCAACTTAGACGTATATTTCAAATATGCAAAATTTTGCATCACCATAAAATCATTAACATCTTCTCCTTTAACTGTATAATTTCTTTTAAACATATTTGTTTTCATATTAAATTTAAAAAGCAGCTCCAAAAGTGCATCTATTCATTAAAACCAACCAATTAAAAAATTGCGGAGCTGCTTTTGTTGTATTTCATTCAATTATTATCTATTTAAATTTTTTAAGATAAAAACCCTTATAAATCTATCCCCCCAAAAAATAGAACTTATATTTTGACTTTAACTTTTTCTATAATATTTATAGAATTAGATAACATATTTTGAAATACATAATTATTTATAACATGGCTTCTATACTTTAACACTATTTGCATTGAATTGGTTTTTCAATTAATACTGTAAAGCAACATAGAAATGTCAGGAAAAAGAAATTAAAATTTGTGAGAGGGATAAAATTCTTGTTAAAAGGGAAAAAAAAGCATTAAATATTTAACCATTGTTTAAATTCTGCTGCTTTATTTTTACTAATAATAATCTCTACAGAAGTATTCGATTGGACAAGAATTTTTAACTGACTATTCCCATAACGTATAATCTTGTCTATAGCAGTAATTCCAATAATAAACTGTCTATTAGCCCTAAAGAAAAGTGAAGAATCTAAATTTGTAAACATATCATCTAAGCTTACATTACTCGTAGATTTCTTCCCATCAAAACATACCACATAAGTGATTGTGTTTTCGGTATATACATAAGCAATATCTTGAATGCGTACTGGAACTAATTCATTCCTTATATAGGTCAAAATTCTTGTTTTGCTATTTTCAGAGATATGCTCTGAAGCTTCTTCTTTCGTGTTTTCTACAATCTTTTCTTTATACGTTACTAAATCGACATTTAGTTTAGAAAGGTTCAAAACCTCTGATTCTAAAGTTGTATTCTTTAGTTCAAGCTGTTTTTCATATCTACTACCAATTAAGCGTACAGCGAGAAAAGATAATAATATAACAAGGATACCCATTAGAGAAAAAATGAGATAAAAATTATTTTTCAAATCGCTCATTTGATTAGATAATCTAGGAATATTCGCATGAGCTGCTACAATCCAATCTGCATTTTTAATTGGCGATATATAGATGATTTCTGAATCATTATTAGTACTATTATGTACCAATAAATTATATAAATCATCAGAGCTGTTTTTTTCACTTAGCGATGACAACAGCGATTGATTAGAATTTATTGTTTGCCCAATCTCTGTTCTATTAGGATGGCAAACTGCTTTCACAGACCAATCGAACATACTTATAAACCAGCTATCGGAATTTGTCTTTTCAATCGTTCTTTGAAGGTCTTTTACAATCGTGTCTTTAGGAATTCCATTAGCAATTTGAAAATTAATAAGCCTAGCAATTTCATTCACCTCTCGTTTACTAGATTCTACCTGAACTTCAATTAACTGGTTGGCACTAACTTTAATAAAGTATCGAACAGTAAAAGAAGCTATTATTAAAAATATAATAGCAATTGAAAGAAATGTTAAAAAATATAATCTATCTTTTCTCATACTAAAAAAGTCAGAAAGTTTAAATTTCTATAAAGCGAAAATAGAACAATATCTTAACTCTATTTAGAAAAGTGTAAAAATTTATAAAGGTTTTTAAGGACTTTTTTTCCTTTTAATCGTGTTTTTTTCCTTTTCATACTCTTTTTTTATTTTGAGTCATTAGATTATCTTTTCTTTGTTAAAGATTACTCATTGAGCCTACAAACTATATTTTGACTCAATTTATAATTCAGTAAAATGAATAAAAAAAGAAATACTTTTCTAATAGTTATTAGTGTAATACTCATTACTTTTTGTATTTATATTGATTCAAAATTGACTTCAGAAACTTTCATAGATATAAATACTGTTTCTACTGAGTTGAGTATAACATCCGATAAATTAGTTAGGACTTACGTAAAAAATGAAGAAAGAGCTAATGAGATGTTTTCTGGAAAAATAGTTGAAATTAAAGGTATTGTAAAGGAAGTCTCTTTTTTAAATAATCGAAATACCGTAATATTGTATGGAGAAGATGACGCTTATGGAGTTATTTGCGATTTTGGAACAAATCAAATAAAAGAAATACAAAAATTATCGAAAAACGACCACATCAAAATTAAAGGAATCTGCAAGGGTTTTTTAAAAGATGTTATTGTACTAAATTGTTTGTTAATGAATACAACACTAAATGAATAAAATTTTCACCCTATTCTTTTTATGTACTTTTTTTGCTGATTTTGACACAAAGTCTGATCAATATATCGCTAGACAAGGTCAGGTTTCTTTTTTTTCATATACGCCTGTAGAAAATATTGAAGCCAAAAACAATCAAGTACTAAGCATTTTAGATATTTCAAAAAATGAGATTGCCATTAGTATGTTAATGCGAGCATTTGTCTTTAAAAAGGCTTTAATGTATGAGCATTTTAATGAAAGTTATGTAGAGTCTGATATACACCCTAAAGCAAATTTTAATGGTAAAATTATTGACTTTAATGCTTCATTACAAGAGCCTCAAACAAGAATAATACGTGGTACTATTATGATTCATGGGATTTCAAAAGAAATAGATATTAAAGCAACGATTGAACCTAAGGGAAATGCTTATCAAATTTCTGGAGACTTTGATATCGTTGTAAAAGATTTCGATATAAGAATACCTCCAATTTTAGCAAGTAATATTGCTAAAACTATAAATATTAAATTCAAATTTGAATATAAAACTTATGAAGACAAATAAACTTTTCACGGGGATTATTATCGCATTTATGGGTTTTTATTTACCTACTAGCGCACAAAACTTGCTAGAAAAACTTGAAAATGAGTTTCCAAAAACCCATCAAATAGAGATTGCTACTTTTAAAACTACAAGAATTGGTTTAGGACATTCCATCGAGACACGTAGTAAAGGGGCATTAGAAATAGCAATGTATAATAGATATTGGAACATTCCAGATTTTGACGGACAGCGCTTTTTAGCAGATAAAGTAAGTACACGTTTTTCATTAGAATATTCGATTACAGATAGGTTTACTTTTGGTGGTGGATATACCAATTTTGATAAAATTACAGATGGATTTTTAAAATATAGATTGATAAGGCAGTTAAAAGGCTCTAGAAAAGCACCAATGAGTATTACGCTTTTGCAAACTATAAGTCATTTAAATACTAATGGTACTGGTTTATATCCTGGAGCTACACCATTGGGAGAGTATGGTTATTCTACACAAGTTTTAGTGGCTAGGAAATTTAACCCTAAATTTTCAGCACAAATTTCACCTACTTACATTAGAAGAAAAGCAGCTTCTTCAAGCAACAACCCAACAGATCAGTTTGCAATAGGGTTTGGAGGAAGACACAAAGTGGGAGGACATGTTTCAATAGTTTCGGAATATTTCTATGTAATGAATCCTTTAAAGTCTATTGATACATATAATGCATTTTCAGTTGGTGTTAATTGGGAATTAAGCCATTTAATGCTTCAATTTCAAGTTACTAATGCTCGAAATTTTGCTGATGATACTTTTATCACTAGAACTACCAATAATTTTAATTTTGAAGATGGCAACTTCCATTTTGGGTTTAATGCAACATTTGTATTGCATACACGTAAAAAGAAACTTTAATATTCACTAAAAGATATTTTATTCGCTTTTTACTTTTAAACTCCATTCAAATTCAAAAGTAGAAACAGAGATATTCTCTTCATTAAACCCTTCAGATTTCATAGTAATTTTTTGCCCCTCGCCTGTTGCAATCGATTTTTGAATCGCATCGTACACCTTACTACCATCTTTACAAATAAAACGAATTGTTCCTGTTGCTTTTTTTGTAAAACTTCCATTTTGGTTGGTAACCAACATCGATACTTTTCTTTTAGAATCTTGTATTTTTTTCATGACTAAAACTCCTGTAGTCATTTCTGCAGCCATTCCTTGGGCAGCCCAAAACATCGATTTAAATGGGTTTTGATTAAACCATCTATGCTTAATTTTAACGACACTCTCTGTTTCATTTAAAGATTTGACCCTTACTCCACCAAAATAAGCTAATGGTAATTTAAAGAGCATAAAAGAGTTTACTTTACTAGGTGTGATCTGCATTCTATGAATTTTTAAATTGCAATGTAAGCATATTTTCTCATACCTATAAATGTTAAAATATGTTAAATTTTAGTACTATGTTTTGCATAATACCTTTTTTTATACATATATTTGCATAGTCAAGTAGTATATACATTTATAAAAATGAAACATAACAACGAACATACCAACGCTTTTTTAATTCATATTTCTGCATTAGCAGGATTTATTTTTCCTTTTGGAAGTATTATTACTCCATTAGTATTATGGCAATCTTTAAAAGACAGAAGCCCATTTTTAGATGAACAAGGAAAAGAAGCTGTAAACTTTAATATTAGTTATACACTTTATATTTTCATTATTTCTATTACAGCAATTCCATTCTTTATCAGTAGAATTTTTAGAAATAATTGGAACTACGACCACTCGCATTGGGATTGGAATATTGGAATTGGCGATGCATTTGGCATTTTTGGTTTTGCCTCATTTGCAGGAATCATAGGGCTTATACAGCTAGCTTTAATCATATTAGCAGCGATAAAAGCAAACAAAGGGGAAGGATATAAGTATCCGCTTACCATAAAATTTATTAAATAAAAATATAAACCACAATACATGAAGATAGAAAACACCAAAGCACAAATGCGTAAAGGCGTTTTAGAGTATTGCATTCTTTCCATTCTACAAAATGGAGATGCTTACACTTCTGAAATACTTTCTACCCTAAAGAGTGCAGAAATGATTGTGGTAGAAGGTACCATATACCCTCTACTTACCAGACTAAAAAATGCTGGTTTACTATCTTATAGATGGGAAGAATCAACATCAGGACCACCACGTAAATATTATGTACTCACAGAAAATGGTGGCATGTTTTTAAAAGAATTACAAAAAACATGGAGTAATTTAATTAATGCAGTTAACCAAGTAACCAGTAAAAAAACTAAAGATGAATAAGACTATAAATATAAACTTAGGAGGATATTTTTTCCACATAGATGAGCTAGCTTATCAAAAGTTACGAAGATATTTAGATGCTATTTCTAAGTCTTTAAGTGATGATCCTCAAGGAAAAAATGAAATTATAGCTGACATAGAAACACGTATTAGTGAACTATTATCAGAAAAAATTACAGATGCAAGACAAGTAGTAAATGAGCAAGATATTAGTGACATCATAAAAATCATGGGAGAACCAGAAGATTATGCAGAAACTGAAGAAGCTTTTACAGATAACAGTTCTTCTTACAAAAGAAAACAAACAAGTTCTAAAAAGTTATATAGAGATGGAGACGATAAGTTTTTAGGAGGAGTTGCTGCTGGGATCGCACATTATTTTGATGTAGATGTTATCTGGATTAGATTGGCTTTCATTCTCTTTTTTGTTGGAGGTGGATTTAGCTTTTTACTTTACATCATTTTATGGATTTTACTTCCTGAGGCAAAAACAACAGCCGAAAAATTACAAATGGAAGGTGAACCTGTAAATATTGATAATATCGAAAAAAAAATTCGTAAAGAATTTAGTTCAGTAACTGAAACAATTAAAGAAGGTGCTAGTGAAGTTACTAAAAAAGTAAATGAGGGGTTTAAAAAAAACTCTGGTAAAGCAAAATCTGGGTTTCAAGAATTTTTAGACACTTTAGGAGCTATTATTGTAACATTCTTTAAAATTATTGGCAAATTTATTGGAGTCATTTTAATTATTGTGTCTGCTGCAGTACTTATCTCTTTTATCTTTGCGATTTTCTCCATTGGAAGTATCGAATTTCTAGGAATAGAAGAGGAATATTTACACCTCCCTCCTTTCTTGCATGATTCTATGCTACCAGATTGGCTGTTGGCACTTTGTGTTTTTGTATTGGTAGGATTCCCTTTTTTAATTCTATTTGTCTTAGGCTTAAGAATTCTATCAAGTAATGTCAAACAATTTAGCAAAACAACTTCTTTGACTTTGTTTGGAATCTGGGTTGTAGCTTTATTAACCATCATTTTCATAGGGATAGAACAAGGAACCTCTTATGCAATAGACGGTAATGATTTTAAGAAAAATACATTAGTAATTGAACCAAGCGATACTTTAAAAATAAAGCTTGTAAATGATGATACTTTATATTATCAAAGTAGGTTAAGAAGGAGTTCTAGAACAGAAGAAGTTTACGATGATGGTATTCAAAAAGTATATTCGAATTATGTAAAGGTAGATGTAGAAAAAAGTGATTCTGATGAGTTCAGTATTAAAATCCGTAAGACTTCAAGTGGCCGAAATAGGAAAAAAGCAAACCAATCAGCCTCAGAAATAGAGTACAATTATAAAGTAGATGGAAACATCTTAGTTTTAGATGCATACTATCTATCAAACATTAAAAATATATACAGAGATGAAAAGGTATATGTAACGATATATGTACCAGAAAATGTAACCGTATATTTTGATAAAACTTCGAGAAGTTTTATATATAACGTAGCTAATACAGGCAACATATATGATCAAGATATGATAGAGCATTACTTTTTAATGACTCAAGAAGGCTTAGACTGTACAGATTGCGAAAATGATATAAACGAAGAAGATTAAAACAACTCAGCATAAAAAACCAACAATTGAGTAACCTAATTTTTAAATACAGCGTCTATTATAAGACATTTGAATTATAAAAAACATAAAACCATGAAAACAACAATCAAAAAACTAAGTGTCATTCTATTTTTGTCAGCATTTATATCTTCATGTGGTATAGATATGTTTAATAGAATTGACGGCAACAGAAATGTTGTAACACAAAAAAGAAAACTTAATGAAAACTTTACAATGGTTAAAGTAAGTAACGGGTTAGATCTTTACATCTCTCAAGGTAATAAAAATTCAATCACTGTTGAAGCTGATGAAAACTTACATGACATCATTATGACCGAAGTAGAGAATGGAAAATTAAAAATCTATTCTGAAAAAAATATTTGGAGAGCAAAAGCAACAAAAATATACTTAACTGTAGTAAATATAGAAGAGCTAAGAGCTACTAGTGGTAGTGATGTATATTCAGAAAATACTCTAAAAGTAAAAGATTTTGAATTGTCTGTTAGTAGTGGCGCTGATGCCAATGTAAAAGTAGAGGCTGATAACATAACTACAAGTGCAAGTAGTGGAGCAGACTTAAAAGTTTCTGGATCTGCCAATGCACATTTTAGTAAGGCAAGTAGCGGAAGCTCTATAAGTGCTTATTCATTAAAAAGTAAAAGGGTTACTGTTAAGGTTAGTAGTGGAGCAGATATTAACGTCTATGCTTCTGAATCTTTAGATGCAAGAGCAAGCAGCGGTGGCGATATTGATTATAGAGGAAACCCAGAGTCTGTAAACAAGAAAACCTCTTCTGGAGGTAGTGTCTCAAAAGGATAATCATCATAATAACCAACCAAAACAACTAACCAATCATTATGATTAACGAAATTATCACTTTTTTAAAAGAAGGTCTTGTCAAGCTTATTCTACTTATCATTACCTTCTTTTTATCGCTAATGTCAAATGCTCAAGTAGATACAAAATCAGAGTTATTTGAACAACTAAAAAAGAATGATAGCTTACTCTTTGAGTCTTCTTTTAATAAATGTAAAACCTCAGATCTAATTCCATTGATTAGTGAAGATTTTGAGTTTTATCATGACCAAGGAGGTATCACAAATACTAAAAAAGATTTTGTAGCTTCTGTAAAAAAGAACATCTGTAGTAATCCAAAGAGCAAACCTAAAAGAGAACTAATAAATGGGAGTTTACAAGTGTTTGCTCTATATAACAAAGGTGTTCTTTATGGAGCTATTCAAAAGGGAAAGCATAACTTTTTTCTGATTGAAGAAGGGAAATCACGTGCAACCGTCACGGCTTACTTTACACACCTTTGGATTTTAGAAAATAAAAAATGGCTATTGAGAAGAGTTTTGAGTTACGATCATCAACCTATAAAATAGAAAATCATGATAATCCTTAAAAAAGCTTTAGCCGTTATTGCTGCTTTTATAGTATTTGTATTGACCCTGTTTTATTTTGACATTATGTGGAAATCACCATCATTCTATAAAGTAAATCAAAAGAGTGAATTAACTCTACCTGTTATGGACATGAAGCAATACAAAGAAATTATTTCCTCACATAGAAGGCCTTACATTTTTACTTTGACAGCAAAAAATGGGGCTAAAGTAAGTATCGTTGGTGTAGATCACAGAAATGACCCTTCTCATTCTCAATTCGATTCTATTAGGTACCAATGGCGTGACCTAAACCCTGATGCAGTATTGGTTGAGGGTAGGCTTGGATTTTTATTTACTTGGTTACAAAATCCTATTGAAGAGTATGGCGAAAGTGGTTTAGCTTCATTCCTTGCTAAAAAAGAAGGAAAAGAGTTATATACTTGGGAGCCCACTAGAGATGATGAGGTAGAGAGTTTAAAAGAGTATTTTTCCTTAAAGCAATTGGCTATGTTTTATGCACTAAGACCCTATTTTTCTCTAAGTCATAAAGGAGTCGTAGAAAACCCTGAAGAGAGAATACAAGAGTTCATAGATAGCAGAACCGATTACAATCATATTAGAGGTGCTATAAAATCCTATAAGGATATAGATGAAGAATGGAGTAAGCATTATCAAAATATTGATTGGAGGACTTACTCTAATCCAAGTGGATATATGCCAAAAGGGTTAATGCACAATCTATGGAATGCTTCAAATATTGCTAGGGATGAACATTTAATTCAAGCTGTTCTTGAATTATTGCGTAATAATAAAAATGTTTTTGTAACAGTAGGTGTTAGTCATGCTCCTCGTATTGAAGGAACACTAAAAGAAGCTTTAAAATAAAAATAACATATAAACCCATATTAGATAGCTAACTCTAATATAAATACTAATACTTGGTTTTATTAGTTTACTTGGTAAGAGTCGTCCTAACGGACGGCTTTTACTTTTTTATCATATTGTTAACACACTAAGAAATGATAAGCTAGTATTTTTAGTGTCAATTTAAACACAATCAACAATGAAAAAAATAATTACTCTATCTATTTTTACGCTTTTTCTAGCTTTTAGCGTAACCACTCATGCTCAATTTGAGTATCCTGTAAAATTACCTAATTCGAGTCAGAAAGCTAAAGTATATCAGGAAGTAGGAGTTACAGATATTACAATAGTGTATCATAGACCTTTAGTAAAGGGAAGAGAAGTTTTTGGAAAAATGGTTCCTTACGGAAAAGTATGGCGTACGGGCGCTAATGAGAATACTGTTATAAAATTCTCTACAGATGTTACTATAAATGGGAAAGAGTTAAAAGCTGGTAAGTACAGTTTTCATGCAATTCCTAATAAAGATAATTGGACATTAATTTTTAATAAAGATAATGAGTCATGGGGAAGTTACTTCTACAATAAAGAAAGAGATGCTTTAAGGGTTAATGTTACACCTTCCTCAACAAATCATAACGAGTTATTAACTTACAGCATTAATGAGGTAACTTCTAATAGTGCTACTATAAATTTGGCATGGGATAAGACTATGGTTTCTTTTAATCTCGCTGTAAAAACAAAAGATTTAGCCATTGCTAGTTTAAAAAAACAAATGAATTCTCGTCCTTTTTGGGGATGGACAGGTTTATACAATGCTGCAAATTACGCATTTACTAATGATGCACATTTAGAAGATGGATTAACTTGGATTAACAGATCGATTCAGAATAATAAGAACTTCACTAATTTAATGTTGAAGTCTCAAATCTTGGTAAAATTAAATAAACCAGAGGAGGCGAAACCTTTAGTTTCTGAAGCTTTTGGAATGGGTACCTTAAATCAAATTAATAGATATGCCTATTTTAAATTTCAAGCAAAAGATAATGCTGCTGGTTTAGAGGCTCTAAAGCATAATATTAAAAATGATCCTAAAAACTATCAATCTTACACCGCTATGGCGTGGGGATATACGAATACAGGAGATAAAAAAGAAGCGATAAAAATGTATAAAAAAGCCTTAAAAATGGCTCCAAAAGACAAACATGCAAATATTGAGAAAGCAATGACTGCCTTAAAATAGTTTGTTATTAATCGCTCTAAAAAACGTACTTTTGATGTAAATCATTCGTACGTTTTTTTATGAAATCAATAGTTGTCTCTATCGCTATAATATTATTTACTTTCGGGTGCACTAAACTTCCAGAGAGCTTTGTGTATTTAAATAATATAGATGCTTCTATAAAAACTGAATTAAGATACCTATCAACTAATAACTTTATTGGTAAACCTATAGATGGCTACAAAAGGGAAGTTATTATAGTAACTATGCCCACAGCTAAAGCGTTAGCTAAAGTTCAAAAAGAGCTTTTAAAAGAAGAGTTAAGTTTAAAAATATATGATGCATATAGACCGCAACAAGCTGTAGATCATTTTGTGAGATGGGCAAAGGTTTTGAACGATACTCTAATGAAATCTCAATACTATCCGAATGTTGCTAAGAAAGATTTATTTACTTTAGGATACATAGCCTCTAAATCTGGCCATACCAGAGGAAGCACTGTTGATTTAACTATTATAGATAGTAAGACTGGAAAAGAGCTAGATATGGGCAGCCCTTATGATTTTTTCGGAAAAGAATCCCACCCATTTTATAAAGAAATCAATGCAACTCAAAAAAAGAATAGATTGTATTTAAGAGGTTTGATGCTTAAAAATGGATTTAAACCTTATGAGAATGAGTGGTGGCATTTTACGCTTAAAGAGGAACCATTTCCAAAAAAGTACTTTAATTTTCCTATAGAATAGTAAGTTTTAACAATATGTAAACGACTTTATAAAACAACGGCATTATATTTGTTGTATCTCTTATGAGATTTATTATGATGAATAAAAAAACATTTTATATATTTTTCTGTTTCCTATGCATTACATTCATAGCAAATGCGCAGGATGATTCTAAGGGGAAAATTAAAAAAGGTACTAAAAAAAGTATCATAGCTGTTCCAAGTAAAAAAATTAAAAAGCCAACTGTTTTAGAATCTAAGGATAAAAAAAGTGGCTTTAAAAAAGCATATGATAAATCTCAACTAGAAAAAGCAAGAAAGCAAAAAGAGGAGGATCTGAAGAATAAAGGAATTTTGTCTAAAGCTAAAATTGCAGAGGAACGGTTTTTAAAGTCTTTTAAAAAAATAAATGGTCGCTACCCAAAGATTGATCAAGATTTAGGAAGTTTTAGAACGCAGTCTAAAAGTATTAAAGTAATCTGCAGAGATTATCAGTATCCAGATGGAGATAGAGTAACGATATTAGTCAATAATGTCCCAGTAGTATTTAATATTACATTAAGAAGAGCATACCAAGTTTTTACAATTCCACTACAAAAAGGTATTAACAGAATCGCATTTAAAGCTTTAAATCAAGGAACCTCTGGTCCAAACACAGCAGGTTTTAAGGTTTATGATGAAGATGGAAATCTAATTTCATCTAATGAATGGAACCTGGCAACTGGAGCAAAAGCTACACTTGTAATAGCGAAAGATAAATAAAGTAGCTTTACGAAATCGTTATCATTAAATTACCTCATTCAACTTTTTTTATTCTATATAAAACAACTATTTTTGTTTAGAATATTCTAACGCGTAAAACGTTATATGAATAAATTACAAACATCTATTTAGAATGAAGAAAGTCACAAAACAAACTTATCTTAACTGGTACAAGGATATGTTATTCTGGCGTAAGTTTGAAGATAAACTAGCATCTGTATATATTCAACAAAAAGTGAGAGGTTTTTTGCACCTATATAATGGTCAAGAAGCAGTATTAGCTGGCGCATTACATGCAATGGATTTATCTAAAGATAAAATGATTACCGCCTACAGAAATCATGTACAGCCAATTGGTATGGGAGAAGATCCTAAAAAAGTAATGGCAGAATTATATGGAAAAGTTACGGGAACTTCTAAAGGTATGGGAGGTTCTATGCATATCTTTTCTAAGGAGTTTGGATTCTATGGAGGTCATGGTATTGTTGGTGGGCAAATTCCTTTAGGAGCTGGACTTGCTTTCGCAGATAAATACAAAGGTAGTGATGGAGTTACATTGACTTATTTTGGTGATGGAGCTGCAAGACAAGGATCTTTACATGAAACTTTTAATATGGCAATGCTATGGAAATTACCTGTAGTATTTATTGTAGAAAACAATGGATATGCAATGGGAACTTCTGTAGAGAGAACAGCCAATCATACAGATATCTGGAAATTAGGATTGGGATATGAAATGCCTTGTGGACCCGTTGATGGGATGAACCCTATTAAGGTAGCAGAAGCTGTTGATGAAGCAATACAAAGAGCAAGACGTGGAGATGGACCTACGTTTTTAGAAATGAAAACATATCGTTATAGAGGTCATTCTATGTCTGATGCACAGCATTACAGAACAAAAGATGAAGTTGAAGAATACAAGAAAATAGACCCTATAACTCAAGTTCTTGATATTATCAAGGAAAAAAAATATGCTACCGATAAAGAAATCGAAGCAATAAATCAAGATGTAAAAGATTTAGTAAAAGAATGTGAGAAATTTGCTGAAGATTCTCCATACCCAGAGTTAAATCAGTTACATGATATGGTATACGAACAAGAAGATTATCCTTTTATCAAATAAAATATGGCTATAGTTGTAAACATGCCTAGATTAAGTGACACCATGGAAGAAGGTGTTGTGGCAAAGTGGTTAAAAAATGTTGGAGATAAAGTAGAAGAAGGCGATATTTTAGCTGAAATAGAAACGGATAAAGCAACAATGGAATTTGAATCCTTTAATGAAGGAACCTTATTACACATTGGAGTCCAAGAAGGCGAAACTTCACCTGTAGATACTCTACTTGCAATTATCGGTAATGAAGGTGAGGATATTTCTGCGCTATTAAATGGTAGTAGTACTGTTGAAGAAACTCCAAAAGACGAAACAGCTAAAAATGAAGTTAAAGAAGAGTCAAAAACGGAAAGTAGTGTTGCTATCCCTAGTGGAGTTGAAGTCATTACCATGCCTAGATTAAGTGATACTATGACTGAAGGCACTGTAGCTTCTTGGTTAAAAAACGTTGGAGATACTATTGAAGAAGGTGATATTCTTGCTGAAATAGAAACGGATAAAGCAACGATGGAATTTGAATCCTTCTATGAAGGCACATTACTGCATATTGGTGTTGGTGAGGGCGATAGTGCTCTTGTTGATAGTTTATTAGCAATAGTTGGACCCAAAGGGACAGATGTTTCTAGTTTAATAACAGCTCATAAAAACGGTACGCTATCTAATACAGAAGACAACCATTCAAATACAACTGAAGCGCCAAAGCAAGAAACCATTGAAGCACCTGTTGTAGAAGTTTCCGCAACCTCTTCACAAGGAGGTCGAATTTTTGCTTCACCTTTAGCGAAAAAGATTGCTAAGGATAAAGGAATCAATTTAGCAGACCTAAAAGGTTCTGGCGAGAATGGTAGAATTGTTAAAAAAGATGTAGAAAACTATACTCCTACTGCCGTTCAACATACTGAAATAACCAGTAGTTCAACTCCAGTTGCAACATTTGCTCCTGTTGGTGAAGAAGGTTTTGAAGAAGTGAAAAATTCTCAAATGCGTAAAGTAATTGCTAAGCGTTTGGGCGAATCTAAGTTTACTGCCCCACATTATTATTTAACAATTGAGTTAAATATGAGTAATGCAATGGCCTCTCGCAAAACAATTAATGCAATACCAGACACAAAAGTATCCTTTAACGATATGGTAGTAAAAGCTTGTGCCATGGCCTTAAAAAAGCACCCACAAGTAAACACAACTTGGAATGGAGATACTACAAGATATAATCAACATATCCACGTAGGTGTTGCTGTTGCTGTAGAAGACGGTCTATTAGTACCTGTTTTAAAATTCACAGATCAAATGAGTTTAACTCAGATTGGTAACGCTGTTAGAGACCTTGCTGGAAAAGCAAGAAATAAAAAGATTGCTCCTAACGAAATGGAAGGAAGTACGTTTACAATTTCTAACTTAGGAATGTTTGGTATTCAGGAGTTTACTTCTATTATTAATCAGCCTAATTCAGCTATTTTATCTGTAGGTGCTATAGAAGAAAAACCTGTTGTTAAAGAAGGGCAAATAGTTGTTGGGAACACAATGAAAGTTACTTTAGCATGTGACCACAGAACTGTTGATGGTGCTACGGGAGCTCAATTTTTACAAACCTTAAGAACTTATTTAGAAAACCCAGTTACGATGTTAGCTTAATTTTCAAAAATAGTATAGTCATAAAAAAAGCCTCGATAATGTCGAGGCTTTTTTTATTTTCAAATAATTGATGTCTTTTAATTTGTTTTTTTGCTAGTAGTTTCTAAGCTCATACTTATTTCCATTCCTTGCATGTTAATACTAGTATTGATTTTCATTTCATCAGTATTACCATTCTTTTTATCAAAAATAGCTACTCCATTTAAATTTCCGGTTATGCCCATAAAATTGACATTTCCGGCAATAACAGTTTCTACTGTATTCGATGTAATTCTTTTAACAGTATAAATGATTTTCAATTTTATTCCCTGAATTTCTTGCTCATTAGTCCATGAAGAAGCTACTTTAAGTGCTTCTTTAGGAAACTCACAATAAATTGCCATGCCTTTATTGGAACCGTTAAGGTTAGGTTCTATTCTCTCATTTAATATCTTACCTTGTTTATTAAAAGTAATATAAGATGTAGACATTACTATTGGGCTTAATTGGCTTTTTAGCTTTTTCCCATCAGTATCTAATGTCTCCTCTTTCATATTGGTATCAAACTTCGTTTTTTTACCTCCTTGAATAGATTCTGTACTAATCTTTTTAACCTTACTTATCAATGTAAAGCCATCTTTTGTTACTTTAGAAACTTCGACTTTAGTATTCATCATCAAACTAGAACTTCCAGCAATCCCCATACTCTGACTAAGAGATAAAGTCATAATATACTTATCTCCTTTTTTATGATTGTATTTTAAAGTTGCAGATTCTTGCGCAAAACACATAATATTTGAAGCCATCAAGAATACTACTATCAATTTTTTCATTTCTTTTATTTTAGTGTTATAAAAATTTTTATCGATTAAGCGTTATTAAAACAAGCCTCTACTTCTTCTAGAGGATAGATTTACACGCTTCCTTCCTTCTAACTTTATTTTTTCAATACTAATATCCAATATCTCTTCGATAGGTTTTGTCTCGTCTAATTTTTCAGATGTTTCTTTATGATAAGGCTTTACAAAAATTTGAGTTCCTTTCTTTTCAAAGGCTATATAATTCAATTTCCAATCTTTATTATACGATTTAGAGTTTTTATGCGGTTTAGATTTAAAGAAATATACTTCATACGTTTTAGTCGCAATTTTAAAATCTCTTATTTCTAAAAAAACTAAGCTATCTTTTAATTTTTCATTCATTTCATTATCAAATAAAATTGCCTTATAGACTTCTTTCTTAGTTTTATATTTTTTCGGAAAAAGGTCAGTTCTATTAATCTTATCAAGGCTAGTATATAACACACCTCTACTGTTTAATTTAGATACCAAATCATTAAAAATACTCTTATCATATTTTTCTTTACTCTTTATTTTAGAAACTAAATATGAAGTTTTAACAAAATAATTATCTGTAAGCTTTAAATTATACAAGAAACTTTGGACATTTTTATCTTTTCTAAATGGAAATAAAAGTTTCACATAAATATTTAATAAATCATCTTCGTCATAACCCTTATCATTATATCTACCATAACTTGTACCCGTACTACTATTTATTTTTTTACTTAATTGCCTTTTAAGTTCAATTTTAGCTTCCGTTAAAATTTGTTTTTTAAATACGATATATATAGACGGATCTATTAACCCTTTTTCTAAAATTTCTGCAAGCATTTCATAAATTGGGCTTTTGTATTCATCAATGGTAGCATAGGTAAGCAAATCTGGAAATAATTTTTTGGCCAATGCTAATGAATCTCCAAACCTATTAATCATATTTGAAACATCATAACTCTTAGAAGTAAGTGGGATATCCGATTCTAGTAACTTTAATATCTTCTGATAGGATACTTCATTTCTATCATCGCCTAATCCTCTTAATATTGCAATTTGATTGTTAGGGTTCTCAAAAGATTTTGTGTAAAGGTCCTCTAAAAAACGTTGTGTCTTTTTTGTCTTGAACCTACCTAATCTTTTAATAAGATATTCCTTAATTTTAAGTTGGTTATCTTCAAACTTATAATTTTTCACCACTTTCATTATATCCTTTGCATCCTTCTTTTCAAAATTTACATAGTTATAACCATCCAAAGCAATACTATCTTTATTTTTAAGTGCCTCAAAAAACAAGCTTGTTTTATCTACAAACAAAGGTTTACCAATAATAGAATCTTTAGGTTTAAACGTTTCATAAAAATTTGACATAAAATCGCTTAATCCTTTAGTAGTATCTATCAATGCTTTAAGTTCATATATAGCTCCATTAGATAGAATCTTTTTTACTTTAACAGCCTTGCTGCTTAAAGAATCTTTTAAAAGATAACTATAATATGGGTACCCATTTTTGTCTGTTCCTCTTTCTTTATTAGTTACTTTAAACGATCTGTTTTTTAAAAAATTCTTTAATAGATTGTATGATTCTGATTTGCTAATAGCATATTTATTAAACCATTTCTTATAGGTAACATCACTCCATAAAGAATCAATATTTGCGTAACTAGTAAAATCATGTTTTTTATTTAACTTCACAAAGACTTCTTCATTTCCTCTACTGATATACGAAGCCCTTCTATTAAATGATTCATAATCTTTATTGTTTTTCTTAGCATATTTTGTGTAGTAATTTCTAAAGCTTGGTTTGACTGTTGATTTTACTGAAAAATAAAGAGAGGTATCTTTCTGAATCTTAAAATCTTTTTCTTTATACCTAAAATTTTTAAATTTAAAAGAATTAAAAAAAGAAGCATTAGGTTGATCGTTTTTTGAAATATATCCTAATAAATAATAATGCCCTGCATTTGTATATGTTTTTAGATGCACATACACGTCTTTTACTTTCTTTAATTTAGAAGTACTCGTGAAACTCGTCTTTGAGCTATCTGTAAAACTGCCACCATTATATTCTAGTTCAAGGTTTTTATAAAACCTCTCTTGTATTCTTTCTAACTCAAAACTATCTTCTTCTATATAGTTAACATCGTTTAAAATTACCTCTTTAACAAAATAATAGTTTCCATCTTTATCTACAGATTGTAATAATCTATTTCCATAATTCGCTTTATTTGTAAATGAATGGTATTTAGGGATTGCTACTTCAAAACCTCCATGAGTAGGTGAAACGTTTATCGTTTCTGAACCTAGATTGTTAAAATAAATTGAATCAAAAAATGTTGAGCCGTGATTTTTGATAAAATCTTTCTTCCCTCCCATTTTAAAAATGAGCATCTCTATTGGAGTAAAGAAAATTTGATAACGCTGAAAATTTCCTGTCTTAGTTTTATTGACAATATCTAAACCTTTAAATCCTTGTTTAGTTATCTCTTCTTTAGTGATAATTTCTCCTGGAATTGATTCAATTAAAATTTTATCAAAATCTATTGTGTTTTCACTTCCTTGATGCAAATAGTCAAATGTACTTATTCGGGTAATACTTACAAAAGAGCCATTGGCTAAATCTGGACATAAATAGGTAGTATTATTTAAGAGATTTAATTCGTACAATTTATTCGGGACACTAACAGTAAAAAAACCATCTGAAGAAGTTTGAGATAAGTACTCTGTCTCAACGACTTTATCTTCTATCTTGGTTTTCATAGCTTTGCCCTTCTCTGTTTTATCAGATAATAAAGGGGTTACAGTATATCCTTTTTCTCTCAACATATTTATAACTCCTTTTTTGCCAGCTAAGTGCGCGGCTCCTATTGCAGAAAACAAGCTGCCTTTTTGAGCAATCTTATCAATATTATCTGCCATCTCTTCATTTCTGATATAAAGCATATTATCTAAATAATGCTTACTATACATTCCTGTATTTAAAGAATCTAATAAGAAAATATCCCTATCTCGGTATGCATTATTCATAATCTCATAAAAACTCTCCTTTTTAAATCGTTTTTGGAGCCATAAATCTGGTTTTTCTTTTCTAGCATCACCAGCAGCTTTTTTAACCAAATAAGATGATTTTTTCAAATCTTCTAAGCTGTAAATTTTCTTACCAAATTTTCTTCCTGTTTGATAAATAAACATATCTAAATAGGTCTCTTCCTGAAAGTTCTGCATGTTCTGATTTGTCCTAAACAATACACCATTTAATAGCATATCATCTCTAGAGATAAAAAACATCAATTCTTGCTGTTTAGGTTCATTTAATTCAAAACTAGTATTGTAAAAATTATTACTTCTCGTAGAACTAAACATATTAAATTGCCCATAGATTTCGTTTTCATCGAATATATTGTCTAACCAGAGGTCTGGATCGGATTCAAGAGCTACAAAATCGGATTTCATAATTGATTCAAAAAACACATCGTCTAAATGAAAAGCAATCTTTTCGCTAACATGCATTGTTCCAAACAAATAGGAATCTTTTTTCAACCCATTTCCTGAAATTTTCCAAAGTAGGCTATTTTTTTCTTGAGCAATAGTAAAAGTGGTTGCACATATAAGTGCAAGGGTAAAAAGTCTCTTAATCATATTTATTTTTTATAGGAAACTAAAGATAAGAAATTGTAATGTAATATTACAAAAAACGCTCGGAAATTCCGAGCGTTTTAACGATATACTATGTTATTTTATTTAGAAATCCTGATTCATATCCCAAGCTTCTAAAGTCTCCTTTAATGTTTTAATAAACATACCTCCCAAGGCACCATTTACAACACGATGATCATAAGAATGAGAAACAAACATTTTTTGTCTAATTCCTATAAAATCTCCTTCAGATGTTTCAATAACTGCGGGTACTTTTCTAATGGCACCTAATGCCAGAATAGCTACTTGAGGTTGATTGATGATTGGTGTTCCCATTACAGAGCCAAAACTACCTACATTAGTAACCGTATAAGTACCATCTTGAATTTCATCTGGCTTTAATTGATTATTTCTTGCTCTGTTAGCTAAGTCATTTACTTGCTTTGTCATTCCAACCAAATTCAACTGATCAGCATTTTTAATGACTGGTACAATTAAGTTTCCATCTGGTAATGCAGCAGCCATTCCTAAATTGATATTCTTCTTCTTGATAATACTATCACCTTGAACAGCAATATTCATCATTGGGAATTTTTTAATTGTTGAAGCGACAGCATGCATTAAAATGGGAGTAAAAGTTAACTTCTCTCCTTCTCTAGCAAAAAACGCATCTTTTACTTTACCTCTCCATTTTACAATATTGGTAACATCTATTTCTATAAAAGATTGAACGTGTGCTGATGTCTGAACCGAATCTACCATATGCTTAGCAATAAGTTTCCCCATTCTAGACATCTCAATAATTTCATCACCTCCATTTACTGAAACAGGTGTCGCTTTTGGTACTGCCTTCTGAACAGGCTCCGCTTTTGGTGTAGCAGCTTTTACTTCTGCAGGAGCCGAAGTTCTATGCTCTATATAAGACAAAATATCATTCTTAGTAACTCTACCATCTTTTCCAGTACCATTAATCGCTTCTAATTCTTGCATAGAAACCCCTTCGGTTTGTGCAATATTTCTAACCAATGGAGAAAAGAATTTTCCAGATTCAGAGGTTTTTGAAATTGGAGTCGTTACAATTTCTTTAGCTTCTTCAATTGTTTTTTCTACTTCTTGCACCTCTTCAACAACTTCTTTCTTTACTTCTGGAGTAGCTATTACAGCATCACCACCTTCTGTTTCGATGACAGCAATAGTTTGACCCACTTCTACAACAGCATCTTTATCAAATAAAATTTCTACAAGTGTACCTTCTACTTCACTTGGCACTTCAGAATCTACCTTATCTGTAGCAATCTCTACAACTGCTTCATCTAATTCTATGGATTCGCCCACTTCTTTTAACCAACTAGTAATCGTTGCTTCAGCAACACTCTCGCCCATTTTAGGCAATTTCAATTCAAATCTGGCCATTGTTTGTTTTGTTTATTCGAGTGCAAAAGTACTAAAAATCGATGATTATTTATACTTTTTAAGGGTGCAATTTACATTTCACAGTTGCGATATTCGTAAATAAATAATTAAAAATAAAAATTTAAGTATGATAAATTCAATTTTAAGAGTATTTTTTATGAATTTAATAAATTTTAATCAAAAAAAGGAAAGACACTAATTATTTAACTTCTTAGAACTAAATATTATTTCCTTTTGGTAAAGCCCCTTGGGATGTACATTTTTTCCAAATCATAAAAACTGATATACACTAAAATAGGCTTTTTTAACCCTTCATAAGTAACTTCATAGACATCTACTAAAGCTGAACCAAAGGGAGAATTCTCACTTTCATAGGCACAACAACTGCCTCTTCTATGAAATTGTATCTCCTCTCCATTTGGACCTGCAAGGGAAGCTAAATATGTTCTTTGATTTTTTACACTCTGCTCGCCTACTTTAACTGGAAATTTTCCTGATAATCCATATTCTTTATTTTTTGAGTACTCAGTAATATCATTAAATGATGTATAATCAGAAGATTTTTCTGTAAGATTTGTACTTGACCCTATAATTTTTGGCCCTTTAGTAGCACATGAGTAAGCTAAAAATAGTAATGCGATAATTGGAATTCGTAATTTCATAATCTTTTCTTGTAAATATAGCTCTTTTTTTAAAAAAGGAAAATCATCAAATCCATTCTTTTGGTTTCGCTAGGACTTCTAAAAGCTTTGCCTCTTCAGAATTTTCTTTTGGATGATGATTATATTTCCATTGCACTGTTGGTGGTAAACTCATTAAAATACTTTCAATTCTTCCATTCGTTTTCAATCCAAAAAGAGTTCCTCTATCATGTACTAAATTAAACTCTACATAACGACCTCTTCTAATTTCTTGCCAATCTTTGTGCTCCTCTGTGTACTCATAATTTTTTCTCTTCTCTACAACTGGAACATAGCTTTCTAAAAAACTATCTCCTACCTGTGTTACAAAATCATAGCGTTCTTGCATCGAAAACTCATCAGTCTCTTTTAAATAATCAAAGAATAAACCACCAATACCTCTAGCTTCACTTCTATGAGTATTCCAAAAATAATTGTCACAAGTTTTCTTAAACTTTGGATAAAAAGAAGAATGATGAGCATCACATGCTTTTTTACAAACTGTATGAAAATGAATCGCATCTTCATCAAACAAATAATAAGGTGTTAAATCTTGTCCACCTCCAAACCATTGGGTAACAATATTACCATCAGCATCATACATTTCAAAATAGCGCCAGTTAGCATGTACTGTAGGCACAAAGGGATTTTTAGGGTGTATAACTAAACTTAATCCACAAGCAAAAAAGTCACCTTCTTTTACTCCGAATTGCTTTCTTAAAGCTTCTGGCAACTCTCCGTGAACAGCAGAAACATTCACACCTCCTTTTTCAAAAATAGCCCCATTTTCAATCACTCGAGTTCTACCACCACCTCCTTCTTCTCTCTGCCAGAGATCTTCTTGAAAAGTGGCAATGCCATCTACTTGCTCTAGTTTACAGGTAATTGTATCCTGCAACTTTAATATATATTGATAGAATTGTTCTTTCATCATTTTTACATCATGGCTTTATTACAATAAGAAGCTTTTTCAAAATCTCTAATATTGATAGAAATAATAGGCACCTCTGAAAACATTGTGTTGAGTTTTGACACAATTTTCTTAGATAGATCTGCTTTCTGGTCATGAGTTCTTCCTTCCATAATATTTGCAAATACATGAATAAAATCGGTATCTCCACCCATAACCAATGAATGTTTGAAAGGGTTCAGACGAACCTTGATATCATTTCTTTTAAAAAGTCCTGTAGCATAAGCAGTTTCAAAGACTTCTTCTATAATTTTTTTTGGCTCTTGTAGCTCTAAAATTGTTTCTGTACAATCTAGTATAAAGTGTGGCATTTTTTTAATTATGATTTATGAATCTTTAATTATGGGTGTTGATAGATGAATAAAGTCATCTTTTACACCTACCCTTTCTCATTTCTTTTCATCTTTGCTGATTTAAACCTTATATAATTCATACAACTCCATATCCATAGGGTTGCCCCCCGGAGGAGTATATTCGTTTTTTAAGGTTCTTTGCCAAGTAAAGTTACATTTTTCTGCAACTCTAACACTAGCAATATTGTCTTTGTGTACTTTAATCTCCAAAGTTTTAAGATTCAATTTAGTAAATGCAAACTTAGAAAGTTCTTTTACAACCAAGCTTGTAATCCCTTTTCCTTCCCAATTATAATCGACACAGTAAGCAAACTCACCATGATGTTTATCCCAATCTAACTCTTTAATATAGACTAGTGCAATTACGGCTCTACTTTCTTTAGGTTTTACAATAAAAAGATATTCTTCGTTCGTTTCAAACTGCTTAGCTTTTAAGGTTGTGAATCTTTTAGATAAATCGGGTGTTAAATTCTGCGCAAGTGTTAAAGGAAAATAGGCTTTCATTCTGTGCTCATTTGCTACAGCAAAATCACATATTTTCCAAGCATCCTCTATTTTAACAGGAGTTATTTCTATGTGTTCTAAGCGGATCATTTTCTACTTACCTGATTTGAGTGTAATACCTCAACGGTTGTTATGGTTGAAGCTGTTGTAGATAAAGGTAATACGAATATAACACCTATAATCGGAATCAATAACAACAATAAAAACCCTATCCCATTACCAATGGCTAATCCTCTATTTTTTTGCACAAAACGCACACTATCTTTATACATATAATGACGTTCTAAAGTATAATCCATACTACCAAAACCTGCATAATAAGCTTGTAATAAAAACAACAAGAAAGCTGAAAATATATTTACAAAAGGGATTAATTTTAAAAGCAATAAAGGCACTGTAAGTATTAGCTCTTTTATTAAGTTTCTACCATTAATTCTAATACCTCTCCCTAACAATGTTAGAAATGATGCTGTACTTCTTTTTACTGAATCAGCATTTGTTAAATAAGCTTCTATCTTTTCTGAAACTGGACTCATAAATGGCGCAGATAGTGCCATAATGGTATGCTTATATAAAATCAATCCAATTACCATGATAATGAATCCTCCAATGAAAGTCCCTATGGTTTCAAAGGTTTCTTTCCCCCATTCCCAAATCCATAAGCGACTTATTAAACTTCCTAGATTATCGGATAATCCGTAGGCAGTTACAAGAATTAAAATGGCAATAAAAACACTAATAACAATAGGAATTACAAAGTATTTCCAGAGTTTTAACTTTGATAATAAATTAAAAGCTCTAGAATACGCTAGCAATCCTTTAAATATGTTTTTATACATGATATTCTTTCACAGCATCTATAAATGCTTTGGCATTATCTAATGGGATATTTGGTAAAATACCATGACCTAGATTTACAATATATCGATCTTTTCCAAAATCATTAATCATTTGATGTACCATCTTTTTAATCTCGGCTGGTGGAGAGAATAAACGAGTTGGGTCAAAATTACCTTGCAGTGTTATATTTCCACCTGATAAATAGCGTGCATTTCTTGCAGAACAGGTCCAATCTACCCCTAAAGCTGATGCGCCAGATTTAGACATTTCATTTAAAGCAAACCAACAACCTTTCCCAAAGGCTATGACAGGAGCTTCTTCTTTTAACGCATCTATTATTTGTTGAATGTATTGCCAAGAAAATTCTTGGTAATCTACTGGAGAAAGCATTCCTCCCCAAGAATCAAAAACTTGAACTGCATTCACACCTGCGGCTACTTTAGCTTTTAAATAAGCTATGGTAGTATCTGTAATTTTTTGCAATAATTGATGTGCTGCAATAGGGTTAGTAAAACAAAATTCTTTGGCTTTATCAAAGTTTTTTGAACCTTGTCCTTGTACGCAATAACACAAAATGGTCCAAGGTGAACCTGCAAAACCTATTAAAGGAATCTCATCATTCAATTTTTCTTTGGTAGCTTTTATAGCTTGATATACATAATCTAACTCTACATGCACATCTGGAACAATTACATTATCTACATCTTTCTGTGTACGAATTGGGTTTGGCAAATAAGGTCCAAAATTTGGTTTCATTTGTACCTCAATATTCATCGCTTGTGGTATGACTAAAATGTCACAAAAAAGAATAGCTGCATCCATACCATATCTACGAATAGGCTGCACTGTAATTTCAGAAGCCAATTCTGGTGTTCTACAACGCGTAAAGAAATCGTACTTCTTTTTGATTTCCATAAATTCTGGTAAATAACGTCCAGCTTGTCTCATCATCCATACTGGTGGCCTATCTACCGTTTCTCCTTTTAAGGCTCTTAAAAATAAGTCGTTCTTTATCATTTCTATTAATCTTCGCTTTTTGTAAATACTATATTTTCAGTTCTTCTTTTCATTTTTACAATATGAAAAGGCTGTGTCATTACCGAAGTAGAGACTTGATTCTCCAGTGGTTTTTTTATCGAATAGAATACAGAAACACTTTTCTCATTCATTTCCATTTTAGTGATTGCAATAGTTACTCCACCAGAACTTCTTAATTTATCAAAAACACAAATAATTATCTCTTTTGAGAAATCTATTGGAAGCCCCTTAAAGGTAGCTGACACTTTATTCGCTGTATCCATTTTGTTTATTAGCGTGTCCCACTCAGCTTTATTTTTTACAATCAAATTCCCTTCTTCTATTCCTTCTTCACCATCTCCATATAGATTCGCTTGAGCAACTGTTTCAAACATTAGTTCTTTTTGTTTGTCTTTTGATGATTCAGCTGTCGTTTTACATCCTATTGCTATAAAAACGAGTATATATAATAAGTTTTTCATATCTAATCTTGTAATTTTTGAAAAGCTTTGTCTATAGCTTTTTCAATTTTAATGATGTCTTCATCTTTCATTGCAGAATTCAAGAACCATGCCTCGAATTGCGATGGAGGTAAAAACACACCGTTATGAATCATCTCCCAAAAGAACAATCCAAACTTTTTGGTATCTGATGTTTGGGCTTCTTCAAAGTTAGTCACTTTTACTTTGGTGAAAAACGGATTTAACATCGACCCAAATCGATTTACTGTTACAGCTACATTATATTTTTTAGCGGCGTTTAATAAGGCAGCTTCTATTCTAGCACCAATTTCATCGAATTGTTGATAAGGATTTTGTCTTTTTAACTCTGTTAATGTTGAAATCCCTCCTGCCATAGCTATAGGATTGCCACTCAAAGTTCCTGCTTGATACATGCCTCCTAGTGGTGCTACCATTTCCATGATTTCGTTTCTTGCTCCATAAGCACCTACCGGAAAACCTCCTCCAATTACTTTTCCTAAGCATGTAATATCTGCTTCTACATCAAATAACTCTTGTGCTCCTCCAAATTTAGAACGAAAACCTGTCATTACCTCATCTGCAATTAACAAGGCACCTTTAGATTCTAAATATTCTTTTAATTCTTTTAAGAAATTGTTCTGCGGAATAACCACTCCCATGTTTCCACCAACCGGCTCAATTATCACCCCAGCTATATCATCATGACTATCGAAATGTTTTTTTACACTTTCCAAATCATTATACGTTGCAATCAAGGTATTTTCTACGGCTCCTTCTGGAACTCCTTTACTACCTGGCATACTTAAGGTTGCCAATCCAGAACCTGCTGCCACCAACAAAGCATCTTGATGACCATGATAACAGCCTGAGAATTTAATAATTTTATCTTTTCCAGTGAATGCTCGTGCCAAACGAATTCCACTTAAGACTGCTTCTGTTCCTGAGTTTACAAACCGAACTTTATCCATTCCTGGAAATGCATCACACACAATTTTAGCCAACTTAATCTCATTCTGAGTTGACGCTCCAAATGAATAGCCATTTTTTAACGCTTTGGTTATGGCTCTTTGTACTTTTTTATGGCGATGCCCTAGAATCATTGGTCCATAAGACAATACCAAATCTACATAGCGATTGTTATCTACATCAATAATTGTAGATCCTTTGGCTTTTTTTATAAACAAAGGGTTTCCTCCTACAGAAGCAAATGCTCTTACAGGAGAGTTTACCGCTCCAACCAAGTTTATCAATCCCTTTTTATATAATTTTTGTGATTCTTTAATTTGCATTTTATTTATTTAATATTCTTGCTACTTCTTTCGCAAAATAAGTAATAATGATATCTGCTCCAGCTCTTTTCATAGACAATAAGCTCTCCATCATCACGCGTTCTCCATCAATCCATCCCTTTTCAGCAGCTGCTTTAATCATAGCATACTCACCACTCACATTATAACAAGCAATAGGTCTATCAAAACCATTTTTTAATTCACGAATGATATCTAAATACGACAAAGCAGGTTTTACCATTAAAATATCAGCCCCTTCTTGATCATCAAAATTTGCTTCACGCATTCCTTCATCTCTATTGGCTGGATCCATTTGATAGGTTCTTCTGTCTCCGAATGTTGGAGCTGAATCTGCTGCATCTCTGAAAGGTCCGTAAAATGCGGATGCATATTTTACTGAATACGCCATAATTGGCAAATTCACAAAACCTGTGTTGTCTAATGCTTCACGAATGGTTTGTATGGTTCCATCCATCATTCCAGATGGCGCTACCATATCTACACCAGCTTTAGCATGCGAAACTACTTGTTTAGCAATATTGACTAATGTGGCATCATTATCAACATCATTATCATGAATGATTCCGCAATGCCCATGAGATGTGTATTCACAAAAACAAACGTCTGTGATTACATATAATTTTGGATAGTTCTTTTTTATAAAACGGATGGCCTGCTGCATAATTCCGTTATCATTCCAAGTTTCGGTTCCCTCATCATCTTTATTAGATGGAATTCCAAATAGTAATACTGCAGGAATATTTAATGCAACTATCTCATCCAATTCTTTAGAAATGGTGTCTAATGAGTATCGTTTTATACCAGGCATTGAAGGAATTTCAGTTTCTATATTTTCTCCTTCTTCAATAAAAAGAGGATAAATAAGATCATCTATAGATAGTTTGGTTTCTTGCACCAATCTTCTAATTCCTTCCGATTTCCTAAGTCTTCTAGTTCTGTTGTACATAATGATGATTTACTAACTCAATAACACTTTCTACAGTAGGGACCTGTGCAATTTTTATGGTTTCGAAATGTTTTTCTGCTTCTTTGGCTGTAGAAACGCCAATACAAAAAGCTACTTTATTTGTAACATTCTTTTGCACATAGCTTTCTACTGTTGATGGACTATAAAATAGTACACCCTCTACATTTTCGGCAACATCTGCTGGACTATACATTGTTTTATATGCTTCTACCTCATGCACTATAATATCGTTTTCAGACAATATGGTTGGTAAAGTATCTAATCTCAAATCACTACAGAAATAAGTTACCTCTTGTCCTTTAATTTCGTTCGATAAATATTCGGCTAATTTTTGTGCGTTCTTTTCTGAATGCTTCACGAGTCCTATTCTTTTCTCAATCAACTTTTTTGTTCTTCTCCCAACGCAATAAATATTCTTAAAATTTAGTTCGTCTTTTGTAAAGCTATTTAAAATAGATTCTACTCCGTTCTTACTAGTAAGAATTACATTATCAATTTCATTTTTCACCACTTTAGGTGCAATTCTATTAAATCTTATTTTTATAAAATCGCTACTTTCAGAGGTAACACCTTCATGAAACAGCTTGGTTTGACTTTCTGATAATGATTTTGTAGAATATACAGCAACTTTTTTACCCATATCATAATCATCCATATCTTCTAATATCAGTTGTTTCCCTCCTCTATTAATAATATAGTCTGCACAATCTTTCGCTAAATATCTATGACGATTTACAGGTGCATTTTTTGTTACTTGTATTTTTTTAGTTCCGTCTTTACTTAATAAAATTCCTTTAAAATTTATCTCATCTGTTTTCTCATCGATATAAGCCAAAGCTCCGATTGGGGCAGTACATCCACCTTCTAAACGGTTTAAAAACTCACGCTCAATTTTAGTACAGATATCTGTTTCTTTATGATTTAATTGTTCACAAGCATCTTTTACATAATCATCTTCCTCTAAAGAAGCTAACATTATTGCTCCTTGAGCTGGTGCTGGCAACATCCAAGAAAGATTTACAGCTTCTGCGGGTCTCATGCCTAAACGTTCTAATCCCGCTGCAGCAAATATGGCACCATCCCAATCGTTATTGTCCAGTTTTTCTAAGCGTGTATTTACATTTCCTCTTAAATCTACCACGGTGTGTGTAGGATATCTATCTAACCATTGTGCTTTTCTTCGTAAACTCCCTGTAGCTATGGTAGCCTCTTTTTGTCCAAAAAACTCTTCATTGTCTTTTAAAACTAAAATATCGCTATAATTCGCTCTTCTTAATACCGCTGCTTGAATAATTCCTTCTGGCAATACAGTAGGTACATCTTTCATTGAATGTACCGCTATATCAATTTCATTGTTTAATAATGCAATGTCTAAATTTCGGGTAAAAACACCTGTAATTCCTATTTCATAAATAGGTTTATGCAATACTACATCTCCTGTTGATTTGATTGGAACTATTTCTGATTGATATTCGAGTTCTTCTAATAGTTTTTGAACTTTTCGCGCTTGCCACATTGCTAACTGACTATCGCGAGTTCCTATTTTGATGATTTTTTGCATCGATTTTTTTAGTTAGACCCAAAGACTTTGGACATCACCTGAATACTTTGATTTACAGATGTTTCTTCTTCCTTTAGATGCTTTACAAATTGTGTAGTTATTTTTTGAATAAACCTCGAAGTTAACAATTCTGCTTGATCTTCATCAAATCCATCTATTTTCTTTTTATGAAAATTGATTTCATCTTTCTTGATTGCTTCTAAAGACTCTTTTAAAGCGTTTATTGCAGGGGTTAATTTCCTATGATGCAACCATTCATTAAACTCTTGCTTATGAGTTTCAATAATGGCTTCAGCCAGAGGTATTTCGTTTTGACGCAATGCTAAGGTTTTGTCTGTAATCTTAGATAATTGGTCTACATTTACTAACGTAATTTTATCATATTCCTTGATAGAACTGTGCACATTTTCTGGCATAGATAAATCTAAAATCAATAGTTCTTTAGTAGAAGCAACATGCTCTCTCGTAATCGTTGGTTTATCTGAACCTGTTGAAACTATTAATACATCTGTATTAGCAACCTCATTGGTTAAATTTTCTATGGTTGATTTCTGAATAGATGGATGTTCTTTAACAAAAGCTGTAGTCTTTTCTTCTGTTCTATTAATTAAAGTAACAGATTTGTTTTTTGTGTATTCAGCTAAATTTTTACAGGTATGCTTACCCATTTTACCTAAACCAAAAACTAAAATGTTTTTTGAATTATAATTTGGCAAATTACTAATGATGTACTGAACCGCTGCATAAGAAACGGAGGTTGTTCCTGAACTTAATTTAGTTTGATTTTTTACTTTTTTACTTGCTTGAAATACTAAATTCATTAATCTTTCTAAATAAGCATTTGAGGTCTCAACTGCTTTTGCTTGTTTAAAAGCTAACTTTAACTGACCTACTATCTCATAATCTCCTAAAATCTGACTTTCTAAACCACAACTAATTCTAAAAAGATGATTTACCGCATCCCTGTTTTTATAAACATTAGAGATTTTAGCAAACTCTTCTACATCACCATCTGAATACTTGCATAAAAGTTCAATTAATTGATATGGATGTTGTGCAAAGCCCGTTATTTCAGTTCTATTACATGTAGATAATACAAGAACACCTTCAAAACCTAAAGATTTTGCCTCTTCTAATAAAGCAACCTGACTTTCTTTTGTTAGACTGTACCTACCTCTTGTATGTGCATCAGCTTTTTGATAGCTGACACCAATATTGTATAGGTTAAAATGAAAATCTTCTAAAGGCATATATTTCTTAAAAGCGTGTCAAAAGTAAAAACTTAAACTCTATAAAAATGTCGCTGTAAGTACTATTTATATCGTTATATGTTTTTTAGATGTATTTTATCTAAATAACTTGCAAAAAGCTTTATTTTTGCAGTAGAATCAACTACTCGCTTATTTATTATGTAGAATGATTCTAAATAAAACAGGTTTAAAACAAATTTTAAGATATGTCAAAAAGTATCGCTCAAAGTACTTTTGAAGAAAGCAACTTAGAGAACGGTTTTCATCTACTTCATTTTCAAAATGAAAGTAATGAAAATCAGTTATTTGAAAGAGATATAGACAGTACTTATATACAGTTACATTTTTGTTTAAAAGGAGCTTCTAAATTTTTATTCAACAATGGTGCATATACTTTTGATGTGCTAGATAAAAGGTCTATTCTTTTATATAATCCTCAAAGAAAACTTCCTATTAATTTAGTTATCAATCCGAAAACAACATTAATTTCTTTATTAATATCTATTGAAAAATTTCATTCTCTTTTCTCAAAAGAAGCAGGATATATTCATTTTTTGAGTTCAGAGAATATCAATAAGAAGTATTATGACGATCAAGATATAAAACCTACTGTTTTAATTGTATTACAACAGATTATTAACGCAAATGTAAATAGTGCCATTAAAGATCTATACATTAAAGGTAAAATATACGAGCTTTTAAGTTTGCATTTTCAAAAGGACGATGCTAGTGTTGGAGAATATTGCCCTTTTTTAGTTGATGAACAAAATGTTTTAAAAATCAGAAAAGCTAAAGACATTATAATCGCAAACATGTCGGAGCCACCTAGTTTACAGGAATTAGCGAATGAAATTGGCTTGAATATTAAAAAACTAAAAGAGGGTTTTAAACAGATTTATGGAGATACCGTTTATAGTTTTTTATTTGATTACAAAATGGAGCATGCTAGAAGATTATTAGAAAGCAATCTACATAACGTAAATGAAGTAGGACTTAAGGTTGGTTACAGTACTGCAAGTCATTTTATTGCTGCTTTTAAAAAGAAATTTGGGACAACTCCCAAAAAATATGTGATGTCTTTACAACCTAATTCATGAAGCAATTAAGTCATACTGAAATACAAAACAATCAACAACGTTTTCCTATTACAGTTGTGTGTGATGCTATAAGAACTCCAGAAAACATTGGGATGTGTTTTCGGGTATCTGAGAGTTTTGGAGTGTCAAAAATATATTTGCATGAAAGTTCTCCTTCTATGGAGAATAGAATTGTAAAAAAAACTGCTAGAAATACTGTTAATCAAATTAATTTTGAACATTACCATGATTTCGAAAAAATCATTACACAATTAAAAGCGGAAGGAAATACTATCATTGGTATAGAAATCACCGATAAAAGCATTAATATTCAAGATTTTGATTTTACCGCTACAGAAAAAATTGTCTTGCTTTTAGGTAGTGAAAGACAAGGGATACGAAATATTAACTTGTTAGATTTTACTGTCGCTATTCCGATGTTTGGAAGAAATTCATCTATGAATGTAATACATAGTTTGGCTATTACACTCTACGAAGCAACAAAACAAATACATAATAAACTGAAATAATATCAGCATACATGAAAGGAATTTTACTAATTAATTTAGGCTCACCAGATAGTACAGACACAAAAGATGTAAAAAAATATCTCGATGAGTTTTTGATGGATGAAAGAGTCATTGACATTGCTTATTGGAAGAGATACCTCTTAATTAAAGGGATTATTTTAAATGTAAGACCCAAAAAGTCTGGAGCTGCCTATAAAAAAATATGGTGGGATGAAGGCTCTCCTTTAGTCGTAATTTCAGAGCGTTTTTCAAAAAAAGTCTCCGACAAGATTGATATTCCTGTTGCTTTAGCCATGAGATATGGCTCTATGAGTATGGAAAAAGGGTTTAAAGAACTTACAGATAAAGGTGTGGATGAAATTTTATTAGTACCTCTCTATCCTCATTATGCCATGTCATCTTACGAGACTGTAACTGTAAAAGCTGAACAAATAATTGAAGCTGATTATCACAATGTTGTCATGGACATCTTACCTCCTTTTTATAATAAAAAGGAATATCTTAAGGCAATGAGTAGTAACATATCTAATCATTTAGATGGTTTTGACTATGACCATGTGTTGTTTTCATATCATGGAATTCCAGAAAGGCATATTAAAAAATCAGATCCCACCAATAATCATTGTAAAATTGATGGTAGTTGTTGTGAGCGGAATTCTGTAGCACATCATACCTGCTACAGACATCAATGTTTTGAAACCACCAAAGGGATTGTAAAAGAATTAGGTTTAAAAGAAGGCACTTACAGCAACTCGTTTCAGTCTAGATTATTAAAAGACCCTTGGTTGAAACCATATACAGATTTCGAATTAGAGAAGTTTCCAAAGGAAGGAAAGAAAAAACTAGCTGTAATTACTCCAGCTTTTGTTTCGGATTGTTTAGAAACCCTAGAAGAGATAGCCATGGAAGGAAAAGAAGATTTTATTGAAGCTGGCGGAACTGATTATAAACACATACCTTGTATGAATGATAATGAGGATTGGGTAAATGTTATGGTAGATTGGATTAAAGCTTGGAAGAATAATTAAAAACACTATTTATGGATTTTTTGTACGTAAAGTCGCTACACATTATTTTTGTTGTTACCTGGTTTGCAGGTTTGTTTTACATTGTTAGATTATTCATTTATCAAACTGAGGCTGAAAACAAAGAAGAGCCAGCAAAAGAAATACTACAAACACAGTATAAATTAATGAGCAAACGTTTGTGGTATATTATTACTTGGCCATCTGCAATATTAGCGACCATTTTTGGTTTTTGGATGCTACTATCTACTCCAAGCTACCTTACATTTGGATGGATGCATATTAAACTTTCATTTGTTTTTGCTTTATTTTTCTATCACTTTGCATGTCATAAAATTTTCCTTCAATTACAGAACGATATTGTTAAATACACGTCTTTTAAATTACGTATATGGAATGAAGTAGCTACTATTATTTTATTTGCCATTGTCTTCTTAGTAGTTTTAAAAAGTGCCATTTCTTGGGTTTGGGGAGTCATAGGAATTATTCTTTTTGGAGTTCTCTTAATGTTATCTATAAAACTCTATAAAAACATAAGAGCTAAAAAAGACTGGGAAAAACCATTAGCTGAAGATAAGAATTCTGAGCTTGAAGAAGAGTAGAATTTAACCCTTCAAAGATTGTTCAAATGGAATTCTATTAACAATACTTCTTCCCAAGGTAACTTCATCTGCATATTCTAATTCATCTCCTACAGAAATTCCACGTGCAATTGTAGAAGTAATTACCTCTAGTTCTTCTATTTGTTTAAAAATATAGAAATTGGTAGTATCGCCTTCCATAGTAGAACTTAAGGCGAAAATCAGTTCTTTAATTTCTCCCATCTTAACTTTTTCTACTAAAGAGTCTATTTGCAATTCCTGTGGGCCAATGCCTTCCATTGGCGATATTTTACCACCTAATACATGATATAAACCTCGAAATTGAGCCGTACTTTCAATAGCCATAACATCCCTAATGTCTTCTACCACACAAACAATTTCTGAATTCCTATTTGGGTTATTGCAGATGTCGCATAAAATGGTATCGGAAATATTATGGCATTTTTGACAAGATTTCACATCAGTACGTAGGCTTTGTAATGCTTCTGTTAAGTAGTTTGTATGCTCGGTAGGCTGTTTTAATAAATGCAACACTAGGCGTAACGCTGTTCGCTTACCAATTCCAGGTAATCGAGACACCTCGTTTACAGCATTCTCAAGAAGTTTTGATGAAAAATCCATAGCGAACAAAATTACGAATTATGAACGACGAATGCATAAAAAAGGTTGTAGAAAAACTTATATTCGTAATTCATAATTAACATCTATAATTCCCAGAATGCAACCACATCATATTATACTATTAATTCTTGGTTACTTCAGTGTACTAATTCTTATCTCCTATATTACAGGTAAAAAAGCAAATAATACTACTTTTTTTAAAGCTAATAATTCATCTCCATGGTATTTAGTTGCTTTTGGAATGATTGGCGCCTCACTTTCTGGAGTTACCTTTATTTCTGTGCCTGGCTGGGTAGAAGGTAGCAATATGAGTTATATGCAAATGGTACTTGGGTATGTCGTTGGGTATGCTGTCATAGGCTTAGTATTACTTCCTTTATACTACCGTCTTAACTTAACTTCTATTTACACCTATTTAGGAGATCGCTTTGGGCGTTATTCCTATAAAACAGGAGCATCCTATTTCTTACTCTCTAGAACTGTTGGAGCCGCTCTTCGTTTGTATCTAGTTGCTAATATTTTACAATTATTAGTTTTTAAAGAGTATAATATTCCTTTTGAATTAACTACAATTATTACCATATTACTAATCTGGCTGTACACTTTTAAAGGAGGTATTAAGACAATTGTATGGACCGATTCTTTACAAACACTCTTTATGCTAATTGCTGTTGGTGTATGTATTTATACCATTTCAGACGAAATGAATATCTCAAATATTTTTAGTTATGTTGCCGATAGCGAACTGTCAAAAACATTCTTTTTTGAAGATTATAAAGCTGGAAATTATTTCTGGAAACAGTTTTTTGCAGGAACTTTCATCGCTATTGCTATGACAGGTTTAGATCAGGACATGATGCAAAAGAATTTGACATGTAGAAATTTAAAAGATGCTCAGAAAAACATGTTTTGGTTTACATTAGTGTTGGTTATCGTCAATTTTTTCTTCTTAGCATTAGGTGTTTTATTAACTGATTACGCAAGTAGAAACGGAATTGATGCAAAAGGGGATGAGCTTTTTCCTACCATTGCTACGAAAGGTACATTAGGTTTAGCTACCGCATTGTTCTTTTTATTAGGATTAATTGCAGCAGCATATTCTAGTGCAGACTCCGCACTAACATCACTTACTACATCATTTAGCATTGATATTTTAGAAATTGATAAAAAGAAAAATGTCTTATCTCAAGAAAAAACGCGGAAGAAAATTCACATTGCTTTTTCATTTGTTTTAATGGCTACAATCCTCATCATAAAATATTTGAATCCAGATAAAAGTGTCATTAATGACATTTTTAAGTTTGCTGGTTACACCTACGGCCCATTGTTAGGCCTATATGCTTTCGGTTTATTTACCAAGATACAAGTTAAAGATAAAGTTGTACCGCTAATATGTATTCTCTCCCCTTTTTTAACCTATTACATTAATGATACTACTATTTCTTACTTCGGTTTTGATTTCAGTTTTGCCATATTAGTATTGAATGGCGCTCTCACATTTTTAGGTTTATACTTATTTAAAAAGAAATCTTCTTTATAGTTTTCTAAAAAAAGCAACTCCTAAAAAGTTTTAGTATCTTAAACTCGTAATATAAAATCTAATAACATGAAACTCGGTGCCTTTTCTATTAGCTTGGCCGTAAAAGATTTACAAGCCTCCAAAACATTTTACCAGAATTTAGGATTCTCTGTATTTGCTGGAGATGAAGCACGTAATTATTTAATTTTAAAAAACGGTAATGCTTTAATTGGTCTTTTTCAAGGAATGTTCGAAAATAATATCCTGACCTTTAACCCTGGATGGGATGAAAACGCCAATACATTATCAGAATTTGATGACGTGCGCACCATTCAAAAACACTTAAAAAGCAAAGGAGTTCCATTCTCTACTGAAGCAGATGAAAGCACTTCAGGTCCAGCAAGTTTTGTTGTCTTAGACCCAGATGGAAATGCAGTATTGGTAGATCAACATGTTTAATATAATTAACATATGGACTTAAACGGCAAATGGAATGGTTTTTATGAATATGGTGTTGGGTATGAACTTCCTTTTTTTGGTAATCGTGTAGAGATTGAAGTTAATTTTAATCTAGATTCGGAAGGAAATGTTCGAGGAAGTTTCACTGAACCAACTTCCGATTTTTCAGTTGCTTTAGATGGAGAGCTTAGAGGTTTTATTAACAATGAATTGATTTCCTTTATTAAGTCATATAAATCATTACCTCAAATAAATGAAGATTTTTCTGGTATAGAAATAACTGAAGGAAAATTAGAGATCCCATATACAGGTTTTATAGATCATAAAAATGATGCCATGTATGGAGATTGGGTTATTGAACAAGAGTTTGTTAATAATGAAGGACACAACGATATTGAGTACTTTACAGGAATTTGGATATTAAAAAGAAATTAACATCAAATAGCATCTTCTTTTTATTAATTTTACTTTTTAAATTCTTTCAATGTCCAACGATTTAAGTCATCATAGAAAATCCTACGAAAAGCAAGAACTTTTAGAAAGCAATTGCCCAGATAACCCTATAGAGTTATTTCGTGATTGGTTTTTAAATGCTGACGCTTCAGAGACCGTTTCAGAAGCCAATGCTATGAATATCGCTGCTATAGGTTTAGATGGTTTTCCGAAAAACAGAATGGTATTACTCAAAAAATACACTTGGGAAGGATTTGTTTTTTATACCAATTACAACTCAGAAAAAGGAAAAGCAATAGAAGCAAATAACAAAGTATGTTTATCATTTTTTTGGGCAGGTTTAGAACAGCAAATCATTATTAAAGGGTATGCAGAAAAGTTAGCAGAAAATTTATCCGATGGGTATTTTGAATCTAGACCCGATGGAAGTAAATTGGGAGCTTGGGCATCAGAACAAAGCTCAGTGGTTAGTTCTCGTCAGGAATTAGATAATCGTTTGCGTAATTTTGAACAAAAATTTAAAGGATCGGAAATCCCTAGACCTACAAATTGGGGAGGTTTTTTAGTAAAACCTATTTCTATAGAATTTTGGCAAGGAAGACCAAATAGAATGCATGATAGAATTCGTTATACATTGTTAGAAGATTTTTCATGGAAATTAGAACGATTAGCTCCTTAATTTTTATATTTACAAATCAATCTTAAAAACATCAGTGTGAAAACACTTTATATTGTAAGACATGCTAAGTCTTCTTGGGAATACAATAATGTAGAAGACATAGATAGACCCCTAAAACAGCGTGGCATAAAAGATGCTCACTTACTTTCTAAATATTTAGCTGAAGAAATCTCTAAGCCCGATGTATTTGTTTCTAGTAGTGCCAATAGGGCATTACATACAGCTGTTATCTTCTGCGAAAATTTCGAATACCCTTTATCCAATCTAAAAATTAAAAGACAATTGTATAGCTTTAGTGATGGGTATTTAGTAAAGACAGTTAAAGCATTAGATGATAGTTTTAATTCGGCAATAATCTTCAGTCATGATCATGGGATTAACACTTTTGTGAATAAGTTTGGTGATAAACCAATTGCTCATGTACCAACTTGTGGCGTAATAGGTATTAAATTTGAAAGTAAACACTGGAAAGACATTAAAAGAGGGAAAACTGTTTTAGTCGAATTTCCTAAAAATCATAAATAGTACATTTTTGTTACAGATAAAAAAATACGGCGCCATTGATATTGGATCTAATGCCATTCGTTTATTGATTTCTAACGTTATTGAAGAAAAAAACAAAGAACCTCTTTTTAAAAAATCGTCTTTAGTAAGAGTTCCTATTCGTCTAGGTGCGGATACTTTTGTCTCTGGCAAAATTAGCAATGCGAATATTAAAAGAATGATAGATGCCATGAATGCTTTCAAATTGATTATGAAAGTTAATGGAGTCGAAAAATATAAAGCTTGCGCTACATCTGCCTTAAGGGAATCCGAAAACGGATTGGCAGTCGCTAAAACTATCTTTGAAAAAACAGCTGTTAAGATTGATGTGATTAGCGGCAAAGAAGAAGCTGCTATTATTTCTTCTACAGATTTAAATCAATTGATTGAAAGTGATGGTTCTTATCTTTATGTTGATGTTGGTGGAGGAAGTACAGAATTTACTATTTTTTCTAAAGGGAAGCTTATAAAGTCAAAATCATTTAAGATGGGTACCGTTCGTTTATTAAACAACCCCAAAGCAGTGAACAAAGAAATATTTAAAAATGTTGAGAAATGGATTTCTGAACATACTGCTCCTTATAAAAAAATGGCTTTAATAGGTTCTGGCGGAAATATTAACAAGCTATTTAAGCTCTCTGGAAGAACAGAAGGTAAACCTATTTCTTATATTTATTTAAATGCACAATATCAATTCTTAAAAAAGATGAGCTACTCCGATAGAATTTCTGAATTGAGTTTAAATCCAGATAGAGCCGATGTAATTATTCCAGCTACAAAAATTTATTTATCGGCGATGAAATGGAGTGGCGCTCGTAAAATTTATGTTCCTAAAATTGGTTTAGCCGATGGAATTATAAAGAGTTTATACTACAATAAACTCTAGTATTTTTTTATCAAAAACATCTTTATTGTCAATAAACTGAGTTTCTATAGTAATATAGCTGAACTCATTTATTTTATTAGACAGACGCATATAATCTTTTTCGGTGGTTAAGAGTATTTTCTTTTCAGCTTTAATTTTATTATAAGCATTATGAATAGTACCAAGATCTGATTGAGAAAAATGATGATGATCTGGAAACTTTAAATGTTGATAGCTTACCTTTTTTGAATCTAAAAAATTGAGTAATGGTGTAGGGTTTGCAATTCCAGTAACCAGAACCACCTCGTATATTGCTAACTTTTCTATAGAAATAGGATTATTTCCTTTTAGATTTTTACCATAAGAAATATATGTAAAGAAAACTTGCTGATTTTTAAGGGGGTTTATTTCCTTAATAATATGTTCTTGTTGTTGTTTACTTAAATCCTCAGGGCATTTAGTCACCAAAATAACATTGGCTCTTTTAGCACCTCTCCTAGCCTCTCTTAAATTACCTGTAGGCAACAAAAAATCATTCGAATAAAGATCATTATACTTTGTAAGTAATATATAGTAACCAGCTTTTACCTTTCTATGCTGAAATGCATCATCTAATAAAACGAATGCAGGGTTTATTTCTTTTTTTAAACGTCTAATTCCTGCTACTCTATTGGTATCTACTGCTACTGGAATATTTTTGAATTTTGTAAAAAACTGCAATGGTTCATCACCTACATCATCAGCTGTATGAGAAGGATTTATCAAAACAAATTCTTTGGTTTTTCTTCCATAACCTCTACTTAACACGGCAATATTTTTATTTTTTAAAAGTCGAATTAAATACTCTATTTGAGGAGATTTCCCTGTTCCTCCAACACTTAAATTACCAACTGCAATTACAGGAAAATTAAAGGATGTCGATTTAAAAACACCTGTGTCAAAGAAGAAATTTCGAATTGAGGTAATCAAATCGTACAGAATAGCAAATGGAAAAAGTAAAAATCGAACCAATTTCATTAGTACGAAAGTACATTAAAAATCTTAACTTTGATTTCTAAACTTTAGATACATGACAATTAGAGAAGTTGCAAATTATATAGAAGAATTAGCACCATTATCCTATGCAGAGGATTTTGACAATGTAGGATTATTAGTTGGTAATTATACAACAAAAGTGTCTGGAGTCTTAGTAACTTTAGATACGTTAGAAGAAACCGTTGACGAGGCTATTTCTAAAAATTGTAATCTTATTGTTAGCTTCCATCCTATCATTTTTAGTGGTTTAAAAAAACTCAATGGAAACAGCTATGTTGAGCGTGTAGTTTTAAAAGCTATTAAAAATGACATTGCTATTTATGCAACTCATACTGCATTAGATAATAGTAAGTTGGGGGTGAGTGCCAAAATGTGTGATGTATTAGGCATAGAAAACCCACAAATTTTAGTTCCTAAAAAAAGGATCATTCATAAATTAACCACTTATGTTCCATCAAAAAACGCTAATGAACTAAAAAATGCTTTATTTACTGCAGGTGCTGGAAATATTGGAAATTACGATCGTTGTAGTTTTTCTAAAGAAGGAATAGGGACTTATAGAGGGAATCATAATTCTAACCCTACCTTGGGTAAAAAAGGGGTCATGCATACTGAAAAGGAAGTTGAAATTTCTGTCACTTATGAACGAAAGAATGAGCAACAAATCTTAACCGCTTTGCAAAAAAACCACCCCTATGAAGAAGTTGCCTATGAAATTGTAGTTACAGAAAACGTACATCAAAATATAGGAATGGGAATGATTGGAGAGTTTTCTTCTCCAATGAGTGAAAAAAACTTTTTCTCATTTGTAAAAGAAACAATGAAAACAAATTGTATCCGCCATTCGGCAAGCTTAGGTAAAACTATCAAAAAAGTAGCTGTTTTAGGTGGTTCAGGAAGCTTTGCCATTACAGACGCAATTCGCTCAGGAGCAGACGCATACATTAGCGCAGATTTTAAATATCATGATTTTTTTAAGGCTGAAGGGAAAATTCTTTTAATGGATGTTGGACATTATGAAAGTGAACAGTTTACAAAAAACCTTTTGGTTGAGTATCTTACAAAAAAAATCACTAGTTTTGCAATCATTTTATCAGAAAAAAGTACAAATCCTATTTATTATATATAAACATGGCAAAGAAGAAAGAAGTTAGCGTAGAAGTTAAGTTAAGAGCTTTATATGACTTACAATTAATCGACTCTAGAGTTGATGAAATTAGAAACATGAGAGGTGAATTACCTTTAGAAGTAGAAGACTTAGAAGATGAAGTTGCTGGATTAAATACTAGAATTTCTAATTTAGCTGAAGATGTTGCTAATTTAGAAACAGATATCAATAACAAAAAAATTGCTATTGATGAATCTAAAGCTTTAATGAAAAAATATGACGAACAACAAAAGAAAGTTCGTAATAATAGAGAATTTGATTCTTTAGCAAAAGAAGTTGAATTTCAAGAATTAGAAATAGAGTTAGCTGAAAAAAGAATTAAAGAATTCAAAGCAAAAATTGCACAGAAAAATGAAGTGATTGATGCAACTAAAGAAAAATTAGCAAAACAAGATCAGCATTTAGAGCACAAGAAAAATGAATTAGATGCTATTTTAAAAGAAACTGAAAAGGAAGAAAAGCTTTTAAATAAAAAATCTGAAGAATATGCAAGTTCTATTGATGATCACTTATTAAAAGCTTACAATAGAATAAGAACAAAAGTAAAAAATGGATTAGCCGTTGTATCTATTGAAAGAGGTGCTTCTGGAGGGTCTTTCTTTACAATACCACCACAAGTTCAGTTAGAAATTGCAAATCGCAAGAAAATTACAATTGACGAGCATAGTGGAAGAATTTTAGTTGATGCTGCTTTAGCTGCAGAAGAAAAAGAAAAAATTGACAAAATGTTTTCTTAATCTACTATTTATATAAAACAAAAAACTCGGATAAATTATCCGAGTTTTTTGTTTTTAATAATCAAGTCTTTTTAGATAGTCTAATTTCTGCTTCCAAATAACAAGATCTTCTTTAAATCCTTCTACTCTAATTTTTACATTTTGCACTAGAGGATTGTCATCTGTTGCTGATGATATAAAACTTAAGTTATTTTCTAATTGCTGAATTTCTTTAACGCTTTCGTCAATTTTCTTTCTAACAAATAACAACTCTGAATCTAGCTTCTTAAAATTATTATTTGCAAGATACCCATCAACAATATTTCTAAACTTAAGCATTACTATCTCTTCCTTATCAATATCTAAGCTCTCAAGAGCCTTATCAATAAGCTTATTAAACTTAGAGTCTAAATGTCTTGCACTACGCGGAAGCCTACCAAGTGCATTCCATGAATTCATCAATTCTTTAAGAGATTCTTTAGTATGTTTTTCTGATGCCTTATAATTTTCTAAAAATTCTTTTTTTGCATCAACAACTGCTTGTTGTTCGTTACTTAAAACATTTTTTTGATTATGAAATCTATCGAAATAATAATTACAAGCTCCTTTAAATTTTTTCCAAATGTCATCAGAAAATTTCCTTGGTACATGACCAATTTTTTTCCAATCAGCTTGAATTCTTTTAAAGGTTTCTGTTGCTGTCTCCCAATCTTCACTATTTTTTAGAGATTCAGCAACTTCTATGAGTGCAAGTTTCTTTTGTAAATTCTCTTGCTGACTAGATTTCTCGCTTTTATAAAACTCATTTTTAGTTTTATTAAACTTCTTAGTCGCTTCTTTAAATTGAATCCATATTTTTTCACTTTTCGAATAGGGTAATTTACCAGCATCAAAATATTTTTTCCTTAAAGCTTCAATATCTTTGATACTATTCTGCCAATCTTTATGACTCGAATTCTTAGAAGCATCATAAGCATTGATAGCTTCAATAACCTTAAGTTTCTCATCAATAACTTCTTGATACTTAGATTTAAGCTCTTTATAATGCTGATGTCTTTTATCGTGTATTACTTTTGTTGCTGTGCTAAATTTTTGCCAAATCTCTTCTCTCATTTCTTTGGCAACTGGACCGATTTCTTCTTTCCACTCTTTGTGTAACTTCTGTAATTCTTTAAATGCTACACCAATATCTTCGTAAGAATCTAGAGCCACAGTCTTTTCTATAACTGCTAGTTTTTTCTCTAAGTTATTCTTAAAATCTACATCTCTAAAATCATTACTTAAATGCAGTAAATCATAGAACCTTTCTACATGGTGCTGATAAATCTTCCAGGTATCATTATACTTTGTTTTAGAAACCGGACCAATACTTCTCCACGTATTTTGCAACTCTCTAAAGCTTTTATACATCGTTTTTGCGTCGGCATTTTCAATGAGTGCTTTTAGGTCTTCTATAACTTGTAGCTTTTTTTCTAAGTTTTCTTTTAATTGCTTTTCTAAATCCGCATAAAAAGCATCTCTCTTTATTCTGTATTCAGAAAGCAATCCGTTGTATTTTTGCTTAACGGGGCTATTAAACTGAAAATCTATAGCATTCCCTCCCGTTGCTAGAAATGCTTCTTTCTTTTCATTTAAAATTGCTCCAAACTTTTTATTAAAAGCCGTTTTTATTTTATCTGTCTGATTTTTGATTCGTTGAACTGGGTGTTCTTTAATCAACTTTTCCAAAGCTATAGTCAACTCATCTAAATCAAAAGTCTCATAATTAATTTCAGGAATTTCTTCTTTTACAGTCTCTTCTTCAGCTTCTTCGGCAACCTTACTCTCTACTTCATTAACAGCTTCTTCAGTAGTTTCCTCAGCAACTTCATTTGGTGCATCCTTTTCTACACCTTCTTCTGGAAGGGTTTCTTTTGAAGTCTGGCTTACTTTTTCACTTTCAGTATTTGATAAAGAAGATTCTGTAACTTCCTTTTCGTTTGGCTCTAACATATCTACAATGTTTACGGTTCCACAAATTAGTCTATAAAGATAAGGACTACTTACATAAAGAAAAAGGAAACTTTAATAAGTTCTAAAAAAGTTTACGCACTATAAAGAATAGATAAGATACGATACATTAAGAATTCCAAATTTCCCATGATGCTTCGGCCTGAAGTTCAAGCATTTCAAAACCATTTTTGATGACCGCTTTGTATTGCTTTCCTTTTTTTAAAAATACTGTTTCGGAGGGGTTATAAATTAAATCATACAAGAGGTGCTTTTCTGTAAGATATTGATATGGAATATTAGGACTTTTATGAATGTTTGGATAAGTTCCTACTGGACTACAATTAATAATTAGAGTATACTCATTAAGTATTGACTCGTCTATGTCTTTATAAGAAATATGTTTTTTCTTTTTGGGTATTCTAGAAACAAAACGGAATTCTATTTCCAATTTTTTCAAGACATAAGCTATTGCTTTAGAAGCGCCTCCAGTACCTAAAATTAATGCTTTTTTATGGTGTTCTTGCAGCAATGGTCTTATTGAGTTTTCGAAACCTATTACATCTGTATTATACCCTTTAAGCTTTCCTTTTTTAGTAAATTTAATAGTATTTACTGCTCCTACCTTCTTTGCAACTTTATGTACTTTATCTAAATATAAAAAAACATCTTGCTTATAAGGAATAGTTACATTCATTCCTTTTAATGAAAATTTATATTGATGTATTACCTCTGGTAAAACAGAAATTTTATCTAAGTCAAAATTTACATAGCTATGGTTTTCTAAATCCAATGCTGAGAATTTTTTAGAAAAATATTCTTTAGAAAAAGAATATGAAATCTCTTTCCCGATTAATCCAAATAGTACTTCTTTATGCTGATTTTCTTTTTCTTCCATAAAAATCTATTACTAAAATAAGTGCAATTCCTAATACTATAAATAACACAGACATCCAGGTAGTACTTACTGATATATCTGGTAAATAACGCTGGTAGTTTTCTATAATATCATTTCCATTTTGATCTACAAGTACTTTTCCATTCTCTGTTTTAAATATTTTCTCTTTCCAAGGCCAAACAATACCTAAAGACCCAGTTATAAAGCCTATAATTATAGCAGTAACTATTTGATGATATCTTTTTAAAACATAGCCTAAGACATGGGATATTGACACTAATCCAAATGCAGAACCAGCAGTAAAAACTCCAATAATTTTTAGGTATCTAATATTTATTGGATCGTCAAGAACAGAAAAGTTCCCAGAAAAAATATTAGTTATTACATTAAACAAAACGTTTACAGAATCTACTAAAAGCAAAACATAATTTCCAAGCAATATTAAGATGAATGATCCTGAAAGTCCCGGGAGTGTCATTCCAGAAACCCCAATAATTCCACATAAAAAAACAAACCAAAGATTATCATTCTCGCCAGCTGGAGTTAAGAAACTAATTCCAACACCAACTGTAGCTCCAATTATTAAGGAAACTATATTTTTTGTGTTCCAATCGCCAAAATCTTTACCAATATAATAGATAGATCCTATAATCATTCCAAAAAACCAACTCCAAACATAATTCTCATAATGAACCAAGAAGTAGTCTAATATTAATGATATACTAAAATAACTGAATATACTTCCAGCCATAATTAATATTAAAAATTGACCGTTTGTATATTTAAAAAAGCTTCTGAATCTTCCGCTTAACAGTAATTTAAGAGATTTTACATTAATCCTTCTAAAAGAAAAAATAAGCTCTTCATAAAAACCTAATACAAAAGAAACGGTTCCCCCAGAAACTCCGGGAACTTTATTAGCAGCTCCCATAGCAAGTCCCTTTAAGAAAAGGGTTAGTTTTTGTAAAAACGTTTTCTCTTGATACATTTAATCTTTACTAACTGCTAATTTTTCTAATAAGATAATCACCCCAAAACCAATAATAGCTAATACAACTGCTAACAAAAACTGATGATCTCCATTATAAGAAAAAGGAGAAATACTTTCTTGTTTAAAAGGCACTTCTACTCCATGAGAGTTTAATCTGTATGTTAAGGTGTTCTTCCAAGGCCATATCTTGTTTAATGAACCTATAACAAAGCCCGTTAAAGCTGCCAATGTATAATTCTTATAATTCTTGAATAACCATTTTAAAATTCTAGAAAAAGAGAGCAATCCTACTATAGCTCCTAAACCTACAAGTGCTATCACTTTATAATCTCTTTCGTTTATTGCAGCTAATACTGGTTTATATGCTCCTAAAAGCACTAAAATAAAAGCTCCTGAAATCCCAGGTAAAATCATTGCGCAGATAGCAATAGCACCAGCCAAAAACATAAACCAAGACGAAGAGTTTTCAGAAACCAAAGGATCTAATGTAGTTATATAATACGCTAAGGCAGTAGCTAAAATTAGCACAAATACAGTTACAAAACTCCACTTTGTAATTTGTTTTCCGATATATATAATACTAGCTAAAACTAACCCAAAAAAGAAGGACCATAATAAGACTGGTTCATTTTCTAATAAATATTTTATAGTCTTTGCTAAAGAAACGACGCTTACAAAAATCCCTATAAGAAGTGCTAATAAAAAACTTCCATTCAATTGTTTCCAAGCGGCTTTTATGCCTTCTGATTTTAATGTCTTAAAAAGGTTGATATTAATATTACTTATAGCGTTTAATAGCTCTTCATAAATACCAGAAATAAATGCTATAGTTCCTCCCGAAACTCCTGGAACCACATCTGCAGCACCCATTGCAATTCCTTTTAAAGAAATAATAATATAATCTTTGACCGTTCTTTTCATTCGTAATTACCTTAGTTTATTGACACGAATATAAAGTAATTTAATGAAGTCTTTTAAAATAATTGCTGTTGTTCTTATTATATTTACCACCCACAATACTCAATTTCTTTTTTTATACTATCAATCTTATATTTTCGAAATTATGGACACCTTACTTTTAGAATTAAAATTAAAACGATTAAAGATATCTTTTAAAAAAGAAGGAGGTGAATTGATTATAGGAAAAGCTAAAACAGATATTACTATATTGTTTTTCCTTATTCTTTTGCCCTTTTCAATATCTCTTTTTATTATTTTTTATTCATTAGCATCAGGAGTCATTATTGGTAAACTATATATTGCTGCAGTAGTTCTTTTTATATTTTCTACTTTTAATTTTAGAAGAATAAGGATAAAAAAAGAAGCCAATAATTCTACAAAAACATTGACAAATAGCACACTCAAAATTACTATAGAAAAAGTAACAAAAACATTTGACTTTAATAATATTTTAAAGTTTTCGTTTACAATTAAAGAAATTAACAAGGATATTTTTGAAGGAAAATTATTCTTAAAAGACAACGATAACAATTCTTATGAAATCCTAGGTTTTGATGATGATAATGAAAGATTAGTTCAAAATGATTTGATTTGGTTTATCGAGTTTTTTAAAGAATATCTACAAATTAAATAGCATATTATTCCATTGCTTTTATAAAATTACTCAAGAGCTTTTGTACATTCTCTTTTTCAAAAACTGTAGGATATAATTCTTTAAGAATTACATGATATTCAAAATCAATTAGTAATCCTTTTTTTAAATGTGCAATTCCATGATTATCTTTTTGAAGCATAAAGAACAATCCTGACAATCTATATTCAATTTCTGCGAAATCTTTATATATTTTTTGCGCTGTAAAAAGTACAGATAAAGCATCATTATATTCGCCAATGAAAACCAGCACATCACAAAGTCCTAAAAAAATCTCTACATCTTGATCTTTTAACATAATACATTTTTGAAATGCATTAATTACTTCTTCAAAAAAATCGAGTTTTAAGTTTATTTGTGCATATTTTCTCCAATATAATGCATTATCATCATCAATCTTTAGCGCTTTATTGATATAATATAAAGCCTTTTGATAGTTCTTTTGTTGGTAATAAGATTCTGTTAAAAGTATCCATCCTTTATCTAACAACGGGTCTTCATGAACTGCTTTCTTATAATAGTTAATAGCAGTTTCTGATTCATCCAACTTATCATAACATTCACCAATTCTAACATAAGCAAACGCCGTAGGATCATCTAATTCTAATGTAATTAAATAATTCTGAATAGCCTCTTCATAACGTTTTAGTTGCTCCAAAGTTTTAGCTTTCTCTAGATAGCCTCCAATAAAGGATTCATCTATTAAAACAGCATAATCAAAAGAAGTAAGTGCTTCTTTAAACATGTTTAAAATAAAGTATTGCCTCCCTAATTGATGCCATGCAACTTCACAATATGGGTTGATATTAATATACGTGTTTAAATATTGTATTGCTTGCTCATGATCTTTTTCCATATCAAAACAATAAACAACATTGTATAAGGCAGAATAATCTTCAAAATCTACATCTATACATTTTGCAAAGTTCAATCTAGCATTTTCAAAATCGTCTAAATACAAATATTCCATCCCCATTAAAGACCAAACATCTACCTTGTCATTTGTATGTGTGAGTGCTATTTTAAGGTTTTCTATAGCTTCTTTATGAGCCCCGCCTTTAGATAAAATAGTAGCTTTTTGAATATACACCTCATCATTATTAGGAGCGATAGCTTGAATTTTCTTAACTAATTGGGCTGCTTTCTCCAATTTGTCATCAAATATAAGTATCTCTACCTCAAGTAGTTTAAGGTCTACAGATGTTGGATGCTGTTCTAAACCGAGCTTTACAGCTTTTTTTGCAAGTGAATGTTTTCCGGTATCTAAGTAATGAAGAATAATCTCCTCAAATTCAACCAAATCGAAGAAATATACGCTATTGGTTTTTAACATGGATTCAAACTTAGTCAAAGGCATAAGCAACAAATTTTGAATTACATTTAAATGTACTACAACTCTTATACCACTTTTAAAAAGGTTTTTTTTGTTTTCAACAATTTAATTAACAAAGTATATTTTCTTTTCTTTCATAAATTTTGCTTGTTCTCTTTTTTACATTAGCTTTGCTCCATATTTAGTATTTTGCTAAATTCTTATCCGTTTCTCATGAGCAAAAAGGTATTATTAAACTCAAAAGAAATTGAAATTATCCTTCACCGATTAGCTTGCCAGTTAATCGAAAACCACAATGATTTTTCTGATACTGTATTAATTGGCTTACAACCAAGAGGTGTTTTTTTAGCTAAAAGACTGGCTCACTTATTAGAAACGGAGTACAAGGTAAACACTTTAGACTTAGGCTTATTAGATATTACTTTTTATAGAGATGATTTTAGAAGAAGAGAGGAGCCTTTAGAAGCAACTAATACCGATATTGATTTCTTAATCGAAGATAAAAAAGTAGTTATAATAGACGATGTATTATATTCTGGAAGAAGTATAAGAGCAGCTTTAACCGCTTTACAATCATTTGGAAGACCAAAAAGCATTGAATTATTGGTGCTTATTGATCGCCGCTTTAGCAGACATCTTCCTATTCAACCAGACTATCGAGGAAGACAGGTAGATGCCATTAATGAAGAAAAAGTATTAGTACATTGGAAAGAACTACATAAAAAAGACGCAGTATATATACAGATAAAATAACATGAAGCAGTTAAGCGTAGAACATTTATTAGGAATAAAATATCTAAATGAAAATGATATTAATCTCATTTTTGAAACTGCCAATCATTTTAAAGAAGTTATCAATAGACCCATTAAAAAAGTACCTTCTTTACGAGACATTACCATCGCAAATTTATTTTTTGAAAACAGTACACGTACCAAATTATCTTTTGAGTTAGCTGAAAAAAGATTGTCTGCAGATATCATCAACTTTTCTGCGAGTCAATCCTCTGTAAAAAAAGGTGAGACATTAATTGATACAGTAAATAATATCCTTTCTATGAAAGTAGATATTGTAGTAATGAGACACCCTAATGTAGGTGCGGGTGTTTTCCTCTCAAAACATGTGGATGCAAAAATCATTAATGCGGGCGATGGAACACACGAGCATCCAACGCAGGCATTATTGGACTCTTATTCTATTAAAGAAAAACTTGGAACTGTTAAAGGCAAAAAAATTGTAATTGTTGGTGATATTTTACATTCTAGAGTAGCCCTATCAAATATTTTTGCTCTTAAGTTACAAGGGGCTGAAGTTAAAGTCTGTGGACCAACAACACTCATCCCAAAATATATCACAAGTTTAGGAGTTGGTGTAGAAACTAATATAAAAAAGGCTTTAGAATGGTGTGACGTTGCTAACGTATTACGAGTACAACACGAAAGAATGGATATCAAATACTTTCCTTCTACTAGAGAATACACTCAGTTATTTGGCATTAATAAAGAGATTCTAGATAACTTGGGTAAAAAAATAGTAATTATGCACCCAGGACCAATCAATAGAGGTGTAGAAATTACTAGCGATGTTGCTGACGCAGATCAGTCTATTATTTTAAACCAGGTAGAGAATGGTGTTGCCGTTAGAATGGCTGTTATTTACTTATTAGCTCAGCAAATAAAAAGATAATCATGATTATTGAGCAAAAGCAAGATTATACAATTATTACTTCAGAAGAGGATACATTTGACGGTTTTTTTGACGTTTTCTCATCTAAACTTGAGGCACTAAAAGCACAACATTTAATTCTACAAGTTTCTGAAAACCTTAACACTTCGGAAAAAGATATCTCCTTATTTTTGAATTGCGCTAAAGAACATCGTAAAAATGGCATGTCTTTTGTTGTTGTTTGTGCATCAGTTGATAATGATATTTTTCCAGAAGAATTTAATATTGTTCCAACTTTTACAGAAGCTCTAGATGTTATACAAATGGAAGCTATTGAAAGGGATTTAGGTTTTTAACGTCAGATTTATTAGTTATAAAGGTTTATGATAAAAAAAATACTTTTTTTTATACTATTAATGTGTACTGTGCTTGGTTATTCTCAAAAGAAAATCTCTAAGTTAACAGCTTCACCTAATCCTTTTGTAAACTCTACAAATGTTACCTTTAATTCTGACTCTAAACAAGAAATTACATTTACAGTAAGAAATGTAATTGGTAAAACGGTTTTAGTAAAAAAAATAAACGCTAAAAAAGGTAAAAACTCTATTATTTTTTTCAAAAACAACTTAAAAGCTGGCATGTATTTATACTCAATAAGGTATGAATCTAAAGTGGCTTCCAAAAGGTTTGTGATTCGATGAATCTAAAGCTAACCATTTTAGGTTGTCATTCTGCAACACCAAGAGTAAATGCTCATCCAACTGCTCAGTATTTAGAAATTAATAACAGGCATTTTTTAATAGATTGCGGTGAAGGAACACAGCGTCAAATGCGAAAACATAAAGTAGGCTTCTCTAAAATAAATCATATTTTTATTTCTCATCTACATGGCGATCATTTTTTCGGACTTATTGGCTTGATTAGTACTTTTGGAATCTTAAATAGAGAAAGAGAACTCCATATATATGGACCAACAGGAATTAAAGAAGTTACTCAACTACAACTCAAGGTCTCGAAAACATATTCAAATTTTAACCTTGTTTTTCACGAACTAACTTCAAAAGAGAGTGAACTCATTTTTGAAGATGAAAAGGTTATTGTACACACCATTCCTTTGAATCATAGAGTATATACAAATGGCTTTCTTTTTAGTGAAAAGAAAGGCTTACGTAAGTTAAATATCGATGCTATCAAACATATAAAAGAAATAGATACATGCGATTATCAATCTTTAAAAGTTGGAAAAGATTTCGCACTATCAAATGGAGAAGTTATTTCTAATGATATACTAACTTTCAACCCTCCAAAGCCTAAATCCTATGCTTTTTGTAGCGATACAAGTTTTAAACCCGATATCGTTCCAATTATAGAGAATGTAGAGCTATTGTACCATGAAGCTACTTTTTTAACAGATAGAGAAGATTTAGCGAAAAAAACTAAACACTCTACTGCTAAGCAAGCTGCCGAGATTGCTAAAATGGCAAATGTAAAATCATTAGTAATTGGACATTACTCTAGCAGGTATAAAGACATTGAAGCTTTTAAAAATGAAGCTGAATTGATTTTTCAACCTGTACATTTAGCAGAAGAAGGAAGAGAGTTTTCTGTTTAGTTTAGTTTTTCAAAACGTTTACCACTCCAAATATTCTGTCTAAATTTTTTGAATTGATATAATGGAATATAGTTCGCCTCGGCGTTAAAAGAATCTGCATCAATAATAATTAACTTACTATCTATTCTAAATTCTGAGCCTAAAGAAGATTGATAACCGTTATATATATTTCCATTTTTCCTATCAACAACTACTCCATATTGACAAGAAGTCCCACAACCCCAAAACACCAATGTATAATGTCCCGCAAAATTAATTCCACTTTTACAACCTTCTTTGATACGAGTTATGAATTGTTTAGCTTCAGGATTTGTACTAAAATCTGGGTCTTTTAATTTTCCCATATACACTGGGACTTTATATGACTCAAAAGCTGGGAGTTCAGAGATTTTCTTAAACACTTCTAAATTATCATCATCTCTAAATTTAGCTATAATAACATCGTTTTTATATTGTGCAACTCTAAAGAAGTCTGAGTATTTAATCGTATCAGAAGCTAAAATTAGTTTTACATTATTGGGTTTACCAATAACTAAATATCCTTTTTCATTTAGCAAGGTGTCAATCTTAGTTTCTTCAGAACTGACTTCTGTTTTTCGTACATTTTTATCAATTGAAACATCTTCAACCTCTTTGATAAAAAAAGTAAGATACACTAATAAACCAACTACAATGATTACAAGTAACTTGAGATTATCTTTTTTCATTTTTAATACTGATTTATTGATAATAGCACTAAAGTGCATGCAACTTCAGCTATAATACCATTCGCCATTAATAGTTTTTGAAATTCATGATTTTCGGTACCTGGATTAAAGATAACTCTTCTAGGTTTCAAATGTAATATGTATGTGTAATATTCTTTTTGCCTTATTGGGTTTAAATATAACGTAACGGTATCTATATTTTCATAATCAATATTGTCTATATCAATTGTTACATCAGATACTATTCCTCTTTTCAAACCAAAAGCAACAACCTCTATCTTTTTAGCTCTCAATCTTTTAATAGCCATATTAGAATATCGCTCTTCTTTTAAAGAAGCCCCCATTACAAGTGTGGTATTTTTCATTTGTTAATAATACGTTAAACAGTGTTAAAGAAAGTAACAAAGATATAAAATGCTTCGTCTATAAGTCATCATAAAAAATCAACCAAAATTAAAATAATGAAAAAATTATTACTGTTCTGCATGCTAACTGCAACTTTAAATTCCTTTGCACAATTAGCTAAAGACAAACTTCCAAGACCTGGTGTTATTTCAGGAAAAGTAATTGATGAAACTAGTAAAGAACCTCTTTCTTATGTAAATGTTGTGATACGTGACATGGCAAAGAAAATTATTACTGGTGGAATTACTGAAGAGAATGGAACTTTTAAAATTAAAGACGTTCCCGAAGGAAATAGCATTTTAGAGGTACAATTTATTGGATATAAATTATACAGCAAGCAAATTAGTATTACTAATAAAACTAGAAAAATAGATTTAGGAACGATTTCCTTAAAGGAAGATAGCGCTCAACTAGATGAAGTCGTTGTTAGAGCCGAAACATCAACAGTGGTTCAAAAAGTAGATAGGAAAGTGATTAATGTAGGGAAAGATTTAACCTCTGCAGGAACCACTGCTTCTGAACTTTTAAACAATGTACAATCTGTTAGTGTAGATAGTCAAACTGGACAAATTAGCTTAAGAGGTAATTCTAATGTAAGAGTATTAGTAGATGGTAGACCAACCAATATCCCTGCAGCTCAATTACTAAGGCAAATTCCTTCTACTTCTATTAAAAGTGTTGAGTTAATTACCAATCCATCTGCAAAGTACAACCCAGAAGGGATGAGTGGTATTATCAATATTATTCTTAATAAAAATGCCAATATGGGCTTTAACGGTAGTGTAAATAGTGGAGTAACTGCTGGACATTATGTACGTTACAATGCCTCTACCAACATGAACTATAAAACTGGAAAAGTCAACTTTTTTATAAACTATGGTTATAATGGAGGTGACAATTTTAATTATGGTTTTGTAGAAAGACCAGGTATTAACCTTCAGGATTTTACTTTTGTTAATAACAACCAATCTCACCTAGTGAAGTTTGGAGCTGACATCTATCTTAATGATAAAAACACGTTATCTTTTTATACCACTCAGAATAGATTTAATGGATTAGCTTCTGGATCTGCAATTATTAGCGACAGCAATGGTAATGAATTGATTAACGCACCCAACAGTCAAGACAATAAAGTTCCTACAGGAACCTATAATATGAATTACAAAGTAGATTTTGCTAAAAAAGGACATAATTTAGAGATTGAAGCTACTTATTCTAAAACAGACGGTGAAACGCAACTCAGAAACTTAAATACGTTACAAAGTCCAGCAGATTTTGATTATAAAGTATTTAATTACGAAAATGATATTACCAATAACAGAAACAATACTTTAATCAATTTAGATTATACAAATCCTCTTTCTGATAAAGTAAAATTAGAGTTAGGATTAGAGTATAGAACAGACAATACTGATAATGCAAATATTACAGATCAAAGGATCTATACTTTTGATACGAATAATAATGTTACAGGAACCGAAGCTATTGGTAATTCAGATTTCACTTTCGAAAGAAGAATTTATTCAGCCTATGCCAATTATGGTCAAAGCTGGAAAAAAGTAACTATGCAATTAGGAGCAAGAATAGAAAATTTTGAAGTAGAAGGAATTTTTAACAGAGTGGGTCAGAATGTACAGCCTGTAGAACAAAGTATCTTTACAGTATATCCATCTGCATTCTTCACTTATAGTCCATCAGAAAAAAACCAATGGCAATTGAGTTATAGCAGAAGAGTTGATAGACCTGGGATTCAACAAGTAAATCCAATAAGAGAATGGAGTACTCCATTAATTACATCTATTGGTAATCCTGATTTAAATCCACAGTTTACAAACTCTTTTGAAGTAAATTACACTCGTCGAATTAAAGGAGGAAACTTAACATTTGGAACATTCTACAGACAAATTTCTGATGTGATTTCAAGAATTACAAATCCAGATCCTGCAAACCCAACAGTAGGTCAATTATTAACGTTTACCAACTTTAATGATACTGATGCCTATGGTGTAGAGTTTTCTGCAAACTTTAAAATGAACAAATGGTGGAGAGTAAATTCTAGTATGGATTTTTATTCGCAAGAGCAACTTGGAAATATTGATAACACAGGGGTAAACCCACAACAATTAAGTGTACAAAACAATGTTTTTAATGCTAGAGTAAGTAACAGCTTTAAAGCATCAAAAAACTTAAGATTACAATTATTTGCCATGTATAGAGGGCCACAAAAAGATATTCAATGGGATGTAGATCATATGTGGATGATGAACTTAGGGGCTAGTTGGACTGTTTTAAAAGGAAAAGGAACTGTAAACTTTAGAGTAAATGATATCTTCCAAGGAATGAAATTTGCTTTCAACTCAACAAATCCTTTTGTACAGAATGGACGTTTCCAGTGGGAAAGCCGAACTACTTTCTTAGGATTTAATTATCGATTTGGTGGCGGAAAGAACAGAGCTAAATCTAGAAGAAGAAGAGATAATAGAGAAAAACAAGGTGGCGGAGGTTTCTTTTAAACCTTCTAACTTTGAAAGAATAAAAAAAGCCGGAGCAAATTGCTTCGGCTTTTTTATTCTTCTAATTTTTACCATCTAATAATTACACTACCCCATGTAAATCCACTACCAAAAGCAGCTAATACTACTAAATCTCCATCATTAATCTTTCCTTTTTCCCAAGCTTCCGTTAAAGCAATAATTACTGAAGCCGCAGTAGTGTTTCCATACTTCATAATATTATTATATACTTGATCATCACTCAATTGAAATTTACGTTGAATGAACTGTGCAATACGCAAATTCGCTTGGTGTGGAATTAACATATCTATATCTTCCTTCTGTAAACTATTTGCTTGCAAGCCTTCAACAATCGCTTCAGAAAAACGAACAACAGCGTGTTTAAATACAAATTGTCCATTCATATACGGGAAATATGACTCGTCATCTGGGTTGTTCTCGGCTAATATTTCTGGGACCCATCTTCCAGTAGAAGGACCATCTAGCATTAATTCTCTAGCATGTTTTCCTTCGGAATGTAAATGAGAAGACAAAATTCCTTTCCCTTCTTCTTCACTTCGCGATAAAACAGCTGCCCCTGCTCCATCACCAAAGATTACAGTCACATTCCTACCACGTGTAGAACGCTCTAATCCTCCAGAATGATTTTCAGAGCCAATTACTAAAATGTTTTTATACATCCCAGTTTTAATAAATTGATCTGCAACTGACATCGAATAAATAAATCCAGAACATTGATTACGAACATCTAATGCTCCAACCGTTGGCATGTCTAACATGTCCTGAACACGTACACCTCCTCCAGGAAAATACATATCTGGACTTAAGGTCGCAAAGATGATAAAGTCTATATCATCCTTTGTTAAACCTGCTCTCTCTATAGCTATTTTAGCAGCTTTCACCGCCATCGTTGAAGTGGTTTCTCCTGTTGCTGGATCAATCCATCTACGCTCTTGTATTCCCGTTCTCTCCTGAATCCATTCATCACTCGTCTCCATCCATTGCTTCAAATCGTCATTTGTAACCACATTTTCTGGCACAAAATAACCTAATCCAGTAATTTTTGAATTGTACATATATAAGTAGAATTTGTTTGTTTGTTCTTGTTAAAGATAGCAAAAATAAGAATTTAAAAAAATACACCTATAAGCCTTCTTAATTCCTTAAGATACGATCTCTGTCATCTTGTCATAATTTATCTTTTGGTATTTTTTTTGACTACTCTATAATTATAAGTTTAACACAAATAAAAAACAGATAATATTATGAGCAAAGGAAACATTAATGTATCGGTAGAAAATATCTTTCCATTAATAAAAAAATTCTTGTACTCAGATCACGAAATCTTTTTACGTGAATTGATTTCTAATGGAACAGATGCAACCTCTAAACTTAAACACCTTATTGCTATTGGTGAAGCTAAGACTGAATTAGGAGACGCTAAAATTGAAGTTAGTATTGATAAAGATGCAAAGACGCTAACTATTAAAGATCAAGGTTTAGGAATGACTGCTGAGGAAGTTGAAAAATACATCAATCAAATTGCATTCTCTGGAGCTGAAGAATTTTTGGACAAATACAAAGACAATGAAGCAGGTATTATTGGTCATTTTGGACTAGGTTTCTACTCTGCTTTTATGGTTGCTGATAAAGTAGAAATTATCACAAAATCATTTAAGAATGAGAAGGCAGCACATTGGACTTGTGATGGATCGCCAGAATATACCTTAGTCGAGCACGACAAATCTGACAGAGGAACAGAAATTATTTTACACATTGCAGAAGATTCAACAGAGTTTTTAGAAGCCTCAAAAATTTCAGAGTTGTTAACAAAATACAATCGTTTCAATCAAGTTCCAATTAAATTTGGAACAGAAGAGGTTAACGATCCTGAGTTTACACCAAAAACAACTAAAGATAAAGACGGTAAAGAAACTACAGAGCCTCACAAAAAAATTACCGTTGATAAAATCATCAATAATACACATCCGGCTTGGACTAAAAAACCAGCAGATTTAGAAGATGAAGATTACACCAATTTCTACAGAGAATTGTATCCAATGCAATTTGAAGAATCTTTATTCCACATTCACTTAAATGTAGATTATCCTTTTAATTTAACTGGAATTTTGTTCTTTCCAAAGTTAAGTCCTAGTATGGATATGCAGAAAGATAAAATTCAATTGTATCAAAATCAAGTTTTTGTAACAGATAATGTAGAAGGAATTGTTCCTGATTTTTTACAAATGCTAAAAGGAGTTATCGATTCTCCAGACATTCCGCTAAATGTATCTCGTTCTTATTTACAAGCAGACGGAGCTGTTAAAAAGATTTCTGGGTATATTACTAAAAAAGTAGGTGATAAACTAAGTTCATTATTCAAAAACAACCGTGAAGACTTTGAATCAAAATGGAATGACATCAAAGTTATTATTGAATATGGAATGCTTTCTGAAGATAAGTTTTTTGATAAAGCTCAGAAATTTGCTTTATATCCAACAGTAGATAATAGTTATTTGACTTTTGATGAGTTCGTAGAGAAGACAAAAGATACTCAAACCGATAAAGATGGTAATCATATTGTTTTATATGCAGCTAATAAAGATGCACAACACAGCTATATTCAAGAGGCAAAGGAAAAAGGATATGAAGTCTTATTATTAGATTCTCCTATAGTTTCACATTTAATGCAAAAGCTAGAAACTTCTAAAGATAAAGTGAAGTTTACTCGTGTAGATGCCGATCATATTGATAATTTAATTAAGAAAGACGATACCGTTATTTCTAAATTATCTGATGATGAGAAAGAAACTTTAAAACCAATGATTGAGAATGCTGTACCTAAAGAAACCTATACGGTTCAATTAGAAGCAATGGATTCTAATGCTTCACCTTTCCTAATTACTGTACCCGAGTTTATGCGCCGTATGAAAGAAATGAGTGCGTCTGGCGGCGGCGGAATGATGGGCATGGGTAATTTACCAGAAATGTACAATTTAGTGGTAAATACTAATCATGAACTTGTTGGTGAAATTTTAAATACGAAGACAGAAAAGAAACGGACTCGTTTAATAAATCAAGCATTTGATTTAGCAAAACTATCTCAGAACCTATTACACGGTGAAGAGTTAACCAATTTTATTAAACGTAGCTATGATTTGATTAAATAGATTCATATGTCATTGCGAGAAATGTAATGACGTGGCAATCTCAATATAGAACCTCTTTGTGAAAACAGAGAGGTTTTTCTTTATTATCAAATACGAAAATCTGCATTTTANNTAAAATGCAGATTTTCGTATTTTAAAAAAATTAATATACTGTAAATTAGTTGCTTATAAATTAATTATGGAAGATTTTAACGAGAAAGAAAAACTTTTGTTCTATAGAATAAAAGAAAAACTAGCAAGTTCAGTAGAATTTAAAGTAGATGAACACCTCAAAAAAGATCGAGAATTAGTAAAGAAAACTGTTTCAACAGTTTCTAAAGCTTTTGTATGGATTATAGCTTTCCTCTCAGTTCTTTTGACTTTTTTAGGTATCAAAACCTATGGAAACATTGAAGGTATAATAACAAAAAATGTTGAAAAGAAAATTGATAAAGAGATTAAAGGGGCAAATATATTAGGTGACTATGAGAAAAGAGCTAAACAAGTATATGTAAAATCTTTGATAGAATATTATCAAATGAAAATGATTGTATCTAAACACAAAAAAGATGATTCATATTTTACTTTTAAACCTTTATTAGAAAAAGGCCACACTGTTTTATTATTAGAGCAATTAAAAGATAGCATATTTGGAGATGATTCTTTTAATGAAATTTTAGATATCATATCTAATACCGATCCCAGAGATAAATTTGAAAAGAGTAGAATTATTAAATGTTTTAAAGAGATAATAAATAACAAAAATTTATATAATCGAGAAGCAAAACTTGAAAAAATTTTTCATTCTTCAATTGATCAAGATATCAGGAACTTAGAAGACGAAGCTCTAAGAATCATGCTAAAAGAGAAAAACGAAAAATTAAGATTGTCTACTATTAGTTATTTAAAGACAAGTCCTAACCAAAGTGTTTTAGTCGAATTAGAGAACATTTCTAAATCTAACAACACATCTATTAAACATGAAGCCATAAAATCAATATCGTATATAAACTTCAAGAACAAAATAGTTGATGATTTTATAAAAGAATATAAAACTAAAAGTATTAATCTTAAAGGAACTAAGAAGATGATTGAAATATTATATGAGATTCTTGATGGTACTAGCTATAAGTATAAAAGAATAGATAGAAGAAACTATCAATCTGAAGCAAAAGAATATGTGGCAGAAAACCTAATTTATTTAATAAAAAAGGGAGTCACTTTTAACTCTTATTATTTTAGAGGAGAGAAAGACAAAATGAGATTATCTTTTCTTTATAATGGAAGTACTTATAGGTTTAAAGATAAATATTTAAACCTACTTACTAAACAAGGAATTGAAACCAAAATATTCGAAATAGCAAAAAAAGATGTATCCACTTTTAAAATTTTGACAAAAGCAATAATCAGAACCAAAAATATTAGTTCTGAGTATTTTAAGCCTAGTCATTCTCTTGTTGTATATATTAACGATATACAAAAAGTGAAATTCTCGGATTCTGACATAAATAAAAAAGATATTGGGAGTAAAATTTATTTACACGTAGATGAAGAAAATCGACTGGTTGCGAAATGGTTGAAAAAAAGTAAGACTGGAAGAACTATTATGATGAAATATTTAACCGATGTCAGCCAATTTAAATCTTTCAGGTTAATTGACAGATTTGATAACGCGAATGACTTATTCTATTTAGATTAATAATCTTCTTTAACCTGAATCCATTATAAGCATTTGATTTAGCAAAATTATCTCAAAACCTATTACACGGTGAAGAGTTAACAAATTTTATTAAACGTAGTTATGATTTGATTAAATAGATTCATATGTCATTGCGAGAAATGTAATGACGTGGCAATCTCAATATAGAACCTCTTTGTGAAAACAGAGAGGTTTTTTTAGTATATACAAAAATTAGCTTCACTCATCCAAAAGTATAGTTTACACTTCTTTGAAGCTAGTTCACTAAATGACGTTTTAGTAGCCTTCTAATTTCGAATAGATTTGGAGAAAACTAATATATTATGAAAACAAAATTTAATCTTTCCGTAAACACTCCATGTACAGAGAAATTCGAAAACTTTAAAAGAACAACTAGAGGTGGATTCTGTAATTCATGCGCAAAAGAAGTCATCGATTTTACAACAATGTCCGATAAAGAAATTGTTAATTACATGAAAAACATAACCTCATCTAGTTCAACGTGTGGTAAGTTTTATGAATCTCAATTAAAAATATATACAAGGAACCCTCATAAAAGGAAAAAGTATAGTTTTTTAAGGGCTTTAAGCTTTGCTTTTTTGTCTCTTTTTACATTAAATACTATACAATCACAACAAACTATAAAATCTAAAAAAGTCGCAAAACAAATCAAAAAAAGATTTACTGTAAAAGGTGTAGTTAAAGATGAAACTGGCTCTTTACCAGGAGTTAGTATATTATTACAAGGAACCACTAAAGGGACAGAAACAGATTTCGATGGTAAATTCACATTCCCAGTATCACTAAAAAAAGGAGATGTTCTAATATTCTCTTATTTAGGTTATAAAACTGAAAAAGTTACTATAGATGGCAAAAATTCTAACCCAAATCTAATTCTTAAATTAAATGTAAATTTTGAAACAGCTTCTTGTGTATTAATGGGAGCCGTAGAAGTAAAAAAAGTATTCAAATCTAAAAAGAAGTCTTAAGAACATAATAATTTATGAAAATTTTCGTGCTCATATTATTTGCATTTTTTACAGTAAATATACAATCTCAAATTTCTGATTTTAAAGATATAAATTTCGTTAAAGCTGATAATGTTGCCAAGTTGAATGAGGGCGAAAATTTATATAACTTACCTCTTTTAACTCATAAATTAATATATAAATTAAATACTGATGTAGAAAAATTTAGGGCAATTTATACTTGGATTTGCAATAATATAAAAGGAGATTATAATATGCATACAAAAGTAAGTAGGCAACGTAAAAAATTAAAAAATGATAGCATTTCTTTCCTAAGATGGAATCAACTATACAAAAAGAAGGTTTTTAAAACCTTACTAAGGAATAAAAAAACGATGTGTACAGGATATGCATATTTAATTAAAGAAATGGCAAAAATTGCTAATATAGAATGTAAAATAGTAGATGGATATGCTAGAACTGTAACTTCTAATATAAATTCATTAGAAATGGCCAATCATTCATGGAATGCTGTAAAACTAAACAACAAATGGTATTTATGTGATGCAACATGGTCAAGCGGATATATGAATGAAAATAGTATGTTTATTAAAGAATTTAATGATGGTTATTTTTTAACCGAACCTAATTTATTTATAAAAAATCATTATCCATTAGATAAAAAGTGGATACTTAACACTTCTGAAACAAGTGAATCTTTTATAAACTCTCCACTAGTTTATTCAGAAATTTTCAAATATAAAATCATCCCAACCCTACCGTCTAAGATGTCTTTTGATATTAAAAAAAACAAAGAAGTTGATTTTATTTTTAAGGCTTTAACTAATAATACTATTCATAAAATTTCTTTAGTTTCTTTTTTTAATACCGAAGAAAAAACTTACAAAATTTATAATATAAAAAAGGAAAATGGATTGCTAAGTTTCAAGTGTAGGTTTACAAAAAAAGGGCTATATGATATACATCTAAAAATTGGTAATGATATAGTTGCAACATATACTATTAAAGTAACTAAAAGTTGAAAGAAACGCCGCTTTGTGAAAACAGAGAGGTTTTTTTAGTATTTTTAAGGAAAACTAGTGGCTATGAAAAAAATTACTTTACTGATACTAATCACCATATTAACTTCTTTTACTGAATCAAATATAGCGCATCAAGATTTTTATGTTATTAAAGATTATGATAATATTAGAACTAGAATTAAAACTGGTTTACAATATGAAGAAATTAAAAAAATTGAATTCGTAGGAAAATATGCTAAACTACTAGCAAAAGAATTAAACTATAAAGAAAAAATATTTCTTGATTTTGATCATTTTTATGTTAGCAACTGTGATACTGATTATTTTATTTCATTTGATAAGGGCAGAATAAAGAGAAAAGGATGGGATAAAAATGAAGTAACACCAGGTGTTTTAGAAAATGAAGCTTTAGTTATAAGACAAGTTGGAAGAATTTTTGATATTGCTCTTACTCTAAAGCTCCTAGAATATTCCATAAAAAATTATAAAAAAATAAAATCAACACAAAAACTCATATATTATAATAAAAACTACAATGAATGGCAAGTAAATACTATAGATACTGTAACTATTAATTCCATCTTAAAAAGAAAAAAATCTGATTTAATCTGGGAAGTATTAAACACAAAATTTTATAGAAAAAGTGATAATTCATCAACATTTGAATTAACTTATTATACAAAAAATAATAAGTATTATATAGATTACTTTCAACAAAGAAAACTAATGACACTAGAATTAGATAACATTTATGATTTTCAGAGGGTAGACAAATATTCTGTATTGGTTTTTGACACAGATAGCTCATTTTATTACTTAACTAGAAGAAATATTAAAACAAAAGTAAAAAAGAACAACCTAGATAATACATCTGATTATTTCAAACCTATGAATGTAGTTAACATTGGGTATAATAAAGTTGCTATTTATTTTTATCCAGATACAATTAATCAAAGAACTGTTATTTATGATGTTGAGACAGGAAAACTTATCCAAGATTTAGATACACTTTTTGAATATAAAAAATAATGATGCATCTTTAACATATAAATATCAAATACGATTATTTTTCATGAAAAACCTCACACTACTATTCATATGCATTTCCACCTCTATTTTTGCACAAAACAATGAGGTCTTTCTCTTTAATCTTACGAAAGATGGAGTATTAAAAAACCGCCAGAATATCTCCAATAACTTTGGGTATGACAGTCAACCTAGCTTTTATACAGAGAATAAAATCTTATTTGCTTCGAATAGAAATGGAGAAACAGATATTTTATTATATGATAGTAATTCAAATATCAAAATAGGCTTTTTAAGTCAGACTCCTAAAGGAGGAGAATACTCACCTCAAAGAATTCCAAACTCAAACAATGTTTCTGCTGTTCGATTAGACAAAGATGGCTTGCAGCGTTTTTATCAATATAATTTTAAAACAAAACAACCTCAGGAGTTGATTGCTGAATTGAAAGTAGCATATCCTATGTGGTATGATAAAAACACTGTAGTATCTGCTGTTATTGGTGAAAAAGATTTAGAACTGGTTATTAGTAGTATTAAGTCAAAAGCAAACTATACGATTCAAAAAAAAGTAGGGCGTTCGTTTCATCATATTCCAAATTCTAATTTGGTAAGTTATATAAGTAAAGAAAATGAACAATGGGAAATTAGATCTTTAAATGTACAAACCAAAAAAACACAAAAGATTATACATACAAGTGGAAATCATGAAGATATTTGCTGGCTCCCTAATGGAACTATTTTACAAGCTAAAGGGAATCAAATTCTAAAATTCAATCCAAAAACAGATACGGACTGGTCTGTATTTCATTCTTTTAAAGATAGTAGCCTTTATAAAATATCTAGGATTATTGTAAATAAAGTTGGTACAAAAATGGCAATCGTTGCACAGGAAAATCCTGAGTTTTTTGCAGACAGACAATTAGCAGCTTATAATAATAGAGATATAGAAACTTTTGTAAATGCTTTTGCTAAAGATGTTAAGGTCTATTCATTTCCGAATACTTTAAATTATACTGGTAGAGAAGAGATGAAAAAAAGATATGCTGGATTTTTTACAAATACGAAAGACTTACATTGTAAAATTGTGAAGAGAATTGTACGAGGAAACAAAGTAATTGATGAAGAATTAGTCACTGCCAATGGACGCACTTTTGGAGCTGTAGCTATTTATGAAATTGTAGGCGGAGAAATTATTAGTGTTACCTTTATGTAAAATCAATATTGACTACATTAATTCTCCTATAATTCTTTCTTGATCTTCTAACTGTGTTAAATTTAAAGCGGTTTCTATTAATGCTAAATGAGAATAAGCTTGAGGGAAGTTCCCTAATAATCGTTTTGTTTTAAAATCTATGTCCTCGCTAAACAAACCTAAATGATTACTATAAGATAGCAACTGTTCAAACTGAGCAGTAGCCTCTTCTTTTTTCCCTATTTTACTTAAAGAATTGATATACCAAAAAGTACAAATGGTAAACGAAGAAGAAGGTAATCCAAAATCATCTTTATTTTTATAACGATATAATAAACCATCATTATTTAGTTCCTTTCCAATGGCTTCAACAGTGCTCATAAATTTTGGGTCTTTAGCTTCTATAAACCCATAAGATTCCATCAATAATACTGACGCATCCATTTCAGAAGAGCCATAAGATTGTGTAAATGCCTGAACCTTATCATTCCATGCATGCTTATGAATATCATTCTTTATTTCTTCTTCGATGACTCTCCATTTAGTTGCTTTATAATCTTTGCTAAACAATTCTGCAACTTTTATAGCCCTATCAATAGCAACCCAACATAGTACTTTAGAAAATGTAAAGTGTCTATCTTCTTCTCTAAATTCCCAAATTCCTTTATCAGCTTCTCTCCAATGCTTATTTACCACCCAAACAATTCCTTTTGTTATTGTCCATAACTCTTCTCCATTATCAATATCTATAGTAAAATTTGTAATTTGCTGATGAATTACATCCATTAAGATTCCATAAATATCATTTTGTTGCTGTGAGTACGCAGCATTTCCGATTCTTACAGGCGATGAATTTTTATATCCTTTTAAATGCGATAAGGTTTTTTCTGTTAAAATTTTTTCATTGTTAATTCCATACATAATTTGTAGCTGTTCATCTTTTTCAGGAATCAAGCCAATGATAAATTTCAAATAACGCTGGGCTATTTTTTTATGCCCCAATTGCGATACCACTTTTATAACCATTGATGCATCTCGAATCCAACAGAAACGATAATCCCAGTTTCTTACTTCGCCTATTGTTTCTGGTAACGATGTTGTAGCGGCTGCGAGTACGGCCCCTGTTTTATCATAACTCAATAGCTTTAAAGTCATCGCACTTCTACAAATTTCTTTGTTGTACTTTTTATATTTAGGTGTTCTAGAAATCCAATCAAACCAATAGACTTTTGTTCTTTCAAGTTCTGTTTTAATGGTATCTAAAGTTGTTTTAAAAATCTTCTCATTATAACTTACCAAAAAATAAGCATCTTGTGTTAGGGTAATCTCCACACCTTCTGTTACATCTTGCTTATTTAAATTGGTGTACAGGAATAATGTATCATAAGCATCTTTATCAGTAAGGCTCACAATAAACTCATTTTTTATATGAGTGATTGTTTCTTCTAACGCATATTCTAATTTCGGCCTGTAATGAGTTTTAAAAGTTGGCTTTCCAGAAATTAACTTTATATAACGAATAATCTCTGGTGGATGATGATATGATCCATTGTTTTTATGATATCTCGGCATAAAATCATGAAGTTGAAAAACACCCTCTTCACTAGAAAAAGTGGTAATTAAAATACAGGTGTTATTTAAATACTCTTGTGTAATTGTATAAGCATCACTTACTTCTAAAGAGAAACTCCCTCCAATTTCATCATCTAATATTTTAGCAAAAACAGAAGAAGAATCAAATATTGGCAAACAACTCCAATCAATTGAACCTGTTTTTGATATTAAAGCGGCACTTTGGCAATTTCCAATAATTCCATAATCTAAATTATTCATAAAGTCTTCTGTTGATGATTTTGTAAGCGATTTTATTTTCGTTAAATTAACGAAATATTTCACATCCAACAAAAGATACTAGATGCCAAAAAACATTATTGTTTCAAACAGATTGCCAGTACAAATCACTATTGATAAAAATGTAATAAATTTAAAAGGAAGTGTAGGTGGTTTGGCAACAGGAATGAAGTCTGTTCATGCAGAAGGAAATAGTATTTGGATTGGATGGTCTGGATTAAAAGAAGAAGATTTAACTCCTGAAACTTCAATGAATGTTTCTGAAGCTTTACAAAAAGAAAAGTGTGTCCCTGTTCCATTAACAGATAGTGATGTAGAAAATTTCTATTTAGGCTTTAGCAATAAAACGTTGTGGCCCTTATTTCATTACTTTACTGAGTACACAACTTTTGATAATAATCAATGGCTTTCTTATAAAGAAGTAAATGAAAAGTTTGCAGAAATTGTTTTAGAAAACTGTGAAGATGGAGATACTATTTGGGTGCATGACTATCAATTACTACTAGTCCCACAATTGATAAAAGAAAAAAAGCCAGACACTAAGATTGGACTGTTTCTTCACATACCCTATCCTTCATTTGAAATTTTTAGAACATTTCCTTGGCGTGAACAACTACTACATGGAATGTTGGGTTCAGATTTAATTGGCTTTCACACCTATGATTATGAACGTCATTTTATCAGCTCTGTAAAACGTATTTTAGGATTAGAAGTTAATTTTAATGAAATTCTATACGAAGACAGAATTGTAAAAGTAGATTCATTCCCAATGGGAATTGACTATGAGAAATTTAATACGGCTGCAAAACTTAACCAAGAAAGTAATCCTGAAGAACGTTCGGACTTACAAAAAAGATTAGATGGTCATAAACAATCTACATCTGGAGCAAAATTAATATTATCTATAGACAGATTAGATTACACAAAGGGAATTCCTAATAGAATAAGAGCTTTTGAGTATTTCTTAAATCGATATCCTGAGTATAAAGAAAAAGTAAGATTGATAATGCTCGCAGTACCTTCTCGTTCTAACGTACCACAATACAAAAAATTAAAACGAGAAACTGACGAATTAGTAGGAAGAATTAATGGACAATTTGCTACGGTAAACTGGACCCCAATTTGGTATTTCTATCGTTCTATTCCTTTTGATAATTTAATTGATTTATATACCTCTTCTGAAATTGCTTTAATAACACCTTTAAGAGATGGTATGAATTTAGTTGCTAAAGAATATGTAGCAACAAGGACAAATGATGATGGAGTTTTAATCCTTAGTGAAATGGCTGGTGCATCAAAAGAATTGCATGAGGCATTGATTATCAATCCTAATAATTTTGAAGAATTTTCTGATACGATAAAAGAAGCTTTAGAAATGTCAAAGCATGAACAAGCTACTCGTATGAAAAGCCTTCAAAAAAGATTAAAGAGATATACTGTAGAGAAATGGTCCGATGAGTTTATGAAATCGTTGTTAGCAACTCAAAAGTTTCATAAAACCACTTCTGTTGTTCCATTAAAAGAGATGCTTCAGAAAAAAGAAATACAGAAATTTAAGAGCGCTAAAAATAGGCTCATCTTTTTAGACTATGATGGCACTTTAGTTGGTTTTAAAGACGATCCGCAAAAAGCATCTCCAGATCAAGAACTCTTTAAACTTTTAGATAGTATTAATGAGTCGCCAAACACAACTTTGGTATTAGTGAGCGGAAGAGATAAAGAAACTTTTACTAGGTGGTTTGATAAAAAATCATATTCACTAATTACAGATCATGGTGTTTGGATAAAACAACAAAATGAAGATTGGAAAGCAACTGCCATTCTAAAAAACACATGGATGGAAAACATTTATCCTATACTAGAGAATTTTGTAGATAATACTCCTGGTACTTTTATTGAAGAAAAAAAATACTCTCTTGCTTGGCATTATAGAAAAGCAGATGCAGAATTAGCTCAAAAAAGAACTATAGAATTGAATACTGTTTTAACTAGTTTAATCTCTAATCATGAGTTGAGTGTCTTATTAGGAAATAAAGTGGTAGAAATAAAAAGTAGTAGTATAGATAAAGGGAAAGCCTGCACAAATTTTATGTTGAATAAAGAGTACGATTATATTTTAGCTATCGGCGATGATTATACAGATGAATATATGTTTGAAGAATTGCCAAATTCTGCGACCACAATTAAAGTAGGTTTCATAAAAACCTTAGCAAAATATTATGTAAAATCACCAAAAGAGGTAAGAGCTTTTTTATCTAAATTAGTTAATTAATTATTGTAAAACTCTTTTATTTAAATACCCTTTTAAATAAAAAATTTGGACAAACATCATTACAGAGAACAATACAGCTACGTAAAAAGTAGTAGAGGAGACGGAGAACCCATCAAACATTCCAGAAACACTTACCTTATTTAAGAAAGAAAAATCAATAGGAACTTTCTCCAACAAACTTTCTCCTCCATTTTGAAAAGGAATCAAAAGAACTGCAATTACAGAAGCAATAAGAGTTAACAGAATTCCAATTCCTGCTTTTTTCGAAATTAAAGGTGCATATAAAGTCGTCTTTTGCGTTTCTTCATCAGATAAAATTCCCATTACATTTTTAGTAAAATCTGTAGAAGGAGATTCTAAAGGCATCTCTTGAATATGCTTTTTTAAAAAAACATCGATTTGTGTATTATTTTTATTTTGTTCCATAATGACTTATGATTTCTGGTTCAACCCTATTTTGTACTATCGCAAGTAATTTTTTTCTTGCTCGGTGTAACTTTACTTTCAAATTTGTCTGTGACAACGAAGTTACTTCAATAATTTCTTTTAAACTTAATTCTTCATAATAAAACATCCATAAAATGGAACGTTCATCTTCAGGTAACTCTTGCAAACACATTTCCATTAACGCAGCTCTTTCCTTTCTTTCTATAGTTTGCATAGTATCTTCAGTTGCTTTCATTTTATTCTCTACAACTTCATCAATGGTGCCTGTATTATACTTTCTCGCCTTCTTCTTTACGCTATCCATACAATTATGATATGTAATCTTATATAACCATGTCGAGAACTTTGAGTCTCCTTTAAAATTCTTTAATGACTTAAATGCCTTAATAAAACTATCTTGGGATACCTCCTCTGCCTCTTCTCTACTCTTGGTTATTTTAATAGCCAAAGAAAATACCATGTCTTTATACTTTTCTACTAAAAAAGCAAAAGCATTTGTGTCTCCTTCTAAGACATTATCTATGTATTGTTGGTCGTTGTTAATAGTCATTATATATTAATGACAGAAATTTACAAATAAAGGTTACAGATTTACACGAAAAAATTAATTTTATTTTTTTGTAACCTTTTTTCTTAAGTGAATGTCATATCCTACAAATACAATAAAATTAATCATTTAAAATAATAACATTATGGAATCAGAACAAGCAATGGCAATCTTTATTATGCTAATCATCTTCGGATCATTTTTCGGAACTTTTTATCTATATTTCTCTACCAGAAATAAAGAGCGTTTAGCATTAATAGAAAAAGGAGCTGACGCAGGAATTTTTGTAAAAGGTAAAAGAGGTGATAATAGCCCTGCGCCTTTTTGGAAAGTTTTCATTTTAAACTTGGCAGTCTTATTAATGGGAATTGGTACCGGAATCATTACCGCTATGATTTTAGAATCTATTTTCACAAGAATAGACGAAGATGTTTTATATCCAGGAATTATCTTCTTAACAGCAGGAGCTGGGCTATTTGTCGGATTCAATTTAACCAAGAAACTAGACAAAGAATAAATCATTCAACAGCCAAACTTTAAAACCAACTTAATTTCTAAATGAGTTTAGAAATTAAGTTGGTTTTTTTGTTTTTATCAAAGTCCCTATCTTTAAGCAATTCAAATAATCATGAGTCAAGATTCAAACAGCTCTTCTTTTAAGCAACTACTAGACAAACTTCAACAAGAAAGCTGGCAGTTAGAATTATTAATATCTGGTTTTGCTATTTTTGGATTGTTCTCTGCATCAGAAACCATTGCTTTAAATTTTGACATCGCTCAGCATGACAGAAGAATTGTAGAAACTCTCTTGTGGTTTGCAGCCAATGTTTCTTGTTGGATATTAATTGCTAATCTATTAATTCATGTAATTCTAAGAGGGCTTTGGATTGGAGCTTTAGGCTTACGTTATATCTCTGGTGATATTGATTACGATGAACTCAATTATTCCTCTAAATTCACTAAATACCTACAAAAAAAGATTGGTTCATTTGACAAGTATATTGCAACTTTAGAAAACTATTGCAGTATTGTGTTTGCAGTTTCTTTTCTTTTTATATTCTATTTTCTAACAAGTTTTATTTTTGTCATTCTTATACTCATAATTGCAACAACTTTTTTGAGTAATGACATAACTGGAAGTTGGGGAGATATTATTGAATACATAGGAATTGGTCTCCTCTTTTTCACATTAATAGGGATTGCTTTAACTTTCATTGATTTTATTACTCAAGGTTTTCTCAAGCGAAAAAAATGGACTTCCTTCATTTATTTTCCTATTTATAGAATATTCAGTCGCATCACTTTAGGTTTTTTATACAGACCTTTGGTCTATAATTTCCTAGACAATCGATTTGGACGAAGATTAAGTTGGGTTCTAGTTCCAGTTTATTTAGGAATCCTATATCTATTCTCTTTTTACTATAACAACTCCAATTTCATTCAAGACACTACAAGATCTTCCAATACTTTTGCTAGTTATCAGAATTATGATGATTTATTAGTCAAAGAAAATGACTTTGTTAAGATTGCTTCAATTCCATCAAAAGTAATTGAATCATCTTACTTAAAAATATTTATGATTTTAGATCATAATCTAGAAGATCGTATTCTTAATTTTTATCCAGACTTAAAACCCAAGAACGATACTAGAGGTTATGAAACTAATGTCAGTTTTTTTAGTGATTTTGATCGGGAAGATTTTAATGAAAGACGAGATTTGCGAGCAAAATACTTTAAAACTTTCAATGAGTACTATCAAATTTATATTGACAGAAAACATTACAAAGCTGAATTCATCGGCACTCAAAATCATCAAAAAAAACTCGGGTTTGAAACCTTTATAAATATTGATACACTTAAAGAAGGAAAACATATTCTAAAAATCACAAGAAAAGCCATTCGAAAAAAGCAAAAAGATACTATTAACTCAAGACTAATAGAAATTCCTTTTTGGAAATTTAAAACAAACAAATAAACTCAATGAAACAGTTTTTAATAGCAGTAGCATTCTTAACAATTGGTATATCACAAGCACAAACTGATACCAGAATTTATGATATTGTAAATGATGTAAGTGCAGAAAGAATTAAAGTAGACATTACTAAACTAGCAAATTTTGGAACTCGACACACCTTAAGTGATACCATTTCTCAAACCAGAGGTATTGGGGCTGCTAGGCGATGGATTAAATCTGAATTTGATAAAATTTCTTCCAATTGCAACAATTGTTTGAATGTTTTTTATCAGCAAGATTTAGTAAAAAAAGACAATCGTAGAATTGTTCATGATGTTATGGTTGTAAATGTCTTAGCTGTTCAGAAAGGAACAAAATATCCAAATCGCTATATCATTATGAGTGGCGATATCGATTCTCGTGTCTCCAATTCAAATGATTACACTTCAGATTCTCCTGGAGCAAATGACAATGCTTCTGGAATGGCTGGTACTATTGAAGCTGCAAGAGTTTTGTCAAAATATCAATTTGAGAATAGCATTATTTATGTTGGGTTATCTGGCGAAGAACAAGGCTTATTTGGAGGGAGAGGACTTGCGGCATACGCAAAAGAAAAAGGTTGGGAAATTATCGGGATTATGAATAATGATATGATTGGTAATATCAAAGGAGTAGATGGTGTTATAGATAACCGTACCTTCAGAATATTTTCTGAACCAACTCCTCCAACGGAAACAGAAAGAGCTCGAAGAATGAGACGTTTCTTCGGTGGAGAAGTGGATGGAATCTCTCGCCAATTAGCACGTTTTATTCATAAAACGACGAAAACATATATGCCAGAAATGAATCCGAAAATGATTTATAGATTAGATCGTTTTGGACGTGGCGGGCATCATAGGCCTTTTAATGATGCTGGGTTTGCGGGTATTAGAATTATGGAAATGCATGAAAACTATACACAGCAACATCAAGATATTAGAACAGAGAACGGTATTGATTATGGTGACAAATTAGAATTTGTAAACTTTGATTATGCTAAGAAACTAACCGCAGTTAATGCAATCAATTTAGCAAGTATTGCTTGGGCACCCCCAACACCGAAAAATGTTCAAATAGGAGGTGCAGTACAACCAGCAGTAAAACTAAAATGGAGTAAAGTAGAAGGTGCTAAAGGCTATAAAATTTATTGGAGAGATACAACATCGCCAACTTGGGACAATTTCAAATATGTAGAAGATGTAACTGAATTTACCTTAGAAGGTATTGTGGTTGATAACTTCTTTTTTGGTGTAGCTGCAGTTGGTGAAAATGGACATGAAAGTATCGTTGCCTTTCCATCTGGAATTATAAGAAATCGATAAATGAAACTCTATAAACTATCTATTTTCATTCTTTGTTTGGCATGTTTCAGTTGTAAATCTGAAAAGCCAAAAGCTGTTACTAAAGAAAAAAAAATAGCAGAAAAAACAAACCATCAACTTCGTTTTGTTAAGAAAGCAACTGAACAGATTGTTATCGATGGAATCGCTAACGAAACCACTTGGCAAAACGCAACCTGGTATCCAATGAATCAGGTTTGGTTAGGAAATTCGATAGATTCCTCTGACTTTTCGGGCAAGTATAAATTGACTTGGTCAAAAAACGAATTGTATGTTCTTGTAGAAATACAAGATGATGTTCTACGAGATGTTTTTAGCAATCCGTTAGAACGCTGGTGGGATGAAGACTGTGTTGAAATATTTATTGATGAAGACAACAGTGGCGGGAATCATCAATTCAATCATAACGCCTTTGCCTACCATATCGACTTAAAAGGAAATGTGGTAGATATTATTGCAGAAAATACTCCTAAGTTATTCAATGATCATGTACAATCAAAAGTGGTCGTTTCAGGAGAAAACACCACTACTTGGGAATTTAAAATTTCTTTATTTTCTGATGCTTTTGAGTATGGGAAAACCAATGAAACTATTATACTCTCTAAAGATAAAAAAATTGGATTTGCGATTGCCTATTGCGATAACGATAACAGCAATCATAGAGAAAACTTTATTGGGTCTGTTGTGGTAGAAGGAAACGATAAAGACAGAGGCTGGATAGATGCAAACATTTTTGGAACCATTGAGTTAAAAGAATAAAGTGACAAAACCCGAACTCTATTTTAAAAATGATACAGAATGGCGAACTTGGTTGGCTGAAAATTATGATACATCTCTAGGAGTATATCTTATCTTTTATAAAATAGAAAACAAACAAGCTTCTATGCGATGGGAAGAAGCTGTAAAAGTAGCTTTATGCTTTGGGTGGATAGATTCTACCGTAAAGAGTTTGGGTGATGGAAAACGTCGGCAGTACTTCTGTCCACGCAAACCCAAAAGTGTTTGGAGTGCATTAAATAAAAAATATATTAAAGAATTGACCACTAATAAACTAATGCATGAAAGTGGGCTCAATAGTATTAAAATTGGAAAGAAAAATGGTTCTTGGACCGCCTTAGATGCAGTCGAAAATTTAAAAATCCCAAATGATTTGCAAATACAATTTGATAAAAACAAAACTGCTTATACAAACTATCAAAACTTTGCCCCTAGCTATAGAAAAAGCTACCTATATTGGTTGAATCATGCCAAAAGAGAAGAAACAAGATTAAAAAGAATTGAAGAAATTATTCAACTTTGTCAGGCTAATAAAAAATCAAAATAAAAAGTTACGACACTAACCTTAACTCATTTGATTTCAGCTAAAAAAGCTCCTTCATGTTTACTTAAACTATTGTTAATTTTTTGATGAAAAATATTTTTGTTTAATTTTTTTATATATTTGTTAAACAAAATTATCACCTTATGAAAACGCTATTCTTTAAATTTGCTCTACTTATTTTTATCATTCATACACCTTCCACTCAAAAAACACAAGAGTTTCAAGGAAAAGCAATGTATATTACTAAAACAAAAATGAAGTTAGGAAATTGGGGAGCTCGATTAAGTGAAGGGCAGAAAAAACAAATCAAAGCGCGTTTAAAAAACAGGTTAGAAAAAAAATATGTCCTTACTTTCAACAAGCAAGAATCGATGTTTTTAGAAGAAGAAAAAATTGATGCAATCTCTGGAGCAACTGATTCTTGGGGAGGCTACTTTTCTAGAGGTGATCAATACAAAAACACCAAAAAGAACACCTTAGTACAAAGCCAAGAGTTCTATGGAAAACTGTTTTTAGTAAAAGATCAATTATATCGTATTGATTGGAAAATGGGTACTGAAACAAAACAGATTGGTCAATATACTTGCTATAAAGCAACTGCTACAGTGCCTACCTCAGAAATTTCTTGGTATAATTTTTCTTGGAGTGATTTAAGAGTTGCCGAAAATAAAGATAAAACCAAAAAGCCAATAGTAAAAACAACTGCTATTGAAGCATGGTATTCACCACAAATTCCTGTTACTCATGGCCCGGGTGAGTTTTGGGGTCTTCCCGGTCTTATTTTAGAAGTAAGTGCTGGCGATACTATTATGTTATGTTCTGAAATTGTAATCAACCCTAAAGAAAAAATTAAGATTAAGGCGCCCAACAGAGGAGAAGCAATTACCAAACAAAAGTATGCAACTACTATTAGAGAAAAAATGGGTGAAATGAGAAACAATAGGATGGGGAGAAGAAGAAATCGTTAGTCTCTTAGTTAGTACATCAATCTTTTAATATTATCCATATAACCTCGGCTTACACGGACAATATCACCATTTTCCATGGTAACATCATAACTTTTAGTGTACTTATTTAACTCTTTTACTTTATCAATATTAATTATTGATGATCGGTGTACTCTCAAGAAAATTGCAGAATTTAATTTATCCTCTAACTGGCTAATTCCATAATTACTTAAAAATGTTTTTTCTTCTATTATCAACTTAGAATAATCGCCAAAAGCTTCAATTCTAATCACCTCTTTTAAAGATATTGTTACTAACTTATTGTTAGTTTGCACTAATATTTTTTGAGGATATGTATCAGAATCCATTAATAAACTATTTGTCAAATCACTGGCATTATTTTCTTTAGAGTTTACAGGTAATTTATCAATAGCTTTTTTAAATCGATCTTTTGCATATGGCTTTAATAGGTAGTCAATGGCATGCACTTCAAAGGCTTTTAAAGCATACTGATCGTAGGCCGTAGAAAAAATAATTTGCGGTAACTCTTCTAAATGAGTTAATACATCGAAACCTGTTAGACCAGGCATTTGAATATCTAAAAAAACTAAATCGGGTTTAAACTCATTAATCATTTTTACAGCATCTACGCCATTATTAGCTTCCCCTAAAACAATCAAATTTGGATAATCTTCTAAATACTCTTTAATGAGTTTTCTGCCTGCTTGCTCATCATCTACAATAATTACTTTTCTCATAACTCAAAACTAATTTTTAAACCTCTCGGTAAATTATCAGATAAATATAAATTAGATTGATACACTTTTTCCAACCTTAATTTAGTGTTTTTTAGACCAATTCCTTTTCCAAAAACAGCTTCCTTATCTTTGATTCCAACACCTGTATCTATAATTTCAAAGATCAATTTTTCATTCTTTCTTTTTATTCTAATAATAATGATTCCGCCTTCTATCAAAGAAGATAATCCATGCTTGATAGAATTCTCAACTAATGGCTGTAATAACATAGGAGGAATTTCTTCCTTTAAAATATCTTGATCTATATCAAATTCAATTTTTAATCGTTCTTGAAAACGTTCTTTTTCTAACTCTAAGTATTTATTGATAAAATCTAATTCTTCTTCCAAAGGCACTTTATCTACTTGAGACGCTTTTAATTGATAACGAAACAAATCAGATAGTTCTGCAATCATTTTTCTCGTTTTCTCATTTTCTGCAGGTACAGAAGCACTAATCGTATTAAATACATTATATAAAAAATGTGGATTTAACTGAGCCTTTAACGCAGATAGTTCACTCTTTAAAGCCGCAGTTCTTAATTCACTTTCTAGTTTTAATTTTTCTTGATTTTCTTCGTAATAATTATACGAGTGAATAACTCCAAATTGCAATACATAAAAAAGTGCGGGAATATAAATATCCCAAGCAGAAGCTGCTCCAAATAAATGAAATAACCCCAGCGCTTCAGAAGTGGCGTAATACAATTGTTGCCATATAAGTACAAAGGCCGGCAACAGTATTATATGAAGTAATATCTTCTTTGCATGATTCCATTTCTTTAATTTTCTGAATAGCAAATACCAAATAGGATAGGTTAATAATGCCTTAATAAGATAGTCCAATCCAACATCATCAATAAAGCTCATTACATCAAAATATGGATTATCATCTCTAGACGGACCATTAGAATTATACCATAATGCCGTATAATAAAACACAGCCCAGAAAAAATAAAAACACACGAATATGAATAACTCTTTCTTCTTTACTCTCAAGATTTTATTTCGTTCTTTCACTTCAGATATCCATTTTTGTTTTCCACAAATTTAAAAGTACAATTTTTCTTTTTATCGCTATTATCGATGAATGGACCTATTTTCTGTTGAATGGGAATTCCTACTCATCGGCTTAAAAGCCCACTTAACAGATTTGACGTGCATACATTTTAAAAGCTAACAATATTTGCAAGTGTAATTAAAAATCAAACATCATGAAAACACGGTTATTTATTTTATTAACGCTATGTAGCTTTACATTAGGGCTTGCTCAAAATACAATTAAGGGAAAAGTAATAGATGATGAAAAAAATTCTTTAGAAGCAGTAGTAGTATCTTTAATTAATGCTCAAAATCAAAAATTTATAAAGGCAGCATTAACAAATGAAGCTGGGTTATTTTCTATTAGTAATATTAAAAATGGGAAGTATCTTATTAAAATAAGCTCATTGGGTTATAAAGAGACCGTAAAAGAATTCGAATTAAATAAATCTATAAACTTTGGGACCATACAACTGCTTACTGAAACAGAAAATTTAGATGAGATTGTCATCAAATCAGAAAAACCAATGGTACAAGTTCTTGCCGATAAAACTATTTTTAATATTCAAAACACCATTAATGCAGCTGGTGATTCTGGCTTTGACTTATTAAGGAAAGCTCCTGGAATAATTGTTGATAACAATGATAATGTGATTGTAGAAGGAAAAACTGGTGTCTTATTTTATATAGATGGGAAACCATCTGTTTTACGTGGACAGGATTTGATAAACTTTCTAAAAACACTTCAGTCTAGTGATATAGAATCTATAGAAATTATAACACAGCCTTCTTCTAAATACGATGCTGAAGGAAATGCAGGAATTGTAAATATTGTTTTAAAAAGAGATAAATCCTTAGGAATTAATGGTACCATTGGAACTGGATTTGCTTATGGAGATTTTGCACGCTACAATAACTCTGTATCATTTAATAATAGAAACAAAAAAACAAGTTTATACGGAACTTTTAGCAATCGAGTGGGCAATAATTTTAATTTCATCAACTTATATAGAACTCAAGCTAATACAATTTTTGATGCTCAAACCGAAACACAAACTTATAACAATAGTAATAATGCAAGATTTGGTTTTGACTATTATGTAAGTAAAAAATCGACTTTTGGAGTCATTTTTTCAGGAAATTTTAATGCTGGTGATTCTGATAGTGATTCTAGAACCCCAATTATTCCAATTGGAAATGTTACTCCTAATCAAGTTTTAGTTGCTGGTAGCGACACAGATAGTGAGATCTCTAACTTATATGGAAACATTAATTATAAATTTAATAACAAGAAAGGGCGAACTTTAAATATTGATGTCGATTTCGGGAAGTACACTAGCGATAGAAACAACTTACAGCCAAATAGATACTTTGATGGAACTGAAACAATAATTTTAAGTGAAATTATTAATTATATGGTCACGCCTATTACTATAGAATTAATTACTTCAAAAGTTGATTACGAACAAAACCTTGGTAAGGGAAAACTAAGTCTAGGTGTTAAGTTTTCTAAAATTAATACTGAAAATCAATTCGACTTTTACGATAGAATCAATGGCCTAGATATCATCAATTTAGATAGAACCAATAATTTTGCTTATGACGAACAAATTAATGCTGGGTATATAAATTACAATAGAAGGTTTAAAAAACTAAGTATTCAAGCTGGGGTAAGAGTAGAACAAACATCCTCAGACGGAATTTTAACAAGCGCACAAGCTAATAATGATAATCGTGTTAAAAGAAATTATACCGATTTCTTTCCTAGTGGAGGGCTAACTTATCAGGCAAATCAGAATAATTCTTTAGCCTTAACTTATAGTAAAAGAATTCAGCGTCCTAATTACCAAAGCTTAAACCCATTTGAATATAAAATTGATGAACTATCATCTAGCCAAGGAAACCCTTTCTTACAACCCCAATATACAGACAATATTAAATTTTCTCATACGTATAAGTACACGCTAAATACATCAATCAGTTATAGTTTCATCAGGGATTATTCAGCGCAAATTACAGAAGTCGCTGGTATCAATCAAAGTGTTTTGATTGCAAGAAATGTTGCCAATCAAAAGGTTGTTAATTTTGGGCTTTCCTACCCTACTCGATTTAATAAATGGTGGAATGTTTATCTAAGTGTAAATGCTTACCGAAGTATGTTTGAAGCAACAAATGAAGATTTTGTCGCTATTTCACAAAATACGCTTAGTTTATATGCACAAAATACCTTTAAACTACCAAACAATTTTAGAGCAGAAGTTTCTGGCTGGTATAGTTCTCCTTCTATTTGGGGTGGTACATACAGAACCAAAAGTCTAGGGTCTTTAAATTTAGCTATTCAAAAGAAAATTATGAATAATCGTATGACACTTCGTTTTGCGGTTAATGATGTATTATTTACATCACCTTGGAGAGGAGATACACGTTTTGGAGATTTGACTATTATTGGAAATGGAGGAAATGATAGCAGGCAGTTTCGAATAAATCTGACTTATAATTTCGGTAGGAATGAAATTAAAAAAGCAAGAAAAAGAAATACAGGAATAGAAGATGAAAAAAATAGAATCGGAAAATAAATTAATAACAATTTAAAATACATTCTTATGAAATTAATAATCACAATAAGCATTTGTATATTATTTGCAACACAAACAAGTACACAAGAAAAAATTACAGGCATAGAAGGAATTTGGAAAATTGATCTAAGACCTACCCCAGAATCTAAAGAGTATTTTCAGCTTTTTGAAATTAAAAAAATTAAGAAGAATATATTTGAAGGAACATTTTACGGTAGCACCTTTAAAAAAGGGCTATTAAATACAAAATGGGACCGAGTTTATTTTTCATTTACTACTTCTGATGCTTCAAATGATTATTATCATTCAGGTTATTTTTTAGATGGAAAGATCTATGGAATCTCTTATTGCCCAAACAGAAAATTTACTGCTCCATGGAAAGGAGTAAAAAAATAAACTTTTAGTCAAAATTGTTAAAAAACAAGCTCGTGTAATTTTTTTAAAAAAAACCAGTATATTTATAATATTCTTAACAATTAATACGAAAAGTAACAATTATCTTGCTTGTCAATCTAAAAATCAACTTTTAAATTATGAAAACAATGAATTCTAGAACCCTTCGAATTCTTTGGTCTTTATTCTTAATGCTTGCTATTGTAGGTGTTCAAGACACTGAGGCGCAAAGAAGAAAAAGAAAAAAGAAAAAAGGCAAAACAGAAATGCCTGTTAAACCAAAGCCAAAACCAAAACCAAAAAAATCAATTGCTACTCTAACTAAAAAGAGTAAAAAGATTGAAGGTTTATTTACCATATATCAAGATACCGTAACTGGTTCAGTAAAAATGGTCGTTACAAAAGAACAATTAGACAAAGATTTTATCTATTTCTCACAAATCGCAGATGGAGTTACCGAAGCAGGTAGTTTTAGAGGTGCTTATGGAGGATCTAGTGTTTTTCATATTAAAAAATACTTTAATAAAATTGATTTCTACGCTCCAAATACTTCATTTTATTTCGATAAAAATAATGCCATTTCAAAAGCTGCCGCAGCCAATATTAGTGATGCTAGAATAGCAAGTTCTAAAGTATTATTTGCAGATGATAAAAAAGGAGAATATTTAATTGATGCAACTGGATTATTCTTGTCTGAAACCTTAACTAGGGTTAAACAGCCAAGGTTCCCAGGAAGATCTCCATTTGCATTTAGCCTAGGACGTTTTGATAAAAACAAATCTAAAATTGAAGCTATTAAAAACTACCCAGAAAACACAAACATAAAAACAGAGTATGTGTATAGTAATCCTGGTGTTTTAAATGGTGGTTCAAATGCAGTAACTGACGGAAGAAATGTATCTATAAAGGTATTCCATACATTTATGAATATGCCAGAAGATGGTTATGAAACAAGAATGGATGATCCTAGAGTTGGGTATTTCCTAACTCAAACAAATGACATGACCTCTACAGGTACTGTAAATTACAGAGACCTTGTGCATAGATGGAGATTGGTGAAGAAAAATCCTAGTGCTAAAGTTTCTGAGCCTGTTACTCCAATTACATGGTGGATAGAAAATACAACTCCAGTAAAATGGAGAGAAACTATTAAAGAAGGTGTTTTAGCTTGGAATGAAGCTTTCGAAGCTGCTGGATTTAAAAATGCAATGGTCGTAAAAGTACAACCAGACGATGCAGAATGGGATGCTGGTGATGTTCGTTACAATGTTTTACGTTGGACTTCGTCTCCAAATCCACCTTTTGGAGGATACGGACCTAGTTTTGTTAATCCAAGAACTGGTGAGATTTTAGGAGCAGATATCATGTTAGAATATGTTCACTTTACAAATAGAGTGTTTGCTGATAGACTGTATAATGACGCAGCTTCTTATATGAAATTGGAGACTAAAGAAGAATTAGAAATTAAAAAACTAAAAGAGAAGAACAACAAAAATCGTATGTTCTGTTCTATGGGTCATTTAATGCATGAAAATAACATGTTTGGTACTGCAGTATTAGAAGCTACTGGGGCATCAGATTTAGAAATGGAAACCTTAAAGAAAGAAGGTATGAAATCTCTAATCATGCATGAGGTTGGTCACACTTTAGGATTAAACCATAATATGAAAGCAAGTCAATTATTTTCTCCTGCTCAATTAGCAGATGCTAATTTTATAAAAGGTAAAGCATTGACTGGTTCTGTAATGGATTATGCTGGAATTAACTTAACAAATGATAGAACAAAGCAAGGACAATACTACGATATGAATGTTGGTCCTTACGATGTTTGGGCTATTCAATTTGGATATCAAGATTTTAGCAATGATGCTGAAATGAGGAATTTATTAAATCAATCAACCAAGCCAGAATTAATTTTTGGTAACGATGCAGATGATATGCGTTCTCCAGGTAAAGCAATTGATCCTCGTGTAATGACTGGTGATTTATCTAACGATCAAATTACTTATTCTATCAATAGGTTTAAATTGGTTAACAACATGATGGGTGACTTAAAGACTCGTTTTGCTAAAAAAGATGGAACTTATGTTGATTTAGTTAGAGCATACTTTACATTAAACGGACAAGCTGCAAGAGCTGGTGATGTAATTTCTAGGTTTATTGGCGGTGTTTATGTAGATAGAGCCATGGTAGGTCAAGAAGGCGGTACAATGCCTTATACTCCTGTAAGTTTAGTAGATCAGAAAAGAGCGTTTAATGCTTTAAAGAAATATGTATTTGCTCCAAATGCTTTTAAAGCACCAAAGGGAGTCTACAACTATTTAGCTTGGCAACGTAGAGGGTATAACTTCTTTGGTGGACCAGAGGATCCAAAAATTCATAGACAAGTTTTAGGTTATCAAGCGAGGGTATTAGCACATATTATGCATCCAAATACTTTACAAAGATTATCTGATTCTGAGTTATACGGAAACCAATATAGATTGTCTACTTTCATGACTGATTTAAACAATGCAATGTTTAAACCAGATGTATATGGAAGTATTAATTCTTTCCGTCAAAATCTACAAGTTACTTATGTTAAAAGATTAATTCGTATGGTAACTGGAAGAACTGCAAACAGATTTACTTCTGCTTCTCAGTCTATGGCTTTAATGAACTTAAAGAATATTAAAACTTGGGTAAGCAATGGAACAGGTAATACTGCTACTAGAGCACACAAAAATCATTTAAAAACTTTAATCACTAATGTGATGAAAGAGATTAAGTAATAAATTACTTTAAATAGTTTTAAACCGCAATCATCCGATTGCGGTTTTTTTTATCTTTACACTATGACAAAAGTTTTAATCTCTGGTGGTTCTGGGTTAATTGGCAAACAATTATCCTTTCTATTAACTACAAAAAATTATGCCGTAAATATTCTAAGTAGGAATCCTACCAATTCAAATGAATATAAATGGGATATAAAGCAAGGCTATATTGATGAAAAAGCTTTTGAAAACATCGACTATATTATTCATTTAGCAGGAGCTGGTATTGCTGATAAAAGATGGACATCAGAAAGAAAACAAGAGATTATTGATAGTAGGGTAATGTCTACTGAATTATTGCTTTTAAAAGTTAGTGAGTTAAAGATTCCTTTAAAGGGTTTTATTTCGGCATCAGGAATTGGCTATTATGGTGCTATAACTTCTGAACATATTTTTAATGAATCTGATACTGCAAACAATGATTTTATTGGAAATGTCTGTCAATTATGGGAAGATGCTGCACTAAAATTTGATTTAGCAAATATTAGAACGACTATTTTAAGAACAGGAATTGTATTGAGCAAAAAAGGAGGCGCCTTAGCAAAAATGAAAACTCCAATTATTAGTCCTATTGGCTCAGCAAAACAATACCTTCCTTGGATTCATATAGATGATATATGTGAAATGTATTTATATAGTATTGAAAACCCTAAAATGAAAGGTATTTATAATGCTGTAGCACCAGAGCATCATACTAGTTCTTCTTTTTCTAAAGCTTTAGCGAAAGCATTAAAAAGAATTTACATTGGACTCCCTGTTCCTGGATTTTTACTAAAATTACTCTTTGGAGAATTAGCCATCATATTACTAAAAGGGAGTAGAGTTTCTTCAAAAAAAATAAGTCAGCATGGATATAATTTTAAGTTTTCTAAACTAAAGGATGCATTAAAAGATGTCACATAATAGTTATATAGATTTTTAAGCATACCGTTTTTCTTATATAGATACTGGCATTTAAACTCCGGATAATAAAAATTAGAAAGAGAATGTCTAATAAAAAAACAAGAAATAATTTTTAGTTAACTTTCAACTGATTTATAAATATCTGAGAATGAATCGTAAAATTATAGTTTCTTTTTTCTTCACTCTACTCATTTCAATCAGTTTATTTTATTTTGATTTTGGCTTGGGTTCTTTTACTGTTATTTTATTGACTCTTTTTATTTTATTAATAAGCTATATAGAATATGGTAACGAATTATTCGCATCCTTAGGTTTTCAAAAGAAAAAACTAACTCCAATAAATCTATTGGTGTATGCTCCATTTACTGCGTTTATAATGCTACTAGCTTATAGGTTTTTACTGTTACCTTTAGTCACTTATTATACACAAGTTCCTATTAATATTGATGATTTCGACTTCCTAAAAGGGAACCTTCCTCAATTGATTATTTTACTCCCTTTTGTTTGGGTATCAGCAGCTTTTGGTGAAGAGATTATTTTTAGAGGATATTTCATGACACGGTTTACAAAAATATTTGGAAGTCAAAAAATTCCAACATTTATTAATATTATAATTTTTGCTATATTTTTCGGGTTAATTCATAGCTATCAAGGCATTACTGGTCAAATTTTAAGCGGAATTACTGGAGGGATTATTGCAACCATATTTTACTTTAGAAAAAATGACCTATGGTTTAGCATTGTTGTACACGGAATGATAGACACTCTCGCTTTTATTGGAATCTATTTTAATATTTTTTGATAAAAAAAGCTACCGTAGGTAGCTTCTTATTTTATCTGTATCTTTTCTTTTACTTAAATGTCGATGAAATTGAGATAGCAACCTCTGACCATGTTTTACTAATCCCATCTAAACCTTTATGTAAATCTTTACAAACAACATTTAACGAATCAATAGAATTTTTAGCATTCCAATTTAAAACATCCATTTTTGTAGCCATAGAAAATTGTTTCCCTTTTATTGTATAAGTAAATGGTAATTTTTCAGTTACTCCATTCATTGTAATGTTAGCATACCCTAACGAATCATTTTCTATGACAAGCTTTCCCGAAAGTAACTTGGTATTTTGCATAATGCCAAAAAAGAATTTTCTTATTTTAAAATCTCTACTAGAATCAGACGTAAAAATACTACTTACTGGTATAGAAAAAGCAGCATTATTAATCGCTTCTTTTACGCTATTCCCTTCTCCTCCAGCAGTAATATTTACCGTTTTAAACTTTCCTTTTACTGGTACTTTTTTAGTTGTTTTATAAGCAGTCCATTCAACACTATTATCTGCTTCAGACAATACATAAGCTGCTACATTCTTTTTAGTTTCAACTTTACTAGATTTTTCTTTTTTATCAGATTTACAACCTGTAATAAAAGTAGTAATTGATAATAGTAATAAAAGTATAATTATTTTTTTCATGTCTTTATTTTTTAATTAGGTTTTAATATTTTTTTTGCTAGTTTAACATATTCCTTTTTTGCTTCGTCCTGATCCATTCCATTTAATTGCATCCAAGCATTAAATTTAAAAGCATTCCTCACATCAGGTTCTGTATTAAAAAGAAAGTTATCCCCATTAGTGCCTTGCTTATAATAAGCATATAATTTTAACATTAAATCTGGCGCCAAGGTTTCTTCGAGTTTAGAAATATCTTCGAAAGCTTTTTCAAATTTTATGTGTAACTCTTTTGACATTTTATTTTTTGGCAATAACTTGTATACCTCCTTTAACTACATCACCTAATTGAACATTTAGAGTTGTATTAATAGGTAAAAAAACATCTACTCTTGAACCAAATTTAATAAACCCAGCATCAGTACCCTGAACAACCTGATCGCCTTCTTTGGCATAATTTACTATTCTTTTCGCTAAAGCTCCTGCAATTTGACGATACAAAATTTCTCCAAAAGATTTATTTTGTACTACAATCGTTGTTCGCTCATTATCTGTAGATGCCTTTGGATGCCAAGCAACTAAATACTTACCTGGGTGATATTTACTATACTTAACAATACCACTTAAAGCATAGCGTGTTACATGTACATTTAAGGGAGACATAAAAATAGATACTTGTAATCTCTTATCCTTAAAGTATTCTGTTTCCTCAACTTCTTCAATTACAACCACTTTTCCATCTACTGGTGCAATCACCTGATCATCGCTAACATTTGTAAGTCTTTTAGGGTTTCTAAAAAACTGAAGTATTAATACTAAAAAAAGTAAAAATGCTACTTGTATAAATTTTAATACCCAAAAATGTGTTATAAATTCCTCTGACAAAAGTATTCCAGCAGTAACAAAAATAAATGTGAATAATATTATTCTATAACCTTCTTTATGAAAACGAAGCATGAGCTTATATTATGAATTGAATATACAAATATACAAATGGAGCAGCAAACAACAAGCTATCTAGCCTATCTAATAATCCTCCATGACCAGGCATTATATTCCCGCTATCTTTGATACTTGCTTGCCTCTTAAATTTTGATTCAACCAAATCACCAATAGTCCCTATTATTGAAGTTATAATTGCAATTACAACCCAATCTACAACAGATAAGAGTTCAGAATAGTATCCTATTACTAGAGCTGTAATTATTGAAAAAACTAAACCTCCAATAAATCCTTCTATCGTTTTTTTAGGAGAAACGCTTTCAAATAATTTTCTCTTTCCAAAATTCTTACCTATTAGAAAGGCAAAGCTATCATTAGACCAAATTAAAAATAGTGTATAGACTAATAAATAAGGTTCGTATGAATTACTTGCAAATGGAATTAAGATGATAAAACTTAGAGAAAAAACTAAATATCGTATAGAAATATCTAACTTTTGTAAAAAAGTTACTGGATAATGTCTCTTTTTAGAATACAAATACGCAATCATTTGTATAGATCCAGTTAATGCTACAACTAGAATGCTTATAATTCCTTTATTGTTAATAGTTTTGACATATAACAATGCTACAATGATTAAAAAAATAAAGTATGGGATACTATTCTTAAACTGAATTAGTTTTCCGAATTCATAAATACAGAAAAGCCCAAAAACAGTTACTATAAACAACAAAGACTCTAAAGAATATATAATAGCCGAAAGAAAAACAACTGCATAAATAAATCCTGAAGTACTCCTTTTTAAAAGGTTTTGCATGCTATAAATCTTCTAAGAGTAGCAAATATAAGTTTTTTGTATTACTGTTACCATAGTTTAAAAAATTATCATCTTCAATATTAATTTGATAATTTTTTACAGCACTAATATTTGTAGGAATATTTTCTTTAAAGTTAGCTTTAATGCCAGTAAGTCCTTCGCCTGTATTTTTTACTAGCTGACTCGTTTTAGCAAAAACAATAAAATTTTCAGTTAAAGAAGCTAGCTTGTTACTTCCAATTTGATTTGAAGAAAATAAAATATCACCACAATCAGAAATCAAATGCTCGCAATTTGTAAGAAAAGGCGTTGTATTATTAAAATCAGCTATTATTTCAACATTCGAGTGATCTACTATATCTTTTAAGCTGTCAGATAAACAAATGACTTTATTCCAATTGTTTTCAAGCAAAATATTATTCAAATTACTTTTTAACTCTTGTGTAGAAATACAGTATAAAAATTTTCCGCCTTTTTGAATGAAATGATGCACAAAAGCATCATCAAGAGATAAATGCACCTCTTGTTCTTTTGCCTCTTCTTCTTGAGAAGATTTAAGCTTAAATAACTTTTTAAAGAAACTCATTCTAATACGTAAAACTTTACTATTCGTCTTTTATTTCCTTTTCTTCTTTAGTTTCTTCTTTTTCTTCCTTTATTTCTTCTTCAAAAGGCCTTTTACCAAATATTTTTTCAAGATCATCTTTAAAAATAACTTCTCTCTCTAACAATAACTCGGCTAAGGTTGTTAACTTTTCTTCGTTTTTTTGTAAAATATCAATTGCTCTATGGTATTGAGCTTCAATCATTTTAGAGATCTCTTTATCTATTGTCTTCGCAGTTTCTTCGCTATATGGTTTTACAAAAGCATCGTTTCCAGAAGAATCGTAATAGGTAATATTTCCAACTTCATCATTCAATCCATACACAGTAACCATAGCTCTAGCTTGTTTGGTCACTTTTTCTAAATCACTTAACGCTCCTGTTGAAATCTTATTAAAAATAATTTTTTCTGCAGCTCTACCTCCTAAAGTTGCGCACATTTCATCTAACATTTGCTCGGTCTGAACAATCATACGCTCTGCAGGCAAATACCAAGCTGCACCTAAAGATTGGCCTCTAGGAACTATAGTTACTTTTACTAATGGCGCCGCATGCTCTAACATCCAACTAACCGTAGCATGTCCAGCCTCGTGAAAAGCAATTGTCTTTTTCTCCTTTGGAGTAATTACTTTATTCTTCTTTTCTAAACCACCAACTATTCTATCTACTGCATCTAAGAAATCTTGATGGTGAATTGCTTTTTTATTATTTCTAGCAGCTATTAATGCAGCTTCATTACACATATTTGCAATATCAGCTCCAGAAAAACCAGGTGTTTGCTGTGCTAAAAACTCAACATTCACATCTTTGGCTAATTTTAAAGGTTTAATATGTACTTCAAAAATTTCTTTTCTTTCTTTAATATCTGGCAAATCAACATAAATCTGACGGTCAAATCGACCAGCTCTCATTAAAGCTTTGTCTAAGACATCTGCCCTGTTAGTTGCTGCCAATACTATTACATTAACATCAGTACCAAATCCATCCATTTCTGTTAGTAATTGGTTTAATGTATTTTCACGCTCATCGTTCCCTCCTGTCATACTATTTTTACCACGTGCTCTTCCTATAGCATCAATTTCATCAATAAAAATAATAGAAGGCGATTTTTGAGCAGCCTGTTTAAATAAGTCTCTAACTCTAGAGGCACCAACACCTACAAACATTTCAACAAAATCTGAACCTGATAAAGAAAAGAATGGTACCCCAGCTTCTCCGGCAACTGCTTTTGCTAACAATGTTTTTCCAGTACCTGGAGGTCCTACTAACAATGCTCCTTTAGGAATTTTACCTCCAAGTGCAGTATACTTTTCAGGGCTTTTTAAGAAATCTACTATCTCTTGCACTTCTTCTTTAGCACCTTCTAAACCAGCAACATCTAAGAAAGATGTTTTTACTTTAGTATCATTATCAAATAACTTTGCTTTTGATTTTCCTATATTAAAAATCTGGCCTCCGCCTCCGCCTCCGCCAGCAGAACCAGACATTCTTTTCATAAAGAATAGCCATATAGCGATTAATATGATAAAAGGTAAAAAGGATATGATATGATCAAATACACTTGTTCTATTATCATAATTAATATCTAATGTCTCATCAATATTTTTTTCAGATTCTCTAATTTGATTTTCAAAATTCTGTAAATCCCCAAAATTATATTGAAACAATGGAGCTCCCTTTCTATAAAAAGTACCTCCTACTAGTTTTTTATAGGGCTCTTTAGATTTAGATGCTTCTTTGATATAAACTTCTGCAAAAGCTTTATTAACAACAATGATTTTTTTAACATCTTTATTATTTACGACCTTAAAAAACTCATTCTTTCCTATTTTCTTTGTACTTAGGGCACCATCATTGATAAAATTAAAACCAATGAACAATAGGAAAATTGCTCCATATACCCAGTACATATTAAATTTGAACTTAGGCGGATTTGGCTTTACATTTTTATTTTTATCACTCATATTTTTATCGAAAAAATTAATTTAAACTGGGTTGATTTCAGTAATTTTTGCATCACCCCATAGACTTTCTATATCATAAAACTCTCTCACATGTTTTTGAAAAACATGTACTACAACATTTACATAATCCATGAGCACCCATTCAGAATTATTCTGACCTTCTATATGCCATGGCTTGTCTTTTAGTTCTTTGCTAACTATTTTTTGCACAGAACCTGATATAGCATTTACTTGTGTATTTGAATTTCCAGAACAGATTACAAAATAATCACAAACTGTATTCTCTATTTCTCGTAAGTCTAGTAATTGGATGTCTTCTCCTTTCACATCGTCAATTCCTTTAATTATCACAGAGATTAAATCATCTGCACTTACTTGTTTTTTTGTCATTAAAAATCCTTAAAATTTAAGCAAAGTTATTACTTTTTTGCGACTATTTTTATGTATTATTGAACTAGTTTACGCTTTATTCTACAATTGAAAATAATCAAACTTAGTGCCATCGATTCTACCAATTCTTTTTTAAAAGAATTAGAGAGAAAAAACGCCCAAAAAAACTATACTACAGTAGTTGCAGACAGGCAAACCAAAGGTCGTGGTCAAATGCATACCGAATGGAACTCTGAACCATTTAAAAATTTGACATTCAGCACTTTAATAAATTTAAATAACTTAAAAACAGATTATAGTGCTTCGCTTAGCTTTGCGATTTCTTTAGCTGTTTTTGATACATTAACACAATACGACATTCCAGACATTAAAATTAAATGGCCTAACGACATTCTGTCAGGAAATCAAAAAATTTGTGGCGTTTTAATAGAAAGTACAATTTCTAAAGACAATATTATTAATTCGATTGCCGGTATTGGTCTGAATGTTAATCAAAAACATTTTGAAAATACTCTTGGAGCCATTTCTATGATTCATTATTTAAAAAAAGAGACTCCTTTAGATGAACTTTTACATATTACTTTAGATAATATAAAGAAGTACATTTCATATATAGAAAATCAAAATTTTATAGATTTAAAATCATTGTATTTAAAAAATTTATACCACTTAAATATCCCTACTGCCTTTAAAGATAAAGAAGAAAATATCTTTATGGGTATTATTAAAGATGTTACCAATCAAGGACTTTTGGTAGTTGAATTGGAGGATGAGTCTTTAAAAGAATTCGATTTAAAACAAATTTCTATGGCTAAAGCTTAGCTATATTTTCTGTAAGCGTATCTATAAAACTAGTTAATGGCTTTTTGACCATCATTGCCATCATAGGATTAAAATCTCCTTGAAAGATTAATTGTACCTCACTTTGAGAATCTGAAATTTTATGAATCTTGGAAGATAATGTAAATGGTAGTTTACTACTTGCAGCCCCTAAGATAACATCAGAAAATTCTGTTTGCTCTTTTAACACCAACCTTATTTCTGGCATTCCTTTTAATCCAAAAATAAATGAATCTCCTTCAACTTCAAACTTTTGAGTGCTTTCTGGCATCAGCTGCTCAAAATTCTGAAGATGAGTAAAAAATGAAAATAATTCTTGATCTGATTTATTGACGGCTACTTTGTTTCCTTTAATTTCCATAAGTATCTATTGTTTCCATTCACTAGGATTTTTTCTCCAGTCATTTAGTGTTATTAATTCTTCTTCAGTAATGTATTGTGTATCTATAGCTTGCTCCAGTAAGTGCGTATAGTCACTTAATGTGTTTAAGGCTACATTCGCATTTTTAAAATTTTCTTTAGCGGTTTCAAATTCATAAGAAAAAATAGCGACCATTCCTTTTACCACTGCTCCAGCTTCATTTAATGCAGTAACTGCATTTAAACTACTTTTACCTGTGCTTATTAAGTCTTCAATTACAACTACATTCTGCCCAGATTCTAAATTCCCTTCTATCTGATTCTTTCTCCCGTGTTTTTTTGGCTCTGGTCTTACATAAATAAAAGGGACTCCTAATTCCTGAGCGATTAGAACTCCTATCGCAATTGCTCCTGTAGCAACACCAGCAATCACATCGGGTTTCCCATACTTATTTTCTACAATCTTGCTTATTTCTTGCTTTAAAAAAAGTCTTACAGAAGGGTAAGAAAGTGTCACTCTATTATCGCAATAAATGGGTGATTTCCAACCTGATGCCCAATTAAAAGGCTCATTTGGATTTAACTTTATAGCCTTTGTTTGCAATAACAATTCAGCAGTTTTTTTTGCAGTATCTTTGTCTAAATTCATATAGGACAAATGTATAAAGTTTTTATAAATGATAAACCAATTATTTTAACAGATTCACTACAAAACCAAAATGAATTCCCTTTCTTCATATATAAAGACGTAGTACTAGATGAAATTATCTATAAACTAGAAATAGGAAAATTAAGTGGAGTGTACTTATATTCTATAGATATTGAAAAAAGTTGGTTAGATTTTAAAACTCACTTCAAAGTTATTACTGCTGCTGGTGGTTTGGTTAAAAATCCTAAAAATGAAATTCTTCTTATTTTTAGAGGAGGAAAATGGGACTTGCCAAAAGGTAGGATTGAAAAAGGAGAGTCTATTAAAGAGGCTGCTTTAAGAGAGGTAGAAGAAGAATGTGGAGTCTCTGACCTGTTACTTGGAGACTTCTTAATAACTACACATCATATTTTTTATCAAAAAAAATCGAGAAGACTAAAAGAAACTCATTGGTTTTTAATGCACAGCGAAGGCAACGAAACTTTAACACCACAAACCGAGGAAGGTATTACCATTGCAGAATTTAAATCGAAAGAAGATATTCATAAAGCTCTCAAAAATTCATATGCTAATATTCGATTGGTATTTAGTCAAATACAATAATCAAGATATTGCGATAACTTTAAATCTATTTTATTAATTCTTCTATCTTTGCCGACTTCTAAAAAGGCCTAATTATTATGAATGCATTCATTAGAAAAAGAGTGAAAAATGTACAAAACGATGTACTGTCCGGAATTACTGTTGCATTGGCATTGGTTCCAGAGGCAGTCGCATTTGCTTTTGTTGCGGGTGTAGATCCACTTGTTGGGTTATATGCTGCATTTATGATTGGACTAATTACTTCTATTTTTGGTGGACGACCAGGAATGATTTCAGGAGCTACAGGAGCATTAGCTGTGGTTATGGTAAGCTTGGTTAGCGAAGGAAATGCAATGGGTGCTGAAGGAGATAATTTAGGATTGTACTACCTCTTTTTAACAGTAATCTTAATGGGTGTTATTCAAATGTTGGCAGGTGTTCTTAAGCTTGGAAAATTTGTCCGTTTAATTCCTCACCCTGTAATGATGGGTTTTGTAAATGGGTTGGCTATTGTGATTTTCAGATCGCAACTAGGAATGTTTCCTGATTTAGTATCAGAAGGCACTTCATTTTGGAGTACACCTGGCGCATGGTTTCAAGAGGTTTTCTCAAATGTAGAGTTTTGGAAAATGTTAGGCTTAGTAGGATTAACCATGCTCATTATGTGGGGACTCCCTAAAATGAAAGCTACTAAAAAACTACCTGAGGCCTTAATTGCTATTCTAGTGGTTGCTGGAATTGTAATCTTTTCAAATTTAGATGTTTCAACCGTAGGTTCTTTTATTCGAGATGGTGGTGGTGAAGGCTTAAAAGGAGGGTTTCCTGTTCCAGTATTAGAAACTTTTTCTAACATTCCAATGAATTTTGAAACCTTCAAATTCATTTTCCCATACGCTTTAATTTTAGCAGCCATTGGTTTGATTGAATCTTTAATGACTTTAAACTTGATTGACGATTTAACTGAAACCCGAGGGAATTCTAATAGAGAATGTATGGCGCAAGGTGGTGCTAATATAGTTACTGGTTTATTTGGCGGAATGGGTGGTTGTGCCATGATCGGACAGTCAATCATCAATATCAAAGGTGGTGGTCGCGGAAGATTATCAGGAATTACTGCTGCAGTAATGTTATTGATGTTCATTTTATTTGCTTCTTCCTATATAGAACAAGTGCCTATTGCAGCATTGGTTGGAGTGATGTTTATGGTAGTAATTGGAACCTTTGCTTGGTCGAGTTTTAGAATTATAAATAAAATTCCTCTAGCAGATTTAATTGTATTGATTTTAGTTTCTGGATTAACTGTCATCTTCGATTTAGCAATTGCTGTGATTGCAGGTGTAATTGTAAGTGCTTTAGTATTCTCTTGGGAGAATGCAAAACGCATTCGCGCTAGAAAACGTATTAAAGAAGATGGCACCAAAATCTATGAAATATGGGGGCCATTATTCTTTGGAAGTATCTCAGCTTTTAATGATAAGTTTGATGTTAAGAATGACCCAGAAAAAGTAGAAATTGACTTTGTAGAGTCTCGTATTTCAGATCATTCTGCTCTAGAAGCTATTTTTGTATTGGTAGAAAAATATCAAGCAGCTGGGAAGAAAATTACCTTGAAGCATTTAAGTTCGGATTGTAAGGTTTTACTATACAAGGCAAGTCCAATTTTCCATCAAGTAATAGAAGAGGATATTGACGATCCTCGTTATCACTTAGCAGCAAATCCTGAGAAGTTTCCTAAATCTCTATCAGAATATAAGTTTTAAAATTTGGTACGAAAATAAAAACTAACCGTTATGAAGCTGAAAACAGCGAATTCATTCATTATTTATTTTTAGCCATTCTTTATAAGTAACTACTCGTTTCTCTTTATCTGGCTTTGTTTCCCCCTCTAAAACCCCAATAAACTCAAGTACATGACCGTCTGGATCATTAAAATATATAGAAACAGCTGGCATCCAAACAAAAACCATTGGTCCTTTAGTATCATCATTCAAAAAATTCCAATATTTAATATTTCGAGATGTAAGATAATTCACGGATTCATTTAAAATCCATTCAGGATCACATTCAAAAGCAAAATGACGAATATCTATCTCCTCTTTTGGCTTTTCCCATAGGCCTAGCATAAACTGCTTATCTTTTCCAATCCAAAAAAAAGCTGTTCTACGTTCAGCTCCATAACGACATTGTTTCAATCCGAGAGTTTTCGAATAAAACTCAATCGAGTGTTCAAGATTTTCAACAAATAAGTGAGTCTCGTAAAGTCCTTTAATCATACTTAGAATTTTCTTTTTTTAATGACACTTAGCGATTAGCAATATGATTAAGTCACTAATTTAGGTTAAGGTTTATCATTTTTGTTCGCATTACTATTTTTATTTAAAGAGTTTCCAATTCCAGCACCTATTGCTATGCCAACCCCAAGCCATAATGCTAAGTTATCCGTTGCAACTCCGACTGCAGTACCAATTCCAATTCCAATTGCAATTCCACTAGCCAATTTGTTGTTTTTTTTCATCTATTTTAAATTTAATAGTTTTCAATTATTATTAGAAATATTATTTTCTAATACTCCAAATTTCATGAATCGGTTTTCCTTTACTAGACAAGCCCGAATGATGCCATTTCTTATCAATTAATTTATAATCAAATTTCAAACGAAGTCCTGCTTTAGAATTGTCTCTAGAAAAGAACTCAATATTCTCTACATATTCACCGTTTTTGGTAGTATAGGTTCCACCACCTGTTCCCATAAATTTTTTAGTTTCGGTATTGTATGCAATCCATTGAAATCGAGTTCCAGATAAAATTTTCATCGTCTTTCTAGGCCTACTAGCATCTCGTAACTGAGTTTTACCGCTCCTAATCCTTCCAGACATTAACCAAGCGCCTTGCAACTTACCTGGTAACCCATTGTCTATTCTTTTCAATTTAGAACCAGTTTCAATCATTACAATTTCATTTTCTGTAACACGAATTTTAAAACTTACTTGGGTTCCTACAAGTTCAGGCTTGTCGGAATGAAACTCTATTTTTTCGGTAATTGTATCGCCTTCTAATTTCCATGCACCTCCATTGGTATGAATAAATTTTCCGGTAGTAGCATTATATGTTGTTAATACTTGATAACCATCTGCAATTATTACTACACTTTTTAATAGGTCGCCATTTTCAGATTTGGCAACGGTCTCCCATGCACCTATAATTCCTTGAGCATGAAATGTCAAAGAAAAGAATATAGAGATAAGAAATACAATTATTTTTTTCATGGGTTTATGTTTTGAGTTTTTTTTAATTAGTAATTCGGTATTTTTAACTTGTTAATGGCTACTTTATTTCAAATTACACACAACGCTTTCATATATGATTTCTAGTCGGTGATTTACATAAGAATGATTAACATAACTCTTCCGTAAAATCTTTAAACATTAGTGCTTAGCATAGCCAAGTAATTTAAAGAGCTCTGATGATTGCTTTAGATAACGATCTTTATTCGTTTCTTGGAACCAGGCTTTTGATATTTTTTCATTATTGTAAAGACGTGCATCTTTCCAATGCGAAATTCCTTGTATAAATAGCTTTTGCCAGTTTTGGTTTATAAAACTAACTGCCTTAATATTCTTATTGTATATAAAGGTAAAAAAATTGACAAACCATTGGTCCCATACTTTTATGTTTTCCTTTTCAATACCATTAATTGGGTTAGATTCTGCAATCATTATTGGCTTCTTGTGATGTTTGGCAAAGCTCAAAACGTCATCACAATAAGGGCCGAAACTAGTACCTCCATAGGCATGACCAAAAACGGAGATCCCTATCCAGTCCACATAATCATCACCTGGATACCAAGCAGACAACTTATAATCCTTGAACGGTTTGGAAGCATATGAATGCCAAACAAAGGCAATATTATTGACTCCTTTTCTTCTCAACAGATCAACAATACGTCGGTAAGCTTTTATATACTGCTTGGGCTCAAGTTCGTTATGTAGACCATCAAATTCATAGCCGATTCGTAGATATATAGGCCGATTCGTAGATTTTGCCCAAGCTGCGTATTTCTTAATTACTTTATCATAATCGCCTTTACCAGCTTTCTTAGCAACATCCCATTTACCTACCATCCACATAGCACTTTGTACAACAGTATTAGGAAAACTATCAATTAACATTTGATGATTTTGTGAAACTCCTGTTTCATTTACATGAGACTCCGTAACACCTTTAAACTCTGGTATTCCCCAATAAGCTGACCAGCCTCCAGGAATCTTTTGATTAGGAAAATTCTTTAGGTATTCTGAAATACTTTCAACCGTTTGACCCATGATAAGGAGGGTTTTCCCATGGGGGGGAACAAATTTTGTTTTTTCGTAATCATAAACAAATTCAGGATCAACTTTCGTATTGATTTGAGATACCATCTTTTCAATAGATAGTTCGGCTGATACCGAATCCTTAACTGTTTTTTCCTGTGACCAAACGAATGCTGATAAAAAAAATAATAGACCCGTTGTTAAAAAAATAAGCCTATATTGAATTGTTGATTTACAAATCATCCTACTTAAATCAATTTCTTTTTTCATTCTGATATAAGTTAGTTTGTACTAAGATAGGAAATAAATAGAAGTACGTTCTTTAGAAGTGAGAGAAATTCGTTAGGAACTTCTGAGCAATAAACTATACACTTGTTCTAGGTAGTTTTTATTCCATCATTTTATGAATCAATTCAATTCCTTTCTCTAAAACTTCATCTTTTTGAATTGTAGATTGATTCACATAATTTTTGGGAATATATTTTTCTCTTGGTGTTCCATCGATATGATAAAGTCTTTGTAAAATTAATGAGTATCCAAAGGTTTGATTATCAAATTTAAAACCAAAATCTGAGCCTGCAAGTCTCTTCATCTCCGTTCCGACTATTTGAGCTCTATTCATAGCATCGAATCCAATTGCCATACCTTCTCCCATACTACCAGTCCATCTGCCAACAAGTAAAACTACTGGTTTTTTATAATGCTTACTTCTTGGACTGACAAGTTCAAACCAGCTTCTTACTATTTTTGGTTGATTATCGAATGACTGGATATAAGAGTGTTTCTGATATGGTAGTTCTTTATCGATAAATCTACTCATAATTCCTTTTGCTACATAGGTATTTCCGCCGTTATTAGTATTTCTTAAATCAATAACTAGTCCCTTAGTATCAAATAAATCATGTAAAATCTTATCAAATTCACTTATCAGTTGGTTATTGCCTAGCGAATTATTTATTCGAATTATTCCAATGCCGTTCTCTACTTTTGAAGATAGAAGTTTATTTTCTTGTTTTAAATTCAGTCTATCTAAGTCAAATTTAATTTGTTCGCCACTTTTTAATTTTAAGGATAAAACTCTTGGTTCATTATATTTACCTGAGATCACTTTATTGGCAATCCAATTTCTAACTTTAGGCAAAGCCTTGTCATTACATAGTGAAGGAAAATCATCAATCTTTTTGTCGAAATCTACTTCATTGAATTTCAATACTTCTGCACCAACAATATTATCATTTAAATTTTCAATTTGGGTTTGCCATACATTCTTAATAATAGCTTTTCCATTTTTAAGTTCTACAAAGATTGGCGATGATAAGCGATAAGATTCTCTAATATTTGTATTAAGTGATATATGACTATCATAAAATTCATTTAGTAAATATTCAAAAAGTAGGATTACTTCTGATTTATTTCTTATCTCATCTATTTTTTTTGTGTATTTCTCTTTTATACATTGAATATCAACTTTCTTGTCTTCTAAATAGACATATTGATTTTCAATATTTTGAATAATATCAGTTAAATCTTGTTGGATTTTGGCTTTGTCAATTTTATTATTTTGTGATTTTGAACAAGAGAAATTGAGAAAAATAATCAATATTAAAAAAAGGTTTTTCATTTAGCTACTGTTAGTTTCAAATTCCGTAGATCGATTATATGTATAATCTCGTTGCGTATTTTGACAACTAAATTAGCAAATAAATCATAGATAGAAAGTCCGCTAAGACTTTTGTAAATTGACTAAATATAGTAATTAATTTCATGCGTTGTTGTAACTCGTTTTTCATTCATTCCAACCGTGAAAAATTTGCACTAAAATCAAAACAATTGTCAGCCCGAAAATAGCTAATTCGTTTATTTTATTCCTTTTCAAATTCCAAATCATTGTTCCAAGTAAAATTCCAAAAACTATTCCATAAGTCAAATTTACGTGTGAGTAAAGCTCAGCAGTTCGATAATAATATAGAACAGGTCCTTCGCCACCAAAAGGATAGAATTCGGTTTGCTTCATAATTCCAATTTTATAAAACTCTGATAGTCCTAGAAACGAAAAAAAACCACTCAACAAAACAGTAATACTCGCTATAATTTTTTTAACTATTTTTTTCTGATTTTTCAATTTTTTATCTGTCGAATATCGCTTGAGTTAAATGACTTACAATTGGTTATATAATTATGTGTTTTTTTACAAGATTTTACGAGATAATGACAGCTTTACATCATCTTAGCTCTGTTCTTATAACTACTTATACCATTCCATGATTAGACAAGGGTAAAGTTCTAATGCGTTTTCCTGAGGCTGCAAAAATGGCATTGGTTATAGCGGGAGCAATCGGTGGCACCCCAGGCTCTCCAACTCCTGTCGGTTTTTCGTCATTATCAACAATAAAAATCTCCATCTTAGGAGTATCTTTCATTCTTGCTAATTGGTAATCAAAGAAATTATTTTGTGCTATCGCTCCATCTTTGGCGGTAATTTCCCCATACATGGCAATCGACATTCCAAAGACTGCAGCACCTTCCATCTGGTTCATCACTGCATCTTTATTTACATACATTCCACAGTCTAATGCAGAATACAGCTTATGGATTTTAAGTTTATTGTTAATCACAGAAACCTCTACTACCGTGGCTACATAACTATAAAAACTGTAATGAAATGCGACTCCCATTCCATGTCCTTTGGGTAGTTCTTTTCCCCAACTCGACATCTTTTTCACTTGATTGATGACATTCTTTAATCGTGCTGAATTAAACGGATGTGGACTTCTGCCTTCGCGAATTCTATCCTTACCTATCAAATCTAATTTGAATTGCATTGGGTCTTTTTGAGCCGCCACCGCCAATTCGTCTGCAAATGAGTTGACTCCAAAACTATGATGGATATTACAAACAGAACGCATCCAACCAATTCGCACATGGGCTTCTGCTTTGGCATTCTCTAATCTTACATTAGCTATTTCGTAAGGATTATTATTAAACCCTTGTGCTAATTCAAATCCAGAGGCATAATCTGATAGGGGTTTAAAAGTAGAAACAATCGATGGAAAAGCAGTTCTATGAAGCCATCCAGAAACCTTTCCTGCACTATCAATTGATCCTTTTAAATATTGCGCACTCATAGCATGATAATAACTGTGCTGTACATCATCTTCTCTCGACCACACTAACTGAACAGGGGCATTTACCTTTTGAGATAATAACGCTGCTTCTACAATAAAATCTGGTTTCGATTTTCTACCAAATCCCCCTCCTAAGAAAGTGACATGAATGGTTACATTCTCTTTATCGATCCCCAAATTACTGGCCACTTCTGCCCTAGCAGTTTGCGGGTCTTGCGTAGGTGCCCATACTTCACATATCCCATCCTTAACATGAGCAGTAGCATTAGGGACTTCCATCGGAGTATGCACTAAATGTGGTATAAAATAAGTAGCTTCTATTACATTATCAGAAGCTTTAAACGCTTTATTCACATTCCCTTTTGAGCCAGGAGTTACCTTCGCAGGATTCTTGACTCTATTAATGATTTTCTTGCTGAATTTTTCGGTATCATAAGAACCGTTCTTTCCCATATCCCAATCAACCGTCAAGTTGTTCTTTCCTTGAAATGCAGACCAAGTATTAGATGCAATCACTGCCACACCTCCTAATACTCCAAAAGGTCCACTGCCTTTCTCTAATGTGAAGACATCCTCTACTCCTTTAATAGTTAAGGCATCTTTTTTATCAAATGTTTTTACTGTTCCAAAGGTTGCTGGACAACGCGCAATGGCAGCAAACTTCATATTTGGTAATCGAATGTCTATTCCGTAGGTTGCTGTTCCATGAGTAAAAGCATCTATATCAAAGCTTCTTAAGTTTTTCCCTATATATTTAAAATCTTTCTTGTTTTTTAAGGTGATGTTTTCTGTATCAATATTAATATCTTTCGCTAAGGCTACTAAATCTCCATAGAAAACTTTTTCGCTAGTAAGCATATTCATCACAAAATGATTCTCAGCTTTACAATCTGTGACGGCTACACTCCATTTTTTAGCTGCTGCAGACACCAACATTTCTTTGGCCATCGCACCCATTTTTCTCATGGGTTCTAATAGTGTTCTGATACTTCGAGAGCCATCCGTATTTTGGTCGCCAAACTTGGCATCTCCAGTTGCCTGTTTAATGTTAACGTATTTCCAATCTGCTTCTAATTCATCTGCAATAGCAGATGCCATAGAGGTTCTAATTCCCTGCCCCATTTCTGACCGAGTAACTACAATGGTTAATGCTCCATCTTTTTGCAATTGCACAAAAAGGTTAGGCACAAATGAAACACCATCTTCTAACCCATTTACAATAGTTCCTTCAGAGAAATTACATCCTAATAAAATCCCTCCAGATGCCAAGCCAAAAATCTTGACAAAATTTCTTCTACTTACATTTGTATCTACGCTCATGATGCTTGTTTTCTAAGTTCAACGGCTTCATGAATAGCTTTCTTGATACGAACATAGGTGCCGCATCTGCAAATATTACCACTCATCGCGGTATCGATATCTTCATCTGTAGGACTCTCTTTCGCATCTAATAATGCCGTTGCAGCTATGATTTGACCGGATTGACAGTAGCCACATTGAGGAACATTTAGATCTTTCCATGCTTCACGAATAAACTCCATATTAGGCGTAGTATTTTCTATGGTAGTAATTTCTTTTCCTAAGGCTGATGTCACAGGTGTACTGCAAGATTTTATTAAAACCCCATCAATCATCACAGAGCAGGCACCACATTGTGCTACGCCACAACCAAACTTGGTTCCAGTAAGTCCTGCTAAATCTCGAATCGCCCATAATAAAGGCATATCATCTGGAGCATCTACTGTATAAGATGTTCCATTTATTGAAAGTGTTTGCATAAAATTAGATTGGATGTACAATTTACTAAAAAATTGAACGCAGTTTCTTTAAAATTTTCATCGATTCAAATAAACCCAACCCGTAATAGGCTTGTTAATGGTGTCATTAAAAGTCAATGTATAAAAATAAGTGCCTTCTGGTAGTCTTTTATCAGTTTTAAAATGTGTTCCTTTCCAGTTTGGAGTACTATTCCCTCCTTTGTAAACTAAAGAACCATAGCGATTGTAAATTAACAATTGATAGTTGGTATACACATTTTTTAATCCTTCTATATAGAATTCTTCATTCGCTCCATCTCCATTAGGCGAAAAAAGATTATAGATTGTTGGAGGGCAGTTTTCTATTTGCAATAGGATGGTATTTACACTAAAACAGCCTGTAATACTATTCTCTGTTTTAATATACACCTTTTGTGGGCTTGCTACATTGTTGTAGGTAAAAGATGGATTTATCTCATTAGTCTCATTCATTAAATCTTCTTCTGTGGGATACCATTTAAAAGCAACCTCAGTAGCATAATTTTGACGTAAAAAATCTGCAGTTAGAGTTAAATCAAAATCGCCTGTATCAAAACCTTTATTACAAACGGTTAGCGGATCTAATTGAATCGTCACGGGAGTCGCTGGATAATTGATACTAAAAATATCTTCATTATTATTTTCATCGGACTCCAAAATCAAATCTTGTTCATCTATTACAATTTTAATATCAAAATTTGGCAGTAGGTCTTCTGGAATAGTTAATGAGGTGCTTCTATTTTCTGAACCTCCAATCGGAATTTCAGTTATGGTTAGTAATGACGTTGTCAATACATCATTTATATACACTGATATTTCGGTATCTACTGGTAAAACGTCTGTACTATTTTCATTAAAGATGGTAAAATCAACCGCGACAATTCTCTCATTACAATTGGTAATTACTACATCATGTATCTCTACAGTTGCATCTGGCAATTGGCTATTTAACTTAGTTACAATGGTATTAATCATAACAAAATCTTGCCCAGAAGTCAAACTTACTGAAGCCGAATTGTCTCCTACAGAAATATTATCTTGAATATTATAAAAATCTATATCCATATTATAGTATCCACTTTGATTTGTAAAACTATTCGTTCCATTAAAAGCATTGGTTGCTGGGTTTAATGGCGGGTTAGAAATGATATTTCCATTGACTCGAAGTGACTCATTGATACTTAAACCAGCATCCCCTTCCCAGGCCACAAAGCCTATTTTAGCATCATCATTGTCAATCACATTTAAATTATCCAACTCAATTGTTAATGAGGTTGGAACATGTTGTAAACCATCGTAGATATTTACTTGGTTTAAGGGTAGTGCATCGTCTTTATATACAATTACTATAGCCCATCCCCCAAAATTGGTCCCATTTGGACAGTAAGTAGGTATAACGGATGTCAAATCTAATTCTGATAAAGTATAGGTAACATTCCCTTCTGCTTTTACTTGATCTGTAACCTCTGCAAACGCAGAGAAAAACGCTAAACCTTGTGGCTGCAAGGTATCTCGAAACACTCTTGCAGAATTGATAATACTGTCATTTAGTTTTACTTGAAAGTCTCCTGATCCAGAACCTGCCCAATACAAATAGGCCGCCCTAATGGTATCTGTTGGACGTAATGTTAAATCGGCACTGGATGTTGTATTGATAGCACATGGAGAAAAAAGTCCATTTTCAGCTAGGTTCATTGTGTTTCCAATCATCGTAAAATCGATACGCCCTCCAAATTGCTTAAATAGTTGGACATCTTGTGCAAACCCATTAAGAGAAGATGCTAAAATTAATAAGAAAAAAAGTGCTCTCATAGGATGAATCTATGCCTAAAACAATAGCTATGAACTAATGTACCATTAAAAATAGAAAAGCTCAAAGATGTTTTTATTTTTTTGATTATCTTTGGTTTACCAATCTGGTAAACCAATTATTATGAAAAGAAGTATCCTTATACTATCATTATTATGTAGCCATACATTTCTCATTTCACAAGTCACTCTTGAAGCAAATGGTCCAGGAGACACTTACGAATTAATTACCTCTGTTTTTGCTCCAGGTTATGACCCTGTGGAAGCTCCTGATTGTAGTCATACAGCTTTTGGAAGACATATTGATGAAATTTTTGATGCTGTTTTAAATAAGCATGTTTTTCGCTTTTTTGCACATGCTAATATTGACAATGACCGTTGTATTAATTTTGACAGGCAACGAAACGAGATTAAAACCTACGATAAATCGCCAGACAACCTGTTAGGAATAGATGGCGAAAAAGTGGTGTACACTTGGAAATTTAAATTGGATGCAAACTTTCAAGTATCTCCAAAATTCACACATTTACATCAATTAAAATCTGTAGGGGGTTCTTTAGCGAGTATGCCTATGTATACACTTACTGCTAGAAAATCGAGTCCAGATAGATTAGAATTAAGATATGCAGAAACAGATACTCAGGTTACTTTATTGCAAAAGGACTTAGCTCCATTTAAAGGTACTTGGTTATCGGTTACAGAAACAATTACTTATGGTACTAATGGAGATTATGCCATAGAAATATCTAAAGTTAGTGATGGAACCGTTTTACTATCCTATTCGAATAACAATATTATTAACTGGCGCCCAGATGCTGAATTTGTGAGACCTAAATGGGGTATCTATAGAAGTTTAAATCATGTTGCAGACCTAAGAGATGAAGAAGTTTTATTTGCCGATTTTAGTATTGAAGAAGTAAGTGCTTTGTCTTTAAATGACTATAATGTATATGCAAATAAGGTTACGATTTCTCCAAACCCTGCAAAAGACAGCATCACTATAAGCGAAATAGATTCTCTAAAATTTGACCATATTCTTATTTACAATCCCTCAGGAAAAAAAGTAGCTTCAAAAAAAATGTCATCGGAAAGGAGTATTAACATTTCTTCTCTTACGAAAGGTTTATATTTTTTGGTTTTTAAAAAAGAAGCAAAAATTGTGAGTATGAATAAATTGATTGTCAAGTAATTCTTAATACGCTTTAAAAACAGGCAGTAGTAAGTGTGCTTTTTCGTAATGTGGGCTTTTTTTGTAGATGAAGTTTAATTGAGCTCTAGGGTTCTTAGCAAAGTCAGTATCTGTTTTTAACTTTTCATCAAATTCCTTTTTTATTTTCGGATTTTCTAGTAAAAACTGCTCGGCAATATCTTCAAATACATAAGATGAGTACCCTTCTTTTTGTTGTAAAATCGTATCGAAAAAATTCCAATTAAAGAATGAGTCAGTGGCTTCAGCTTCTAAAGTTTCTAATAGATATCGAACTCCATTCTGATTGGTTGGAATATAAACATCTCCTTTGCTAAAGGTTACCGTTTTTTTTGTGCTTGTTACTTGGGTATTATAATGTAAATAATGCCCTTCATAAGCCCTAGTTCTTGTTTTATAATCAGCAATATGTTGTACCTCAACTTCAAAAGAAGTCTGTTTTTCTAAAATCTTATATTCAATATGATTATTTTTTAATCTGCTCAGTACCTTATGCCAGCCTTGCTTTAAAATATAAGCTTGAGGGATAACGATTTCTTTCGTTGCTACAAAATTATTGTAGTATTTAATTGGCTTGGTGTATGGTTTTGATGTATCATAAAATAAACGTTTCCCATTGGTTACTTTACTATCTATATAACTTCCTTCATAGCCTTTAAACTGTAATTCTGTAGGGTTATCTCTATCTATTTTGTAGGCTATTGGGTACTTTTTTAGAGTGTGTAATTCCTGAGTTGCTTTACTTCTAAGGTCTTTGATCTCCGTTGATTTTTCTTCTGTAAAATCTAGCGCAGATAACATTAACTCATACGTTTGATCTACTCTAATTTTATAAGGTTTTAGCATATGTGTTTCTACCATCAAACCAAGTGTATTAAACAACGTTGTATATCCTGTAGAATATCTTGGTGAATCAAAGAATTGCGAAAAACCACTCTCAGGTGTTGTACCCCAAACGTTTACATAAGGTGTAATTAAAATCTTTTTTTGTGTTAATGAGTTTTCTATCGCTGGTCGCATTTTTGTTTCTAAAAACGCTCCAAGTTTTCCTCCTAATTTATTATGCTGTGTAAACAAATGTGTGATTGCATATTGATAATCTGCTCCATTACTTACATGATTGTCTATGAATACATCTGGCTGAACCGTATGAAAAACATCAGCAAAAGCTGCTGCATTTTTGGTGTCTTGTTTGATAAAATCTCGATTCAAATCAAAGTTCCTTGCATTTCCTCTAAACCCATATTCTTTAGGTCCATTTTGATTGGCTCTGGTATGAGCATTTCTATTGAAAGCGCCACCAATATTATAGACTGGAATTACAGCAATTAGGGTATTTTGGTATTTCTTTTGTAAGGAGTCATTCTGAACAATATCTCTAAGTAATAGCATAGATGCATCTATTCCGTCGGATTCGCCAGGATGAATTCCATTGTTGATTAACATTTTATTTTTTGAAGTCGATGATAAATCATCACGTGTGGTTTCGCCATCAGCATTAAAAACCACTAAATGCAAAGGTTCTCCAGAATCTGTTTGCTTCATTTCTAACAATGAAATTTTAGCATAGGCATCGGCTAAATCTTTATAAAACTTAATAACATCTTTATACTCCGGAGTTTCTGTTCCTTTAGATGTTTCAAATTGAGTTGTAAAATCTTCTCTGGATTCCTTAGAACTTTGACATGAAACTATAAAAAGTAATACAATTAAAATAAATATATAATATCTCATAATGCTATTTTGCTACTAAATTAATTCTTAAAGGCAAAGAAAACTTCACTGTAATAGGTCGCCCTCTTCTTTTAGCTGGTGTCCATTTCTTGAACTTCTTGACGACTTTCAACGCTGCTTCAGCACAGGGATCGCAAAGTTTATTTTTTACCTCTATATTTTGAATCTTTCCTGTTTTATTAATCTCAAAAACGACTAAAATTACTCCTTCAATTCCATTTTCAATGGCGTAATTGGGAACTTTAAAATTTTCCTTTATCAAGTTGGCAATTGCTTTTTGACCGCCCTCATATTTTGTATTCTCATATACAATATTGTATGTGTATTTCTTTCCATCCTCATCCCAGCTCTCTCCCTTCTCTAGTAATCCATCTAGATAATTCTCTTTGTAAATCAGGCTTCCATCTTCAGTAGAACCTGTCCAAACTCCATCTCTTTTATAATTTTTAAAGCTTCCCTTTGTTTCTAATCCGTCCTTATTTTTATTGAAAAAGGTTCCACTCCCATTGATAACCGTTTGCTCTCCCTGGGGGTCCCAAAAATTTATTAGCTCTGATACTATATAGTCTTCTTTTAACACATCTCCCTCTTGAAAGTATCTTCTTTCAAATTTTTTTGTTCCGTCTTCATACCATTCTGTCCAGAAATCAATTCTTCTATTCTTCTTCATTTCCCCTTCAGCAGATTTATTTCCATTCTGCCAATAAGTGACACTCGCGCCTTCACGAGAAAAACTTCCAAATCGATAACTATTAAATTCTTCTGATTTATAAAAAGTCTTTGACAATGTATCTTGTCTGAAAAAATTTACACTGCAAATGTGCTTTCTGATTCTCTTATTCCATTCCTTATTCTTAAGAACTATATATCTAAGTGCATCTTCCTTTTGAGTAATTACCCAGTCTTTAGAATAAAACAAGGTATCTCCTACTGACACTCTCCATATTGATTGAGCAAAACAACTAGATCCAATTAGGAAAAAAACCAAAAGAATCTTTTTCATAAGTACATCAAAAATTAAAATTCATTTTTTTGAGCTACTGATTTAGGGATCAAACTGGAAGCATCCCCTCCATTACGCATTATATCTCTTACAATAGAAGAGCTAATAAAAGAAGTCTCTGCACTCGTTAATAGAAAAACAGTTTCGATTCCTGATAATTTTCTATTGGTTTGGGCAATGGCTTTTTCAAACTCAAAGTCGGCAGGATTACGAAGTCCGCGTACTATAAACTCGGCATCTATAGCTTTACAGTAATCTACGGTTAAACCTTTATAGGTTTGTACTGATATTTTATCTTCAGCAAAAAAAGCATTCTGAATAAATTTCATGCGCTCTTCGATTGAGAACATATAATTTTTTTTTGCGTTAATCCCAATAGCAATCACAATTTCATCAAAAAGAGGTAGCGCTCTTTTAATAATATCAATATGGCCCAAAGTAATGGGATCAAATGAACCAGGAAATACTGCTTTTTTCATACGAATTAGGTTAGTGCCATTGAAATGGCATTATCAAATAAATCAGTTAAACTAATTTTAGCTTCTTTAGCTTGTTGGGGTAAAATACTTTCTTCTGTTAACCCAGGAACCGTATTCATTTCTAAAAAATGAGGAACGTTGTTTACTAAAATATATTCGGATCTAGTAAACCCACTCATATTTAAAACATCATACACTTTTTCAGCCATTTCTGAAACGCGCGTTTTTATAGTATCTGAAATTCTTGCGGGTGTAATTTCTTGAGATTTTCCTTGATACTTAGCCTCGTAATCAAAAAAATCATTCTCGGAAACTATTTCTGTCATGGGTAATACTAGAGTATTTCCATGATAAGACAGCACACCAACTGAAACCTCTGTTCCATCTAAAAAAGATTCAATTAAAATTTCTGAATCTTCTCTATATGCTTTTTTAATAGCTAATAAGAGGTCGATTTCTTTATACACTTTAGATATTCCAAAACTAGAACCAGCATTATTTGGTTTTACAAAACATGGCAATCCTACTTTATCTATAATTTTATCTGTATCAATTTGATCTCCATTATTTAAATAATACGATTTAGCTGTAGGGATTCCATATTCTCTGACAACGCTTAAACAATCTCTTTTATTAAAAGTCAAAGCCATTTGGTAGGAAGGAGCTGATGTATGCTTCATTCCAATCAAATCAAAATACGCTAATATGACACCGTTCTCTCCAGGATTTCCGTGTATCGCATTAAAAACACAATCAAAAAGTATTTTTTCTCCACTTACAGTAAATGAAAAATTGTTTTTATCTATTGAGTATTTTTCTCCATTAAATTCTGCATACCAACCTTCTTTTAAAATTAAAACTTTGTATGGGTTATACTTGTTTTTATCTAAATGATGATAGACAACAGTACCACTTTTAATAGAGATATCGACTTCAGAGGAGTAGCCTCCCATAATAATAGCGATATTTTTTTTACGCATAAACAATAGAGATTTATACAAACTTAGTTAAAAAAACGTTGTGAATTTATAAAGAATGAAAAATTAGGTATCTCCTAATTTTCTAGTACATTTGTTCTATAACTAAAAGATTAAAATGGGTTTTTTACAGTTTTTAAAAAGTAAATCTTTTTTTACTCAAGTAGCAATCGCTATTGGCGGTTTACTCTTATTTATATTTGCTTTGCAGTGGTGGTTAGGTTACACTACCAATCATGATCAAAAAATTGAAGTCCCAAATTTAGATCGCATGTCTTTATCAGAAGCAGACAAAGCATTAAAGGATTTAAATTTAGATTATATTGTTCTAGATTCTACCAGATTTAACCCTAGTTATCCTATTAAATCTATCATGGAGCAAAGTCCAGAAGCGGGAGATTTTGTCAAAGAAAAGCGTAAAATTTACCTCACAGTGAATCCATCTAAATATAGAGATGTTATTGTTCCTGACTTGAATGGAAGGACCAAAAGACAGGCAATGACGCAGCTACAATCTATAGGTTTTACAATTGGAGAATTTTCTTTTGTGAGAGACATTGGAAAAGATGTGGTTAGAGGATTAATGCATAATGACAAAAAATTAAAACCTGGTACTACATTGCCTAAGAACTCAAAAATTGATCTTATTTTAGGTGATGGAAAAGGAAAATAAGAAGGTTTTATGAACGATGACTTATTAGACAACGAAGAACTGCACGAGCATTATAGGTTTACAGCTAGTGAAGGGCAAATTCCTTTACGAGTAGATAAATTCTTAATGAACTTTATTGAAAATGCAACACGAAACAAAGTACAACAGGCCGCTAAAGCTGGAAACATTCTCGTAAATGAAGTTCCTGTAAAGTCAAATCATAAAGTAAAACCCAACGATGTCGTTCGGGTTGTTTTAGCTTATCCTCCTCAAGAAAACTTATTACTTGCAGAAGATATTCCTTTAGATATTGTTTTTGAAGATGACACGTTAATTGTTGTTAATAAACCAGCGGGAATGGTGGTACATCCTGGACACGGAAATCATAATGGGACGCTTGTTAATGGATTGATTTATCATATAGAGAACTTACCAATGAATAGCAATGAACGTCCCGGATTAGTGCATCGTATTGATAAAGACACGAGTGGTTTATTAGTCATTGCTAAAACTGATGTTGCTTTAGCTCATTTATCAAAACAATTTTTTGACCGTACTACAGAACGCTTATATTATGCGCTAGTTTGGGGAAATATTGAAGAAGATGAAGGGCGTATTGAAGGAAATATTGGTCGCAGTTTAAAAAATCGTTTGCAAATGGATGTCTTCCCTGATGGCGAATTCGGAAAACATGCAGTAACACATTTTAAAGTATTAGAACGACTAACCTATGTGACTTTGGTACAATGTAAGTTAGAAACGGGAAGAACGCATCAAATTAGAGCACATTTTAAACACATTGGCCATACGCTATTTAATGACGAACGCTATGGTGGAAATGATATTTTAAAAGGGACTACATTCACTAAATACAAACAATTTGTAGAGAATTGCTTTAAAGTATTACCTCGTCAAGCACTACATGCAAAAACCCTAGGATTTACGCATCCAACTACGGGTGAGTTTTTACAATTTGATTCTGAAGTGCCCGAAGACATGAAAGCATGTTTAGAAAAATGGCGCACCTACACGATTAATTCGAAGGAGTAAAAATAGTAGACAAATATATTAGATCTTGTATGTAGACATTAATTAAGCAATTGATTAATTTCTTTACTCATTGCAGAATCTATTTTTAAGAACTTGTAAAAATCTTGCATTATTTTTAATATATATTTTTCTACTTTTTTTTCTTTGGCTAGATAAAATTTTTCAAGAAAATTTAATGCTTTTTGTCTTTGATTCGATAATTTTTTAAGTAGAATTTCATATTCTTTATTGTCTTCTCCAGTACTTCCTAAAGAATTCATTTTATCTATAATTGATTTTTCACCATCTAATGAAAATGAACTTGCAATAAGATATCCATCGTTATAGCCATTATCTCCACTTTTTTTAGCCCAGTAAATAGCTTTTTCAATATTTTTTGGCATACTCATGCCATTTCCATAAAAGATTGCTACATTGTATTGTTGCGTTTTATCTCCCTTTTTGGCTGCTTCCAATATAAGCTTGAACATCTCATCATCTTTCTTATATTTTTTTTCTCTTTCCTTTCTATCTTTTTCAGCTTTGGCGTTTTCTGTTAATACTTTTAATTTGGTAGATATTTCTAATCGTGTATCATCAGTAAGGTTCAATATATTATAGTAGGTAATTATTTTTTTAAGTCTTGTTCTAAATGCTCTATGCTTTGGATTTTCTTTTTTTTCCTTGTTGTAATAAGTTAAAAGAATATCTAATTGTTCTTTATACTCAGTTCTAATTTCATTTTCTAATTGAGTTCTTAAGGACATAGATTCTCCGTCATTTATTAATTTTTTTAATTGTCTTTCTTTTTTCTCTGTAATTTTCTTTTTTGCATCGGCTAATCCTTCATAATTATTAGTGCCATTTTTTATAGCTTTTTGAAACCAATAAACAGATTTGTTATAATCTTTATCCACACCTCTGCCATAATAATAATTATATCCTAGAAAAGACATCGCACCTGTATTGTTGTTTGCAGCGCTCTTCACAAAATGCCTATGGGCTTTAATAAAATTCTTACTTTTAATTGTTTTATCATTTGTTGAGTTAGCTTTTTTTATATTTTGATTCCCATTTTTATAATCTTCATCAATTTCTTTAACTAACGTGCCATTTTCATTGTATTCTTTAGTGATTCCTGTTCTACTTATAATTGTATAACTCTTATCAGATTGTCTAGATGGAGCATATGGATATTTACTTATAGATTTTACGCTACTATTTTTAAAAAAATTGGTAACAAGCATATATTCTCCTTTATTTTTAAACTTTGTCTTAACTATACCATTAGCATAATATCTTATTGCTAAACCTTTACCTAAACTAAAAGTATAGAACTTTTTACCTTTAATTCTAAAATCTATATCTTTTATGATATACTCACCATCTATACCATTCGCTCTTACTATAAAGTTCTTATCAAGTTTTTTTCCGTTGTAATCATAATAGGTAGCTTTTATAAATTCTCCGTTTTTAAAACGCTTTTTATATTGTAATTGACCATTAATATAATATCCTAAAAATTCTCCATGATCATTAGCATAAAAATCTCCCTTATTAGCTTTAAAGCCTTCTACTTTACGGATTTTCCCTGTTTTATAATAATAAGTCCAAGTTCCACTTTTCTTACCAGAAAGATATTGACCTTTGTATTCCAATTCGCCAGATTTAAAATATACAACGTAAGGTCCATCTAATATACCTTCTTTATCATAGGTTGCTATTTCTCGTAATCTCCCATTTTCTTTAAAATAGTTCTTCCATTCTCCTATTTCATCCCCACTTTTATTTATATAACCTTCCTCAACATTTCCCCATCTATCTTTTCTTTTTACATACTCTTGTGAAAATGTTGTTACGGAAACCAAATAAAAAAATACTAGTACTAATCTCATCATTATTGTTTTTTTTAAAGATATGCAAAAAAGATAAATCAGAAAAAACTATCAAAAATATCCGTCTTAAAAGACAGGTTTAAAAATTAAAAGCTGCTTTTATTTCTTCTTCCCCACATCCAACAAATAGCCTATAGAAAAGCTAAAAAAATTGGTTGTATCGAGACTTTGTTCTGTTTCAACTGCAGACGGAAGATTAAGGTTCCAGCTCAATTCAAAATCCCAAGATTTAGTTGTGTATGCTATTGGAAAATTGATTTGTGTATTTAACAAATCGAAATATTCGTTAGAAACGAGTACAGGGCCCATATTGGTAGGTCTTACAAAAGAGACGGTTTGCGATGCTACAATAAAATTAACTTGTGGCTTAAATCTAATAATATAGTTATCTTGTCTTAGAAGTGATATATTTCCATATACTCTAGAAATTAACTGAACTGAGTTATCTGTACCAAACAAATAAGAAGCAGAGAATAAAGTACCAAAAGTATTCGAAGTGTTTCGGTAACCCAATCCTATATCTAAAGAATTATTAAACGCATCCCAGCCGTCACTATAAAAAAAGCGTGAATAATTTAAATTATACGAAAGTGTTCTGCTTTTGTTAAAAAAATTAGCATAACCAGCTGATAAGCTGACAAAATCCCAATTGGGACTTTGCTCTTGATAATAAGCTGTGGCCACACTGGCATTAAACCCAGAGGAATCGTAATAGGTAATTTGAGGAATGATATTAAACTGATCTGTTCCAGAGTCTCTTCCTGCAAAAAAAGTATTGCTACTGTAGGATACCGTAGTATATATAAAATCTCTTTCTGTTAATGTTGCTAAAAAATCATCTAAGAATTTTTGATCATTAAAAAATAATTCATCCAATAAACCATCTATATCTTCATCGGTATCAGTTTGCTGACTATAACAACTAAAAGAAGTTGCTATTGTAAACAATAGCAACTTAATAAACTTCATTTGGTTTTTAAATCTAGATATGGTATGAATCATTTCAAAGTTAAAAACTAGTTACGATCTCTTTTTCTTGTTCTTCTAGAACGTTCTATTTTTTCGCGTAATAATTTTCTTTGCTTGTCAGTTAATGTTCTTCTAAACGCTTCTCGTGTCTTACGAAGTCTTGTCTCTTGTCGTTGTACTAAATTCCTTTGTGTTCTGGTAAAGGAACCTATTAACTTTCGCTTCTTATCTATAGTACTTAAAGACTTATCTCTGAGAATGGTTAACTGTTCTTTTGTTAATGATTTCTTTAGAGCTTCTCTATTTGCTATCATCAATTTGCGCTCTTTTTGAAGCAAATCTTTCTGCTCTTTTGTTAATGAAGACTCAATCAAAGTATAATCACTGTCTTGTGCAACAACTGCGCTACTAATTCCTAATAAAATAAGGAGAGGTAACATTCTGATGAAACTTTTGATTTTTATATTATTCATAACTTACATATAACGTACTAAAATTAGGTAATATATCTTATCGATTTATATGAAATCGTAAAAAATTTACTTTTTAATTCCTACATTCCTCTCGAGCAGCCAACATTTCGTTCTCATTATTAAATGTCACAATAGAACCATCTCTATAGGTTGCATCTACTGGATAGACCAATTCTGGCTTCGTTCCTACATCATCTGGGTTTGCTATATAATACGCTCTTAACAAAGACCAATTGGCTCTTTCTGTAACCGTAATGGTAGAATTATCTGGCATAAAAAATGTCAAAGGCAAATTTAAGGTAAAACATCTTCTTCTATTTCTATCTTCTCTACAAGCTTGCTTTACTTCTCTTAATTCTGCTAAATCAATAATTGTTTGCACTTCATTATCTTCGAACATAATATCTACTGGAAAAACTAACTCTGGACGCTCACTTGCTCCTGGGTTGTCTATATACCAAGTACGAATCAATACCCAATCGTCTTTACTTTCTAAAGTAATATTTGTATCATCTGGCATGATAAAAGTAATTGGATATACAAACCTAAAACATCTATTTCTTCTTCTACGTGATGCTTCTCTATTATCTTCTAAACGATTTCCATCTAGTGTAAAAAAGACATCGCTATCGGCTTCTGTACGTTCAAAGTTATCCGTTAAGGCAACAACTTTGTATCCTAAACCTGGTGCTAATTCTGCACTTACAAAATAACTATCATCATAATCTGATGTTAAGGCTACCGAAGTTGCAGATGGTAAATCTTCAATCGCTACTGCTTGCTTATCGGTAGCTGCTTCAATTTGTTCAATTAAACTAGTTTCATCAAATACATTTTCTGAATTATCAGAACAAGAAGTGAACAATAAAGTTGACATTAATAATGCTGTACATGTCAAAAATACAATGGCTGAAACTAAAAACTTGTTTTTTGATGTTGATGTTGACGTTTTCATAATTAGTAAATTTTTAAATTAAATGATCGTTTCTCTTTAGAACCTGAAAATTTAAAATAGTTTGAAAAAATTATAAAATAATGTTTTCAAGCAAATCTTCTTTTATGTAATTATCTAATAATGAATCTTCTACAAATAAAGAATTGATAAAAGAGTTTTCTATACTTTGCTCAGAAATTTCTGCTTTTACCATCACCTCAGAAAATAAAACATCGTTAGTATAGGTATCAAGATCAAGGTCATTAACGAATAAAGAATTGATCAAAGTGTCGTCTGCCAATTCATTAAACTCATCATTAGATACACCGTTTATGTTCTGTAACCATATTGTCAAACTTAACATTAATATAACTGAAGCTGCTATGGCATACCTATACCTTGGTGGTAGTTTGATAACTTTTTGCTTTTGGGGAGTTTCTTCTTTAACCGTATCTAAAATTCGCTGCTTCGAATTCTTAAAGTACCCTTCAGGAATATCAGTTCCCAAAAGATCTTTATGAAATTTTGAAATATCTCCTACAGAATGATTTCTTTCCAAAAAAGACCTTTTTGAGAAACTACTTTCGTTTATGTTATTTTCTGTACTCATACTATAATTATTAGTTAGACCTTGGTAATTTCAAATAGTTTGTTTTAGGTGATTATTTTTTCTTCAATTATTTTTACTACTGTATAGTAGGCAGATTTTAAGGTACTCTCTGGCACTTCCAAAACTTCAGATATCTGACGAAAACTTAAATCATCAAAGTATTTCATCTGAAAAACCAACCGTTGTTTCTCTGTCAATTGCAATAGAATTTTTTGAAGTTTTATTTGTAAAGCATCACCATCAAAATATTCAGATTGTTTTAACTGCTCATATTGAGTTAACGTAATATCTTCTAAAGAAGTAGATAACCTCTTTTTTTCTTTTTCTAATAAACGCATAGATTCATTGTAAGCTATCCGAAACATCCAAGTATGCAAAGTGCTTTTCTCTTGAAAATTTTCAATTCCTCTATACACCCTTATAAAGGTATTTTGTAGCACATCATCTGCGTTTTCATGGGTAGCAACTAATTTTCGGATATGCCAATATAAACGCTCTTGATACATGTCCAGTAATTCTGAAAATGCAGCGTCTTTGGTTTTAGAGTTTCTAAGTCGTTGTATTAAATTAGATTCACTATCCAATGGTTGGGCTTAATTTAGTACTAAATGTATACAAAATTTTAGACCCTAGAAATTATGAATAGTTTGTTTGACAGTTTTGAGTCTAATAATCATAAGGACAAGAATTAAAATAATCCTGTAGATTAAACTTTCTATCTTCAAATTTTTCAGATGAAATTTTAAAATGCTGAATACGATCTATTCTAAAAGCACGATAATCATTTCGCAAATGACACCAAGCAATCAAAATCCATTTGTTATTTGTAGAATACATTGCGCAAGGTTCTATTTTTCTAAACGATACTTCTTTGTCATTAACCTTTGTGTAATTAATTTCGACGTAACAAAAATTAGTGATTGCTAATTGAATTTCTGAAAGTGCATTACTATTTAATGGTTCAAAATCTGACCAATAATTATCTAAGACCAAAATTTTATCACTCAGCAGTTCACTTTTCTGTTGAATAGACGTTCTAAAAACTGATTTTATTTTAGTTAAAGCTTCATTAAAGTCTGTTACAAAAGAATCGTCTTTAGTTTTCTTTACTAAATGTTCTGCTGTAATTAAAGCATTTGCTTGTTTCTCTGTAAATTGAACTGGAGCTACAGAATATCCATCCATTAAACTATATCCTCTTCCTTCAATTGTAACAATAGGCACCCCAGCTGCTTCTAGCTTTCGGATGTCTCTATATATGGTACGAATACTTACATCATATTTTTCGGCAAGTTCTGTAGATGTTAAAACTCTTTTAGATTTTAACAAAGTAAGAATTGATATTAATCTAGATAACTGCGTCATAAAAGCAAAGATAGCGAACCCTAATTAGGATTCGCTATCAATAAAAATGGTTTATCCCATTGAATGTAAAGCAACTCTATTTCCTTCAGTATCTGTAAACTGAGCAATAAAACCATTTTCATCGATATTCATTTTTGGCATAATAACAGTTCCTCCTGCCTTCTCTATTCTAGAAAGCACATGATTTAAATCTTCGCCTCCATTTAAATATACAGTAGAACCATTCATAGAAGGATTACAACCTTCCATTTGCATAATAGCTCCACCAATACCTCCACCTTCCATATCGTATGGAAACATTCCGTATTTCATTTGCTTTTCTGGCATATGAAAGTCTGTGATTTCTACTTCTAAAATCTCATTGTAGAATTTTTTTGCTCTTTCGTAATCAGTTACTGGAATTTCAAACCAGTTTACTACATTTTTCATTTGTTGATTGTTTTAAAATTAAACTTACCACAAAACTATTTTCGTTCGTGACAGAAGATGTCAGGGGTTGAAATTTAATTTTAAATCTTCCCAAGAGCAACTAAACCGAGTATTGGTCCAACTGCCAAGGCTACATAAATCATCGTAGGATCAAATGAGTCTAGAAGTATATTTAATAATTGGATACTTATAATAGTAATTGCAAAGCCAATACTATTTACCAATATTAAAGCAGTTCCTTTCAATTCAGGTTTTGAGCTGTTAGCAACCAAAGTTGAAAACATAGGTGAATCAGCAATTACCATCATTCCCCAGAAAAGTAAAAAAGAAACAAATAGAATCTCTGATTCCAACAAGAACATAAATGGAGAAATTAAACAACATAAGCACGATAAAAGCAATGTTATAAAAGCTATCTTTTTAGCGCCTCTTTTGATGGAAAATATTCCACCTATACTACAAGAAACAAAACCAATAGCAATGACGGAAAATGCTACCATCGAAATATTCAATGTCATTTTTGAATGCATTTCTACATAAGTATTTAGAATAATTGGCACAAAAGTCCAAAAAGCATACAATTCCCACATATGTCCAAAATAACCATAGGCAGCTGATTTCAGTTTTTTGTTCTGATAGATTTTAAAAAAAGCTTTAATATCTAATTGCTGACTTGCCTTTCTGTATGGACCATCTGGCACAAACAAGTACAATACCAAGCCTCCTAAAGCAGCTAAAACCGAAATTAAAATAATTACATATTTCCATTCAAAATTCAGTGTCAAGTCTTTCAATAAATGAGGAAAAGCAGTTCCTAAAACCAAAGCTCCGACTAAAAAACCTAATGATTTCCCTAAGCCTTTATCGTAATAATCGGCAGCTATTTTCATTCCTACAGGATAAATTCCTGCCAGAAAAAAACCTGTAAAAAATCGAAAAGCAGACAGGCTTAACAAACTGTTTCCTTCCCATAGTAAGCCTAAATTAAATAATGCTCCAATGAAGGCGCTTACAAAAAAAGCTTTCGATGGTGAAAAGCGATCTGCAATGGTAAAAAATGCAAATAATAAAGTCCCTATAATAAACCCAAACTGAACAGCAGAAGTAAGATGACTTATTGCATTTGATTCAAGATGAAAATCAAGAATTAAATTATTCATCACTCCGTTTCCTGCAAACCATAAGGATGTACAGAAAAACTGCGAAATGATAATAATAGGTAAAATTCTTTTAGGAGATTTCATTTTTAGAAAAGACATCTAATTTATCATACGAAGTTAGCAAGAAAAAGTTGAGCTATAACTTTTATAAATACTGAAATCAATTTTTTCCTATTGTGAAAACTTGAAAATTCCTTGAGGGATGTCTATTTTTGTGTTTAAATTAGAGAAGACTTATGAAAATCATTATATCTCCAGCAAAATCTTTAGATTTTGAAAGTAAAGCAACGACTACTTTACATACACAGCCTCATTTTTTAGAACAATCTCAAAGATTAAATAAAAAATTGAGGACGCTATCAAGAAAAAAGATTGCAGATTTAATGAGTATCTCCCCAGCTTTAGCTGAATTGAATTATGAACGCAATCAAAATTGGCAACCTCCATTTAATTTAGAAAATGCAAAGCAAGCTGTATATGCCTTTACTGGTGAAGTATATAGAGGCATTGATGTAACTACCTTAGAAGAAGGGAAACTCCCAGTGCTTCAAGATAAATTAAGGATTTTATCGGGTTTGTATGGTTTATTGAAGCCTCTAGATTTAATACAGCCTTATCGTTTAGAAATGGGCAAAAAATTAAAAGTGGGCAGAACAGAAAACCTATATAAGTTTTGGGGAGATGAGTTAGCTAATACATTGAATGATGAAATGCAAGATGATGACTTACTCATTAACCTAGCAAGTTCAGAATATTTTAAAGCAGTACCAACTAAAGCATTAAAAGTTCCGATGATTACACCGGTTTTTAAAGAATTAAAAAACGGAAATTATAAAGTGATTATGACTTATGCTAAAAAAGCTCGAGGATTGATGGTTCGTTATATCTTAGACCATCATGTAAATACTTTAGAAGAACTAAAAGGTTTTAATACAGAAGGATATGGGTTTAGTGAATCTCTATCTACAGATACAGAACTCGTTTTTACTCGCTAACAATCCACTAACCTAACTGTTACTGCTAAACCTCCTTCAGAAGTTTCTTTGTAGTTTTTATTCATGTCTTTGGCAGTCTCCCACATGGTGTCAATTACTTTATCTAAAGGAACTAAAGATTCTTTAGGGTCTGTCTCTAAGGCAATCTCTGCCGCGTGAATGGCTTTAATAGCTCCCATGGAATTTCGCTCTATGCATGGCACCTGAACGAGTCCACCAATTGGGTCACAAGTTAGTCCTAAATGATGTTCCATTGCTATCTCAGCTGCCGATAAACATTGAGCAGGCGAACCCCCTAAGAGTTCTGTTAAACCAGCTGCTGCCATAGCTGAAGACACACCAATCTCTGCCTGACAACCTCCCATTGCCGCAGAAATAGTTGCATTCTTTTTAAAGACACTGCCAATTTCTCCAGCTACCAATAAGAATTTTTTTATATGTTCAAAACTTGCTTCATGGTTTTCAATCACCAAATAATACATTAGTACAGCTGGAATCACACCAGCACTTCCATTTGTGGGTGCAGTAACCACTCTCCCTAAAGAAGCATTTACTTCGTTTACAGATAGTGCAAAACAACTTACCCATTTTAAAATCTCTCTAAATTTAACCTCAGTACTCCTAATAGCAGTAACCCATTCAGATTGGTTTTGATACGCTGCACCTTTTATTAACTTTTTATGTGTATCATAAGCACGACGCTTCACATTTAACCCTCCTGGTAATTTTCCTTCTGTATGACATCCTATATACATACATTCCAACATTGTATCCCAAATTCTACCTAATTCAATATCTATTACTTCTGGAGGATTAAGCACCAATTCATTTGCATACACAATATCAGAAATATGCAATCTTTCTCGTTCACAGTATTCCTCTATTTGAATTGCCCTATTAATAGGAAACGGAAAATTTTGCTTGGTAATTTCTATTGTTTCAGATAAGGTATCATGATCTTGGATAATAAATCCACCGCCAATAGAAAAATACGTTTCTTTAGAGATTTCAACTCCAGCCTTATATCCTTTAAAGGTCATTCCATTAGGGTTATAAGACAGAAACTCTCTATTAAATGTAATATCAGCTTCAGAGAAAGGTATTATTTTTTCATTATTAAAAGACAATAGCCCTTTTTGCTTTACGCTACTAATAATGGTATCTATTTTTTCAATTGGTATTCTCTCAGGGTCAGCTCCACTCAAGCCTAAAAAAATAGCTGCATCAGTAGCATGCCCTTTTCCCGTTAATGATAATGATCCATACAGATCGACTTTAATTTCATCAATTAATACAAATAGTTGTGATTCTTTCAGTTTCTTAACCCAGGCTTCTGCCGCTCGCCAAGGTCCAAGTGTATGAGAGCTAGATGGACCAACACCAATCTTTAACATATCAAAGACACTAATAAATTGAGACATAAAGTTATTCGTATTTTGATTCTTGCCCTAACTCTTTAACCAACATATAATAAATAATGGCTCTATATTTATGTCTATTGGTTTTCCCCATACGTAAAGCTACTTTTTGAATAAGAGCATCAAAAGTATCTGTATCTTCTAATCCGAGTTTACCAACTAAGAAGTTTTGTCTTACCGTAGATACTTCTTTTTCATCAGAACTAGACACACACTCTGCATCTCTTTTAAAAATAGAAGGTCCTAAACCTTTTGTCACTTTTGTAAACAAATGATGCTCATAAGTAATTTCTAATTGATCCATAATAGATTCATAAAACACTACTTTCTCCTCAAACTTATTCATTGATTGTTGTTTTAATGGCTGTAAATATATGACGATACGGTGTATAAAAAAACTAATATTATGTCATTGTGTCACTAATTTTAATAATATTTCTTAATCAACTGACAATCTTCATTAAAAAAACGGATGGCATACATATTGACTATTAGGTAAACAGTTAAAATTTGAAAAAACGAATTAAAAAATAAATAACAATTATGAGTAAAATTATAGGAATCGACTTAGGAACTACCAACTCATGTGTTTCTGTAATGGAAGGTAATGAGCCTGTGGTAATCCCTAACTCTGAAGGAAAAAGAACGACTCCATCTATTGTCGCTTTTGTTGAAGGTGGTGAGCGTAAGGTGGGAGACCCTGCAAAAAGACAAGCAGTTACTAACCCTACTAAAACGGTATATTCTATCAAACGTTTTATGGGAAATAAATTCTCTGAATCTTCTAAGGAAGTTAAAAGAGTTCCTTACAAAGTAGTAAAGGGTGATAATGACACTCCACGTGTAGATGTAGATGGTCGTTTATACACGCCTCAAGAAATTTCTGCAATGATCTTACAGAAAATGAAAAAAACTGCTGAAGATTATTTAGGGCACGATGTTTCTGAAGCTGTTGTAACTGTTCCTGCATACTTTAACGATGCACAAAGACAAGCAACAAAAGAAGCTGGAGAAATTGCAGGTTTAAAAGTAAGTAGAATTATTAACGAGCCTACTGCAGCTGCTTTAGCTTATGGTTTGGACAAAGCTAATGATGATAAGAAAATTGTAGTATTTGATTTTGGTGGTGGAACACATGATGTATCTATCTTAGAATTAGGAGATGGAGTATTTGAAGTATTGGCTACTGACGGAGATACACACTTAGGTGGAGATGATGTAGATGAGAAAATCATTAATTGGTTAGCAGAAGAGTTTAAAGCAGATGAGAACATGGATTTAAGAGAAGATCCTATGGCTTTACAACGTTTAAAAGAAGCTGCTGAAAAAGCAAAAATCGAATTATCTAGTACAAGTTCTACAGAAATTAACTTGCCATATGTAACGGCTACAGCTAGTGGTCCAAAACACTTAGTAAGAACATTAAGCAAAGCTAAGTTTGAACAATTGATTGATGATTTAGTAAAGAGAACAATAGAGCCATGTAAAACAGCTTTAAAAAATGCCGATTTATCTACTTCAGATATTGATGAGATTATTTTAGTTGGAGGTTCTACAAGAATTCCTGCCATTCAAGAAGCTGTAGAAAAATTCTTTGGTAAGGCACCAAGTAAAGGAGTAAATCCTGATGAAGTTGTTTCTTTGGGAGCAGCTATTCAAGGTGGGGTTTTAACTGGTGATGTAAAAGATGTGTTATTGTTAGATGTAACACCTTTATCATTAGGTATCGAAACTATGGGAAATGTTTTCACCAAACTAATCGATGCAAACACAACCATTCCTACAAAGAAATCGCAAGTATTCTCTACTGCTGTAGACAATCAACCCTCTGTAGAAATTCACGTATTACAAGGTGAAAGAGCAATGGCTGCAGACAATAATACAATTGGACGTTTCCATTTAGATGGGTTACCTCCAGCACAAAGAGGAGTTCCTCAAATTGAAGTAACTTTTGATATCGATGCAAATGGTATTATTAAAGTTTCTGCTTTAGATAAAGGAACCAACAAATCTCATGAAATTAGAATCGAAGCTTCTTCAGGTTTATCAGAAGAAGAAATCGAAAAAATGAGACAAGAAGCTGAAGCAAATGCTGATGCAGATAAAGCAGCAAAAGAAACTGCTGAAAAAATCAATGCTGCGGATGGAATGATTTTCCAAACAGAAAAGCAATTGAAAGAGTTTGGAGATAAATTATCTGATGATAAGAAAGGGCCTATTGAAGAAGCATTAACTGAATTAAAAGCGGCTCACGAATCTAAAGAAATTGCGCAAATTGATGCTGCAATGGAAAAGATTAATGAAGCTTGGAAAGTTGCTTCTGAGGAAATGTATAAAGCTCAGCAAGAAGCTGGAGGTAATCCAGGAGCTGATCAAGGACAACCTCAAGGAGATGCTTCTACAGAAGGAGATAATGTAGAAGATGTAGACTTCGAAGAAGTAAAATAAAAATCACCTACTTTAGTCATAGAAACCGCCTCAAAATTGAGGTGGTTTTTTGTTTTTTCAGTACCTTTGCAAGACACATTAAAACCTATGTTTTAGATGAATATTCCTGAAACGAGCTTGCCTCGTATCGTTATCATCGGAGGAGGTTTTGCAGGTCTAGCAGTTGCAAAAGGTCTCGAGAAAAAAGACGTTCAAGTTGTCTTAATAGACAAACATAATTACCATACTTTTCAACCACTTTTATACCAAGTTGCCACTGGTGGTCTAGAGCCAGACTCTATTGCTTTTCCTTTACGGAAAACAATAAACGATTTAGACAATTACTATTTTAGACTGACAAAAGTGAGTAAAATTAATCCCGATAAAAATGAGATTGAAACTCCTATTGGTAATCTAAACTATGATTACTTAGTAATAGCCACAGGTTCTGCTACAAACTTCTTTGGCAGTAAGAATATTGAAAAATATACGATGGAAATGAAAAGTGTTCCGCAATCATTAAATATTCGAAGCCTCATTATAGAAAACTTTGAAGAAGCATTATTAACTTCTAATTTAGAAGAAAGAATTGCTTTAATGAATTTTGTTATTGTAGGAGGCGGACCAACAGGAGTTGAATTGGCTGGGGCTTTAGCAGAAATGAAAAAAGGAATTCTACCAAAGGATTATCCAGATTTAGATATCCGTCAAATGCAGATTAATTTAATTCAAGGTTCTGACAGATTATTAGATGCGATGAGCCCTAAAGCTTCAAAAAAAGCAGAAGATTTTTTAACGAAACTCGGAGTGCATGTTTGGAAAAATCTATTCGTAAAGGACTATGATGGTAAAAGGGTAGTTACCAATACTGAGAAAGCATTTGACGCTGCTACAGTAATTTGGGCAGCTGGTGTTAAAGGTGAAAGTGTTAATGGCTTACATGCTGATGCTTTAATAGAAAGAACCAATAGAATTAAGGTAAACGAATACAATCTTGTTGTTGGTGCTAATAATATATATGCTATTGGAGATATCGCGAGTATGCATTCTGAAAAATATCCGCATGGTCATCCTATGATGGCACAGCCAGCCATACAGCAAGGTAAATTACTAGCTAAAAATATTCTTGCTCAGTTAAAAGGAAAAAAACTAAAAGGGTTTTCTTATAAAGATAAAGGCTCTATGGCTACTATTGGAAGAAATAAAGCAGTAGTAGATTTACCTAATTTTAAATTTCAAGGAATATTTGCATGGTTTGTTTGGATGTTTGTGCACTTGTTTTCTTTGATTGGTTTTAGAAATAAAATTGTTGTATTTATGAACTGGGTGTATAATTATATCCGATTTGATAGAGAAACTAGATTAATTATAAGACCCTACAAAAACAAAAATAAAGAGTCTTTTAAATAAAGAGCATCACTCAAAATCTATAATATTACAATTCGGATTAAAAAAACTACAACTCAGTATTTCTTTTTAGAACAGGCTTGTTGATTGTTACACATTTGTACTATCAAATCAACAAAACAATGAAAAAAATTTTAGTCCTATTAAGTATCTTATGTCATTTTACAATGACCGCTCAAACCACAATTTCTGGAAAAGTAACAGATACTAGTGGAGAAGCCATTTTAGGTGCCAATGTATATTTAAAAGGAACATATGATGGTACTTCTACTGATGAAAATGGAAATTTCTCCTTTAAAAGCTCTGAAACTGGAATTCAAACTCTGGTTGTAACTTTCCTTTCTTTCGAATCATACACGTTAGAAGCAGATATTAAAACTTTCAAAAAATTAATTATCAAACTAAGAGAAGATGTAAATACTTTAGATGCAGTAATTATTAGCACCAGTACTTTTGAAGCTGGAGACAATGCTAAAGTAACTGCTCTTAAGCCTTTAGATGTTGTTACCACGGCAAGTGCACTGGGAGATTTTGTTGGTGCGTTACAAACTTTACCTGGCACAACAACTGTTGCAGAAGATGGGCGTTTATTTGTTAGAGGTGGTGATGCAGAAGAAACGCAAATATTTATAGATGGAATGAGGGTATTTACACCTTTTGCTCCAAGTACAAATAACATACCCACTAGAGGTCGATTTTCACCTTTTCTGTTCAAAGGCATTACCTTTTCTACAGGAGGATATTCGGCAGAATTTGGTCAAGCTTTATCTAGTGTTTTAGCATTAAACACAATAGATGAGCCTGTAGAAGAAAAAACCGATATTGCTATTATGACCGTTGGTGTTGGTGTTGGAAATACTCAAAAATGGGATAAAAGTTCATTTAGCATCAATACATCTTACATCAATTTAGCACCCTATTTAGAAGCTTTTCCAGATAGAAATACTTGGAAAAAACCTATTCAAGCAGCAAGCGGAGAAATGGTATATCGATACAAAATGAAAAACGATGGTTTTCTAAAATTATACAGTGCCTTTAGTTATACAAATTTTGATTTAATTCAAGAGGATATTAATTTTTCAGAAGGGTTTCGGTTTGGGCTAGAAAATAGAAACTTATATTTTAATGGTTCTTATAGAGGGTTTTTAAATGATAACTGGACTATACATACAGGAATCTCGTATACCAATGACCGAACCAATATTAAGATTGAAGATGATGTAGTTACGGACACAGAAAACTCTGCTCACATGAAAATTAAATTAAAGAAACATTTTAGTAGTAGATTTAAATTAAACTTTGGTGCAGAATATTTTATCACACATTTTAATGAAGATTACTTAGGTGCTATTAATGGATCTTTTAATCTTAATTTTAATAATAATATTTCAGGTATCTATTCCGAAGCCGACATATTTTTCTCTAAGGAATTAGGTGCTAAAATAGGGGTTAGAGCTGAATATTCTGACTTATTAAATGAATCTACCGTATCTCCTAGAATTTCATTTGCCTATAAATCTGGCAAGAATGCACAATTTTCTCTAGCTTATGGTCAGTTCTATCAGAATCCTAAAAATGAATACTTAAAATTCAATCAAGATTTTAATGCAGAAAACACTACACATTTCATTGCTAACTATCAATACGTAAAGGATAAAAAAATATTCAGAATAGATGGATATTATAAAAAGTATAGTGATTTAGTAAAATACGATACAGAATTTGTTGACTCAAATACGAATTTTTCTAATGGTGGAAATGGGTTTGCAAAAGGGATAGATATTTTTTGGAGAGATAATGGTTCTATTAAAAATACAGATTATTGGATTTCTTATTCTTACTTAGATACAGAAAGAGACTATAAAAATTATCCGATAAAGGCAACTCCAAATTTTGCGGCATCTCATAACCTTTCTATTGTAGGAAAACATTGGATAGAAAACTGGAAAAGTCAAGTTGGTATCAGCTATAGTTTTGCTTCTGGAAGAAACTATACAAACCCAAATGAAGCTGGATTTTTAAATGCACAAACAAAGAATTATAATTCTATCAGTTTAAACTGGGCATATTTAATTAGCCCGCAAAAGATTTTATATTTTTCGGTAAATAATGTTTTAGGAACTAGAAATGTATTTGGTTATAACTATGCGAATCAACCTAATATGAATGGAAATTTTGACAGACAAGCAATTGTTCCTAACGCAGATTCATTTTTCTTTGTTGGTTTCTTCTGGACAATTAGTGATAATAAAAACACCAATCAGTTAGATAATCTATAAAAATGACAATTGAGCAGAAAAAAACAACAATTCGGTATAATTAATGTTATCAATTACAGAAATCATTCGATATTTGAAGTATGAATAATAAGCGTATTAAAAATTTATTCCTAGTTATCGTATTCTTTTTAGGATTGCTATCTGTGTCTTCTCAAAATGAAGAATCATATACATTGACTATAGAAGTTTCGGTTACAAAATATAATAAAGGAAAAATTCTTTTAGCCTTATATGATCATCCAGATCATTACATGAAGAAGTCGATTCACAGCGTCTCAGAAAAAGTTGTTAATCATAAGGCTATCATTAAGTTTAAAAATTTAAAGAAAGGCGATTATGCATACTCTCTATTCCACGACATTAATAATAATGGAAAGTTAGATAACAATTTTTTTGGAGTTCCTAAAGAACCATATGGATTTTCCAATAAAGAAAGAGGAAGATTTGGACCTCCTAAGTATCACAAAGTAAAATTTACAATTGATAAAAACACACATCAAAAAATATCTATAAAGTAAAATAATTCTTTAACCAAAAATAAATAACACTTTTAAAATCAATTAATTATGAAAAAACTATGTTTATTCATTGGGGTATTATTTGCCCTAAATGTAACCGCTCAATCTAAATATGAAACAGGAATGACTAAGGCTTTTGAATTTTGGCAAGCTGGCAAAATCACGGAAGCATCCAATTTGTTTGAACGTATTTCTAAGGTTGAAAAAGATAATTGGCTGCCTTCATTTTATGTAGGCTATATAAACGCGATAAGCTCTTTTGGAATTAAAGATGAAAGCGTACTAAAAACTAAAATTGAAAAAGCAAAAATGTTTTTAAAACAAGCCGAAAAAATTTCTCCTAATAATCCAGAAATAATGATCATTCAAGCACTATCCAATACTGCTTACATTGCTTTTGATGGCCAAAAATACGGAATGACATTATCAGGTAAAAATGCAGAGATCTATGCCAAAGCAATTAAAATTGCCCCGAACAACCCTAGAGTTATTTTAAGTAAAGCTGAATGGGATATGGGGGGTGCTAAATTCTTTGGAAAATCGGTAGAACCTTACTGTAAAGACATTAAAAGAGCTATAGAACTTTTTGAAAAAGAAAAAGTTACTAAAAAATTCTATCCTAGTTGGGGAAAAGAACGCGCAGAACAAGTATTAAAAGAAAGTTGCGGTAAAAAGTAAAACCATGAGTTCATTATTTCTTAGAAGAGTACTCGCATTTGTAATTGATTATATAGTAATCATAACATATGCGGTACTTCTATTTTTAGCAAGTTCTCTTCTAATGAATCGTTTTAATATCGATTTAAACTTCGGTAATCCTTTTAAAAATCAAATAATAGGGTTCTTTACATTAACACTTCCCGTTTTTTTATACTTCTATCTTTCAGAGAAAGGAATTCACAAAGCTACATTAGGAAAAAGAGTCTTACGTTTAAAGGTCGTATCAGCTAAAAAACATACATACAGCATTTTTCTACGTAATTTTTTAAAATTCTTGCCATGGGAAATTGCTCACATTGGTGTATATCAAATTGTGTTTTTTGAAAATCAACAACAAGAAACCCCTCATTGGGTATGGTTTCTATTAATAACACCTCAAGTATTAGTTCTTATCTATTTTGTAAGTACACTTATTTCAAAAGGAAAAAAGAGTATTTATGATAGGATTTGTAATACAGAACTAACCTAAGATTTTGCTTATTAAATCTTGTTTAGCAACCTTATCATTTCCAAACAACCAACGCAAGGTATTGTCTTCCCATATCTCATCGTATTGTTTTTCATTAATGATTTCTCTATCGATTGCTAAGTCAAGTAACTTTCCAGGGTAAGAAGATTGTGCATCGCTTTCCATTTCTCCTAAAGGATATGGATCATCTAATCCCATTATTACTTGGTTAGAACCTTGTCGCTCAATCATTAATTTCAAAGAATCGGTATCATGCACTAATGTATCAAAGTAAATATTCGGATGTCCAACGGCTTTTCTAGGATGTGTTTTCCCTTCAAACAAATCGGGTCTTCCATCAAAACCTTGAATTCGTCTTCCTAAATTCATTTGCGCTAGTTGTCCTCCATGTGCAAAACAAGTTCTAATATTAGGAAAACGTTCTTGCATTCCGTTTAAGGTATAAAAATGATAGGCATCACCACATTGAGCTAACATCCAAATTAAATGAAAACGCCATGCAGTATTTTCTAGTTTAATCATTTTATCACCATCATAAGGATGAATTTCAATCGCGAGTTTATACTTGTCTGCTAATTCAAAAATAGGATCATTCTCTTTATCAAAAACACTTCGCCACTGCCCTATTGAATCCATAAAATGTGTAGGTAAACACAGTACTTTTAACCCTAACTCTTCCACACATCGTTCCATTTCCCATAATGCTCCTTGGATAAATCCAGGATGCACTACAAAGCCACAAGTAAATTTAGAAGGATGATCGTGCTGTACTTTAGCATTAAAATCATTCTGAAATCGCAACGCTTTTTTCATTTCTTCTAAGCGTAATCCATTCCCATATAATTGTGATAGATTTAATACAACTGCATGATCTAAACGATTTTTCTCCATCCACAACAACTTCTCGTCTAAGAAAAAACTAGAGTCAGTTACTGGACGCTTCCATCCTTTTTGCAACATGTGTTTTCGCTCATCATCTACCCAGAATATTTCTTTCTCTTTCATAAACTGAGGAATCTGTTCTGGGTAAGGTAATAAATGTGAATGTCCGTTTATTCTAAGTTTTCTTTGTATCATTTGATTTATTATTCCTACTAAAGTAGCAATCTATTTATTGAATTTTTATAGGTGCTTCCATTTTGGTTCCGCAATTAGTACAGGTACATTTTTTATCATCAGAATAATAAGTGTCAAAAATGATTGGCATATCTGTTTCTATATTATCCAAAGCAAAAGGTTCTCTATACAATTGGTTTCCACAATTTTCACAATACCATTCTAAGGCATCTAACATCCCTTCAGAACGCGGGTATTCAATAACCAGACCTACAGTGTTTGCTTTACGTTGTGGGGAGTGTGGCACTTTAGCTGGTAATAAGTAAATGTCTCCTTCATTAATGTTTACATCTACCATCTCTCCTTGATGATTGATAATCTTTAAGACCATATCTCCTTCTACTTGATAAAAGAATTCGGGCGTTTCGTTATAATGATAATCTTTTCTGCTATTTGGTCCTCCAACAACCATGACAATAAATTCACCATTATCCCATACACACTTGTTACCCACCGGCGGCTTTAATAAGTGTCTGTTCTCATCAATCCATTTTTTGAAATTTAAAGGCGATACTATTGTACTCATGATTCTCTGTTTTATGTTATAAATCTACAAAGATTTTGTTCTTCCACCATCAACTGGCAGATTAATTCCTGTAATGTAGCTTGCTACTTCACTAACTAAAAAAGTAACTGCTGCAGCTGTTTCTTCAGGTTTTGCAAAGCGTTTTGCTGGCACATAGCCTTTCATAATCTTAATCATTTCTTCTTGAGAAGTATTCGCTCTTTCGGCTTTAATTTTAATGATTTGATCTAGTCGTGCAGTATCTGTAAACCCTGGCAACACATTATTCATTGTAATCCCAAACTCGGCCAATTCGCCAGCCATTGTTTTTGACCAATTAGCAACTGCGTTTCGAATAGTGTTACTAACTCCTAATCCAGGAATAGGTTCTTTTACAGAAGTAGAAATAATATTGATAACACGACCATATCCTTCTGATTTCATAAAGGGAACTACTGCTTGTACTAATATTTGATTCACTACAACATGCATCTGAAAAGCATCAGAAAACTGTTCAGGACTTGCTTCTAATATAGCCCCACTTTTAGGTCCTCCAGTATTATTAATCAGAATATGATAATGATTATGATTTGCTACTACTTGTTTTACATTATTCGGATTTGAGAAATCCGCTACTAAATATCCATGCTGCTGAGTACCATTTTGCGGTAACTCAGACAACACTTCTTTTAAAGCAACTTCATTTCTAGCCATGAGAGTAACATCTACTCCTTCAGCTGCTAATGCCATAGCGGTAGCTTTTCCAATCCCTTGTGTACTTCCACACACAAGGGCTTTTTTATGTTCTAAAGCTAAATTCATTAATTTAATTTAAAACTATTCAAAATTTTATCTCCTAAAGCTTTTGTTGTCTTATAACCTTCAAGAGTATTTGTGTAAGTTAGTATATAGGCTTTATCGTCTTTAAAAAAGTAAAACTGTTTAATCGTTAAATTTGTTCCATTAAAATCTCCTTCAACAGTAATTGAATGCTTTTCACTATTTGCATCTTTAATTCTTTTACTTTCAATAACCTTTGCAGATGGAATTTGTTTGAATTGATTTTCAGACAATGTGACAAACTTTTCTAAGTCGAAACCATACCCTTTTAGATTTTGCACGATAAAGTTAACATTCTCGCTAAATCCATTTATTTCTTTAGCGCTAACTACAAACTTAGTATTCATTTGTCCAGAAGTATCCAACTCCCAACTTTCAGGATACTCAATTGAATAGTTATCCTTTTTATAAGTTGTCATTTCTTGTTGTACTATTGAAAAAGTAGATAGAAAAAATACGGCTAGTAATATTGATTTAATTTTCATTTGTTTTTGTTTTTGTTTTTGTTTTTTATTCGTAAATTAATTTTGCACGGTCACTCATTTTATCCATTAATTTCTCTGGGCTTTTAACCGTTTCAAACCCAAATTTTTTATATAAAGAATGTGCATCCCTAGTTGCTAACATCCATTTATCAATTCGTTGTAAACTCGGAAAATTCAATATTTTTTCTGTCAATATTTTTGAATATCCTTTGCCTTGTTCTTCTTCTATAACAAATACATCCAATAGATAAGCAAAAAAAACCATATCTGTCATGACTCTGGTATAGGCTATTTGTTTTCCATTTTTAAACAACCCAAAATTAATCGAATTTTCTAAGGCTATCTTTTGTTCTTCATAGGTTCTTAAATGACCCCAATAAGAATTCTTTAGGAATGTAAAAATAACATCTAAATCCATATCATTTGTATCAGACGAGAAATAAAGTTCGTTATTTAATTTTATCATTTACTATCATTTTTTTTATTTTCACTGCCTTTTCAAAATGATTTAGTTTATTGGTTTGAATCCACCACGTTGCAACTTCCATCAGTAATTTTGGGTTATCATTTTTATTTGCAAAAAAAGCATAAAAAGACAATCCTACATTCTCTCCCTTCCTTGCTATTTTTTCATCACAAACTTGTATTATTTTTTGTTTCAATACATTATTCATATTTAATACAAATATTTTTAGGTTCAGTAAAAAAGCGTAGGGCTTCAAATCCGCCTTCTCTTCCAACTCCTGATGCTTTTGTTCCTCCAAAAGGAGTTCTCAAATCCCTCAATAGCCATGTATTAACCCAAACGATTCCTGCATGAATTTGTTTAGAAACTCTCATGGTTCTCTTTAAATCATTTGTCCAAAGAGTCGCAGACAGTCCATATGAAACATCATTTGCCATTTCTAAAACTTCTTCTTCTGTTTTAAAAGGCATGATGGTTACTATAGGTCCAAAAATTTCTTCTTGGTTCAATTGACATTGGTTGTCTTTCACTTCAATTATAGTAGGTTCTAAATAATAACCTTCTTCAGAGTTGTGAACAGACACTGTTCTTCCTCCAAAAATAACCTTACCGCCTAGCTGCTCCGAATTGTCGATATAAGATTTTACTTTTTCTAAATGTTGTTTAGAAACTAAGGCTCCAATATTGGTACTATCGTCAAAAGGATTTCCTACTTTTAAGTTAGAAACAGCAGCCACAAAATCAGTTTTAAATCGTTCATAAATTGATGCTTCTACAAAAATTCTACTTCCACATAAACAAACCTGACCTTGATTGGCAAAAGAAGAACGAACTGTTGTTTTTAACATGTCTTCATAATCGCAATCTGCAAAAATGATGTTCGGGTTTTTTCCTCCTAACTCTAAGGATAACTTCTTAAACATCGGAGCTGCAATACGAGCAATATGAGCTCCGGTTTTTGTTCCTCCAGTAAATGAAATTGCTTTGATATTGGGATGTTCTACAATGGCTTGACCAGTAGTGGCTCCTAATCCGTGTACAATATTCAACACTCCTTTTGGCAACCCAACTTCATTACAAATTTCACCTAATAAATACGCTGTCATCGGAGTTACTTCACTTGGTTTGGCAACCACACAATTCCCCGCGGCAATAGCTGGAGCAATTTTCCATGTAAATAGATATAAAGGTAAATTCCAAGGTGAAATACATCCTACTACACCAATCGGTTGACGTAGTGTAAAATTCATTGCATTCAACCCAACGCTTTCATGTGCTTCAGAAGCAAACTGTGTAATCGCATTGGCAAAGAATTGAAAATTAGCGGATGCTCTAGGAATATCAATCGCTTTTGCCAATTTTAATGGTTTTCCATTATCTTTAGATTCTGCCGCTGCTAATTCAGGTAATTTCTCTGTGATTAGTTGCGCAATTCTTGATAAGATATGTGAGCGCTCATCTAATGTGGTATTGGACCAACTTGGGAATGCAGCAGCAGCAGCTTTATAAGCCTTGGCTACATCTTCTTTTCCTGAATTCGGAATTTGACCATAGATTTCTCCGTTTGACGGATTGTAATTATCTACCCAATTATTAGCTATTGGTGGCAAAAACTCTCCGTTTATGTAGTTTTGGATGTTCATCTAGTTTTTTAGAATTTAATCATTTAAATTACTTTTAAGCAAATCCATTAGTTTTTTAATCTCAACTAAAGATGTATTCATTTGCTTTTGGTTTTGAATGTATAATACCTTATAAGAACCAAATAGTACAGCTGTTCTTGCTGTAAAATCTTTAGCATCTATTTCTCTCCAAGACTCATTAAACAAAAAACTGTTTCTATAGTTGTTAGAATGATGTCTACCTACCATATTATAGATATTTAAATATGTATCTAATTGCTTCCTATATTGATCTAAATAAATAGTACTTAATCTATTATGTCTAAAAACTAATGTATAATAATTTGACAACTCCTTTTTTAAAAATTCTGGTAAGATATCAAAAGAACCTGTAGATTTTAAATTGCTAAATGTATTGGTGTTGTAAGTAACACCTTGGTACCAGGAAATTGGAAACTCATATTTCATAAACTGAACAATAGTGTCAAGATTGGCAGTGGTACTATAAATTCTTTTTTGAAATTTAGCATTATTGTCAACTCTAAAATTAACCATTTCTAAATCTCTATGTATGACTAAACTATCTGCTACTAAATCTTTATAGACGGAAGTCAAAATCACTTTTAGTTTAGCGTTTTGTTTTCTATTCTCATTCCAAGTATTAATCTGCAGTGCAATCAAAATCCCTATTACAACTAATATGATTTCACCAATGGCATATTTAAAGTATTTGGATGTTTTATTTTCCATAAGTAAGTTTTGGCGAATTTTACGAAAGAATTTAATCATATTAATTATTTTCTAATTCTTTTTCAACAATTTTGATAAGATACTTTGTTCTTGGGATGATTGATTTGTAATTTATTTTACAATATCGATGTAATAAAATTTTTAAACGAATCGCATTTAAAATTCTAACATCGCCTCTATATTCCTTGAGAGTTTTCTTTTTTATATTAAAATCTGAAGCTTTATATGTTTCCAGCTCATCTTTAAAATCTAAATAATCAAATCCAAGAGTGTGAGTTCTAATATTACTTCTAACATGATGAACAAGGGCTTCTTCTACAACTTTATACAATGATTGACTATAATAATTTATTAAAGAATCAGATAATACAGTATTATTTAACTGTTTTAATTTACCAGAATTAGATATTTCATTAAATGTTACTCTATTAAAATTGAACGTAGATGTATAATTGATATAATGAAATTTATCTTCGAAATCTTTTACAGAAAAATTAGCTAGTTCCTTTAAAATTAAAAGACTAGAATCTAAGTTTTTTATAATCTTGTCATTTAAATCAATTTTATCTTCCAAGTCTAAAAGATCGCTATTTAATTCTACCAGTAATTTATTTAAAGATTGGTTCAGTTCTATTTTAGAAATTCTATTTTGATTCCAATTATTTATTTGTAATGCAATTAAAATACCAATAATAACCAGTACAATTTCACCTATGGCGTATTTAAAATACTTGGAGGTTTTATTTTGCATGAGTAGATTTTGGCGGATTTTACGAAAGAATTTAATCATAGGTTATTGCTTCTTAAAAGCCGTTACTTTGATTTCCACTACTAAATCTGGATGTGGTAATTGATGTACTGCAACGGTAGTTCTTGTAGGGCCAGATTCTTTATCAAAAAACTCGGCATAGGCTTTATTATAGCCAGCAAAATCATTCATATTCACCAGAAATGTAGAAACATCAACTACATCCTTGATACTGGCTCCAACAGTTTGGAGGTTTTTATCGATGTTGCGCAGCACTTCTCTAGTTTGTACCTCAATATTTAATCGCTTGGTACCCATTTCATCAATGATATCAACTCCTGCAATGGAATTATCTGATCTTCGTGAACTCGTTCCTGAAACAAAAATAAAATCTCCTACTACTTTTACATGTGGATAGGCTCCTCTGGGTGTTACGTTTTTATTCTCCATTTGGTTTGTATTTATAATGAGTAGCATTTCTACATTCCGATAAAATTTCTATCATATCAAAATTTTCGTTTGCTAAAGCTAATTTCTTTTTACTACTCCATTTTTTTATTTTCTTTTCAAATCTTATTGCTTGTTCTACATCATTGAAATCTTGAGAAAAAATTAATTCAAGAGGTCTTCTCTTATATGTAAAACTAGTTTTATTTAAGCCTTTTTGATGCTCTTCAAATCTTCTCTCTATATCATTTGTTATTCCAACATACAAAAAACTGTCAGAACATTTTAATATGTAAACATAATACAAGTTCATTTTCAAATGTCAGGTCGAGCGCAGTCGAGACCTCTTTCTTTTTCATATTTTAAAACCTCTCGACTGCGCTCGAGGTGACAACTATTAACCAGTTGCTAATGCTAATAGTTTATTTGTTGTTCTCCAATTTCTTGACGTGGCAATTACATTCAATTTCTTTTCAAAAATGTTGATGGTTAATTTACTGCGTCCAAAACCATTGGGACAATAAATATACACTACATCTTTTAAAACGGTAAATTGATCCTCATCTGCTTTGTTTATCTCGATATCTGTTTCAGTAACGACATCACTTAAAAAAATGACGGCAACTACTTTTTCATTCTCTATTGGATAAGGATTGAATTTAATTGCGTTTTCTATACCTTCAATAGTTCTCGAAATTACAGGAACGTCGTATCCAAATTTCGATTTGATTCTTTCCTTTATTTCATTCTCTACAACTGATTTTTCTTTTTCAGAATCTAGAATGATGTTTCCACTTTGAATATAAGTTTGAATATTTTGATATCCTAATTCAGATAATACTGCTCGTAAGTCCTGCATTGGGAGTTTGTTTTTTCCCGATACATTGATTCCTCTTAGCAAAACTATATATCTTGTCATTATCTCTAGTTTCCAATTTCCTGCTTCACCTTGTCCAACAACTTTTTTAATTCGTCTTTTGTCATTTCTAATGAAGTGGAAACTTGATTTCCTTTTACCATGCTTAACAAAGCTTTGTCTTGCGCTCTTCCTTTGGTCATGGCTTCATGATATCCAATATCCTCATTAAACGTCACCAAAGAATATTTAGAATAGTAATCAGCAGGAAAGTTCTTTTCCAAATCCATTTCTATTTTTCGTTTCTCTTTAAAAATTGGATCAGCTACATGGTCACGCATTTCATAATAATTGTCAATTGCTAAATCGGCAATAGCATCTGCATCTTTCTTTCTTTTTTGTTGAAACTCAGAAAATATTTTCTCCCAACTTTGTTCTTCACAATCATTTAAGACTTCATCTAACACAGATACATCTTCAAATGAAGCGTTCATCCCTTGTCCATAAAATGGTACAACAGCATGTGCTGCATCCCCTAATAAAATGGTGTTTCCTTTATATGCCCAAGGAAAACATTTTACGGTTCCTAATTTTCCTGTTGGGTTATTTTCAAACTCATATAAGATATCTGGAATCAACTTTAGCGTATCTGGAAAGTCGTTCTTAAAGAATTCTGTGATTTTCTCTTTAGAGGTTAAATTATCAAAGTTGTATTTACCTTCAGAATAACTCAAAAATAAAGTAACCGTAAAACTTCCATCCATATTTGGTAAGGCAATTAGCATATAATTTCCTCTTGGCCAGATGTGCAAATGATCTTTACTAATTAAATGATTTCCATTTGCATCAGCAGGAATTTCTAATTCTTTATACCCATGGGTTAAGAATTCTTGAGAAACTTTAAACTCAGTAAACTGACTTTCATAACTTTTTCTCAGGGAAGATCCCGCTCCATCTGTTCCGAAAATCACATCGGCTTTAATGGTAAAATTTTCTTTGGTTTGATACTTTTCAAAGGTGGCTATTTTTTGTTCTATATCAATTCCTAAACATCTGTTGTTGAAATGGATATTTACATTTTCATGCTTTTCTGCTTCTGTGAGTAATATTCCGTTTAAATCTCCTCTAGAAATTGAATTGATGAACTCTCCTTCTCTTCCTGAATAATTAGATTCAAAGGTGTTTGATGCTGTATCATGCATTAAGCGTCCTCTCATAGGAATACAAATAGCTTTAGCCTTCTCTTCTACTCCAGCCAATCGTAATGCTTTTAAACCTCTATCTGACAACGCCAAGTTGATAGACCTTCCAGCAGAGATCTCTGTAGTCCGTAAGTCAGGGCGACTTTCATACACCTCAACTTGATAGCCTCTTTGCGCTAATCGTAATGCTAAAAGCGAACCACACAATCCGGCTCCTATAATTAATATATTTTCTTTTTTATTCATCTACAATCTATTAAACATAAGCATAGAAACATAATAAATATCAAATGCTATAGAAAGTTTTATAATTTCTAAATCTTTATCTGATTTTTTAAGAATCTCTAAAAACGCCCCAGCTTTTATCGTAGGAGCTATATCTGAGACTTTTTTTAATGTCTCAAAATAATCTTTTAAGTCTTTAACAGTACTTTTTTTTCTTAAACAAGATGAAAAAGAACCTCCTTCATCGAGAACAAAAAAATCAGGAAACTCTTCTTTTTCTTGTATTTGTTCATCCCTAGAAGTTATAGGCACAGCTACTTCATCATCGTATTTGGGCTCTTCATATAATTTATATAGCACTTTAAAAGTTTTTGTTTTTTTAAGTTTAATTAAATAATCTATCGACTCTTTAGATTGAAAAAAACTTCTATCGAATGACATTCTAGACAGGTTATTTAAATATTTTTTATAGACTTCTAATTCTGAATCCTGACTACCTTCATAAGCTTTCTTTAAATGATTTTCAAAAACTGTAATCCCTTCATTTAATATATCAATGTCTTCACTAGTCAAGCAATCATACAAAACATTAGCTAACCCTAAAGAATTTGGCTTCTTTGACCTACCACACTGCATAAGAGTTAAGCAGATTATAAGACATAAAATTTTTCTCATCTTTTTTATATTTTTTTCTGGTCGAGCGAAACCAAGACCTAATTTATGACTTCTCTACTCCGCTAGAGGGAACGTCTTCTTTTATTATAATAACTCTTTTAAAATAGCCACCATTCGATATACATCTTCAAAAGAGTTATACATTGGCACAGGTGCACAACGAATTACGTCAGGTTCGCGCCAATCAGTAATCACATTGTTTTCTGTCAATTTTGTATGCAAACTCTTATCTGCATTCTGTACCTGAATTGATAGTTGACAACCTCTTTCTTTAGGATTGGATGGAGTAATAATTTTAATATCATCAGAATCAATTTCATTGATTAAGAATTCAAAATACCCGGTTAATTTTTCCGACTTTTCTCTTAAAGCATCCATTCCTATTTTTGCGAATAAATCTAACGATGCTTTAATCGCTGCCATCGATAAAATAGGCGGGTTACTCAATTGCCATCCCTCAGCTCCTGACATCACATCAAATGGTTGACGCATATTAAAGCGAGTCTCTTTGTTATGATTCCACCAACCAGCAAAACGAGGTAAATTTTTTGTATGCGCATGTTTTTCATGCACAAATAAACCTGCCAAACTTCCTGGTCCTGAGTTTAAATATTTATAGGTACACCAAGCAGCAAAATCTACACCACTATCATGCAAATTAGGTTTAATATTTCCTGCCCCATGTGCTAAATCAATTCCTACCATACAATTCTTAGCATGTCCTATCTCTGCAATTCTTTTTAAATCTAGATATTGTCCTGTATAATAATTCACACCTCCAATTAGTAATAAAGCGATTTCATCTCCTTGCGCATCTAGAATAGCTTCTAGGTCTTCTATTCTTACTAATTCTTCTCCTGTTCTAGGTTTCCATTCTACCAATCCTTCATTTGCATCAAATCCGTGAAACTCCAATTGAGATTGGACTGCATATCTATCCGAAGGAAATGCATCACTCTCTATCACAATTTTATATTTAGTTTTTGTTGGCTGATAAAAAGACACCATCAACAAATGAAGGTTTGTGGTCAATGTATTCATAATTACCACCTCAATAGGCTTTGCGCCTACGATGGCAGCCATGTTCTCTGTTAAAAATTCATGATAGGGCATCCAAGGATTGGCTGCTTCAAAATGACCTTCTACTCCATAATTTGCCCAATCGTCTAATTCTTGTTGTATATATTTTTGAGTAGTTTTGGGTTGTAAGCCTAAAGAATTCCCTGTAAAATACAACCAGTCATTTCCTTGTTTGTCTTTAGGAATATGAAATTCGTTTCTTAAATAGGATAATGGATCTTCTTGATCTAATTGTTTGGCGTAATCGATTGTATTTAGATACTTCATTAGGAAAAAATGACAGCCTTAGACTGACTAAGTATTACATTATCCAGTAAAAATAGGGAATAAAATTTGATCCCTAATTATGATTTGAAAATGAGTTTTGAAGATCTTAAAACACTCATTAATACAGCACTCTAAATTTAATAGTACCCTCTACTTTTTTTAAGGCTTTAATTACCTTTTTATTGTACTCTTTATCAATATCTGTAATTACATATCCTACTGTAGCATCTGTAGATAAATATTGCCCCGTAATATTTAATTTAAATTCTGCTAATACTTGGTTAATACTTGCCATAACGCCTGGTACGTTTTTATGAATATGCAAAAAACGATGTGCGTTTACCTGTCTAGGCAATCTGATATTCGGAAAATTGACTGCATCTACTGTATTTCCAGAATTGATATATGCCATGATTTTTCCTGGCACAAAATCAGCAATATCTTTCTGAGCTTCTTCAGTACTTCCACCAACATGTGGCGTTAGAATTACATTTTGCAAGCCTTTTAGTTCTGTATAATAATCTCCATTTGCTTTGGGTTCTTTAGGATATACATCTACTGCAGCTCCGGCTAATTTACCAGATTCTAGAGCATGTTTTAATGCATCAATCTCTACCACAAAACCGCGAGAAAGATTTACCAAATGCGCTCCATCCTTCATTTGAGAAAACTCCTCTGCTCCTATAAAGTTCTTATTCGCTGGGTTATCATCAATATGTAATGTAATCACATCAGAAATAGCAAGTAAGTCAGAAAGTTTCTCAATTCTAGTTGCATTCCCTAAAGCTAATTTATCTTCTACATCATAATAATACACATCCATTCCCAGAGCTTCTGCTAGCACAGACAATTGCTTTCCTATATTTCCGTAGCCAACAATTCCAAGTTTTTTCCCTCTTACTTCTTTAGATCCTTGCGCTGTCTTATTCCACTTTCCATTATGCAATTCTGTACTACGTTGAAAGACACTTCGCATCAACATTATAATTTCTCCAATAGCTAACTCAACTACAGAACGTGTATTACTGTAAGGTGCATTAAATACGATTATTCCATTTTCTTTAGATGCTTCCAGATCTACCTGTTTAGTTCCTATACAAAAAGTTCCAATTGCCATTAACTTATCAGCAGATTCAATAACTTTTTTGGTTACTTGGGTTTTAGATCTGATTCCTAATACATGAACTCCTTTGAGTTTTTCTATCAACTCTTCTTCAGAAAGACTTGTCGCTACCGTTTCTACTGTAAAACCATCTTTAGATAATTTTTCAAATGCGTCGGAGTGCACATTCTCTAGCAATAACATTTTAATCCTGTTCTTAGGGTATGAAATGTTTCTAGGTAGTTTATTTACATATAAGAATTCATCAAAATTTGGTGCTATATGGTCTGCATTTTCAATAGTTCGATCCCTTACTACATTTTCAGTATAGGCGAAAAAACGATCTGCTACTCCTGCTTCTTTAGTTACATAATCACTATAACCATCTCCGATTACTTGTATTTCTCCTCCTAAGTTTAAGTCTTTTAAACATTGAATCTTTCCATTGTGAGTAGAAAGGACATTATTAGCATCAAAACCAACAATCATATCATGTTCATCAAACTCAAACGTATTTGCATATACTCTTTCTGATGGAATATTATAATCTTTTACGATGTCATCTATAAATTCTTTAAAACCACATGAAATCACATAAATATTCTCGGAATAATTTTCAAAAAACTCTTTATTTCGTTCTATAGAGGTAGATACTTTTTTTCTGAGCTCATCAATCAAAATAGATAAATCAGATTTTTTAGCATTTAATAATTTTATTCTTCTGTCTAATGATTCTGTAAACGATATTTCTCCATCAATACCAAGGTTGGTAATATCTATAATTTCTTGAATAATTTGTTCTTTCTTTGGGTTGTTAACCAAAGTGATTTCTGCTAAAACATCCAATGCTTCTACACTTGTTAAAGTGCTATCAAAATCAAATACAAAGCTTCTTTCTGCTTGAATCATAATGAAAAAATTCTAAGCCTTAAACATACAAAATCATGTCATAAAAAAACACTTTTAATTGTTGTTTTTACTAAAACGTTTTCTTTATTTTCTATATGCTAAAGAATTCAAAGTTTGATTGATATATTCGAAAAAAAAGCAGCTTTAATTCACAAATCCTAATAATACTAACCACCAAAAGATTGGAATGGCTTCTACCCAAAAAGCGCTGTAGTATTTAGGTTGGTTTTCTTTGGCTCTCATCAAAAAAAGAAGAGTCACAAAAAAGAACAACATAAAGATATTCTTTATGGTTGCATCTGGCGCCACCATAAACTCCATTGTTAATGCAAATAACATAAGTGCTAATCCGAACCTTTTTGTTTGCGGAATTCCTATTTTCTGTGGGATGGTTTGTAAGGAAACTGCATCGTATTTTAAATCTCTAATATCAAAAGGTAGCATTAGAGCCATCACTATAAAAAAGCGTTGTAAGCTTACTAAAACAGCATTCGTTTCAATAGCTTTCTCGGAGTGATAAATTGGCAATAACACTGTAACCGATGCCCATATAAGAGCCACTACAATAATTTTTAAATGAGCAATATTTCGTAAATTTTTTTGGAAACCACTTAAAAAAGGAACTGTATATAAAATCGTTAAGATTCCAAAAGGCACAAAAAACAATAATGTTTTTAAAGGTAACCGATAGGCATAAAAACACATCAACAAAAAACAAATTAAAGAAAAAATCTGGATTATCCGTAGATTTTTTGTCAAGCTCATGTGATGCAGTTTAGCCACACCTGCATACTTTACAAAGTTATAGCCAGAGATTGTCGCGAAAAAAATAAAATAATCTACATCTTGCTGATAAGGAATCTCAAAATACAGTTCTGTCATTCTTGTGAAAGCATATACTGCCAATCCAACATGAATACTGGAGTTAATATAAAATGCAAAAAATGTTTTCAGAAAACTCATCACACAAAAATAAGTATTCTTTTTTCAATAAAAATTCTTTATAGAATCATTCATTTTTTTATACAAATAGTAAGATTTTAAATCTCTTTTTTTCACTATTTTTGGTACGCAAAATTTAACACACAACTAATGAACACAAATTCGTTTCAATTAAGACATATTGGTCCTAATACTTCGGAGCAAAAAGAACTATTATCTACCATTGGTGTATCGAGTTTAGAACAGCTTATTGATGAAACTATTCCAAATGATATTAGATTAAAAACACCTTTACAACTAGATGCTCCCATGAGCGAATATGAATACTTAAATCATATTGAAGCTGTTTCTAAAAAAAACAAAGTATTCAAAAGTTATATCGGTTTAGGGTATCATGAAGCAATAATTCCTAGTGTGATTAAAAGAAATATTCTTGAAAATCCAGGATGGTACACTGCTTACACTCCTTATCAGGCAGAAATTGCACAAGGAAGACTTGAAGCTTTGTTAAACTACCAAACCATGGTATGTGATCTTACTGGAATGGAATTAGCAAATGCTTCTTTATTAGATGAATCTACTGCTGCTGCAGAAGCCATGGCTTTGTTATATGATGTAAGAGAGCGTTCTCAAAAGAAAGCTGGAGTGAACAAGTTTTTTGTTTCTGAAGAAATTTTACCGCAAACTTTATCCGTTTTGCAAACTAGAGCCATTCCTATTGGGGTAGAATTAGTTGTCGGAAATCACCAAGAATTTGATTTTTCTAATGAGTTTTACGGAGCGATTGTTCAGTACCCAGGAAAGCACGGACAGGTATACGATTATACCGATTTTGTTGGAAAAGCAAATGCAAATGGAATTAAAGTGGCAGTTGCTGCAGATATTTTATCCTTGGTAAAACTGAAAGCTCCTGCTGAGTTTGGTGCCGATGTAGTGGTTGGAACGACTCAACGTTTTGGAATTCCGTTAGGATATGGCGGCCCTCATGCGGGTTATTTTGCAACCAAAGAAGCCTACAAAAGAAGTATTCCAGGAAGAATTATTGGAGTAACTAAAGATAGAGATGGTGGTCGTGCGCTACGTATGGCACTTCAAACTCGTGAACAACATATTAAACGCGAAAAAGCAACTTCAAACATTTGTACTGCACAAGTGTTGTTAGCCGTAATGGCAGGAATGTATGCTGTATTTCATGGGAAAGATGGAATTCAGTTTATTGCTGATTCTGTGCATAGAAGTACTACAACTTTAGCAAATGCTTTGACTGATTTAGGTTTCGAGCAAACCAATACTCATTATTTTGACACGATTGAAATCAAAGTAGAAGCAACTATTTTAAAACCTGTTGCAGAAGCGAATGACATCAACTTTAATTATATAGATAACAATACCATTTCAATCTCTGTGAATGAAACGGTTGGATTGAAAGAAATCAATGCCATTGTAAATACATTTACGCAAGCTTTTAATTTAGGAAGCAAGGAAGTTACTGATTTTGTAGATACTGATGTAATTCCTGATTTGGCAAAAAGAAATACTCCTTTCTTAGAGAATGAAGTATTTAATATGTATCAATCAGAAACTGAAATGATGCGTTATATCAAACGTTTAGAGCGTAAAGATTTGGCATTGAATCACTCGATGATTTCTTTAGGTTCTTGTACGATGAAATTGAATGCTGCTTCTGAAATGTTACCATTGAGCTTAGCAAACTGGGGAAATATTCACCCGTTTGTTCCACTAAATCAAGCAGAAGGATACCAAGAAGTATTGAAAAAATTAGAAGAACAGCTGAATGAAATTACTGGTTTTGCTGGAACTTCCTTACAACCCAACTCTGGTGCTCAAGGTGAATTTGCTGGATTGATGACCATTCGTGCTTATCACCAAAGCAATGGAGATCACCATAGAAATATTTGTTTGATTCCTGCTTCTGCACACGGAACAAATCCTGCTTCTGCTGTGATGGCAGGAATGAAAGTGATTGTTACAAAAACTGCTGAAAATGGAAATATTGATGTGGACGATTTAAGAGCAAAAGCGCTGGAGCATAAAGATAACTTAGCAGCTTTGATGGTAACCTATCCTTCTACGCATGGAGTATTTGAAAGTGCTATTAGAGAAATTACACAGATTATTCACGACAATGGCGGACAAGTTTATATGGATGGTGCAAATATGAATGCTCAGGTTGGATTGACGAACCCTGCTACGATTGGAGCAGATGTTTGTCACTTGAACTTACATAAAACATTTGCCATTCCGCATGGTGGTGGTGGACCTGGAGTTGGACCTATTTGTGTAGCTCCTCAATTGGTTCCATTTTTACCAACCAATCCAGTTATTTCGACTGGAGGAGAAAATGCCATTACAGCTATTTCTGCGGCCCCTTGGGGAAGTGCTTTGGCTTGTTTGATTTCTTACGGATACATTACTATGTTAGGCTCTCAAGGTGTTACGGATGCCACCAAGTTAGCCATCTTAAATGCAAATTATATCAAAGAGCGTTTAGAAGGACATTATAAAACTCTATATACAGGAGAAAAAGGAAGAGCCGCTCACGAAATGATTATTGATTGTCGTGATTTTAAAGAAAACGGCATAGAGGTAGTGGACATTGCTAAGCGTTTGATGGATTATGGATTCCACGCTCCAACAGTATCTTTTCCCGTGGCTGGAACGATGATGATAGAGCCTACAGAATCTGAAAACAAAGCGGAACTAGATCGTTTTTGCGAAGCAATGATTTCTATTAGAAAAGAGATTGCTTTTGCAAAGAAAGAAGAACCTAATAACGTATTAAAGAATGCGCCTCATACCATGGCGATGTTAACGAATGATGAATGGGAATTCCCATATTCTAGACAGGAAGCTGCATTTCCGTTAGCCTTTGTTTCGGATACCAAATTCTGGCCAACGGTAAGACGCGTTGATGAAGCGTTTGGAGATCGAAATTTAATTTGTTCTTGTAATCCAATTGAGGATTATATGAAGGCATAAATCAATTATAAATTTTAAATGAACCGCTCCAATTAGAGCGGTTTTTTGTATCGAATATAATGTCATCCCAAATTAAGTAAAGCGAATATGAGAAATCTCATTAAATTTAATCAAGATTTCTCAGTCATAAATTCCTTCGAAATAAGAACTAATAAAGTAATATTAAAAAAGCCTCGACAATGTCGAGGCTTTTGATATCTATATATTCAAAAAAATTATTTTTTGAATTTTGAGTATTTGTTTTTGAACTTGTCAATACGTCCTGCAGTATCAACTAATTTAGATTTACCAGTGTAAAATGGATGAGATGTTCTAGATATCTCCAATTTTATCAAAGGATACTCAGTACCGTCAACATCTAAAGTTTCTTTTGTGTTAGCAGTAGAACGTGTTAAAAAAACATCTCCGTTAGACATGTCTTTAAATGCTACCATTCTATAATTTTCTGGATGAATTCCTTTTTTCATTTTATATATACTTTTAATACTTTAACTTAAATTTGTCTGTGAGTAAAGTTGGTAAGGTTTTACTCAAAAAATGCCCAATATTTATTTTTTAACTATTGAGGGTGCAAATTTAACCATATTTTTCTATTTACAAACAAATAAATTATTTTATTTGTATAAAACAAACTCAAATGAATTTTAAAAAGCATATCGTCCTTTTTTTATTGACAATCACACTGTTATCTTCTTGCGACACTCCTTATCTGTTTACAGTAGAAACTCCAAAGTCTATTACTTTAGGAGATTCTTTTACTGCTACCATGAGCGAAAATAGTAATCAACCTATAGATTCAGTACAATTTTTTGTCAATGGAGTACCTTATGCAAAAGTTTCAGAGAATAGTTTTACAGCTAACTCTAATAACTTAGGGATAGGAAAACACACTGTTAAAACATTAGTTTTTTATCCTGGAAAAGTAAAAAAGCTAACTAATTTTGTAGAGGTATTTTCTAATATTACTCCAGTAATTTATACTTATAAGATTATCAATACTTATCCACATGACACGAAAGCTTATACGCAAGGCTTAGAATATCATAATGGTTTTTTATATGAAAGTACTGGAAAGAATGGTACTTCTTCTATTAGAAAAGTAGCACTAAAAACAGGTAAAGTGTTACAAAAAGTAGATATTGATGCAAAATATTTCGGAGAAGGCATGACTATTATGGATGACAAGATTCATTTTTTAACTTGGAAAGCTAATAAAGGGTTTGTGTACGATTTAAAAACTTTAACACAAGAGAAAGAATTTTCTTATGGTAAGAGCCTTGAAGGCTGGGGACTTACTCACAACGATACCGAATTGATCAAATCTGACGGAACTAATAACATTTGGTTTCTAGACCCGGAAACACATCAAGAAAAAAGGAAAATTCAAGTATATCATCATAGAGGAAGTGTAAAAGACTTGAACGAATTAGAGTTAGTGAATGGAGAAATTTATGCCAACTATTGGAAAAAACCAACCATTGCAATTATAGATCCAGCTTCTGGAGCTGTAAAAGGTTTAGCTAATTTAGCTGGACTACAAGAAAGCGTAAAGAAAACTCAAAAATTAGATATAGATGGCGTGCTAAACGGAATCGCTTTTGATGCTAAAAACAATAGACTTTTTGTAACTGGGAAAAACTGGGCGAAACTCTTTGAAATTGAATTAGTCAAAAAGCAATAATACAATCAATTAAAAGTTATATTTTTAACTAAATTTATTGCATGAGATATCTACTATCCGCTTTCTTATTATTACTTATCATTTCTATCAGTTCTTGTAGAAAAGATTTCAGTACTGTACCTAGTTCTGGTAATCTCCTTTTTTCTAAAGACACGGTATATTTAGATACTGTTTTCACGAATATTGGGTCTGCCACCTACAATTTAAAAGTGTACAACAGGAGTAATAACGATATTAGTATTCCGGATATTCGATTGGAAAATGGAGTTGGCTCTAGATATCGATTGAATGTAGATGGTGTTCCTGGAAAATCTTTTCAGAATGTAGATATTTTAGCAAAAGACAGTATTTTTATTTTTGTCGAAACAACTATAGATATTACATCCGTCCCTAATCCATTATATACCGATAAGATTTTATTTGACGTAGGGACAAATCAGCAAGACGTAGATTTGGTAACACTTGTACAAGATGCTACTTTTATTTATCCAGGTAGAGACCCCGTAACCATGGAAATAGATGTTCTTACTTTAGACGGGCAAACTACTTCTATTCAGGGGCGGTTTTTAGAAGACAGCGAACTTACATTTACTAATACGAAGCCTTATGTAGTTTATGGCTATGCTGCTGTGCCAGCAGATAAAACACTCACTATTGAAGCTGGCGCAAGAATTCATTTTCATGATGATTCTGGATTGATTATAGATGACAAAGGTTCATTAAAAGTAAATGGAACGTTGAACGACAAAGTCATTTTTGAAGGAGATCGTCTAGAGAATTCATTTAGTACCATTCCTGGGCAATGGGGAACCATCTGGATGCGTGCTGGCAGTAAAGACAATGAAATAAATCATGCAGAAATTAAAAATGCTATCATTGGTATTTTAGTAGATTCAATAGGAACACCTACAACTCCTACACTAACTTTAAAAAATACGCAAATATACAATCACTCTAACTATGGTATATTAGGAAGAGAAACCAATATATCAGCAGAAAATATTGTTGTTGGTAATGCAGGCTTAGCATCTTTAGCAGCAACAGTAGGTGGTACTTATAACTTTACTCATGCTACTTTTGCAAATTACTGGAACAATAGCGTTAGACCATTGCCTACCGTATTAGTAAATAACTTCTTTACCTATACAAATGATATGGGACAAGAAATTATAGAGACCAGAGATTTACATGCCGCTAATTTTAATAATTGCATTATTGATGGGAGTTCAAATGTAGAATTCCTTTTAGATAAGATAGATGGAAATCAGTTTAACTTTAGTACCACAAATTGCATGATACAATTTAATGATGTAGATGGTGTTTATTCTGGAATTCCTGAGTTAGATTTTACGAATACAACTAATTATCCTGGTGTTATCTTAAACGGGAATCCATATTTTAGAAATACTTCTTTAAATGATTTTATCATTGGAGAAATCAGTGATGCTATTAACAAAGCTAATGGGGCATTCTCTGCCCTAGTTCCGTTAGATATTTTAGGAGAGAGTAGAACTACTTCACCAGACATTGGAGCCTATCAGCACATTACTTTTTAAGAGATTCTTCTATTAGGTTTTTAAATCCTTGTTTTTCATCTTAAGAGATGGGGTTATTTCTGAATGGTTAGTAATTTTCCTACTTGATTTGTTACATAAAGCTAAGCTTATTTTTTATATACTTTTCCGTTTTTCATGACAAAAACAACGTTCTCCATTGTTTTAATATTTTTCGTCGGATCTTCATCCACTGCAATAATATCGGCATAAAAACCTTTTTTGATTTGTCCGATTTCCGTGTCCATTTTTAAAATCATTGCATTGGTAATTGTGGCAGACTGAATAGTTTCTATTGCTGGCATTCCAGCTTCTACCATAAATCCAAATTCTTTTCCACTATTTCCATGCCTAAAAACTCCAGCATCTGTTCCAAATGCAATTCCTACACCTTTTTTATAGGCTCTTGCAAAAGTTCCTTGTATTTGCGGGCCTACCGCTAAGGCTTTTGGCACTACAATAGCGGGGTAAAATCCTTTAATTTTAGCCTTCTCCTCTACTTCTTTTCCTGCTGTAATTGTAGGCACTAAATAGGCATCATGCTTTTTCATTAATTCCATTGTAGCATCACTCATGTAGGTACCATGTTCGATGGTTTTTACTCCACCAATAATGGCTCTTTGCATTCCCTCATCTCCATGTGCATGGGCAGCAACGTGCATTCCATAATCTTTAGCCGTATCACAAATTGCTTTTATTTCTTCAATTGTAAATTGAGGGTTATCACCACTTTTGGCAACACTTAACACGCCTCCTGTTGCAGTTATTTTAATGCAATCTGCTCCATTTTTATAGCGCTGACGTACTGCTTTTTTTGCATCCTCTACACTATTTACCACTCCTTCTTTTGGTCCTGGATTTCCAATTAATTTCCTACTGCTTCCATTCGTTGGATCTGCATGTCCACCTGTGGTAGCTAACGATTTACCTGCTGTAAATATTCTTGGCCCCATAACTGTTCCTTTTTGAATGGCATTTCTAATTGAAATATTTACCCCTGTACCTCCTAAATCTCTTACTGTGGTAAAACCTGACAAAAGAGTACTCTTAGCGTATTTAGTTGAGTTTAATGCAATATCTGCAGGATTTAAAATATATCTCTCTAAACGTGTTCTAGGGTTAAACTCTTGTTCAATATGCACATGCATATCTATCAGTCCTGGCATCACTACTTTCGTTTTTAAATCTATAGACGTATCACCTTTATCATTTCCATTAACATAGCCATTTAAAACATCTGTAATCTTGTTTTTCTCTACCACTATTGTCTTTTTAGTAAGAATTTTTCCAGACTTAGTATCGACTAATTTTCCGCAATGGATATAGGTTTTTTGAGCTGATATATGAATCGCTATTAATAAAATTGTCAGCGTTATAAATATTTTTTTCATTGTTGATTGTTTATGCTTTAAATGTATGAAAAAATGACTAGATTGCTACTTGATTTGAATAGGAAAGCATGAAGAATATAATAATTACTGGTACTAGTAGGGGTATTGGTTTTGCATTGGCCAAACAATTTGCGGAAAACAATTATAGGGTTTTAGCGCTATCAAGAAATACCAAATCTATAGATGCATTACGTCATCCTAACATTACATCTTTATCTATAGATCTATCAATAGCTGAAGACATTAAGAAGATTTCAGATTTTGTTGCTGCTAATTGGAAACAAGTTGATGTTTTAGTAAACAATGCTGGAATGTTAATTAATAAGCCTTTTACAGAACTCACTGAAAAAGATTTCATAGACGTTTATAAAGTAAATGTTTTTGGTGTTGCCGAGATTACAAAACAACTAATCCCTTTTATGAATCCTGGAAGCCATGTGGTTACGATGAGCAGTATGGGCGGAATACAAGGAAGCATGAAGTTCCCAGGCTTAGCAGCATATAGTTCAGCAAAAGGAGCTGTAATTACCCTTTCTGAAGTGCTTGCTGAGGAATATAAAGAACACCAAATTGCTTTTAATGTTTTAGCCATTGGCGCGGTTCAAACTGAAATGCTAGAGGAAGCTTTTCCTGGCTACCAAGCACCTTTAACTGCAGGGCAAATGGCAGACTACGTGTATCAATTTGCACTAACTGGTAATCAATTTTATAACGGAAAAGTATTACAGGTTTCTAATTCAACTCCTTAAGAAATAAAAACTATGACACGAAAAGACTTTTTTAAATTAGTAATTAAAGCAATCAGTCTTTTTTTTCTTTTCAGTTCTTTAATTAATTTCATGTATTCTGGAATATCTTACGCATTAACAGATTATACATACTTAAGTAAACATTGGTATTTAGGGTTAGCTTTAATACCGGCATTAATTGCTTTTATTGCTTTTATAAAAGCAGATTGGATTGTAAAAATCTTAAAACTAGAAAAAGGTTATGACAATGAAACTTTCAATTTTGGAAAGTTGAATGCTACAGAAATTATAAAGATAGCTGTCATTATTATTGCTTTTTTTTTATTGATTGATAATATTCCTGAATTTATCTCTCACTGTTTTTATTCTTTTAAATATTCTACTGAACCTAAGCTGTATATTGATAATTCTTACAAAAAAGATGATTATTTTAAATGGACCATTTCTGGAATCAAAATTTTAGGAGGCTACATAATGCTAACTAATTATAAACGAATTTCAAAATGGATTGATAACATTTAATTGTGGAAATACTCTTAAACTATATACCTAAAAAGGCAATTATCTTAGTTGATAATCTGATACATGAACACAACATCAACTTAAAAATTGTACGAGAACGCCAAACTAAGCATGGTGATTTTAGAAAATTACCGAACGGAAAATTTCAAATCACAGTAAATAATAGTTTGAATAAGCATCAGTTTTTGTTGACATTGATTCATGAAATTGCTCATCATGTTACACATCAAAAATACGGAAGAGTAAAACCACATGGTATCGAGTGGAAGACTACCTTTCAATATTTAATGCTCCCTTTTTTAAGCTCTGAAATATATCCTGATACCATTTTAAAACCATTAGCACATTATTTAAGAAATCCAAAAGCAAGTACTGGTTCTGATGTGAATTTAACGTTAGCTTTAAAAGGAAACATTGCTGCTAATGGAAAGAGTTTTATCTTTGACCTCTCATTAGGTGAAAATTTCTTTTATAAGGATACCCTATATAAAAGAGGAAAAAAAAGAAGAACCAGATATGAATGCCTGCATTTAGATACAAATAAAATGTATTTGTTCAATCAAAATGCAGAGGTAAAAAAGATAGAAAATGAATAATTATTATGCTGTAATTATGGCAGGTGGAGTTGGATCTAGATTCTGGCCAATAAGCACTCAGGAGTTTCCTAAACAATTTCATGATATGTTGGGTACTGGAGATTCTCTGATTCAAAAAACTTTTGATAGAATTAACGGATTAGTCCCTTCTGAAAATATATTAATTGCAACGAACGAAAGGTATGAAGACTTAGTACTTGAACAGCTTTCTAAAGTTGATAGAAGCCAGTTGTTATTAGAGCCAACTATGAGAAATACGGCACCCTGTATTTTATATGCTGCTTTAAAAATATATCATCAAAATAAAGAGGGTATTATGCTAATAGCTCCTTCTGATCATTGGATTGATGATGAACCTGAATTTATTAGAAACATAACAACTTCTTTTAAGGCTTGTGCTAAAGAAGATATTTTAATGACATTAGGTATCCAGCCAAGTAATCCAAATACGGGTTATGGGTATATTCAGTTTGAGGAAGCTACTACCGATATAAAAAAGGTTAAAAATTTTACTGAAAAACCAAACCTAGAAACCGCAAAATCATTTTTAGCTAGTGGTGAATATTTATGGAATGCCGGGATTTTTGTATGGTCTGCAAAAAGTATTATCAAAGCATTTGAAGCGTACTTACCAAATATGAAATCTCTTTTTAATGTTTCAGAAATTTACAATACAGATAAGGAAAAACCCTTTATTAAAGAACATTATAAAGAAGCAGAAAATATTTCTATAGATTTTGGAATTATGGAGCGTGCAAAAAATGTACACGTCTTACCTGTTGATTTTGGATGGAATGATTTAGGAACATGGGGATCTTTATACAATAAGTTAAAGAAAGACGAACATTCTAATGCCGTAGTTGGTTCAGATACTATATTTAGAGACGCCAATGGAAACATGGTAAAAACTCAAAGTGGCAAAAAAGTTGTCATACAAGGGTTAGAAGATTTTATTGTGGTAGAAAAAGAGGATGTTCTTTTAATTTGTCCGAAGAAAGACGAACAAGATATTAAGCAAATTGTTTCGGATGTAAAAAATACTTTTGGAGATTCATTTGTATAAACAAGTATCTTATCGATGTTTTTTATTAATCTCTTTTTATATAAAGTGTATCTAACTTTAGTTCTTGTTGCATCCAAACTCTAAGTTCCTTTTCTTTTATTTGAATAATACTATCGCTTAAACTCGTATTCCATTTTATGATAGCAACAGGAATGGTATCTACTTTTATAAAATTATCTTTTGTAGATAAAACATTTGCAAACCCTAATTTTTCAATTTCATTGTACCTAATTTTAGCATCTTTTGCAACACTACTAAATGCAACTGCTTTTTGATTTTTTGACAAGGCATCCTGCTCTATTCTTACATTTAATGTAGTTATTGTATTCTGAAGATCTTGAATCTGTTTTTGCAAACCATCAATAATCAATTTGCTTTCCTGTAATTCTTTTATTTTTTCCTTATATACAGTGGTAATCATCTCAAAACTCTTAGTATCACTTCCTTTAATCTTTAAAGTAAAATCTTTTAGATTAGGGTAAAGGTCGTTATTTATGAGCTCGTTTGTTAAATCATTTTTAGTCGCTTCAGAAATTTCATTAAAGAAGTTTAATCGAATGATTTTATTATCTGCCTCTACCTCAGACTCAATTAATTGTAATGAACTATTTCCTTTTATTTCGTTTTTAATATAATAGGCAATCTGGTTCTCAATTTTATTCTCATTATATACTGTAATAAAAGTAAATACTGCTGGAATCATTACAGAAAATGCTATTAAAGAGGCTAACTGTGCAATGCGCTTTCTTTTGGCAGAATTTGCATATTTAAGCATCGGAAATTTCAATAATTTCAGGACTAAAAAAGTAGCTAGTGCTATAAAAATTGTATTTATTATAAATAGATACATCGCCCCAAAGAAGTAGGCAAAGTTTCCTTTAGCTAAACCGTAACCCGCAGTACATAAAGGAGGCATTAAAGCTGTAGCAATAGCAACTCCAAAAATTACAGAAGCAATTGTTCCTTTTTTTGTTTTAGCAACCATTAATGCTAGTCCTCCAAAAAATGCAATTAACACATCTCTTATATCAGGTTTTACACGTCCTAATAATTCGGAATTGTCTTCACTTAACGGAAAAATATAAAAGAACAAAAATGCAGTAATCAAACTCAATACAATCATCGTAGAAAGATTGATTAATGATTTTCGTAATGTATCAATATCATTAATTGCAATAGACATTCCAACACCAAGAATAGGCCCCATAAGAGGAGAGATGAGCATGGCACCAATAACAACGGCAGTTGAATTTGCATTTAATCCAATAGACGCTACAAATACCGCAAAAATTAAAATCCAAGCTGTTGCTCCTTTAAAAGGGATATCGCTAATGATTGCTTGTATGGTAGCAGCATGATCGGTATCGTGCCTAAAATCAAATAAATCAATTAGAAATTTTTTGACGCTTTGTAATAAACCCTTTGCATCTTTTTGAATGTCTTGCTTTGATTGCTCTACAGTATCATTGATTGGTTGCTCTTCCATAAATAATCTATTCTATGTTATGATTAGAATATGATGGAAATATACAAAAAACAAATCTTTATTGTTGTTAAATCATAGTTACTTAAGTACTATTTCATCTAACTCTAACAAAAATGATTCGGCTTTCTTGTTGCCAATTAGAAAGGCAATTTCTTGGAGTTCTTTACCCGGAAAGTTTTCCATTTTTAACTTTCTTCCACGAAAAGAAGGGTATAAATCTGACAAATTTATAGTAACTGTTTGCCATTCATTTGTAGTTTTTATATAAGTGATATAAGAATGATAATCATACGAACTCGTTTTTACTCTAAATTGATAAATTTTCCCATCTCCTTTAAGTTTTACGATAATCTTATTGTATTTACTTACATCTTTCGTTGGAAATCTATATCTCACGGAAGAAAATCCCCCATTATTTTCCAATGAAACTGTTCCTTTGAAAACAGCATTGCCTTTTTCATTTAAAAAAAACTGTCCGTCGGATCTTCCTCCCATCACAACATCATCTACAACTAACCAAGAAGAAATATCTCCTCCTTTTTTAAAATCAAAAATTGTGGCTGTAGTCATCATAAAAATTATTGTAAATGTTAAAATTCTCATTCTTTACTGTTTTAAAAATCGACAATGAAACCAAATCTTGGTAATACTGTTCCGTTGGTATTTTCAATTTCTTCTAAAACATATCTACTAGAATCACTAGGATTTATCAAAGGGTTTCCATTGGTATCTAAAACTGTTGTCAGATAAGGCTGTTCTATCGACTCGTTATTTAATAGGTTTTGAATATCTATATAAAAATTAAGTGTAAAATTTTTCCAAAACCAGGTTTTATCGACTCTAACATCGAGTTGTGAGAATGTATTAAAGCGCAATGTGTTTAAGTTAGAAAAATCTAAAATACCTTGATTTGCAATATTGTAATTTGTTATTAAGCTAGAGGCGTCTGTATCATATGGAGTATATGGTCTTCCTCCAACGAGGCGATATTTAACTCCTATCTCCCAATTTTTATTCAATTTTTTACCTCCAGTAAAAGTCAACAAATGTCTATTATCCCATGTAGATGGTGTAAAGCTGTTTGTTCCGTTTTTGAATTCGCTTCTTACATAAGTATAAGATAAGATTCCATACAATCCGTCGTATGATTTTTTCTGTAGCAATAGTTCAAAACCATATGCTCTTCCTTCCGAATCTGAAGTTACTTCTTCTGTTCCAACAACTCCAAAATCTGACCCTAAATTTGCCAGACTAATTTGATCTCTAATAGAGAATGGGTAGTTATTATATCCTTTATAAAAACCTTCAAATGATGCCTTAACGGTATTGGAAGGCCTATATTCTAGTCCAGTAACAAAATGAGTAGATGTTATAAACTTTAATGATTCTTGGTTTACCAAAATATTGCTGTTATCTCTAAATCCAAGCATTGTATATGCTGGTAATTGATAGTAAATTCCAGAAGAAGCATTAAGTGACCAGTCTTTATTTAGAGCATAGTTTAATGAAACTCTTGGAGAAAATTGATTGAACGGGTTTCTCATAGATGCATTGTAATTATTCGCATCCATTCTAACCCCTAAAGATACGCCGAGACGCTCGCTAAAGTATTTTCTAGATACTTGCCCAAAAAAAGCATACTTAAACATCTCTAATTTAGTATTGTAGTTTCGGATTGCGGTTCCTGAGCTATTGGCTATTTGTTGAAAAGTTGTATTAAAATAACTCGATTGTTCTAAGCCCATACCATAATTAAATCGATAGGTATCTGTATTTATTTTACGTTCGTATCGGAATTTATTTTCTACCTCTTTAGAGTCATAATCAAATAATAAATCTGTGGGTTGATTAGAATTTTGAAAGAATTTAACCGCATTATTCGCCCATTCGCTTCTACTTAATATAAATTGTTGTGTCCCATTTTCTTTAAATACTTTATAATTTATACCAACAGTATAATTCCATTGATTCTGTTCAGGAATATTTGCTAAAAGATATCGGTTTCTTGTAATCGTTTCTTCATCTGTAACATCATCATTTACATCGCTATTTAGAACAAATTTGTCGATGGCTCCAATTCCAATTATAGAGAGTTCACTTGTATCATCAAAAGTTGTTTTTACTTTAAATTGAAAGTCATTATAAGTTGGTAAAAAAGGAAGTTTAATTAACTTAAACAGTACTTGAAGGTAGGATTGCCTCATAGAAGCCATAAAGGTTGTTCTTTCTCCTAAAGGACCATCTAAAGTTATTCCTGCATCTGAAGTTCCCAGTGTCGCTCTTACATCTAACTTGTCTGGGTTTCCATTTTTTTGTGTAAATTCTATAATAGAACTTAAGGCATTTCCCCTATTTGCTGAAAAAGCACTTGAATAGAAATCGACATTTCTAATTAAATCTGTATTTATAATACCCACTGGACCTCCTGTTGCTCCTTGTGTTTGAAAATGATTGATAACAGGAACCTCTATTCCATCTAAATAAAATTTATTTTCAGAAGGACCTCCTCCACGTATGATAATATCATTTCTAAAACCTGGATTAGAGGCTACTCCTGGTAGAGATTGTAAAACCTTTAAAATATCTCTATTTCCTCCTGGAATCTTTTCAATTTCTGCCAATCCAAGAGTTTGAACAGATAATGGATTTTCAATACTTTTTTTAAAAAGTCTTTTCTTTATTACAATCTCGTCTAACTGCTTACTATCTTCTATCAGCTCTATTAAAATATAGGGCACTTTTTCTTTTGTAACCAAATAATCTTCAGAGATGAGTATTCTATATCCCAAGTATGAGGCTTGAATTTTAATATATCCATAAGGTGCATTCGTTATCTCGAATTCTCCATTATCATTGGTCGTCGTTCCTAACGTAGTTCCTGCAATGATAATATTTACTACGGGTAGTGCCTCTCTAGTTTTAGCATCTATTACCTTACCTCTAATTCTACCTTGAGAAAAAGCTCCAGTTATCATTAGAAGAGATATCCATAAAAATGCAATTTCTTTTTTCATTTATTTGTTTAATTTTTTAATAAAATCATTGAACAAAAATATGATTTTCTTTTTATAATAGAATGTTAAAAGTTGCCTGTAAAAGTTTTTCTCATCTGCTAATTTAAAGTCAGGATAAAAGTTTTATCGCTAAAATAACAGATATAAAAAAACTCTAGACTTTTGTCTAGAGTTTTTAAATGTGACCGGGCTGGAGCTCGAACCCAGGACCCTCTCCTTAAAAGGGAGAATACCTCTTTATTTAAACATTTTATTTTCAATAAATTAAAGTATTTTACTCTATCTATTGACTTCAAATTGACGACATTTCCAAACCCCACTCCCGATAGGGAGATGCTCTTACATTTCAAAACAGAAGCTTATAACTTAAGCTGTTTTAACTTATAACTAATTGGTATTAATTTCAATACGTCCACCTAACGATATAAGTTCTTCTACTAAATGATGAACTAGTGTAAGTGGTGACTTTTGATGACTTGCTATTTGGAGTGAATTAAAATGATCTTCTAATTCTTTAGCTCTATTTATCGCTGTAGAAGTAAGCGGAATCATTTTCTCTCGAACTATCGATCTAAAGTTCTTTTCCCTTTTAAGGTCTGATTTATATCCAAAAGTTTGATGCGAAATAGCTTTTTGAAGTTTTTCACTTGGGGTATCTATATTTCTAAACACTTCAGTTAAACGATTATAATATGTAATCCTATTAACTATGCTAACATCAGTTACTTTTACTGCTTCAAAATGTAATAACACCCACAATTCAAACGCATCATTGCTCCAAGCAACTTTTATCCCTCTTCTTTTTGCATGGGCTATAGCTTCATCAAACTCTATATTACTTCTAACATTTTGAGCTTCATCAATGTTTTTATCTCTATCAAAAACACACCAAACGTTAAAATCTTCAGGCAAACTCCAGTCCTCTCCTTCTTCCTCACTTACAATACCTTCCTTTCTACAATATGATATTGCCCTTACTACATTATCAAAAGAGCTCTTTTGATTAGGTATTAAATTAATCTTAATTCTAGATGTTTCAAAAAATTTAAAATAAACAGGCTCGCTAACTTTATCTTCACAAAAGATAATATAAGTTATCAAAGTATCTTCCTCTCTTGAATCATCCTCCTTTATTTTCCATGGCTCATTCATATTTATCACGTGTATTCCTCTAAAATTGGTAATGCACCATAATATCCAGCTAAGTATTGCTTAGCAAAATCCGCATCATTCCTTATACCTTTAAGATCTGCCAATGAATAAAAGCGAGTAGATTCGTTCTCATTCTTTTCAGCCAAATAAAACTGATCCCTTCTCATAATAGAAGGAGACATTAAATTAGTATCATGGCTAGTAAAAAGCAATTGAGAATTACTCTTATTGATTTCAGGGTTATTAAACATTTTAATCAATTTTATCAATAATGAAGGATGAAAATTACTATCAATTTCATCCAGAGTTAAGAAAGCGGGTTTCTTAAAACCAAAGGTAAGCAAAAGCAACCCTGCTAAATCAAACAATTTTTGAGTTCCAACTGATTCATTATAAAATAAGTTCAAATCTCTGTAATTAATATCGCCATTAATCTTACATTCTTTTTGAAGCGTTATTTTATTTTGCGGAACATTCTTATTTCCTGTTCTTAATAATTCTTCTTCATCTTCTAGCTGAACACCTGAATATTTTAAACCAAAAGAAGACATAATATATAAAAAATCTTCCCTCCGTCTTTTCCCTAAGATTATATTTACAGACATTTGTCGAAATTTTTCATGTTCACTATTAAGGTTAGAAATTGTCCAATTGCTCAAATATTCTCGTATCTTTTGACAAACACCCTCTTTATCGAATGCAGAAGCGAAGGTCAAAAATAAGGTATGACCATAAGGCAATATTCTAGGTATTTTTTCTTTGTTTGGAAGTAAATCATTCTTTACTTCAATTCCTGTCCTAATAAACAACTCTGACATGTTCTTTTCCTTAGTACCAAACAACCATTCATTTGTTACAACTTCATTACCTTTAGAAGAATCTTCCTTCTCAATAGGTTTTTTCTTGGCCGTTAATCCATATCGGTACTTTTTCCCATCAATAATTAAAACTAATTGAAAATAGCTTTCAGTAAACTCAAAATCATCTTGAAATTTAAAAGGATCACATAGGGAATCTAAATTAGAATTAGAGCTGGCCTCTTGAGTTATTGCTTTTATAAAACTGTCTAAAGCTTTAACAATGTTACTTTTACCACTAGCATTCGCTCCATAAATTCCAATTGTTTTAAATGACTTAAATCCATCAACATTTGTAATATTTCCTTCATCAATCTCTTTGTATTTTTCTGCACTTTTTAATCCTGTTGGGGCAAAACTGATTGTTTGTAACTCATTTATTGAACGAAAATTTTTTACACTAAACTCAACTAACATTTTATTAAAATTTGTATTTTTGCTGCAAATTACGATAAAATAATGACAATTTATAGTTTTTTATGCCTTCATTTGGATAAAATTTAATTCAAAAAGCAGTTTTGAAATCTGGAAAAATAAGTACTGTAATAGATTCATATAAAGATGCAAAAAAGTTTTGTTGCAACTCGGTGTGCAATTTAGACTGTGAGTGTTTCTAAAATAAAATCCAAAATCTATATTAGTGATAAAATTCTAAAAATTAATATCAACATACCCCAAAAGGTTTGCAATCGCAAAACTAAAAAATATCAACCCTACTAACATTATAAAAATCAAACTCAGTTTATTAACGCCTCCTTCATGTGTAATTATAAATTCTTCGGGATTTTTTGGATTATACCGAATAGGAACAATTTTGTTAATCCTCTTTTTATACGATCGTATTTTACTCAGATCACTTGAAACATAGAAATAGGGTTTTCTTTCGACAATTTTTCCTTCTTTAGTAGTAAACTTAATAATTGGAGTCTTGTATCCTTCATTATCTGATTCGTAAAAAAGCACCTCTCCCTTTCCATTAATACCATTTCTTTTAATTAGAGAGACAACATTCAATGTATGTATTCCTATAAGAACAATAGCGGTTCCCAAAAGCAAAAAACACATCACGGGTTTATAAAAAACAAAAAAGACAAAGAGCACGAAAAATATAATTCCGTATTTTTTTAAATACTTCATTTGTCAATTAGAATAATTTCTTCCCCAGTTGTTTGCAAAATTATACTTCTACACTTTATACTAAACTCGTCGTCTTCTGGATTCTCCAGAATATATTTAACTGCTTTGTAAATTTCAAATGTTGACAGTAAACCAAAACTCTTTTTGTTAGCCACTATTTTTACTTTATCAGTGAAAGCTTCCTCTCGTTGAGCTGGATCTGTTAACCTATAATGGTTTCCAATAAGCAATCCTTGAGGGTATTCATCTGTTAAGTCAAAATCTTCATCTACAGTTCTATTTAATTGATCAAGTTTTCCAATTTTTATTGCGTCTTTATCTTTCCCTTCTATTTCTGCAATACCTCTGCCTTCATTTGAAGTAAAGACCATGTCATGTTCAATATCACTTACTCTTCTATTTTCGACTTCAAATCCGAACAAAGCAAATGAATCTAAAACTAATCTTTCGAGCGGTTTTCCTTTTTCATATAATAAGCCTTTAAATTTAGTTGTCTCACTTTTTTCGTTTAGGATTTCTTTTCTCTTTTTATCAAGTTTTTCTATTTTGACTTCTAGTTCAACTATTTTTTCATCTAGTTCAACTTCTTTAGGTAACCTATAATCAATCAGCCAATCTGGAGGTGGAGTTTTAGTGTCTTTTGAAAAGAATTTTTTACAAGACTCTTTAATTATTCCAATTAATTTATCTTCTTTATCCGTGTAGTCAAATGTAGGTAAATAAACAATCAAACCGTTTAAATGCTTATGTATATAACCCACAGGTTTATTTGATTTGTTTGAAATATACCCCTCTGTGTTTTTTTCAATTTCCATTTCAAAATAACCAGAATATTTTATATCATTTTTAAAAGCATGGAAAAAATTAGCAAAAAGAAAATTATTCTTTAAACTCAAAGAATTGGGCGAAGAACTAGCTCCTTTTTCTATAAACTTTGTTGGATATCTGATTTCCATTGGAATAAAGTCATAATTAGATTTTCTTTTAGACTCATGACGTAAATTCTCTATTTGCAATTTGTAAATCTCCTCTGGATGAACAATGGAGATTACAATCCTACCATTACTTAGCAACGTATTAACTTCACTTTGTATTCTATCAAATGTTTTATTTATTTCATCTGAAATTGGAGAACTCACATTAAGTTCAGCTCTATTATTGTATTTTATATAATCGCTCCAACTGAATTTTAAATTTCCAGGATCAAAGATTACCACATCCGAATCCAACAGTGTATTTCCGCCAAGAAAATCAATGTTATCTACTTCATCATGATTTATATGAAAATTGACAGTGGTTATATTCATGACTTTCTCTTCTTTTTAAAATTTTAGATGTAAATATACTTATAAATCAGGTTAATATTATTTCCAAGTAAGAAGCAATAGTTTTCATCCCACTAAAATTTTCTTGAAAAACTGATAAAAAAATAAGAACTTAATTACGATATTTTTTAAAGTGATGATTCCCTAAATGTTTAAATATAAGCTCTCCCTTTAAATCATGATTTAAATAAGAGGCGATTAATGATTTTTGACGCCAAAATGACGCCATTTTTGTACTTATTTGCACCTATTTGTACTTATTTCGCCTTGTAAAGTAGCTAAAAAAGGGAGGTGAAGAATCCAGTGTTTATAAGCAAAAAGCCCAGAGCAGTACTGCTCTGGGCTTTTGTGACCGGGCTGGGGCTCGAACCCAGGACCCTCTCCTTAAAAGGGAGATGCTCTACCAACTGAGCTACCAGGTCATCCTTTCTTAGCGGGTGCAAATATAAAAACCTATTTTATAAAAACCAAAGGAATTTTTACTTAGTTTCATTTAAATAAGCTTCTCTAACTTTCTTAAATAATTTAGAACTATATACAAACTTTACAACAGACTCATTATCAGTTTTAAAGATATCATCTTTTGTTCCTTCCCAAGCTTTTACCCCTTCTTTTAAGAATACTATTTTTTCTCCAATCTCCATTACAGAATTCATATCATGAGTATTTATGACAGTCGTAATCTTATACTCGTGTGTAATTTCTTGTACTAAATTATCTATTAAAATTGCCGTGTTAGGATCTAGTCCTGAATTGGGTTCGTCACAAAATAAATATTTCGGATTCATTACTATAGCTCTAGCAATGGCTACTCTCTTTTGCATTCCTCCAGATAACTCAGCTGGAAATTTTTTATTAGAGTTTTCTAAGTCTACTCTTTGTAAGACAACATTTACTCTATCTCGCATTTCATCTTCTGGTTTCTTAGTAAACATCTTCAATGGAAACATTACATTTTCTTCTACTGTTTGTGAATCAAATAATGCACTCCCTTGAAAAACCATTCCAATTTCTTGGCGCCATAATCTTTTTTCATCTAAAGTAAAATCAACATTAAGTTTACCATCATAAGAAATGGCACCTTCTTCTGGAGTATGCAAACCAATTAACGACTTTAAAAAAACTGTTTTCCCAGAACCACTTTGTCCAATAATTAAACTGGTCTTTCCTGGCTCAAAATCTGCATTTATTCCTTTTAAGACTTGAACTCCGTTAAATCCTTTATGTAAATTTCTTACTTCTATCATTTAAGTTAACAACATTTGAGTTAAAAAGTAATTCGTAATTACAATTAAGATGATAGTCCAAACTACAGATTGTGTACTTGCTTTACCTACAGCAATAGAACCTCCTTTTACATAATATCCATGATAAGATGGTACCGTAGCTATTAAAAAAGCAAAAACTAAAGTCTTAATAAGTGCATATTTTACCAAAAAAGGATCAAACTGTAATTGCACTCCATATAAAAAATCTACATGAGAAAATATACCAGAAGTAACTCCAGCAACCCATCCTCCAAAAATTCCTAAAAACATAGATAAAACTATAAGAAAAGGATAGAAAAATACAGTAGATATCACCTTTGGGAAAACCAAAAAATTTATAGAATTAATGCCCATAACTTCTAAAGCATCGATTTGCTCAGTAACTCTCATTGTTCCTATACTAGATGTTATATAAGAGCCTACTTTTCCTGCTAAAATAATCGAACAAAATGTAGGTGCAAATTCTAAAATAATAGATCTTTTGGTGGCAAAACCAATCAAATACTTAGGAATAAATGGCGATTCAATATTTAATGCTGTTTGCAAAGCAATTACCCCTCCAATAAAAAATGAAATAAACATAATAATCCCTAAAGATTTTAAGCCCAGTTCATCGATTTCTCTAAACAGAGCTTCTCTAAAGACTCTTCCTCTTTGGGGTCTCCTAAAAACTTGACTCAACATCAAAAAATATTTACCAATATGTCTTAGGTAATTCATTCAAAATTTATTTATGCTAAAGTATTAAAATATCATTAACTCTTATGTAAAATCAACAACAACAAACAAAAAATAGTTACTTTTGATTTATTCAAATTCAATTTCATAGCCATGAAGTCATTTAAATACCTTTTTGTTTTTTTTACATTAAGTTTTTTAAGTTGTAAACAAGAAAAAACTACACATGAAAAACCAAAATTAGTTATTGGTATTGTGATAGACCAAATGAGGTATGATTATTTGGCTAGATACTTTGATCGTTATGGAGATGATGGTTTTAAAAGAATTTTAAATAATGGTTTTTCTTTGCAAAATGCACATTATAATTATATCCCTACGTATACAGCAGTAGGTCATGCTTCAATTTATACGGGTACTACACCAGACATGCATGGAATCATTGGTAATTGGTGGTATGACAAATATGCTCAAAAATCTATTTACTGTGTTACAGATTCAACTTATACAACCGTAGGTTCTGACTCAAAATATGGGCAAAGGTCTCCATATAGGATGTTTACAACTACGATTACTGATCAATTGAGACTTGCACAAAACATGCATGGAAAAACGATTGCAGTAGCCATAAAAGACCGCTCTTCTATTTTACCTGCTGGCCATACTGCTAATGCTGCTTATTGGTTTGACAACACTCCCGAAAGCAATGTAATTACAAGTAGTTTTTATATGAAAGAATTACCTAAATGGGTGAAAGATTTTAATAATTTGGGGCTCGCTGAGAAATATACTTCTAAGCCTTGGGTGACGCTGTATAATATTGACACTTACACTAATAGTCTCGCAGATGATAATATATATGAGGGTACTTTTAATGGTGAAAAAAGTCCGACTTTTCCTCATGATTTACCAAAATTAAAAGCAAAAAATTGGGGAAATAGCATTATTAAAGAAACCCCCTTTGGAAACTCAATAACATTAGATTTAGCGAAAGCAGCTATTTTAGGAGAGAATCTCGGAAAAACATCCTACACAGATTTTTTAGCTATCAGTTTTTCATCGACCGATTATGTTGGTCATAGATATGGACCAGATGCCGTTGAAATTGAAGATACTTACTTACGGTTAGATAAAGATTTAGCAGACTTGTTTTTATTTTTAGATAAAGAGGTAGGTCAAAATAATTACACCTTATTTTTAACTGCGGATCATGCAGCAGCTCAGGTCCCAGCCTACCTACAATCTCTTAAAATCCCAGCGCCTTATTTTGATGCGAAAGCTTTTAAGCTGTTTGTAAAAGATATTACATTAAAACATTTTAAGTCCGATAAAATAGTCGAAAACATTTCTAATTATCAGCTGTTTTTAAATAGAAAAGAAATACAATCTTTAGGCTTAACTATAGAAGGCGTTAGCCAAAAACTAGCAGATGAAGTGATGCATTTTAATGGTGTATATAAAGCGGTAACGAGTAGAACTTTACAGACTACTTACTTTAGTAGTGGTATTTTAAATTCTTTACAAAAAGGGTATAATCAAAAATTTTCTGGCGATGTGATGTTGATTCCAGACCCAGCTTCTATTACAAGAGAAAGAGTTGGAACCACTCACGGTTCTGGGTATTCATATGATACTCATGTTCCCATTATTTTTTATGGTAATGGCATTAAAAAAGGAACTTCGTCTGAAAGATATGAGATTATAGATATTGCTCCTACGATTGCAAATCTATTACAAATTGAATTCCCTAATGGATCAACAGGTAACGTAATTAAGGAAGTATTAGATAAATGATGGTTAAAAAAGTTATCAAACTTTAAAATTAGAATTACTCTGATGCTTTTTCATTGCTTGTTTAGATAATACGATTCCTATTAACAAAGAAATAATTGCTCCAATCCAAATTCCTGGCACGTAGTTTATAAATAAGAAAAAATCATACGCTCCATGAAAAATAGTTGCGGTTAATAAACCTAATAAGTTTAATATAGCTCTATTCTTAGAGAATTTTGCTTTCCCCATAAAATACCCCATTAAAATAGCAAAAGTAGCATGAGCAGGAACAGCTGTAAAAGCTCTAATAATTCCAGTACTTACGCCATATTGAAACACATATATAATATTCTCTAAAGTAGCAAATCCCATTGAAACCATTACGGCATACACAATTCCATCGAAAGGTTCGTTAAATGCTTTATTTCTTTGCGCTACGTATTTAACTATAATGTATTTAGAGAACTCTTCAACCAAAGCAACAACAACAAATGCTTTTAGTAAGATTTGAAACACACTTTTGTCGTCAGTAAAGGGAAAAAGAGCACCTGCTAGTGTTCCTAATAATAGTGTAATTAGTACACTAACAATAGCACCTAGAAAAAAGTTCTTTGCTAAAAATTTAAAAGGCTCTTTTTCGTATTTATCTTTAACATAAATATAGATTATGATTGCCATAGCCGGTGCAATAGCCAAAAAAAGTAACTTCATAAAAGCAAGATAATATTTTTATATAACTGTTCGTGGTAAAAAAACCTCAGCCATCATACAGCGCGCACTTCCACCTCCACAAGCCTCAATGGTATCTAGAGAGCTAGATATAATAGCGCAATGTTTTTCTATTTGTGATATCTGCTGTTTTGATAATGAGTTGTAAGCTGCTTGACTCATTATTAAAAAAAGCTCTTCATTTTTACCTCTAACTTGCAACATGTTACCCGCAAAATTATTCACTTGTTCTTCAGTAATATCTATCACCTGCTTCCCATCTTCTTTTAGGTGTTTTAAAACATTTTTGCGCTCTTTTTTATCATCTATACTATCTAGGCAAATTACTGCAAAAGTTTCTGCTAAACACATCATTACATTTGTGTGATAAATCGCTTCTCTTTTTCCATTTACTGTTTGATTAGCAGTAAAAATTACTGGAGTATATTCAAAATCTTCACAAAACTCAATAAATAAATCTTCATCTGCTCTTGGAGATAATGCACAATAAGCTTTTTGATGTATTCTATCTAACAATAGACTCCCAGTACCTTCTAAAAAAACATCTTCTTCTTCAGCTGCCGTATAATCTACAATATTATTAATTACAAACCCTTTAGCTTCTATTGCTTCCAGAATATCTTCTCGTCTTTCTAATCTTCGGTTTTCAGCAAACATTGGATATAATCCAACAGTTCCGTTTTGATGAAAGGAAATCCAATTGTTAGGAAATATTGAATCGGGTGTATCAAAATCACTTGTGTCTGATACAACAACAACATTGATTCCATAACTACGGAGTTTATCAGCATAGGCATCAAACTCTTCTTGGGCTTTTTTATTTACCGTAGCTGGTAATAAATTATCTACTACTTTTTGATAATAGTTATTTACAGCAGTTTGCTCATTCATTCTAAAACTAATAGGACGAATCATTAAAACAGTATTTGTCGTTTGTTGCATTCTAAAAAATGTTACTGCGCAAAATTATCACTTTAAAAGGAATTAAAAAATATGATATCAATAATAAAATGAGTTATTCTTTTATCATTTGTCAATCTATTCAAAAATCATAAATTAGCAATAACTTAAACTGTTATATGATAAAAAAACTACAATTCTTTTTTTTGATTTTGATTTTCTTTAGCAATTACAATATTGCTCAAACGTATAGTAGTTTCTATAATGGAATTGTAAATAATATTTCTTCTACAAATATTTTAGCTGACCTAACAACTTTTGAAAGTTTAGGAGTAAAACAGATTGGAACTGTTGCATTAGACAATACGCAGGCTTGGATTAAAAGTAGATATGAAACTTTAGGATATACTGATATTGTTGAACAGCCTTTCTCTTATTCGAGCGGAACCACAAATAATATTATCATTACTAAGGTTGGTAATACTTACCCTAATAGATATGTCATTATTGATGGACATTACGATACCATAAACGGTACAGGTACAAATGATAATGGAAGCGGCACAGTACTACTTTTGGAATTAGCAAGATTATTTAAAGACATAGAAACCGAGTATTCTATTAAGTTTATTCATTTTAGTGGAGAAGAGGATGGTTTGATTGGCAGTAATTATTATGTTAATAATACTGTTATTCCGCAAAGTTTAGATATTGAACTTGTTTTTAATATTGATGAAGTAGGTGGAGTTAATGGGATGATAAATGATACTATTGTTTGTGAACAAGATACGAGTACACCTACAGCAAACAATGCTGCTTCTGCTACCATGACTCAAATTTTAGCAAATTGTATTGAATTGTATTCTACCTTGCATACTGAGATTTCATATGCCTATGCATCTGATTATATACCTTTTGAGAATAATGGTGAAATTATTACTGGTTTATATGAAAAAAATGAAAGCCCCTATGCCCATACTTCCAATGATGTTTTGACAAATATGGATGTAGATTATCTTGTTCAGGTTACAAAAGGTGCTTTAGGCGCTGCGCTGCATTTTGCAGTTGGAGTACAAACACTTAGCAATAATGATCAAGATGAACTTGAAAAAAGCATTATTGTATATCCAAACCCTTCGAGTGGTTTTATCAATTTGAAAAATACGAGTTCTAAAGAATTTAAATTAACAATTGTCAATGTTTTAGGTAAAGAAGTTTATAAAACAATTGTAAACACTAACACAGAAAGTCTTGACTTAACATCTTTAAGTAAAGGTGTTTATATGGCAGTATTTAAAAACGGCACTACTTCTTTTAGCAAGAAAATAATTTTAAATTAGTCTCTTATCAACGGCATTGTAGAGCAACGCAATAAACCCTCTTGTTTCGCAATTTCTTGATAAGGAACTTCTTCTACTGTAAAACCTTGTTCTCGCAACCAAGCATTTAGCCTTGTAAAACTTTTTTCTGATATAATAACATCTTCCGAAATAGAAAATACATTACTATTCATATAATACATTTCTTCTTTACTTATCTCAAAAATATTTTCTTTACCAAAAAAATCTACCAGCCAATTATATTCAGATTCAACAAGAAATCCATTTTTATGAAGAATCGCATTATCTTTTCCAATTGGTTGAAAACAACAATCTAAATGCAAAGCATTTTCTTTTGCGTTTGTATTTGATTTACGAAGTTCGAAAGACTTTACTATTTTCTTTGGGAATAATTCTTGCAAAGCTATAACAGAATCCATGTTAGTTCTTGCTGTTATATAATCTGGATAATCTTCTCCGGAGTAAGTTCCAACAAAAATATAATCGTTCCAAGGCATTACATCACCTCCTTCAATATGACACTCTTCTGGTAAGGTAATTCTATCTTCTTTAGGAATTTGTTTCCAAACGCTTTCAATCGCTAATATTTCTTTATCCCTATCTGGTAAGATATTTGCTCTAATAAATTTATCTTCTATTACAAAAGCAATATCTCTAGAGAAAATTTGATTATAATCCTTTATAACTTCTGGTCTAAAAACTTGAACATCATATTTCTTAAATACAGCAGCAACCGCTTCCATTTCTAAAATCATGTCTTCTTCTAAAGGATAGGTACCAGCCATTACATGCTCCTTGCTTTTAGGGTCATAACATTCTTCTAATAAAGGTGTAGGTCCATTACTTTTTGCAGTTCCTAATACGACTGCTCTTAATCTTGAAGTTTCGTTTTTTATATTTAATTTAAGCATATAATGAACATAGAAAAGCTTCATAAGGATATGAAGCTTTCTTTATAAATTTTTTATCGAAATTATCTTTTATTAATTGAAACAAAGTTTCTATTATTAGCACCCGTATATATTTGACGAGGCCTTCCAATAGGTTCTTTATTTAAACGCATTTCTCTCCACTGTGCAATCCAACCTGGCAAGCGCCCTAAGGCAAACATTACCGTAAACATTTCTACAGGAATACCCATAGCACGATAGATAATACCTGAATAAAAATCTACATTTGGATATAATTTTCTTTCAACAAAATATGGATCATTTAATGCTTCTTGCTCTAAGCCTTTAGCAATTTCTAAAATAGGATCATCTACTCCTAAATCATTTAATACTTGGTCTGCCGCTTTTTTAATAATTTTTGCTCTAGGATCAAAATTCTTATATACTCTATGCCCAAATCCCATCAAACGGAATGGGTCATTCTTATCTTTAGCTTTAGCCATATACTTTTTAGTATCTCCACCATCTTCTCTAATAGCTTCTAACATTTCTAAAACTGCTTGATTAGCACCTCCATGAAGTGGGCCCCATAAAGCAGAAATCCCAGCAGATAACGATGCAAATAAACCAGCATGTGATGATCCTACTATTCTAACAGTGGAGGTAGAGCAATTTTGCTCATGATCAGCATGAAGAATTAATAATTTATCTAGTGCATCTTTTATTATAGGATTTATAACATAATCCTGATCAGGCCTTTCAAACATCATCTTTAAAACATTCTCTACATATCCTAAAGAGTTAGATCCATAATTTAACGGCAAACCTTGCTTCTTACGCATAGCCCAAGCTACTAACACAGGAAACTTCCCCATTATTTTCACAATTGCTCTATACATTTCTTCTTCTGAATCAACATTAACAGAAGAAGGGTTAAAGGCTGTTAGTGCACTTGTTAGAGATGACAGTACTCCCATAGGGTGCGCTGTTTTTGGAAAAGCATCTAAAATCTTTTTAACATCGTCATCTATAATTGCTTTTTCTTTAATATCTGCATGAAACCTAGATAGTTGTTCTTCTGTTGGTAACTCACCAAAAATTAAAAGATAAGCTACCTCTAAAAAGTCAGCCTTTTCAGCCAGTTGTTCAATAGGGTATCCTCTATAGCGTAAGATACCTTTTTCTCCGTCTAAAAAAGTAATTTCGCTGATACATGACCCAGTATTTTTAAATCCTGGATCAATTGTAATAACGCCATTTGTAGCAGCTCTTAAGGTTTTTACATCGATTGCTATTTCATTTTCAGTTCCTTTTATCATAGGAAACTCATACGATTCTCCTCCTACTTGCAATGTTGCTTTATCAGACATTATATATATTTTTAATTTATTTTTGAAGTGTAACAAAGATAGCTATTTTAAAGGATTTTTAAAAAACCTAATCATAGTTTTTCAATATGAAAAAATAGCTTTTCTTGATTGTTAAAAACAAAAAAACCTCATAATAATAATTATGAGGTTTTTCTTATCTAAGTTTACTCTTTTAGATTTTAAATGCTTTCTCTTTTGGAAAGAAAGCTGTTTCTCCTAACTCTTCTTCAATACGCAATAGTTGATTGTATTTTGCCATTCTATCTGAACGCGAAGCTGAACCTGTTTTAATCTGACCTGTATTTAATGCAACTGCTAAATCTGCAATAGTATTATCTTCTGTTTCTCCAGACCTATGACTCATTACAGAAGTATATCCTGCATTTTTTGCCATGTTAACCGCTGCAATTGTTTCTGTTAAGGTTCCAATTTGGTTTACCTTAATTAAAATTGAATTGGCTATTCCATTTTCAATACCACGAGAAAGGCGTTCTACATTTGTAACAAATAAATCGTCGCCAACTAACTGTACTTTATCTCCAATTTTTTCTGTCAAATATTTCCATCCATCCCAATCATTTTCATCCATTCCATCTTCAATAGATATAATAGGATATTTCCCAGCTAATTCTGCTAAATAATCTGCTTGCTCTTGACTTGTTCTTATTTTTCCTGAAGTACCCTCAAATTTAGAATAATCATATTTACCGTTAACATAGAACTCTGCAGCAGCGCAATCTAAAGCTATCATAATCTCATCTCCAAACTTATAACCGGCATTTCCTACTGCTAAAGCAATCGTATCTAAAGCATCTTCTGTTCCGTCTAATGTTGGAGCAAAACCTCCTTCATCTCCAACTGCAGTAGATAAATTTCTATCGTGCAATACTTTTTTTAGGTTATGGAATATTTCTGAGCCCATTTGCATTGCTTGAGTAAAACTAGTTGCTTTTACTGGCATGACCATAAATTCTTGAAATGCTATTGGTGCATCAGAATGTGAACCCCCGTTAATAATATTCATCATGGGAACAGGTAAAGTATTTGCTGAAACACCCCCAATATATCTATATAAAGGCATTCCTAATTCATTTGCCGCTGCTTTTGCTGCTGCTAACGAAACGCCTAAAATTGCATTAGCTCCTAAATTAGATTTATTTGGAGTTCCGTCTAATTCAATCATCATTTGATCAATTAAATTTTGTTCAAATACTGAAACTCCTAATAATTCTTGAGCAATCATTGCATTCACATTTTGAATCGCTTTTAGAACACCTTTTCCCATATACTCTTTTCCTCCATCTCTAAGCTCAACTGCTTCATGCTCTCCCGTAGAGGCTCCAGAAGGAACAGCTGCTCTACCTACAATTCCATTTTCAGTAGTCACATCTACTTCTACAGTTGGGTTTCCTCTAGAATCAAAAATTTGACGTGCATGAATGTTAATTATGATACTCATTTTTTATTTTTTTAATGTTTAAAAAATTCTTTTTTGTAAGTGCTAATTTACACATTATGGGCGATTTTTATTAGCAACATATCGTATTTATTACGAAAACGATTTCTACAAAATAAAAAGTTAAAAAGTGAGGTATAAAAAAACCCACTCCTAAGAGTGGGAAAATTGCTATGAAAAAGAAAGTGATATAAATATCACTCGCATCAAAAGTACTTGATATATCAGATACAACCAAATAAAATCGATAAAAAGTTAGATTTCTTAGACGAATGGATATAAAATGCTAACAAAAAACTACCATTCAATAACAACTAAACTACACTGGTTTTTTGTTTTTTAATATTCTCTATAAATTGATCAAATAAATATGCAGCATCATTTGGTCCTGGACTAGCTTCTGGATGATATTGAACTGAAAAACAGTTTTTATTTTTTATCCTAATTCCAGCTACCGTATGGTCATTTAAATGTACATGAGTAATCTCAACATTAGGATGTGTTTCTGTTTCTTCTCTATGGATTGCAAAACCATGATTTTGTGAAGTAATTTCTCCTTTCCCAGTAATAATATTTTTTACGGGATGATTAATTCCTCTATGTCCATTATGCATTTTATACGTAGAAATTCCATTTGCTAAAGCAATTACTTGGTGCCCTAGACATATTCCAAATAAAGGCAAATCTCTTTCAATAATTTCTTTAGCAACATTTTGTGCATCTACTAAAGGTTCTGGATCACCAGGTCCATTAGAAATAAAATACCCATCGGGATTAAATGCTTCTAATTCTTTGAAACTGGCATTATATGGAAACACTTTTACATAGGCTCCTCTTTTTACAAAGTTTCGTAAAATATTTTTTTTAATTCCAATATCTAAAGCAGCTATCTTATAAGGTGAGTTCTCATCTCCAACAAAATAAGGTTCTTTAGTAGAAACTTGAGATGCTAACTCTAACCCTTCCATATTTGGTGTTTTAGCTAACTGAGACTTTAAAGCATCAATATTTGAAACATCGGTAGAAATAATAGCATTCATAGCTCCATGATCTCTTATATATGAAACTAAAGCTCTTGTATCTAAATCAGAGATTGCTACTAAATTATGTTTTGTAAACCAGTCAAATAAATTTCCGTTAGAATCTACTCTTGAGTGTGGATAACTAAAATTCCTGCAAATTAGTCCTGAAATTTTTATTCCTTCGGACTCCACCTCTGAGTCATTAACTCCATAATTTCCTATATGGGCATTTGTAGTAACCATTAACTGTCCATAATAAGATGGATCTGTAAAAACTTCCTGATATCCAGTCATTCCTGTATTGAAACATATTTCGCCAGTTGCTGTTCCTTCAATCCCTACAGATTTTCCATAAAATATAGTTCCATCTGCTAATAAAATAAGTGCTTTTTTTCTTTCTTGATATGCCATTTACCTAGTTTATTTATTTAATGTAAAAATATAAAAAAAGGGATAAACGTAAACGCTTATCCCTTTAATATAATTTGATAAAATTATCATCTATTCTTCAGAAGTTTCTTCAGTTGATGTTTCCGCTACTTCTACAGTCTCAGCTGCTTTTTTGCTTCTACCTCTACGAGTAGACTTTTTAGCTTTTTTACCTTTAGGACTATATAGTTCGTTATAATCTACTAGTTCTACCATAGCCATAGGAGCATTATCTCCTTGACGGTTTCCTAATTTGATAATACGTACATATCCTCCTGGTCTGTCTGCAATTTTAACAGATATTTCTTTAAATAATTCTGTTACTGCATACTTATCTCTTAAGTAACTAAACACAATTCTTCTATTATGTGTAGTATCTTCTTTAGATTTTGTAATTAACGGTTCTACAAATACTCGTAACGCTTTTGCTTTAGCTACTGTAGTGTTAATTCGCTTGTGCTCTATTAAAGAACAAGCCATATTTGCTAACATAGCTTTTCTATGCGCTGTCTTTCTTCCTAAATGATTAAACTTTTTTCCGTGTCTCATGACCGATGTGTTTTAGCTCCCATCTTGCTACAACTCATTTTGAGGAGCAAAATATGGAAGGGTTAATCTTTAATTAATCTCTATCTAATTTATATTTTGTTAAATCCATTCCGAAATTTAATCCTTTAACATTTACTAGTTCTTCTAATTCAGTTAAAGATTTCTTACCAAAGTTTCTGAATTTCATTAAGTCGCTCTTGTTAAAAGAAACTAAATCTCCTAATGTATCTACTTCTGCAGCTTTTAAACAATTTAAAGCTCTTACAGATAAATCCATATCAATTAATCTAGTTTTTAATAACTGACGCATATGTAATGACTCTTCGTCATAAGTTTCAGTTTGAGCAATCTCATCTGCCTCTAAAGTTATTCTCTCATCTGAGAATAACATAAAGTGGTGAATTAATATTTTAGCCGCTTCTGTTAATGCATCCTTTGGATTAATAGATCCATCTGTATCGATGTCAAAAATTAATTTTTCGTAATCCGTCTTTTGTTCAACACGGAAATTTTCGATTGCATATTTTACATTCTTAATCGGAGTATAAATAGAATCAGTAAAGATTGTACCTATTGGAGCTCCAGATTTTTTATTTTCTTCAGCTGGTACAAATCCTCTTCCTTTTTCTACAACTAGTTCCATGTTTAATTTCACAGACTTGTCCATATTACAAATAACTAAATCAGGGTTTAATACTTGAAATCCTGAGATAAATTTTTGTAAATCTCCAGCAGTTAGTTGATCTTGTCCAGATACAGCAATAGATACTGTTTCTTTATCAGTTTCATCAATTTGCTTTTTAAAACGTACTTGCTTAAGGTTTAAGATAATTTCGGTTACATCCTCTACAATACCATTGATTGTAGAAAATTCATGCTCTACACCATCTATTCTAAGTGATGTAATAGCAAAACCTTCTAAAGAAGAAAGTAATACTCTTCTTAACGCATTACCAACAGTTAAACCAAATCCTGGTTCTAACGGTCTAAATTCAAATCTACCAGAAAAATCTGTAGATTCAATCATTATTACTTTATCGGGCTTTTGAAAATTTAAAATTGCCATTTTTCTTCGTTTTAATTGTTATTCAGTTGCGCGGTCTATAGGTGTGAAGAAGTACGAATATACCCTTTGGCTGAATAGCAATATGATTAAAATATTATTTAGAATATAATTCTACTATTAATTGTTCTTTGAAATTTTCAGGAATTTGTAATCTTTCTGGAGACTTAATAAAAGTTCCTTCTTTCTTATCTGCATTCCAGCTTAACCATTCATAAACATTATTACTAGATGCTAATGCATTATTAATAGCTTCTAATGATTTAGATTTTTCTCTAACAGCTACAACGTCTCCTTCTTTTAAAGAATATGATGGTATATTAACAATACTTCCATTAACAGTAATATGCCTGTGTGATACCAATTGACGTGCCGCACTTCTTGAGGTAGCTATTCCTAAACGGTACACTACGTTATCTAAACGTGCTTCACATAATTGTAATAAAACCTCACCAGTAATTCCTTTAGAAGCTGATGCTTTTTTAAATAAGTTACTGAATTGACGCTCTAAAATACCATAGGTATATTTTGCTTTTTGCTTTTCCATTAACTGGACAGCATATTCAGATTTTTTTCCTCTTCTCTTTGCATTTCCATGCTGTCCTGGAGGATAGTTTCTCTTTTCGAAGTTTTTATCTTCTCCGAAGATTGCTTCGCCAAATTTACGAGCAATTTTAGTTTTTGGTCCTGTATATCTTGCCATTTCTTAGTTATTAAAGTAGGGATTATGAATTAAGGCTAACTCCTTCGATAATCTTATATCCTACTTAGTTAAAATATTTAATTATACTCTTCTTCTTTTTGGTGGACGACACCCATTGTGAGGTATTGGAGTAACATCAATAATTTCTGTTACTTCAATTCCTGAGTTATGTAATGATCTGATAGCAGATTCTCTACCGTTACCAGGTCCTTTTACATATACTTTTACTTTACGTAAACCTGCTTCGTGAGCAACTTTTGCACAATCTTCTGCTGATAATTGAGCTGCATAAGGAGTATTCTTTTTAGAACCTCTAAAACCCATTTTTCCAGCTGATGACCATGAAATAACATCACCTTTCTTGTTTGTTAAAGAAACAATGATATTATTAAATGATGCACTAATATGTGCTTCACCTACTGACTCTACAATTACTTTACGTTTTTTTGAACTTGTTTTTGCCATAATTATTTTGTTTTAGCAATAACTCTCTAGTAAATTGTGCTTAAAAGCACGGCACACTAGGAGATTAAAGCTAGTTTCTAACTATTTTTTCTTGTTAGCTACAGTTTTTCTTTTACCTTTTCTAGTTCTAGAATTATTCTTAGTTCTTTGACCTCTTAAAGGTAAACTAGCTCTATGTCTAATCCCTCTTTGACATCCAATATCCATTAAACGTTTAATGCTTAATTGAACTTCAGAACGTAATTCACCTTCAATGGTAAACGTACCAACTTGTTCTCTAATTGCTGCGATTTGATCATCAGTCCAATCTTGAACTTTAATACTTTCGTCAACTTTTGCGTTTGCTAAAACTTCTTTAGCTCTACTGTTTCCTATACCAAAGATGTAAGTTAAAGCAATAACTCCTCTTTTATTCTTTGGAATATCTATACCTGCTATTCTTGCCATTACCCTTGTCTTTGTTTAAATCTAGGATTTTGTTTATTAATTACGTACAATCTACCTTTTCTGCGTACTATTTTGCAGTCGGCACTTCTTTTCTTTATTGATGCTCTAACTTTCATTAGTTCTATTTTTTAATATCTATAAGTAATTCTAGCCTTCGTTAAATCGTAAGGACTCATTTCTAATTTTACCTTATCACCTGGTAATAATTTGATATAATGCATACGCATTTTACCAGATATGTGTGCCGTTACAATATGTCCATTTTCTAATTCTACACGGAACATCGCATTAGATAATGCTTCTGTTATTGTTCCATCTTGTTGAATTGCTGGTTGCTTAGCCATATTACTTTGATGATTTTCTGTTATTACTACTTCCCGTTTTCATTAAACCATCGTAATGACGATTCAATAAATACGAATTTACCTGTTGTATTGTATCTATAGCAACACCCACCATAATAATTAGTGAGGTACCTCCATAAAACAATGCCCAACCTTGCTGAACACCAAACTGTACTACAATTGCTGGTAGTATAGATAATGCTGCTAAAAATAAAGATCCCGGAAATGTAATTCTTGACAATACACTATCTAGCTTATCGGCCGTATCTTTTCCTGGTCTAATTCCTGGGATAAACCCACCTGTTCTTTTTAAGTTCTGAGCCATTTCGTCAGTACGAACGGTTATTGCAGTATAAAAGAAACTAAAGATGATAATTAATAATGCAAAAATTACATTATACCATAATCCATTAATGTCTTGTAAATCAGTTAATGCTGGAAATCTCTTTGCTAAAGCTAATGGTAAAAACATAATTGCTTGAGCGAAAATGATTGGCATTACACCCGCTGCATTCAATTTTAATGGGATATAGTCTCTAGATCCTGCTACATTTTGGATATTACCCGCCACTGTTCTTCTAGCATATTGTACTGCGATTTTACGAACTGCAGTTACTAAAAGTACGGTTAGAAGAATGATAACAAACCATATAATAATCTCAATTAAAATCATCATAATTCCTCCAGCTCCAGGTCCTGTAGTTTTAGAAACTAATTCTTGAACAAAAGCTGCTGGGAAGTTCGCAATAATACCAACTGTAATTAATAATGAAATACCATTACCTACTCCTTTATCTGTAATACGCTCACCTAACCACATAGCAAATATTGTACCTGCAGTTAAAATAATCATAGACGATATCCAGAAAGTAGCTCCACTTACTAAAAATGCTTCAGGAGGTAAATTAAACCCATTCTGAATTGCAGTTATATAAGTTGGTCCTTGTACTAAAGTAATACCAATGGTTAACCATCTGGTGATTTGTGTAATCTTCTTTCTTCCACTTTCTCCATCTTTTTGTAACTTCTGTAAATATGGAACAGCAATTCCCATTAACTGAACTACAATAGATGCAGAAATATAAGGCATAATACCTAACGCCATTACTGAAGCTCGAGCAAAGGCCCCTCCAGTAAATACATTTAATAAAGCCAAAAGACCACCGCCATCTGTACTTTGCTTTAATGCTGATAATTGTGTAGGATCAATTCCAGGTAAAGGAATTTGAGCCATAAAACGATATACAGCAATCAAACCAATAGTAAGAAGAATTTTATTTTTTAATTCTTCTATATTCCAGATATCTTTTAACGTTTTTATAAAATTCATCATTTATGTGATCTTATAAAGTAACTGCTTCTCCACCTGCAGCTTCAATAGCCGCCTTTGCAGTTGCAGTAAATTTATGAACAGTAATATTTAATTTAGCTTTTAATTCTCCACGACCTAAGATTTTTACTAAATCGTTTTTACCAACGATACCGTTAGCTACTAAAATTTCTAAATTTACTGTGTCAGTAATTTTCTTATTATCTACTAATTCCTGTAACTTGTCTAAGTTGATTCCTGCATATTCCTTACGGTTTATGTTTGTAAAACCAAACTTAGGCACACGTCTTTGAAGTGGCATCTGCCCCCCTTCAAATCCAACTTTTCTTGAATAACCTGAACGAGACTTTGCTCCTTTGTGACCTCTAGCGGCTGTACCACCTTTACCAGAACCTTCACCTCTTGCAATTCTTTTCCCGCTTTTAACAGACCCTTCTGCTGGTTTTAAGTTATGTAAACTCATTGTTATATCTTGTATTAAATTTCCTCTACGGAAACTAAATGTTTAACTTTATTTACCATACCAATAATTGTAGGAGTTGCCTCATGTTCTACAGTTTGGTTCATTTTACGTAAACCTAATGCCTCCAAAGTTCTTTTTTGATTCTGAAGACGCCCGATTTGACTTTTTACTTGTGTAACTTTAATTTTTGCCATCGTTCTTAGATTTATCCGTTAAATACTTTTTCTAAAGAAATACCTCTTTGCTTAGCAATTAATGATGCACTACGTAATTGTAATAAAGCATCAAAAGTTGCTTTCACAACGTTATGAGGGTTAGATGATCCTTGAGATTTTGATAATACATCATGAATTCCTACAGACTCTAATACGGCACGTACTGCCCCACCTGCTATAACTCCGGTACCATTTGAAGCTGGCTTAATAAATACCTTAGCTCCTCCAAATTTACCTTTTTGCTCATGAGGTAACGTTCCATTTAAAATTGGAATTCTCACTAAATTTTTCTTAGCATCTTCTACTGCTTTTGCAATAGCTGAAGAAACATCTTTAGATTTACCTAATCCGTGACCTACAACACCGTTACCATCTCCAACAACAACAATCGCAGAGAAACCAAATGCTCTACCACCTTTTGTTACTTTTGTTACACGTTGTACACCTACCAATCTATCTACAAGCTCTAATCCGCTTGGCTTAACTCTTTCTACGTTTTTATATCCTTGCATAATTTCTTAAAATTTTAAACCAGCTTCTCTAGCAGCTTCTGCTAATACTTTTACTCTTCCGTGATATAAATATCCGTTTCTATCAAAAGCAACAGTCTCTATTCCAGATTTAGAAGCTTTGTCTGCGATAGATTTTCCTACTGCAGTAGCCGCTTCAACTTTTGATGTTGCTTTAATACCTTTATCTCTTGATGAAACGCTAGCAATCGTTACTCCGTTTACATCGTCAACTAGTTGTGCATAAATCTCTTTGTTACTTCTATATACAGACAATCTTGGTTTTGTTGCTGTACCAGAAATAATTTTTCTAATTCTATGCTTAATTCTAGTTCTTCTTTCAAGCTTTGATAATGCCATAACTCTATAAATTATGCAGATTTACCTGCTTTTCTTCTTAATACTTCACCTACAAACTTAACTCCTTTACCTTTATATGGCTCTGGTTTACGGAAACCGCGAATTTTCGCAGCTACTTGACCTACCAATTGCTTGTCATAAGAAGTTAATTTAACGATTGGGTTTTTCCCTTTCTCAGAAATTGTTTCAACTTTCACTTCTGGAGCTAATTCTAAAACAATATTGTGCGAATACCCTAATGCTAAATCTAATTTTTGCCCTTGATTTGAAGCTCTATAACCTACACCGACTAATTCTAATTCTTTAGTCCATCCTTTACTTACTCCTTCAATCATGTTATTCATCAAAGCTCTCATTAAACCATGCTGAGCTTTGTGATCTTTACTTTCTGATGCTCTATCTAGTACGATTTGACCATCTTCAATTTTTACAGTAATTCCTTCAGAAATAGTTTGAGTTAACTCACCTAATTTTCCTTTAACTGTAACAACGTTTTCATTAATGTTTACATCTACACCTTGTGGAATGCTAACTGGATTTTTTCCTATTCTACTCATTTCCTAAGGTTTAATAAACGTAACATAATACTTCTCCTCCAACATTCTCTGTACGTGCTTTTTTGTTAGTCATAACACCTCTAGAAGTTGAAACAATAGCAATTCCAAGTCCATTTAATACTCTAGGCATTTCTTTTGCGCTAACGTATTTACGTAAACCTGGTGTACTGATTCGTTGAATTTTTCTAATTACTGACTCTTTTGTATCTCGGTCATACTTTAAGGCAATCTTAATAGTTCCTTGTACAGAACTATCATTAAATTGGTAACTTAAAACATATCCTTGTTCAAACAAAATTTTAGTCATTTCCTTCTTCAAGTTCGAAGCAGGAATTTCTACTACTCTGTGTCCTGCAGAAATTGCATTTCTAACTCTCGTTAGATAATCTGCGATTGGATCTGTATACATATTTATTTAAATTGCGATTACGGTTTTTAATTATCTCTATTTACCTACAGATTTCTCTGTGATAATTAAACCTATAATCAGTTAATTTTCTATTTACTCAAAAAAATAGAGCGTGCAAAGATACACATTCTATTTTTATTTTGAGATTTTTAATTTCTACCAGCTGGCTTTCTTAACACCTGGTATCAATCCTTGATTTGCCATTTCACGGAAAGTCACACGTGACAGTCCAAATTGACGCATATACCCTTTTGGTCTTCCAGTTAGCTTACATCTGTTATGCATTCTAATTGGAGAAGCGTTTTTTGGCAACTTTTGCAAACCTTCATAGTCTCCAGCTTCTTTTAAAGCTTTTCTCTTTTCAGCATACTTAGCAACCATTTTTGCTCTTTTTACCTCACGGGCTTTCATTGATTCTTTAGCCATCTCTTAATTTTTTTTGAATGGTAAACCTAATTCTCCTAATAATGACTTTGCTTCTTTATCAGTAGCAGCAGATGTTACGAATGTAATATCCATACCGTTGATTTTTTTCACTTGGTCTATATTAATTTCTGGATAGATGATTTGTTCTGTAATTCCTAAATTGTAATTACCTCTTCCATCAAACCCATTTGCCTTTATACCGTTAAAGTCTCTTACACGTGGTAAAGAGGCTGTAACTAATCTATCCAAGAATTCATACATCTTATCACCACGTAAGGTAACTTTAACACCGATTGGCATTCCTTTACGTAATTTAAACGATGCAACATCTTTTTTAGACATCGTAGAAACTGCTTTCTGACCTGTAATAGTCGTTAGCTCTTCTACAGCATAATCAATTAATTTCTTATCAGCGATAGCTGCTCCAACACCTTTACTTACAACGATTTTTTGTAATTTAGGCACTTGCATTACGTTGCTATAGCTAAATTCTTCAGTAAGAGCTTTTACGACTCTGCTCTTATATTCTGCTTTTAATCTTGGTACGTAACTCATGATTATATTGCGTTTTTAGTTTTCTTAGAGATTCTAGTTTTAGTATCTCCTTCAACTGTATATCCTACTCTAACTGCTTTTCCATCTTCTACTAACGATAAGTTAGAGATATGAATAGAAGCTTCTTTCTTTACAATTCCTCCTTGAGGGCTTTGAGCACTAGGCTTAGTATGCTTAGAAACTAAGTTTACTCCTTCAACTATTGCTCTATTTTTCTCTCTTAGGATTTGTAATACTTTTCCTTCAGATCCTTTATGATCTCCTGCGATTACTGTAACAGTATCTCCTGATTTGATTTTAAACTTTGTCATCGTCTTATCTTTTTAAAGCACTTCTGGCGCTAATGATACTATCTTCATAAATTGTTTCTCACGAAGCTCACGAGCAACAGGTCCAAATACACGTGTTCCTCTCATTTCCTCTGTAGGATTTAAAAGCACACAAGCATTGTCATCAAATCTGATATATGACCCATCTTTTCGTCTTACTTCTTTCTTCGTACGAACAACAACTGCTCTAGATACTTGACCTTTCTTTACGGTTCCGTTTGGAGTTGCAGACTTTACAGTTACTACAATTTTATCTCCAACGCTAGCATAACGTTTTTTAGTTCCTCCTAAAACTCTAATCACTAAAACTTCTTTTGCTCCAGTGTTATCTGCTACTTTTAATCTTGATTCTGTCTGTAACATATTATTTAGCTCTTTCTAGGATTTCTACTAATCTCCAACGTTTAGATTTACTCATAGGACGTGTTTCCATAATCCTAACTGTATCTCCTTCGTTGCAATCATTCTGTTCGTCATGCGCAACGTACTTTTTCGTTTTCAATACGAACTTTCCGTACATCGGGTGTTTTACTCTTTTTACTTCTGAAACAACAATAGATTTCTCCATTTTGCTGCTAGAAACAACACCTATTCTTTCTTTTCTAAGATTTCTATTTTCCATCTTTAAAACTGACTTAGAATTATTGTAATTCTCTTTTGGTTAATTCTGTTGCAAGTTTTGCTACAGTTCTTCTTAAGGTTCTTAACTGCATTGGGTTTTCCAATGGAGTTATGGCGTGAGCCATCTTAAGATCAGTATAATTTTTTTGCAACGCTCCAAGCTTCTCTTGTAAATCAGCTGCTGATAATTCTTTAATTTCTGATTGTTTCATGTTCTTATCGAATTAAGCGTTATAATCAAAATCTCTTGCTACTACAAACTTCGTTCTTACTGGAAGTTTTTGAGCTGCTAAACGTAAAGCTTCTTTTGCAACATCCATTGGCACACCACCAACTTCAAACAAAATCCTACCTGGTTTAATAACAGCAACAAAATGATCTGGAGCTCCTTTACCTTTACCCATACGTACCTCTAAAGGTTTTTTAGTGATAGGTTTATCTGGGAAAATTTTAATCCAAAGTTGCCCTTCTCTTTTCATATGACGAGTAGCTGCGATACGAGCCGCTTCTATCTGACGAGAAGTTAATAGGTTTTGATCTAGTGATTTGATACCAAACATTCCATTAGAAAGTTGATTTCCTCTACCAGAAATACCATTCATATTTCCTTTCGCCTTCTGTACCTTACGGTATTTTACTCTTTTTGGCTGTAACATTGTTAATTTCTAATTTTTAAAAATTATTTTCTTCTACGAGGTTGACGTTTAGAGTTACCTCCTTTATTGGCACCGCCTTGTTTTTTAGACAATCCAACTAATGGAGATAATTCTCTCTTACCATAAACCTCACCTTTCATGATCCATACTTTAACACCTAATCTTCCGTAGGTAGTATGAGCTTCAACAAGTGCATAATCAATATCTGCTCTAAATGTAGAAAGAGGAATTCTACCTTCTTTAAAGTGCTCAGATCTTGCCATTTCTGCTCCATTTAAACGTCCAGAAATTTGTATTTTAATTCCTTCTGCATTCATTCTCATAGAAGCCGCAATAGCCATTTTGATTGCTCTTTTGTAAGAAATTCTATTTTCAATTTGACGAGCCACACTAGCTGCAACTAATTTTGCATCTAATTCTGGTCTTTTAATTTCGAAAATATTAATTTGAACTTCTTTTCCTGTAATCTTCTTAAGCTCTTCTTTTAACTTGTCTACCTCTTGGCCTCCTTTACCAATTATGATACCTGGACGTGCCGTAGTGATAGTAACGGTTACAAGTTTAAGCGTACGCTCAATGATTACTCTAGAAACACTTGCTTTAGATAATCTAGCATTGATATACTTTCTTATCTTATCATCTTCAGCAATTTTATCACCGTAGTTATTTCCACCGTACCAGTTAGATTCCCATCCTCTGATAATTCCTAAACGATTCCCTATTGGATTAGTTTTTTGTCCCATTTCTAACTATGATTAATTACTGATATTTTTTGCACCTAACTCTAAAGTAACGTGATTAGAACGCTTACGAATTCTATGAGCACGCCCTTGTGGAGCTGGTCTTAATCTTTTTAACATTCCTGCGCTATCTACACAAATAGATTTCACAAATAATCCAGCATCCTCTATACTAGCATCTTCATTCTTAGCTTGCCAGTTTGCGATTGCAGACATTAACAATTTCTCTAAGTTTCTAGATGCTTCTTTTGGACTGAACTTTAAGATTTGTAGAGCTTTCTCAACCTCTACTCCTCTTACCTGATCTGCTACTAAACGCATTTTTCTCGGTGACGTAGGACAGTTAGTAAGCTTTGCAAAAGCTCTTTGCTTTTTAGCTTCTTTTAACTGATCTGCCATATTTTTTTTACGAACTCCCATTTCCTACCTATTTTTTTCCTTTATTTTTTGCACCAGCATGTCCTCTAAAAGAACGAGTTGGTGAAAATTCGCCTAATTTATGTCCTACCATATTTTCAGTTACATACACTGGCACAAATTGACGCCCATTATGTACTGCGATAGTTTGACCAACGAAATCAGGAGTAATCATACTAGCTCTAGACCAAGTTTTGATTACTGATTTGTTTCCTGCTTCTACATTAGCCAATACTTTTCTTTCTAATTTATAGTGAACGTAAGGTCCTTTTTTTAATGATCTTGCCATAACTTATTATTTCTTTCTACGTTCTAAAATATACTTATTACTTGCTTTAGTCTTAGATCTGGTTTTAAATCCTTTAGCAGGAATTCCATTTCTAGACCTTGGATGACCTCCTGAAGCACGTCCTTCTCCACCACCCATTGGATGATCAACTGGGTTCATTCTAACAGCATTTGTTCTTGGTCTTCTACCTAACCATCTACTTCTACCTGCTTTACCAGATACAAGCAATTGATGATCTGAATTAGATACAACTCCAATTGTAGCCATACATGTTAATAAGATCAACCTTGTTTCTCCTGAAGGTAATTTTACAGTTGCATACTTACCTTCTTTTGCCATCAACTGTGCAAAAGAACCAGCAGAACGAGCCATAACTGCTCCTTGTCCTGGACGTAATTCTATACAAGAAATTGTAGTTCCTAAAGGAATACCACTCAAAGGCATTGCATTCCCAATTTCTGGGGCTACATTTTCTCCTGAGACGATAGTTTGACCTACTTGTAATCCGTTTTGTGCAATCACATAACGCTTTTCTCCATCAGCATAACTAAGTAAAGCAATAAATGCTGTACGATTTGGATCGTACTCTATAGTTTTTACTGTTGCGGGAATACCATTCTTATCTCTTTTAAAATCGATAATACGATATCTTTGTTTATGACCTCCTCCGATATTACGAGTTGTCATTCTACCCTGACTGTTTCGACCTCCAGATCGTTTTTTCGGAGCAAGTAAACTTTTCTCCGGCTTATCAGTTGTAATGGTGTCGAACCCATTTACAACTCTAAAACGCTGACCTGGTGTTATTGGTTTTAATTTTCTAACTGACATGCTGTCTTTTCTTAAAGATTGTTATAAAAATCAATACTTTCTCCTTCTGCTAACTGTACAATTGCTTTCTTGTAAGCACTCTTAGTACCCGTTACTAAACCTTTTTTAGTAAATTTAGTATTTCTCTTTAATGGGTAGTTTAAAGTTTTTACACTAGAAATTGAAACTCCATATGCAGTTTCTACTGCATCTTTAATTTCTAATTTGTTAGCTCTTTTATCTACAACAAAAGCATAACGATTAAATAATTCGCTATCACTTGTTGCTTTTTCCGTAATAATAGGTTTAATTAAAATATTCATCCTATTAGCTTAAATTTGAGTTAATTCCTTCTAAAGAGCTCTCAGAAATTACAACCTTATTAGCATTTAAAATACCGTAAGTGCTTAATCCTGAATTATTTACAACTTTAGAACTTTTTAAATTGCGCGACGACAAATATACATTATTATTTGACTCACCCAACACAAACAATGACTTTTTAGTATCTAACTCTAATGCTTTCAATACATTGACAAAATTCTTTGTCTTTGGAGTATCAAAATTAAAATCTTCAATTACTACTAAATTATTGTCTTTAGCTTGAATACTTAATGCAGATTTACGCGCTAAACGTTTCAAGTTTTTATTCAATTTGAAAGAATAACTTCTTGGTCTTGGTCCAAAAACTCGACCACCACCTCTAAAGATTGGAGACTTAATACTTCCCGCACGAGCTGTACCTGTTCCTTTCTGTTTTTTAATCTTTCTAGTACTACCTGCAATATCTGCTCTTTCTTTAGCTTTGTGCGTTCCTTGCCTTTGATTTGCCAAGTATTGCTTAACATCTAAATAAATAGCGTGATCGTTAGGCTCTATTCCAAATACGTCATTAGAAAGTTCTACTTTCCTTCCCGTATCTTTTCCTGTGATGTCTAAAACTGCTACTTTCATTATTTCTGAATAGTTATATACGAGTTTTTGTGCCCAGGGATAGCCCCTTTAACAACAAGTAGATTCTTTTCAGCTACTACTTTTAAAACTCGTAAGTTTTGAACTTTTACTTTTTCGCCACCCATTCTTCCTGCCATTCTCATTCCTTTGAAAACTCTTGCAGGGTATGATGCAGCACCAATTGATCCAGGAGCTCTTAAACGATTGTGCTGACCATGAGTAGCTTGTCCTACACCGGCAAAACCATGACGTTTCACAACTCCTTGAAAACCTTTTCCTTTTGAAACACCAGATACATCAACAAACTCGCCTTCTTCAAAATGTTCAACTGTAATAGAGTCTCCTAACTTGTACTCTTCTTCAAACCCCTGGAATTCAACGACTTTTCTTTTAGCAGTGGTGCCAGCTTTTTTAAAGTGACCGTCTAACGCTTTGTTAGAACTCTTCGCCTTTTTGTCATCGAAACCAAGTTGTAACGCATTGTATCCGTCAACCTCTTCGGTTCTGACTTGGGTAACAACGCATGGACCTGCTTCGATTACTGTACAAGGAATATTCTTCCCGTTTTCATCGAATAAGCTGGTCATTCCGATTTTTCTTCCTATTAACCCAGACATATTTAATTAATTATTAATTATTTTACTTATTTATTTTTCCTTTAAATCGGCTCAAAAAAAATGGGTCGAAATACTTTCAAACCCTGAATGTATTTTTACCGTTTTTCCTTCGCGTAACCCTCCGGACATGTTATTTCGACTTTGCTCAGCAATCAAAAAGATAACTGAGCAAATATCAAAGTTTTATACTTATACTTTAATCTCAACTTCAACTCCACTTGGTAATTCAAGTTTCATTAAAGCATCAATAGTCTTAGATGAAGAACTATAGATATCTAATAAACGCTTGTAAGCAGATAATTGAAATTGCTCTCTAGATTTTTTGTTTACGTGTGGTGAACGTAATACTGTAAAAATCTTTTTATTTGTTGGCAAAGGGATTGGACCATTTACTACAGCTCCAGTACTCTTTACTGTCTTTACAATTTTTTCAGCAGATTTATCTACTAAATTGTAATCGTAAGACTTTAATTTTATTCTAATTTTTTGACTCATCGTTTTTCTATTTAGTAAATTAACCTTTAGCTTTTGCGATTACCTCTTCAGAAACATTAGATGGAGTTTCTGCGTAATGAGAAAATTCCATTGTTGAAGTTGCTCTACCAGAAGACATCGTTCTTAAAGAAGTTACATATCCAAACATTTCAGATAATGGAACAACCGCTTTTACAACTTTAGATCCAGCACGATCACTCATATCGTTTACTTGACCTCTTCTTCTATTTAAATCTCCAACGATATCTCCCATATTTTCTTCAGGAGTTAACACCTCTAGCTTCATCAATGGTTCCATAATCACAGCTCTTGCTGATTTAGCAGCGGCCTTATATCCTAATTTAGCAGCCAACTCAAAAGATAATTGATCAGAATCCACTGCGTGGAAAGAACCATCTTTTAATGTTACTTTCATTGAATCCATTTCATATCCAGCTAAAGGACCATTCTTCATGGCTTCTTTAAATCCTTTTTCTACTGATGGTACAAATTCTTTTGGAACGTTACCACCTTTAATAACAGATTCAAATTGTAATCCTTGAACACCTTCATCTGCTGGCTCCATTGTAAACACAATATCTGCAAATTTACCACGTCCACCAGATTGCTTTTTATATACTTCTCTGTGATCGGCTGAAGCTGTAATAGCTTCTTTATATTCTACTTGAGGTTGACCTTGATTAACCTCTACTTTAAATTCACGTTTTAGACGATCTACAATTACATCTAAATGTAACTCACCCATTCCAGAAATAATAGTTTGCCCAGAAGCTTCATCTGTTCTCACTGTAAATGTTGGATCTTCTTCAGCTAATTTACCAAGACCGATACCTAATCTATCTACATCTGCTTTTGTCTTTGGCTCAACTGCAATACCAATTACTGGGTCTGGAAAATCCATAGACTCTAAAACTATAGGGCTCTTTTCAGCAGATAAAGTATCTCCTGTTTTGATAGATTTAAATCCAACTGCAGCACCGATATCTCCAGCTTCAATAAAATCGATAGCATTTTGCTTGTTAGCATGCATCTGATAGATACGCGAAATACGCTCTTTTTTACCTGAACGATTATTTAAAACGTAAGAACCAGCATCTAACCTACCTGAATATGCTCTAAAAAATGCTAAACGACCTACAAAAGGATCAGTAGCAATCTTAAATGCTAATGCAGCAAATGGCTCTTTTACATCTGGCTTACGCAACTCTTCTTCACCTGTATCCGGGTTTACACCAACAATTCCTTCTTTATCTGTAGGAGAAGGTAAATAACGACATACAGCATCTAAAAGAAACTGAACACCCTTGTTTTTAAATGCAGAACCACAAATCATTGGAATGATAGCCATATCCATTACAGCAGCTCTCAATGCAGCATGCACTTCTTCTTCTGTAATTGAATCTTCATCTTCCATGAATTTTTCTAAAAGATCTTCATCGTAACTTGCTACTTCTTCAATTAAAAGTGCACGATACTTGCGAGCTTCTTCTTTCATATCTTCAGGAATTTCGATCACATCGAAAGTTGCTCCCTGAGTTTGATCATGCCATACAATAGCACGATTTTTCACTAAATCAATAACACCTTTAAACTCATCTTCGTCACCAATGTTTAAAACGATTGGCACCGCATTTGATTTTAACATGTCTTTTACTTGTTGACAAACACCTAAAAAGTCTGATCCTTGACGGTCCATTTTATTAACAAAACCAATTCTTGGTACTTTATAGTTATCTGCAAGCCTCCAGTTAGTTTCTGATTGAGGTTCTACACCATCAACAGCAGAAAATAAGAAAACTAAACCATCTAGTACACGTAAAGATCTATTTACTTCAACAGTAAAATCTACGTGACCAGGTGTATCTATAATATTAAAGTGATATCCTTTTGTTTCTGGAGTTGGTTGAGCATTTTCTAAAGGAAATTGCCACGTACAAGTTGTCGCAGCAGAAGTAATTGTAATACCTCTTTCTTGCTCTTGTTCCATCCAGTCCATCGTTGCTGCACCATCGTGTACTTCTCCTATTTTATGAGAAACACCCGTATAATACAATACACGCTCTGTAGTTGTGGTTTTTCCAGCATCAATATGAGCTGCAATACCAATATTTCTTGTATATTTTAAATCTCTAGCCATTTCTATTAAAATCTGAAGTGTGAGAAAGCTTTATTTGCCTCTGCCATTTTGTGAGTATCTGTACGTTTTTTAACTGCTGCTCCTTCTTCTTTAGCTGCTGCTAAGATTTCTGCTGCTAAACGCTGTGCCATGGTTTTTTCGTTTCTCTTACGAGTGTACAAAATCATCCATTTGATAGCCATAGATACTTTACGATCTGGTCTAATTTGCATTGGAATTTGGAATGTTGCTCCACCCACTCGTCTAGAACGAACTTCTACGTGAGGCATCACATTAGATAATGCATCTTTCCAAACTTCTAATGCTGTTTTTTCTTCGTCTTCTTTTCTTTGTTCTACGATTTCGATTGCATCGTAAAATACTCTGAACGCTACTGACTTTTTACCATCCCACATCAAATTATTTACAAAACGTGTAACTAATTGATCATTAAACTTTGGGTCTGGTAATAAGACTCTTTTTTTCGCTGCTCTTTTTCTCATGTCTTTACATTAAAAAAGTTACTAATTTTACTTTTTTGGGCGTTTTGCACCATACTTTGATCTTCGTTGAGTTCTTCCCTCAACTCCCGCTGTATCTAAAGCTCCACGTACTACGTGATACTTTACTCCTGGCAAATCTTTTACCCTTCCACCTCTAACTAATACTATCGAGTGCTCTTGTAAGTTATGTCCTTCTCCTGGAATGTACGCGTTAATTTCATTACCATTTGTCAACCTTACCCTAGCTACTTTACGCATAGCTGAGTTAGGTTTTTTTGGTGTTGTAGTATATACACGTGTACAAACTCCACGTCTTTGAGGACAAGACGATAAAGCGGCCGATTTACTCTTCTTAGTTATTTTGGTTCTTCCTTTACGAACTAATTGTTGAATAGTTGGCATACTAAATTATTACTGTTTTTCGTTTATTATTAAACTTATCTCTCTTTTTAAGAGTGCGCAAATGTACAACTAATTTCTATTTAATCAAATATCGACAAGTAATTTTTTCTTATTCATTTGAACAGCTCTTAATTAATTGATTTTATTATACTTTTGACATAATTCATAATTTCATTTTTGACATCAAAATTTCACTTAAAATATTCATTACAGTAATTTTCTTTCTAAGTCAAGGGATTTTTGCACAAAAATTGACTCTAAAAATCATTTCGAAAGATTCAATTGAGAATTCTTTATTAGAGAGAATTGAATTTAATTCTCTACACGAGAACCTCTCTTCACTACAATCTGAAATTACAAAAATTGGTAACCTTTTAAAGAATAGAGGGTTTTTTCTATACAAACAAACACTTATTAAAGAATCAGATAATACTTTTATCTCACTATATGAATTAGGTTTTCGTATTTCTTTTGTTCATATATATATTCCTAAAAAAATCAACCATCCTAAAGGCGGAGACACCATAAAATTAATGACTAGTGAAGTCATAAATTACCTTGAAGATCTTACCCTTAAAAAAGACATCAAAGGTGAATCTTTTACAGAAATATCGTTAAAAGATTTCTCTTTAAAGAATGATATTCTACAAGCAGTTCTTAATGTAAAGAAAAAGGATGTCAGAAAAATTAATAGGGTAGTTACAAAAGGCTATGAGAGTCTTTCTAAAAAAATTATTAAATATGATTTTGACATTAACATAGGGGATGTATTTAATAAAAAAAAGCTCGAGCACGTATCTAAACTCTCTAAACAACTTCCTTTTATTGAAGAATTAAAACCACCTGAGGTTCTTTTTACTAAGGATTCTACAATTGTATATTTATATCTTAAAAGAAAAAGAAACAACAGTTTTGATGGTATTGTTTCTTTTGCCAGTGACGAAAACGACAAAGGATTACTTTTTAATGGTATTGCCGATTTAAAATTAAACAACTTATTAAACGGAGGTGAAGACCTTTCTATATTTTGGAACAGCATTGGGAATGAAAAACAAGAATTTTCTTTAAAAATTAAAATCCCGTATGTTTTTAGTTCTAGAATTACCCCTCTTTTATCTTTTAATTTATATAGACAAGATTCTGTTTTTTTAAATACCGAATTCAATTCAAAACTGCTATATAAAATAAATACCAAATCTGATATTTCATTTAATTATTCTAGCCAAGCATCAAACAATCTAAAAGAAGATATCACAAACAATAATATTAATTCTTTTGATAAAAATTTATTAGGAATCGGATATCAATACAAAGATATCTCAGCTAACACAATTAATCAAGAAGGTTTTTTCCTTACTATAGAGGCCTTATATGGGACAAGAAAGAATGACTTCTTAAATGACAAACAGATAGCTTTAAATTTAGAGTTTTCCAATACCTTTATTTTAAATGATCGAACTCAAATCTATGGTCGAAATAAAACCGGCATACTTTTTACTAATAATTTATTAGAAAATGAAAAATACAGAATTGGCGGAGCTAATAGCATAAGAGGTTTTAATGAGCAAAGTGTTTTTACATCTCAATTCAGTTATGTTAATTTAGAATATCGCTACCTAACTTCAAAATCTTCTTATCTATACTCCATAACTGACATAGGAATTGTTCAGGTTTCTGATAATTCTAACGAATCTATTTTAGGAGTGGGTTTTGGCTATTTATTCAATATAAAAAACGCCCAAGTGAATTTAGGATATGTACTAGGGAAAAGCTCAACAAACAACTTTAACCTCAACAATTCTAAGTTAATTGTTAATTTTAAGAGTTATTTTTAAATTAATTAACAAAAAATTATATTTTCCTTAACAGAAAGTAATTTTTTTTATCTTTGGAGCAACTAACTCAATTTATTCTCAAAGATTATTATGAGGAAATGGTATATAGTATCTTTTCTGTCGATTTTTCTGCTTTCTGGCTGTATCAATAAAGTCCAAAATAATGACTACCTTTTATCTGTGGTTTCAGTAGAAAAAACTGGCATTGATTTTAAAAATGTTTTAACTGAAGATGCTAACCATAGTATTATAAACTACATATACTACTATAATGGCGGAGGTGTTTCTGCTGGTGACATTAACAATGATGGTCTTCCAGACCTCTATTTTGTTTCGAATCAAGGAAAAAACAGACTCTATATAAATAAAGGAAATCTTAAGTTTGAAGACATTACTGAAAAGGCTAATGTTTCTGGCAGCTCAAGCTGGAATACAGGATCTACGATGGTTGACATAAATAATGATGGCTATTTAGACATCTATGTTTGTGCTGTTTCTGATCTTTTAGACTTTAAAGGTCATAATGAGTTATTTATAAATAATGGAGATGGAACATTTACTGAAAAATCTAAAGAGTATGGTCTTGATTTTAAAGGTTATTCAACACAATCTTACTTTTTTGATTATGACAAAGACAACGACTTAGATGTATATATTGTAAATCATGCAGTTCACACAACTACATCTCATGGTCCAGCTAATTCTAGAAACAAAAGAGCTCCACTAGTTGGCGACGTTTTATTAAAAAATGAAAATGGAAAATTTATAGATGCTAGTAATGAAGCAAAAATATATGGAGGCATCAATGGCTACGGTTTAAGTGCCTCTATTGCAGACTATAATAATGATGGATGGGATGATATATATGTTTGCAATGATTTCCATGAAGACGATTATTACTACATCAATAATCAAGATGGAACTTTTTCAGAGAAATTATCAGAAAGTTTTACGACCATAAGTAGATTTTCTATGGGTAGTGACGTTTCTGATATTAATGGAGATGGTTTTCAAGATATCATTACATTAGATATGTTGCCTAAAGATGAAAAAGTTATTAAAGAATCTGAAGGTGACGATGCTATGTTTAATTTACAACAGCGACTTAAAAAACTTGGCTATAAAGATCAGTACTCAAGAAATATGCTACAAATAAACAATGATGGCGATTATTTCCACGAGTCTGCTTTTTTAAATGGTGTTGCAGATACAGATTGGAGTTGGGCACCCTTAATTGCCGATTTTGATAACGATGGGCATCAAGATGTATTTATATCGAATGGAATTCTTAGAAGACCAAATGATTTAGATTTTAAGAAATATGTTGCAAGTACTTTTAAAAATAAAGGTACTGGAAAAGAAGGTTTAGAGTGGCTTTTTAAATCTATAAACGAGATGCCTAAAGGAAAAGTATCTAATGAGATTTTTAAAGGAAACTCTATGACTCTTGCTAGCAAAACAGGTTCATGGATTAAAGACACTCCCTCACTTTCTAATGGCGCTGTTTATGTTGACTTAGATTTAGATGGTGACTTGGATATTGTTACCAATAACATAAATGAATATACAATTGTATATGAAAATAAAACCAATACCTTAAAAAACCACCTATCGCTAACATTAAAATACAGGAAAGGTAACGAAGAAGGAATTGGATCAAAAGTTATTCTTTATAATAAGGGTAAAAAACAACTCAAACAACTTTTTAAATCTAGAGGGTTTTTATCATCTGTAAACAACAAATTACATTTTGGACTAGATTCATCAACAAGTATAGATTCGGTTTTGGTTATTTGGCCCGATAATTCATATCAAAAAATTACAAATCCTGAGATTAACAAAAATATTACAATAACTTACTCTGAAAACAATCTTACCTATCAATATAAAAACAACAATTCTCAAAAATCGTACTATTCTAATACAAACCTTATTGATTATGTTCATGAAGAAGATCGTTATAATGATTTTAATAACGAAAGATTAATTCCTTATAAAGTATCAACTCTTGGGCCAGCTATAGCTACTGGAGACATAGACAACAATGGTTTCGAAGATGTTTTTATTGGAAACGCATCTGGCAAAAGAGCAAGTCTATATATGAACAATGGGAAAAAGTTCATTAAAACTAAGATTCCAGATCTTGAAGAAGATATTCTTAGTGAAGACAATGATGCTGTATTTATAGATATAGATAACGACAATGACTTAGATTTATATGTCGCATCTGGAATTAATTTTTTGAGAAGTAAAATTCATGAAGCTGACAGATTGTATATAAACGACAATGGAAATTTCAAAAAAACAAAAAACCAAATTCCATTAAATTACTTAAATACTTCAACAGTTATTGCTCATGACTATGATAATGATGGTGATAATGATTTATTTGTTGGAAACCTTTCCGATCCCACAAATTTTGGATTGAACGTAGCGTCATATATTCTTGTTAATGACGGAAAAGGTAATTTTTCAAAAGACCCTGATTTCAAATTAATATCAAAAGTTAATGCTGCGGTTTGGCAAGACATCAATCAAGATGGTTTTAAAGATTTGTTAGTTGCTACAGAATGGGATGCCCCAAAAATTTATCTTAATGTAAAGGGTAAACTTCAGCTACAGAATACCCCTAACGACATCAATGGACTATGGCAATCTATCACTAGTTATGATATTGATAATGATGGAGACAAAGACATCCTTTTAGGTAATTGGGGCTTAAACACAAAACTTAATCCAAGTCCTAAACAACCATTAGTTATGTATCATCATGATTTTGATGCTAATGGAAAATATGAAAGTGTTCTGGCTTATAATATTAATGGTACATATTACCCTCTTAACTCTAAAGACGAGCTAGCTTCACAAATGAATGTTATAAATAAGAGGTTTATAAATCATAAAGACTTTGCGTTAAAATCCATTGAAGAAGTCTTAACCGCAACAAGTATAAAGAATGCTGCCAAATATGAAGTACACACTTTTGCATCTGGGTATTTAAAAAACGAAAATGGCAACTTTAATGAGTTTATTGATTTCCCAAAAGAATTCCAACTAGGACCTATTAATTCATATTCTGAAGTTACACATCAAAATGAAAACCTATTGTTAGTAAGTGGCAACTCACAGAAGGTAAACACCTATCATGGAGCATATAACTCTTTTAAAGGTCTTTTCTTAAAAACAATAGAAGATTACAGGCCTGTTTCAGATTTTGGAATAAAACCTTTCAACAATCAAATTAAAAAAACAGTAGGCATTGAAATGAAAGACAAAAGACTAATTCTTGTTCTCGCTAATAATGATAGCTTAAAAATATATGCATCTAAAAAAAGTAGTAAATGAAATTTAAAAAACTAATCCTTTCTATTCTTTTCTCCTACTTATTTTTCTCATGCTCTCAAGAGTATAAAAAGATTACTATAACTCCCGAAGACTATCACAGCACTATAGATAGACTGACATCTGTAATGATACATGATATTTTTTCTCCTCCAGTTGCTAGCAGAATATATGTGTATCCAAATATTGCGGCATATGAAGTTTTAAATCAGCATAAAAGCTCAAAGTATACATCACTGTCAAATCAATTAAACGGACTCAAGGAATTACCAAAAAACAAGTTACAAGATAGCATAAACCTAAAGCTAGCTTCCTTGATTGCTTATATTGATGTAGCGAAAGAATTAGTTTTCTCAAAAGAAAAAATAACTTCATATAGAGATAGCTTATATATTGAATGGAAATCAAAAAATCCTGATGAGCTTCTAAAGGCTAAAGAAAATGGGCTATTAATTTCTAAACATATCATAGCATGGATGCATCTAGATAATTATAAAGAAACCAGAACAATGCCAGAGTTTAATGTTTCTTCAAACGACCCATCAAGATGGCAACCTACGCCTCCAGCTTATATGGAAGGTATTGAACCTCATTGGAAATCGATACGAACCTTTAGTTTAGACTCTGCTGCTCAATACAAACCAACACCTCACCCTGTTTTTTCTATGAAAAAAGGAAGCCTCTTTTTTAAAGAATTAGAAGAGGTTTATAAAATCAGCAATGACATTAGAGAAAAAGGAGATTCTTCAGAAGAGATTGCCATCGCTCAGTTTTGGGATTGTAATCCTTATGTTTCTATAAATAAAGGGCACTTTATGTTTGCCGCCAAGAAAATTACTCCTGGCGCTCACTGGATAGGTATATGTAAAATAGCTTGCAAGCAAACCAATTCTGATTTCGAAAAAACTGTCTTTGCTTATACAAAAACTTCGATAGCGATAGCTGATGCGTTTATCAGTTGCTGGGATGAAAAATATAGAAGTAACTTAATAAGGCCCGAAACTTTAATAAACAAACATATAGATGAATCATGGGAACCGATACTTCAAACACCGCCTTTCCCAGAGTACACTAGTGGGCATTCGGTAGTTTCTGGCGCTGCTTCGGAAGTACTAACTTCTATTTTTGGCGACAACTTTTCTTTCGAAGACACTACTGAAATACCATATAATTTACCAATGAGAAAATTCAAATCCTTTAGACTTGCCGCTCAAGAAGCAGCTATCAGTAGACTGTATGGAGGTATTCATTATGTTTCTGCAGTTCGGATTGGCTTAAATCAAGGCATCAATATTGGAAATCATGTTATTTCTGACCTCTCTTTTCACAAAGAAAAGTAACAAAACCGAATTATTATTGCTCTAAATGTAGTTTTCCTAGATGTTTTGTAGAACATCAAGACTATTTGATATATATATTTATTGATAATTTAAATCGGTTTTTTAATAAATTTTGAAAGGAATGCAAAAAGATGACGACACATCATTAGAGTAATAATTATATTTAAAAATAAGCTTTGAATCATTGATTACAAGAGTCTTAAATAATATTTAATGAAATTTGAATTTTATTTATAAGACTTTAAAATTATCGTCAAAGCATGTTATTTTTTTGATGATGTGTCAACAAAAATTAAAAACGCTTAACAATTTGTTAACTTTTTTATGTTTTTTTTTGTTAAAAAATTGGAGTTTTAAGATTTATTTAAGACTTTTGGCATTAATTAATTCAAATAATTATACAATGAAGACAAAGTTTAATGGAATTTTAACGCTATTGCTAGCGTTTGTAGTGCAGGTTTCTTTTGCACAACAAAAGACAATTTCGGGTACCGTTTCTGATGATTCAGGAGGATTACCTGGAGTTAGTGTTTTAATTAAAGGTACAACAACTGGTACTGACACTAATTTTGAAGGACAATATACGATTAAGGCGAAAGTTGGAGACGTGTTAGTTTTTTCATACTTAGGTTACAAAAACGTCGAAAAAACAGTTGGTGCAGCTAACACTATTAATGTAAAAATGGTTGAGGGTGGCGAAGTACTTGATGAAGTAGTAGTTGTTGGATATGGTACTAGTACTAAAAAAGCATTCGCAGGTACTGCAACTACAGTAAAAGCCGATAGACTAGAAGTAAAGAACTTTGCTAATGTTGCTCAAGCTTTAAGTGGTGAGGTAGCCGGAGTTAATGTAATTAACACTTCTGGACAACCAGGAACTGTTGCTACAGTTCGTATTAGAGGTTTTGGTTCTGTTAATGGTAACAGAGCTCCTTTATATGTGGTTGATGGAGTTCCTTACACTGGTAGTATTAATGCTATCAACCCTTCAGATATAGCTAGTACAACTGTACTTAAAGATGCTACGGCAACAGCTATTTATGGTTCTAGAGGTGCAAATGGTGTTATCATTATTACAACAAGATCGGGTACTTCAAGTAGAAATTACATAGAAGTAGATGTTAAAACAAGTATTAATGATCAAATCATTCCTAGATATAGTGTTATTAAAAACCCAGAAGAGTATATAGGATATGTATGGGAAGGTCTATACAATAGAGGTAGAATAGAAGGTAATCCAGATCCAGCTGCATTTGCTAATGGAAGATTATTTACTGGTAATGGTATTGGTGTTGGATACAATATGTGGAATGTTGCATCTGCAGCAGACTTAATTGATCCTGCTACTGCTACAGTAAGACCTGGAGTAACAAGACTATACACTCCTGGAAGATATGAAGATTTCGCTTTTGATTCTGCTATCAGAACTGAAGCTAACTTAAGAATGGGTGGTGGTAATGCTGACACAAGATATTTCGTTTCTATGGGATATTTAGATGATAATGGTTATGCATTAAACACAAGCTTTAAAAGATATACTGCTCGTATTAATGTAGACGCTAAGGTAAAGCCTTGGTTAAAAGTGGCTGCTAATGTAGGTTATGCTTATTCTGAAAGTCAAAATAATGGACAAACTGTTGGTTCTGAGAACTTATTTGAGTTTGCAGACAAAATGGCTCCTATTTATCCTGTATTCTTAAGAGATGCAAATGGAGATAAAGTAGCTGATCCTTTCTTAGGTGGTTTCCAATATGATTATGGATTAAATAGACCTAATGCAAATAGTTTAAATCCTATTGCTTCTGCTATACTTGATTTTGTAGGTGTTGATAGACATGAAATTAATGCAAACTTCAACATTGATGTTGATTTTACTGATGACTTAAGTCTTCAGGTAAGATATGGAGCTCAGTATTCTTCAACTGATGGAAAAAACTTTACTAATCCATTCTATGGTGGTGGAGAACCTCTTAATGGTAGAATTACGGCAACTCAAAATACTTTCTTAACAGAAACATTCTTAAAAATGTTAAAGTATAGAAAGTCATGGGGTAAACACTCTTTCGATGCTTTAGTTGCACATGAGAATGTTGAATATACTCGTACGCTTAAACAACAATTTAAGTCAAATATGGGTAGTCCTTTTATTTTAGAGTTAAATAACTTTGTTGTTTCTGCAGGTTTACCTGTTGGTTATAATGAAGGATTTTCAATTGAATCAGTTTTCTCTCAGTTCAACTATAATTTTGATCAAAAATACTTTTTAACCGCTTCAGTAAGAAGAGATGGTTCATCTAGATTTGCATTAAAAGAAGATAAGTGGGGGACTTTTGGATCTATTGGAGGTGCATGGGTAATTAGCGCTGAAGACTTTTTAAGCGATAACGAATTTATTAAATTTTTAAAAGTTAAAGCTTCTTATGGTTTAACAGGTGATCAAGCTGGTGTTGGTTTTTATCCAAATGAAAATACATTTGATATCAACAACTTAGCAGGTAATGTATCTATTAGCCCTAGAGGTAATGGTGCTCCTGGATTAACTTGGGAAACTTCTAATCAATTCCAATTTGGTGCTGAATTTACTTTAGGTAAATATATAGAGGGTACTTTAGATTACTATGACAAAAGAACTAAAGATTTAATCTTTTCAAGAAGAGTAGGTCCTTCTGCTGGTATCGCAATTGTTACTGTAAATGATGGTGAATTAAAGAACTCTGGTATTGAATTTGATTTAACAGGAAAACTTATTCAAAAAGAAAACTTTAGTTTAAACCTTTCTGTGAACGGTGAAATTATTGATAATGAAATTACAGTAATGCCAATTGAGCCAGCAACAGGTTTAGAAAAGTATGTAGATACTTCTAATGCTCCTTATGGATGGTCTGTTGGTAAATCAATATTTGATTTTTATACACGTGAATGGGCTGGAGTAGATCCTGCCGATGGTGCTCCAATGTGGTATCAATATTATGATGATTTAAATGGTAACGGTGTTGTAGATGCTGGAGAGCCTACTTCTGCAGGAGGAACTCCATGGGCGTTGGCAAGTGGAGAAGTAAATGCGAGTGGTTCAATTGTTGAATACCAAGCTAAAACTCCTGGTGCTAATATTCAAAGAGTAGTTACTAAAACTTATGCTAATGCATCAGAAGTATATGTAAACAAGTCTGCTATTCCATCAGTAAGAGGTGCTTTTAGATTAGCAGCAAAGATTCATAACTTTAGTGTTGCAGCTCAATTTACTTATAGTTTAGGAGGATATGCTTATGATGGACAGTATGCTGAATTAATGTCTGACCGTTTTGGAGCAGCTGGTAATAACTTCCATACGGATATTGCTAACAGATGGCGTCAACCTGGAGATATCACAAACGTTCCACGTTTGGCAGATGCTTCAGATATTCAGGCAACATCTGCGTCATCTAGATTTATAACATCTACTGACTTTCTTTCATTAAACAACTTAAACGTAGGATATACAATTCCTCAAAAATATTTAGAAAATGTTGGTGTAGATTTCGTGAATATTTGGATGTCAGGAGACAACTTATACACGAAAACAGCTAGAGATGGATTTATTCCAGGAACTAGTGAGACAGGTAATTCAGGTCGTAGATTATATGCTCCTATGACTACTATTACTTTAGGTGTGCGAGTAAGATTTTAATTAAATTATTAAAAAACAAAACAATGAAAAAATTATTAAAACTAGCTGCGTTATCTATTATAGCTACTATTACATATAGCTGTAAGGAAGACTTTTTAGATAAGCAGCCTTCACAATTTATTACTACGACTCAGCTTGCTGAAGCCGCAGCAGTAGACCCAGGGGTTATCGCTGGTACTATGGCTGGTATTTATTCTTTAACGTTTAATACCGGTACTGGTGGAACTCAAAATCATGATGATTTCGGTCAAAAAGGGTATGATATCTACTCAGACATGCTTTGTGGAGATATGGCTTTAAGTCAGAGTGTATATGGATGGTACAGAGCAGATATTACTGAATTTGTAGCTACCCAAGATTTTACTAGACAAAGAAACTATATGCCTTGGAGGTATTACTACAGATTAATTAATTCTGCACATACAGTAATTGATGGATTAGGTGGTGAAACTGTTACTCCAGCTTTAGATGAGAATAAATGGATCATGGGTCAGGCAAAAGCGATTAGAGCAATGTCTTACTTCTATTTAGCTCAATTATACCAAAAGGTATATGATGCTAGTGAGCCAATTTTACCTATCTACAGAACTTCTTTAGATCAAAACGGACCTAAAGTAACTGCTGCTGAAATTTATGATCTAATTGAATCAGATTTCAATGATGCTCTTACTTTATTAGGTAATTTCACTAGAGCAGATAAATCACAGATAAATAGATCTGTTGTACAAGGATATTTTGCGTATGCTTTAGCAGCGAGAGGAAAGTATGCAGAAGCATATACTCAAGCTAATGCAGCTTTAACAAGTGGTGGTTTTACTGTAACACAAGGTTCTGAGTTAACTGCTGGATTTAACGATTTAGCTTCTGCTGCAGGATGGATGTGGGGTATTGATCAGAATACTGAAACAGGACTTGGACTTGTATCTTTTTGGGGACAAGTTGATTACTTCTCATATAGTTATGCTGCTGTAGGAGATTACAAAGTAATGGACGCAACTTTATATGATGCAATTCCTGCTAACGATTTAAGAAAAGCTCAATTTTTAAATGCACCAGGAAGTAATTTACATGGATTACCTTATTACAAGTTTTATGATGCGGGAAGAGTTCAATTTGGAGCTAGTAGACCAATTCAAAATGACTATGTATATATGAGAGTTGCAGAAATGCACTTAATGGCTGCAGAAACTGCTGCAATGTCAGGAAATGAAGGAGCTGCTAGAGGTCACTTAAAAGATTTAGTTTCTTTAAGAGTTCCTGATGCTACTTACATTGATGCATTAAGCGGTCAAGGACTTTTAGATGAAATTTATTTACAAACTCGTATTGAGCTTTGGGGTGAAGGTAAAAGTTACTTAGCTATGAAGCGTAATAGAGCTACTGTTACTAGAGGAGTAAATCACTTATCAAATGTTGGTGTAGCAATCGCTTACAATGATGAAAGATTAACTTTTGAAATCCCAGAAGCTGAGATTCAAAACAATCCTTTTATTTCAGATCAAAATAACTAATAATTAACTAAAGTAGGAAGGCTCTTATGCTTGAGCCTTCTTACTTTTTATATTATAAAATATACATCTTATGAAAAAAATTACTCAATTATTATTTCTCGCATTAACAATCACATTTTTTGCTTCATGTGAGGAGAGCACTTCTACAGATCCCACAGGTGTAAACTATGTTACTTTTGAAGCAGCAACTTATACTTTTGGTGTAGATATAGGATCAACAAATACTAATGATATAAAAGTTTATGCAGCTAATATATCAGGTTCTGAAAGAACAATAAATGTTTCTGTAGTTGCAGCTGGAACATCTGCTGACCCTGCTTCTTATACTGTTCCTACAACTGTAACTATTCCTGCAAATTCTAATGTAGGTACTTTAAGTATTACAGTTTCAGATATTAATGTTAGTGCTACTGGAGAGACTATTGAATTAGCTTTCGGTGCTCAACCAGGATTATTTACTGGTGAAAACATGGTTTTAGATGTAAGACAAGTTTGTCCTACAAATGAAGTAACTTTAAAATTAGGTTTTGATAACTGGCCAGAAGAAGTTTCTTATGATTTATCTATGGGTGGAACATCTGTTGAATCTACAAGCACAGGTGACTTTGCTTCAGAGCCAGATGGATCTGAATGGACTAAACCTTGGTGTTTAGCTGACGGTATGTACACATTTACTATCAATGATAGTTATGGAGACGGTGGTACAAATGTTACTATTACGACTGCTAGTGGACAATATACTATAGGTGCAGCTTCTTTTACAACTACTGCATCAGTTAACTTTACTTTACCTTAAGTAAAACTAAACTATAACATAAAAACAAATAGATTGCCTTAGGGCAATCTATTTGTTTTTTACAATAATATTTTAATCATCATGAAGGAGAATGAAAGTCTAACGACAATTTTTGGGCTTAGAGCAATTATTGAAGCCATTGAAAGTGGTAGCACTATTAACAAAATATATCTTCAAAAAGGACTGAGAGGTGAAATTTATTATCAATTAGAAAAACTTATCAAATCTAATAGTATTGCAACTAGTACTGTTCCTGTTGAGAAGTTAGATAGATTATCTAAAAACAAAAATCATCAGGGTGCTGTTGCACAAATTTCCCCCGTTGAGTTTTATGATTTAGAAGAAGTAATTTCTTTGACCAAAGAAAAAGGAAAAATGCCTCTATTTCTATTGTTAGATCAAATTTCTGATGTAAGAAATTTTGGTGCTATTATAAGAACTGCAGAATGCACTGGGGTAAATGGTATTGTAATCCAGCAAAATGGTAGTGCTCCTGTGAATGCAGAAACTATAAAAACATCAGCTGGGGCTGCTTTTAAGATTCCTATTTGTAAGGTAAATCATATAAAAGATGCATTATTTATTTTACAAGCCGAGAATATTAAAACTGTAGCGGCAACTGAAAAAACTGAATACTCAGTCTATGATATAGATTTAAATCAACCATTAGCGATTATTATGGGTTCTGAGCATAGGGGAATTAATCCTTCTATACTTAAAATGGTAGACTATAAAGCTAAACTTCCTTTACTTGGTAGTATAGAATCATTAAATGTATCTGTTGCATGTGGTGTTTTATTATATGAAACTATCAGACAAAGGGTAGCGGTAAAATAGTTAGCTAATTTATTTGTTCATCTATTGTTTCTTCTATTTTTGGTGGAGAAAAGTTACCATTCTCATCAAACAATAAATCAAATTCTGTTTCAACATACTGATGTTCTTCTTTTATAATCCCTTTATTTTTATAGAGAAACCCAAAAATTAACCCTATTAAAAAACCTGATAAATGTCCTTCCCAAGACATTCCTTCTTTAATAGGTAATACATACCAAATCATACTTCCATAAAGAAATATTACAATAAGAGAAATCGCTATTAAACGATAATGTTTTCTAATAATACCACTAAAAAAAATAAAACTAAAAAGTAAATAAACTATTCCACTGGCACCTATATGATAAGCTTCTCTTGCTATAATCCATGTTAAAAAGCCAGTTAAAATCCCTCCAATAATTAAAACCTTGTAGGCAACTTCTTTGTAAAAGGTAAATAGCGCAGACATTAAAACAAATATTGGTATGGAATTATTAAATAGATGAGACGTATCACTATGAATAAAATGCGTTAAAAAAACACCTTTTATACCACTTACTGTTCTAGGAAACACTCCATATTTATTAAAATTAAAGCCATAATTAATTTCGACCCAATAAATAAACCATATTGTAATGACAAATACTATAGGTAACTTAAATACTGACAAGTTGTGATTTTTAGTGTCCTCCATAATCATATACGAAAGTACCCAAAAATTTAACCAAATTGAATTTCCTGAATTTCTGTCATAAATCTTTACTATTTTTACACTATGAATGAACCTTTGGCAGAAAGAATCAGACCTAAAAGTCTTAATGACTATATCAGTCAGCAACATTTAGTTGGTGAAAAAGGGATTCTTACAAATCATATTAAAAAAGGTATTATTCCATCGCTAATTTTATGGGGGCCTCCAGGCATTGGTAAAACTACTTTAGCAAATATCATAGCACATGAATCTGATCGACCATTTTATACTTTAAGTGCTATTAGTTCTGGTGTTAAGGATGTAAGAGAGATTATTGATAAAGCAAAAAGAAACTCTGGTTTATTTACAACCAAAAATCCTATTCTTTTTATAGATGAAATACATCGGTTTAGTAAATCTCAACAAGATTCTTTGCTAGGTGCTGTAGAAAAAGGATGGGTTACTTTAATAGGTGCTACTACCGAGAATCCAAGTTTTGAGGTGATCCCTGCATTGCTTTCTCGATGTCAAGTGTACATTTTAAATTCTTTTGATAAAAACGATTTAATTGCATTATTGGAGAGAGCCATAGATACCGATGAAATTATTTCTAAAAGAAAAATAGTTTTAAAGGAGACTGATGCATTATTACAAGTTTCTGGTGGAGATGCAAGAAAGCTTCTAAATATTTTTGAATTGTTGATAAACTCTACAGAAGACCCTGTTACTATTACAAATCATTTTGTTTTAGAGAATATTCAAAAAAACACTTCAAGATATGATAAAACTGGTGAGCAACATTATGATATCATTTCTGCCTTTATAAAATCAATTCGTGGTAGTGATCCAAATGGCGCGGTTTATTGGTTAGCAAGAATGATTGAAGGTGGAGAAGATGTTAAATTCATAGCAAGAAGAATGTTAATCTCTGCTTCTGAAGATATTGGAAATGCAAATCCCACCGCTTTAATTTTAGCAAACAATACTTTTCAAGCTGTATCAGTTATAGGGAATCCTGAATCTAGAATTATTTTAAGTCAATGTGCTGTTTATTTGGCCTCATCACCTAAAAGTAATGCTTCATATAAAGCAATAGGAAAGGCTCAATCTTTTGTAAAAGAAACTGGAGATTTATCAATTCCCTTGCATCTAAGAAACGCTCCTACTAAACTAATGAAAGATTTAGATTATGGTAAAAACTATACCTATTCTCATGATTACGAAAATAATTTTTTAGCTCAAGAATATTTACCCAAAGAAATATCTAACACTAAATTTTATAATCCAGGAAACAATTCTAGAGAACGAAGCTTCAGAGATTATTTAAAAAAACTGTGGAACAATAAATACAACTACTAGTTAAAAACGGCACTTAACCCCAAAGATACTGATACTGATTTTGTAGATGCTAAGTCAGTAAATCCTAAAATATTATCTACAGTTCCAAAAATATTGACATTAAGAAATTCGGCAATAAATCCAAAACCAAGGTTGGTATAAGAAAAGTCATTAATCGTATGCGTAAATCTTGTATGAAGTTTTTCTGTTAAAGAGGTTTCAAAAAAACTAGTTAAAGCATATTGTGGCCTTAATGGTCTAAAAACAGAGTGTAACTGCACTCCTACTGCATTATAATAGTATTCTTTTTTTGTGTCTGCATAGCATACTTTAGACCTTCGTTGTCCAAAACTATATTTTAAAGCTGCATTTATTCTTGCGGGTCTCCAAGAAATATAAGAATTTTCATTTTCTCCGTTTGGGACTTGTTCGTCAAATGCGATATCTAATTCGTTCCAATAATCTATATTATTCCCATCAAATTGAAAATCAACTCCATCAAAAACAAAATCCCCTTGAGCTGTAAAGTTTTTTACTCTTTTAGAATGTTTAATAAACCCAACATCTAATATGCTTCCAGAAAATTCTAACTGCGGAGATATATGATATGTAAAACCTATATCAATCCCTAAACCTAAATTACCTCCCAGGAAAGTATTTGTATAAAGGCTTGCTGGGCTTTCAAGAAACTCATCATTCTCTATAATCCCTGAAGATTGAATATTTACATTCACATTAGAAAGATATTGCCTAAGTAAATTGGTATTACCTTGAATGGTAGTAAAAGTTCCAGAATTATTATTTGTTTGTGCATTTAAACTTGAAGAATATATCTTTACTCTAGCTCCAAGAGTAAGGTTTTCCCTTAATTTATGAGAAATACCAGCATGTAACACTCCCAATACATCCGCTTTAAAAATTAACTGTGATAAAGAAAATGATCTGTTTAAGAATGGTTCATTTCCTTGACTTATTAAAATGGCGATATCTTTTGGAAAATACATGATATAATCTACTTCTTGATAGAAACCAAAACTTAGATATGTTTTATTATCAAACCTAAAACCTCCATTTAAAACATCTATTTTGGTGTTAAATTGAATATAATCATCCTCTTTAAGTTTATCTATAGCGCGATCAACCTTTTCTCTAAAAGCTATACCATCATCTAAAAACAAGTCTTCTAAAGCTAAATTAGTAGAGTTTAGGTTAAATGATACTCCAGAGAGAAATGGAACGCCTATATGATATCTATAATTAGTTTCAGCACCAGGGTTTAACATTAAACTCTGTGGTGTTTCTGCAAAACCAAATAATATTTGTTGCTGTGCTATACTTTTTCCAATAAGAAACAGCAGTATTAAAAAAAATCCTCTTTTAATCATTACCCTTATGTTCTTATAAAATAGGTTCCAGTAGATTTAAAACTTAGGTTCTGAATGACTGTTGAACTTAGAGGAGTGGTACTCGCAGACATTTCTATCCGTACTCTAATCTTTCTTGTTCTTAAAAAATCTTGATTATTGGCAATAAGAATAGGATTAATTACTGGATTCAGTATTTCATTAGGGTTTACAGTAAAGTTTATGATTGGATGTGTTCCGTTACTATTCTCATCTAAAAACTCAAAAGAGAAAGTAAAGCTTCTGTCAAATCTATTGTTGACTTCCATATTCAATTCTACTTTTTCGAGATTTTCTCTGATAAAAGAAGTTTCAAGATATGTGAAATTAGTAATATCCTCTGTAGTAAGTATGTCTGTATTTGTCGTAGAATCTATAAAATCATTCTGATCTAAATCAAAAAATATAATAGGTGAATTGTATATAGGTGTTGCTGAATATTCAATTTGATCAAAATTTAAATTATCTACACAAGAGTTAAATACAAAACTTAAAAAAAATAATAGCAAAAAATTCTTATTTACAAATGCTTTCATCATTCACTTTAATTTAAATGTAATTCTTTATTTCAACTAACGAATTTACTGAGATTAAATTATCTAAAGTCACTTTTTGTTTCTCAAAATTACAATGAATTACTGAAAGGTTACAGTCAATAGCTCCTTGGATATCAGCCTCTAGATTATCTCCAATCATTAATGAGTTTTGTGGTAAAGCATTCGCTTTTTTTAATGCATGATGAAATACTTTAGGGTTAGGTTTTTTAACACCTACAGATTCTGATGTAATAATTTCTTTAAAGTATTTCAATATGCCTGATCTTTCCATTTTTAAAGTTTGTATCTCTTCAAATCCATTTGTGATTATATGTAATGCATACTTACTTTCTAAATAATCTAATAACTCTATGGTTCCTTCAAACAGGTGATTAAAGTCTGGTAAAAATTCAATATATTTTTCTGAAAGTGTATAAATTAAGTCTTCAGACACATTATAATTTAGTTTATTAAAGGTTTCATATAATCGACTATACCTAAGCTTTTCTTTAGAAACTCTTTCTTCTCTGTATAATTTCCAATAATATTGATTGATTGGTTTATATACTTCAATAAATGAATGAAAATCAACGTTGACTTCAAAATCACGTAAAAGCTTTTCAAAAGTCAAGGCAGAATTTTTTTCAAAATCCCATAAAGTGTGATCTAAATCAAAGAATACATGCTGTATATATTTCATTTCAATTATATTTGAGAAAAAGTTTGATTTCAAAAATACATAAAAAGCCATTGTCTAGCTTCTTAAAAAACATTTTAATAATGTTTCGAGGTACTGTTATAGCACAAGCAATTGGAATTTTAGGTTCTCTATATTTAGCAAAGACTTATGGCACAGATGCGTATGGTGTTTTTGGTGTTTTCATAAGTATTACTAGTATTTTTTCTATTATAAATACATTACAGTTAGAAAAAAATATTGTTACCAGCAAGGTAATATCTAACAGTAAAAATTGGTTTAATTTTTTAACGCTTATCATTCCAATTATTGCTACTATTCTATTGGGGATTTTGTATGTTTTTAACAAGAGTAATATTCTTAATAATATTACTAATGATATAGTTATTTACTCTTTTTTAGGTGGGCTACTAGTTTCTTATTTTACGATTAATGAAAGTCTTTTTCTGTTTAGAAAAAAGTTCAAATTATTATCTAATAGTAAAATTATAATCACTCTTATAAATGTTGTCTTGCAAGCTATTTTATATTCAAAATATCAGTTATATGGATTAATCTATGGCTATATTATTTCTCAAGGTCTTGTTGTTATTTATTTCTATATTAATAATAGTAAGTTTTTTTCTAAAATAAGTTTTGATGCTATCAAAATTCAGTTGAAGGATAATAATTCTATTATTAAATATTTGCTTCCAGGAAATACGATTAATGGATTTGCTATACACTTGATGCCTATATTATTATTAGCTTTTTTTAATCAGGCCCAAGCGGGTGTTTATTTTTTTACAACAAAATTATTAACTGCGCCTTTATTTTTAATATCATCTTCAGTGTCTCAAGTATATTTTAAAAAAGCGTCTGAGCTATACCATACAAATAAACCTGAAATATTACAGATTACTAAAAAACTTATCAAAGGGAATCTTATATTAATGTTTATCATTCTTTTATTAATAAATACAATAGGCATGTATTTATTAGAGTGGTATCTAGATACTGATTGGAATAACTTGAGGTCATTTACTTTAATATTGTCTTTTTTAATCCTAGCAAGAACTTCTTTTAATCCTATTAGTAGTTTAATTGTAGTATTAAACAAAAACCACATTAGTTTACTTTTCAATGTTTATTTACTTTTAATAAATTTAATTGCGATTTATATTGGATTTTTATATCAAGATATTTCTATTTCTATTATTATTTTATCAGCTTTTGGAGGATTGGGCTATTTAGTTTTATTATTGTATTTCTTAAATGTTTTGAAAAAATTAAAGAATGCTTAACAAATTAGACTTCTTTTTATTTGGTTGGATAATCAACATCTTTTATCCTCAATACTATAGGCCAAAATATGGCTACCAACGGTATTATATTCTTTTTTTTCATTATTTAATTCCTCAAAAGATATTTCGTTTAAATCCTAAAGTAAACTGGCCTGTACATCATACATCAAAAGTAATAGCTCCCCAAAATATTACTAAAGGAATTCTTTGTGACCCTGGAGATAATTTGAATAATTATATACAGGCGAATAATGGTATTCAGTTTGGAAATAATATTGAATTAGCTCCGGGAGTATCAATTGTTTCTGCAAATCATGATACAGAGAATTTAAGTAATCATGTAAAATCAAAACCTATCTGTATTGGAAATAATGTATGGATTGGTTCTAATGCAACAATTTTACCAGAAGTAACCATTGGAGATAATGTGACTATAGGAGCTAACTCTGTAGTTACCAAAGATATTCCTTCTAATAGCATTGCCGTTGGAAATCCTTGTAAAGTAATTAAACCAAAGCCAGCGTATAAAGAAGATTTAACTAAGATTGTTTTCAATAAAAAGCTACCTAAAAATTCTTTAGAATATTTAAAATCAACGCTTAAATAGCTTTAACAAAAAGGGTAATTGGTTATATTTAAAAAAACTATAATTCTCTTCACTAGCACCAAAACTTTTATAATAATTTCGAATTGTTTGAATGGAAGATCCTCCAAAGTCAAAAACATCGTATTGTTTTTGATATTTAAAAAGAGCACAGTCTATTAAAAAAGTATTTGCGCCATTATTTCTATGATTAAAATCACTGGCACAAACTAATTCCGTGACTCTGTTTTTATGAAATAAGAAAAACCCTGAAGCTACAAGTCTATTGTCTTTATCATATATAGAAAGGACCTCCCCTACTCCCTTAGTAATACATTCATTCATCAACTTTAACAAACATTGATAATCTTTTTCATTAATATTTTTAATTCTACTACTAATATTTTTTTCAAAAAGGCGTATTAAATTTTCTGGTGGATCATTCCACTTTTCAACTAGTTTATTGTTTTTTGCTTTTTTTAAATCTCTTTTCCTGTTCCTGTTAAAGTTTTCAGATAGATCTTTATGTGATTTATTTAAAGGTAAGTACTGAAATTGTTTGAGGTAACTTTTATCACTATACTTGTCTGCTTTATTTCTATAATTTAAGCGAAGTTCAATATATCTAAAACGGTTTTTTAATTCATTAATAAAACCTAGCTCAGAAAAATTTTTATGCTTAGAAAATATTCCTAATTGTAACAACCAAAGAGGAGGATACACATAAGAAATAAGATACTTTTTATTCCATGGAATTGGCATCACAGCTTCGTAATCATTTAAAACAAAAACGCCCCAGTGTTTGCAAACAATATCTAAATACCAAGAGTAACCAAATATGTTGCTTTGTAAAGAGTTCTCTATACAGGAATTATATCTATCTAGATCTAAATCATCTCTATGAATAAAAGAAATCATATTATACAGTCGTAGTTTTTAACATTGTTTCATAAACTTTATGCCATCCCTTCCATCTTTTATAGTTGCTTAAGCTTTCGTTATGAAAAAGTGTTATAAAAGAGCCATTAACTGCCCTCACTTGATTTTGTAAATCATTTATTCTACCTAGAGATTGTTTAGGTGTTAACCCTAAGTAATCATTTAAAGTGGTATCCATTAAAGCAAAAGGAAATATTTTTAAAGGGGTTTGAATTTCAAAATCTAAGTCATAAAAATAAAAAGGAGTACAAGTGCTAGCTCTAAAGCCTACTTCACTGGCATATCCCATAGAGTAATCTTCTAAAATCTCTAAATCAATCAAGTTCTGATAGGTTTCTGGTAAGCTAAATCTTAAAAAGTGTTGCCTCGATTTTGTAGTGGGTATATTAGAAATACTCTCTAATCTTTCTTTCTCCTTTTTAAGCATTTTACTATCTTTCATGGTAAAGTAAGAGGGGTGCATTCCTACTTTAGCATAATCTACTACATGTTTTATAAGCAGTCTAAATTTATTTTTAGAAGCAGAAACATTGGTGTCAAATGTGGTATAATCTCCTAGCAGAAAGAAAAAAATAGTATTCATTTTATACGTTTCGCTTAAAGATAATATTTTGTCAAAAGTATTATTCGGATCCTTTTTTATATTGGTTAATACAGCAAATCGATCCCAAAAACTTCTCAAATAAAATTTTAAAAAATCATTAATAAAACCACCCGAAGATCTTACAAAACTCTTATACTTGTATGCATAAGCATTATCAACATCAATTGTAGAAGTGTATGAATATGCTCTTTCTGGAAATGTATAATCTGGAAACTTTTCTTTTAATTTTTCTCTTAATTTAAACGCCCAAATATCTACAACTGGCTTATCTAAAAATCTGAATTTAAATGCTAAACTTTGTTCAGCTGTAAAGCGCTCGTGAACATCTTTTACATGAGGTAAATACTCTTCATATCTAGAAATTAAATAAAAGCTTGCGGCAAAAATATCAAACGGAATTACAGATTTTGTCCCAGCATTAAAAAAGCAAGGTACTTCATCCCACATTTGTATACTAATATCTAAATCATTTACTCCTTGCTCAAAAAGCAAGTCGTTACTTCTAATAAAAAACTCTTTCCCTAAAGGAAGTTTCGTATAACTTAGCTTCGGTCCATTAAATGCTACAAATTCTTCTACCTTGTTGGTAAAATCAACCTCTACAGATAATATTCTAGTAAATATATGCTTGCATATATACTTTACTCTTGGTGTGACTTTATGAGAATAAATTAATATCAATAAAAATAAATTTAGAGTTTTCCTTCATCGGCAAAACTAAAATAAGATTTTTGAGTAATAATCAAATGATCCAATAATTTTATCTCTAGTATTTTTGCTGCTTCAATAATTCTTTCTGTTAAATTAACATCAGCTTTACTAGGTTTTAAATTTCCCGAAGGATGATTATGACAAATAACAATTGCCACACTCATTGTTTCAATAGCCTTTTTAAACAATATCCTTACATCTACTAAAGTCGATGTTAATCCGCCTTTGCTAATCTGTTGTTTAGCAATAATCGTATTTGAATTATTTACATACAAAACCCAAAACTCTTCATGTTGTAACTCGCCAATAATGGGCTGCATCAAATTATATACATCATTGCTTCCGGTTATTTTTGGCTTACTATTTTCTTGTTCAAACTGTCTTCTTTTTCCAAGTTCTAGAGCAGTTATAATACTAATTGCTTTTGCCTCTCCTATTCCTTTAAATTTTATCAATCCCTCTATCGATAATCTCGCAAGGTCATTCAAATTATTATCTACAGAAGCTAAAATTCTTTTTGATACATCTACAGCGCTTTCAACTCTATTTCCCGATCCAATTAAAATTGCAATCAGCTCGACATCTGACAAAACTGTTTTTCCTTTTGCAATTAGCTTTTCCCTTGGGCGATCATCTACAGCCCACGATTTTATGGTTAACTTTTTCATTTCTCTTTTTTTTCTAAAGTTACATTTATCCTTTGGATTTTCGAAATAGTAGTTCATTTTTGTTTTAACCCATACAAGTTCATATCTTTGTCGCATACAATGACTCTTTTTTTATGAAGATTATAATAGCGGGAGCGGGCGATGTAGGATTCCATTTAGCTAAATTACTTTCTTATGAATCTCAAGATACTTATGTAATTGATTTTGATGGAGAAAAGCTAAATTATATAAATAATCATTTAGATGTAATTACTAAAAAAGGAGATGCTACATCTGTTGGCCTTTTAAAAGATATTGGTATAGAATCTGCCGATTTACTACTTGCGGTTACAGAATCTCAAAACACTAATTTTGTAATTTCGGTAATTGGAAAATCTCTTGGAGTAAAAAAAACAATTGCTAGAATCGACAATCCAGAGTTTTTAAAAAATGAAGAAATCAATTTTAAAAACTTTGGCGTAGATTTTATGATTTCTCCTGAAGAATTGGCTGCGGATGAAATAAAAATGTTACTATTTCAATCTTCTTTTAATGATACTGTTGCTTTTGAAAACGGTTTATTTAATGTCATGGGAGTTACTTTAGACTATAAATCTCCACTATTAGATCTATCGGTAAAACAGGCAAGAGAAAAATTCATTAATGTAGATTTTATGACAATCGCCATCAAAAGAGAAGGGATTTCCCAAACGATTATTCCTAGAGGTGATACACAATATAGATTAAACGATCAAGTATATTTTTCAATTCCTAATTATAGTCTTGATGACATTCATGCAATCTTAGGAAAGAAGCAAATGAATATTAAAAATGTCATGATTTTAGGTGGTAGTAGTATTGGATCTAAAACTGCTAGAAACCTGTGTAAAGAGAACTTTAATGTTACTCTTATAGAGAAGGATAAAGATAAATCATTATTACTTGCTGAAGAATTAAACAATACACTTCTGATTAATGGTGATGGTCGTAATATTGAGCTTCTAGAAGAAGAGAATATTCGAGATATGGATGCATTTATTGCGGTTACAGGAAACTCTGAAACAAATATCATGTCATGTTTAGTTGCGAAGTCTAAAGGTGTTAAAAAGACGGTTGCTCTAGTTGAGAATATGGATTATATAGACATTTCTCAAACAATAGGAATAAATACTTTAATCAATAAAAAGTTAATTGCTGCAAGTAGTATATTCAGACATATCAGAAAAGGTGAAATTTTAGCATTAGCAAACTTGCATAATATTGATGCCGAAGTTTTCGAATTTGAAGTGCAAACGAATGCAGTTGTTACTAAAAAAGCAATCAAAGATTTAAGGTTTCCTAGGGAGGCTGTCTTTGGCGGAATTATTAGAGATGGAAAAGCTATCATACCATCAGGAAATTTCTTAATTCAAGAAAGAGATAAAGTAATTGTATTCTGTTTACCAGAAGCGATTGGTATCATTGAAGATTTATTCAACTAAAATGAATAGCCTAAATTTTAAAATCATTTATCGTTTTCTTGGGTTAACCGCTGTGCTCAACGGTTTTTTCATGTTTATCGCTTCTCCTTTCAGCTTCTATAATAAAGAGTCTGAAGGATGGAATATTTTAAATGCAGGAATTGTAACCATTTTTTTAGGACTACTTCTTTATTTTTTTAATAAGCCCAAAAGTACAAACATTCAAAAAAAGGAAGGATACCTAATTGTAACTCTTGGTTGGCTAACCTTATCTATAACAGGTATGTTACCTTATCTTTTTACAGGAAGCATCCCTAATCTTACCAATGCATTTTTTGAGACCCTTTCTGGATATTCTACTACTGGTTCTTCCATTCTCACAGATATAGAATCAATGCCAAAAGGAATTCTATTTTGGCGTAGTGCTACACATTGGATTGGAGGTATGGGGATTATCGTGTTAACCATTGCTATTCTTCCGCTCTTAGGAATTGGAGGAATGCAATTATTTATGGCAGAAGCTCCTGGCCCATCGGCAGATAAATTACACCCAAGAATTACAGATACTGCGAAACGATTATGGTTGATATATGTAATTTTAACGTTCGTAGAATTCCTATTATTAAAAATAGCTGGAATGACATGGTTTGATGCTATTAACCATGCAATGGCTACTGTAAGTACTGGTGGATTTTCAACAAAAAACTCTAGTCTTGCTTTTTATAATAGTATGCCTTTTGTGCAATATATCATTATCTTTTTTATGCTAGTAGCTGGAACAAACTTTGTACTTACCTACTTTGCTCTAAAAGGAAAGATTCAAAAAGTATTTCAAAGCGAAGAATTTAAGTATTACTTATTTGGAATTATTAGTATTACTGCAATTGTGACGATTATCATCTTCTTTTTTCAAGACGAAAACTTACAAACTACAATTGCTCACCCAATGGTTTATGGTAAGGCTGAAAGTACTATCAGACATGCCTTATTTCAAGTAACATCAATCATTACAACAACCGGTTTTGTAACAGCAGACTTTACCATGTGGAGCTTTTTTGCTACAGGTATTTTCTTTGCACTTTTCTTTGTTGGAGGATCTGCAGGATCTACCTCTGGTGGAATTAAAATTGTCCGTCATATTGTAATGTTAAAGAATAGTTTTTTAGAGTTTAAAAAAGCTTTACATCCAAATGCAATTATTCCTGTTCGATATGATGGCAAAGCGGTAAATCAATCCATTGTATTTAACATCCTTTCTTTCTTTATCATTTACATGCTCATCTTTGTCATGGCTTCGGTTATTCTGACTTTTTTAGGATTAGATTTTACCTCTGCTCTGGGAGCTGCAGCTTCTTCTTTAGGGAACATTGGGCCTGCTATAGGTAGCGTAAGCCCAGTAGATAACTTTGCACATTTGAGTGATGGCGCTAAATGGTTTTGTTCCTTTTTAATGTTGATAGGTAGATTAGAATTATTTACAGTACTTATTTTACTAACTCCATTCTTCTGGAGAAAGAATTAAGGTTTTCTCGGATTATCATATTGTAAAATTTGACTCTTTTCTTATTTTTCCTTAATTTTTTCCTTATTTTTAAGGAGTTAACCATGAAACCCTATCTTAATGAAACACAAATACACTTTATACTTTTTAACTAGTTTTTTGCTCACATTTTCTACTTCTTTATGGAGTCAACTTAGTGTTGGAGCTACTAATACTAATACTATAATTACTTTTGATGCAACACTTTCTGGTGTTAATTTTGGTGCTTTTACAGGTGCTGGCATAAATCCTACTGCAACTGCTGGACAAATAGACGGAAACGCATGGGCAATAACTGGTTTGTCAGACGGTGATTATGCTTTCGATGATATAGCAATTACTACTGGTGACTTTGCTCGTTCTGACAACGATCTTGGAGCTACAACTGGAGGATTATACTCATTTGACTTATCTGCATTGGGTACTGGTTACACATTAGGCGTGCAACCAATCGGTGCTGATTTCACTCCAGGAACGATTACTCTAAAAATAACAAATAATACAGGTTTTACCGTTACTTCTATTGCAATTGCATACGAATTATGGGTTAGAAATGATCAAGATAGATCAAATTCTTTCAACTTTTCTTATAGTACAAGCTCAGCTGGTCCTTTCACAGATGTTGGAGCATTAGATTATACTTCCACAGCCGCTCAAGATGCCAATTCTTGGCAGCTTAACAATAGATCGACTGTCATTACTGGACTTAGTATTGCTGATGGTAGTGATTTTTTTATTAGATGGACGGGAAATGATGTTGGAGGTAGTGGTAATAGAGATGAATTTGCCATAGATGACATTACTGTTAATATGAATCCAAATACAACTTGGGATGGAAGTACTGATACTGATTGGAACATATCAGCCAATTGGAGTAATGGGGTTCCTACTTTTGGTTCAGATGTTACTATACCTGATTTAACAAATGATCCAATAATTGGAGCAACCACTGGAGCTTCAGTAAATGATATCAGTATTACTAATGGTGTATTAAGTATTACTAGCGGAGGTTCGTTAATTGTCGGAGGAACTTCCACAGGTGATCTCACCTATAACGTAAACGTTACGGACACCAACTGGCATCTGATCTCTGCTCCGGTAGAAGGCGAACAATATGATGATACTTGGAACACTGCAAATTCTGTCGATCAGACAGGGCAAACTAATACGCTAGCGGGAGTAAGCACTTATCTAAACACTACAGATGCTAATGGAGATTGGAGCTATTTTACCATTGGAAATCCAGCACAAACTTTTAATACAGGTCAAGGATATTCCATGCTAAGAACTGGTGCAGGAGATTATGCCTTTATTGGTACTATGAAAACAACAGATGCATCCATTGCCATTACAGCGAACGATATTGGAGGCGGGGGAGAAAATAGATGGACCTTAATTGGAAATCCTTTCCCATCTTATGTAAGTATTACTAGTTTCTTGGGCTTAGCTGCAAATGCAACAGCTTTAGAAGACACAAGAGAAGCCGTGTATGTCTGGAATGGAAGTGCTTACGCACCATTGACAACTGGATATATACACCCCGGTCAAGGCTTCTTTGTGAATTCTAATATTGCTAGTACATCAGTGGCAATTAATGAAGATATGCTTAGTCATCAAACTGGAGTTACTTTCTATAGAAATGCTACTACAGATCCTTCCATAGAACTTATACTTTCTGATGGACAAAATACCAAAATGACAGCAATTAAGTATACCGAGGGAAAAACAACTGGTTTAGACCCTAGATTTGATCTTGGAACCTTTAATGGAACAGCCAATAGTTTCCACGTTTATACACACCTAGTTAGTAATAGCCAAGGGGTAGATTTTATGAGACAATCTTTACCGAATAGTAATCATGAAAATATGATTATCCCTATTGGCGTAAATATCAACTTAGCATTAGATGATACAACTAATGAAGAAATACCCAAAGAAATTGTTTTTACAGCCAATGTAGAGAACATACCCAATGGGCTGAATGTCTTCATAGAAGACAAAGAGAATAATACGTTTACACAATTAGACGATACTAATGCTGAGTATAGAATTACGTTCTTATCAAGTTATAATGGAATTGGTCGTTTTTATCTGCACATGAATACCGAAGCAGCCTTAAGTACAAATTCTTTTGATTTAAATACCATAAGTATTTATAAGACCAGTAATACAAACCTAAGAATTACTGGAGTTAGATCTGGAGATACAGCTCTTAAAATCTTTGATATTTTAGGAAAACAAATGTTACAAACAAATTTTGAAGCCCATGGCTTACATGATATTACCTTACCTGGTGTAAAACCGGGAATATATATTGTTCAATTAGAAACTGACCAAGGAAAGTTGAATCAGAAAATAATTATTGAATAATCTAAAGGTAAACGTATCATGAAAAATAACAAAAACATTACACGAAAAGAAGCCTTACAAAAGATTGGGCATTACGGAAAATATACTGCATTAACAGCATTAGGGACGTATCTATTACTACATCCTAAAAAAGCACAAGCAGCAAGTCCAGAAGATCCTGGGACTGGATTTTAAGAATAAAATAATACCAAAAAAAGCCTCGAAATATTTCGGGGCTTTTTAATAGAATGAAATCTAAATGTAACTATCAAAACTATTATCTTTATCCCCTTAAAATTATCTGATTCTTATGATCAAAGAATATGACGTTATTGTTATTGGTGGTGGACCTGCTGGCGGACAATGTGCAAGAGAATTATCTGCTAAAGGTTATGAAACACTTTTAGTAGAGCGCTATAAAAGTTTTGAAGATAATAATTTTTCTAGTGCTGGAATGACCTTAGCTCCTTTAGAAGAATTTAATATCCCTAAAAGTGTTATAGGTAGTTATTGGAACGATTTGGTGATTCAATGTTCTAAAGATGCCTATCGTTGGAAGGGAGACCAAAGAAAAGGAGTTGTTTTAGATTTTGGACGCTTACGCCAATTTCTTGCTGATGAAACCACTGCTAAAGGTGGAGAAGTATTAATGGGCCATCGCTATGTAAAAAAGACCATTGTCGATGATGGAATTATTGCAGAATTTAAAAATGCTGAGTCTTCAGAAATTATAAAATTAAAAGCGAAACTATTAGTAGATGGAACAGGGCCTCTAAGAAAAGTCATGTTCGATTCTAAAGATGATCAGCCAGAGATGGTATATGGTAGTGGAATCGAATATCTAATTAAAGTTGATCAAGAAGCTTATGATAGATATAAAGATGCTTTGATCTTTTTCTTAGGAGATAAATGGGCATTGAAAGGATATTCTTGGATTTTTCCAATGGAAAATAAAATCTTAAAAGTAGGCTCTGGTAAAGTTCATATTCAAGCTAAAGACGAAGAGAAAACAACAAAAACAACAAAGAAGCTTACCGAAAAAATTATTAAGGAGTATATTAAGCCAAAAGATTATAGCTTGATCGATGTTCATGGCGGAACGTTAAGGTATAGTCCTAGCATTCAGGATACATTTTATAAAGACAAAGTATTTGCCGTCGGTGATGCCGTTTCTACCGTAAACCCTTTAGGAGGAGAAGGGATTAGATATGCTATGCAAAGTGCTTCTCTTGCTGTGACTTATATTGATGAATATTTACAGAAAGGAACCACAAATTTTGGGAAGTATAGAAAAAAATGGAGAAGAAAGCATTTGCTAAAATGGCAGATTAGTGAGGTTTCTAGTAGGAGAATGTATGGTAAATATACAGATGAACAAATAGAAAAAAGAATATTCTACTTTCATAAAAGTACCAATATAGACAGCTTAATTGACACACTATTTAATTTTAGATTTAATAAGTTAATTTGGCGGATTTTTCAAGTATATTACTTGAAGTTTAAAGATCGTTGGACAAACGAAAAATTCTAAGCTTGAAGAAACAAATTCTTATTAAAAATATTGAAGATAAATCTATTGTATGGTTTGAAAACTCAAATCAATATGCCATATTAGAAAAAATTGTTGCAGAAATAATAGATCGTTTATCAAATGGAGCTTCTTCAAAGGTTGTTGCAAAAGAATTTTCTAAGACTTTAGAAATTCCTATAGAAAAGGCAACCGATTTTATTTTAGACTTAGAAAACAAGATCTTGATTCCTAATCAAGAACAAAAAATAGCTACCGTAAATGAATACAAGGATGTAAAAATCCCTACTGAATATGAGTTTACAAAATACTACCAAATTAACAGTACTATTTTTAAAATCTCCTTCTCAAATGAATTTGAGTTATCATTAGTACATCCAAAGTTTGCGCATTTAGAAGTTTCTACTCCTCAAAAATTTGATTTTAACTATAGCGTTTTTAACGAAAATCATTTTACTTTTTTATACACAGACAATCAATTTATTGGAGCTTGGAGTTATGATGACATTCATTATTTTCAAGGAAAACTATCTATGCAAATTGTGCAACATATACATCAGAAGCCAGAAAAAGATTGGTTAGGTGTATTCCATGCTTCAGCAGTTTCAGATGGAAAAAACGGTATGTTGTTTCTTGGTGATTCTGGAAAAGGAAAAAGTACTTCTTTAGCTTTACTACAAGCACATGGCTTTGATTGTATTGCAGATGACTTTGTTCCTGTGAATGCCTTATCGCAAGACATATTTTCTTTTCCTGCTGCAATCTCTATCAAGAGAAACAGTTTAGATGTATTACTCCCTTTTTACCCTGAATTAAAAAGTAGTGCCGAATATCATTTTAAGAGGTTAGGTAAAATCGTTCGATTTTTACCTCCAAAAAACAATAGTAATATACATCGCGTACCTTGTAAAGGTTTTGTTTTTATTAAGTATGATGCTGATATAGAATTTAAGCTTCAAGAAATTTCAAATATTGATGCTTTTGAAAAGTTAATTCCAGATTCCTGGCTATCTCCTATTTCTGAAAATGTGGATTCTTTTTTAAACTGGTATGCGAATGTTCCTTGCTACCAAATTACTTATGCTAACAATGATAGAATGATTTCTGAAGTTTCTAAACTTTTTAAAAATGTCTTATAGAGAAACGTTACTTTTTATAGCAAAATGCTTGACTATTTCTTTAGAAGATAAAAATTACACTATTATTAAAAGTGAACTAGAGAAGAGAGCTATTGATTGGGATGAAGTGGTAAAAGTAAGCACTGCACATTATGTTTTCCCTGCTTTATATTGCAACCTAAAGCGTAAAAGCCTTTTGTCTTATATTCCTGAGGACTTGGTTGCTTACATGAAACACATTACAGATTTAAACAGAGAAAGAAATGAAGAAATAATTGCTCAAGCAAAAGAAATAAATACATTGCTTGAAACTCATAACATTCAACCCATTTTTTTAAAAGGAACAGGGTTTCTATTACAAGGGTTTTATAAAGATATTGCTGAAAGAATGGTAGGAGATATAGATTTTATAGTTTCCGATAAAGCATATACAACTACTGTCCAACTACTAAAAAAGAGCGGATATAATAACAAACCTCATAAGTTAGATAATGTAAAATTAGGGAAGCATTATCCTAGATTAATACATGAAGAAAAAATTGCTGCTGTTGAAGTACACTTTAGAATTATAAAAGATCCTTATGACCGTTGTTTAAATTATGATACTGTAAAAAATAGCCTATCAAAAACAAAAGATAATATCTCTGTTTTAAGTTATAAAAATCAAGTACTACATACGATATTTAATAAACAGACCAATGATTTAGGGTATTGGTATAAAACAATCTCGCTAAGAAATTGTTATGATCTTTTTCTTTTGTCTAAAAAGACAAATACATTAAGTGCTATACAATCTGCTCAGCATTATTTTAATATTCTTAATACTTTTTTAGCAAGTTGTAACTATGTATTTAATACAATTCCTTCGATTTGTTTTACTAATAATAAAACTAGTGCTGCTTTTGTGAAGCATCAAATTGAATTACTAGATTCATCTGAAAAAATGAAAGCGCATAAAAAGAAATGGTCTTTATTTTTTAATACTAAAACAAGGTTAAAAAAATTAAAATTAGCCTTTGTCAATAAAGATGTTAGAGGTCATCTACTTGATCTACTATTAAAACGTTAAATCAAGCTTTTTAGCTCTTCAAAATCTAATCCTCCATAATTTCCAGAACTCATTAGCAGTACTACTTTCTGGTTTAATTCTTGTTGATATAAGAATGTCTTAAACTGATCTGGATTTGTAAAAATAATTAAATCATCTCTTTTAAATGCTTCATGTATTTGCTGAGAGGTAACTTCTTCTAACTGTTTAATCTTAACCGCATGTGGCGAATAAAATACTATAGCAATATCTGCTAAATCTAAAGCGCCTTTATATTCTTTCAAAAAATCAGCATTCAAGCTACTATAAGTGTGTAGTTCTAAACATGCTATCAATGTTCTTTCTGTATATTGCTTCTTAACTGCAGTTGTAGTTGCTTTTACTTTGCTTGGACTATGAGCAAAATCCTTAAAAACAACAGTAGAGGAATTTTCAGCTATTTTCTCTAAACGTTTACTGGCACCTTTAAAAGTGGCAATCGCTTCATAGAAATCATCCTCATCAATTCCCATATGTTGACAGATCCATTTTGCTCCAGCTAAATTTTGCAGATTATGATCTCCAAAAATTTCTAAGGGCATATCACCATCTGATGTGTCTATATATGTAATTCCATTTTCTATATAATGTTGAGGAGTTGAATATGCATATTTTTTAATTGAGTTTTGCGAATTTTCTACTACTTCTTTAACAACTAAGTCTTCTTCATTATACACCATACTCCCTCCGTGTACCATAGAATCAGTAAAAATACTAAACTGCTCAACATAATTATCAAAGGTTGGAAACACATTAATATGATCCCAAGCAATACCACTTAATAAAGCAATGTTTGGTTTATAAAGATGGAATTTGGGGCGCATGTCTATAGGTGAGCTTAAATACTCATCTCCTTCTAAAACAATAAATTCGTTTTCTTTAGTTAGGTGCACCATGGTTTCAAAACCTTCTAGTTGTGCTCCCACCATATAATCTACCTCTCTATGATGATAATTCAACACATGTAAAATCATTGAAGTAATTGTCGTTTTACCATGAGAACCTCCAATAACGACTCTGGTTTTATCCTTAGACTGCTCGTATAAAAATTCGGGATAACTATAAATTTTTAATTCTAGTTCTTGAGCTCTCAATAACTCTGCATTATCTTTTTTAGCGTGCATCCCTAAAATAATAACATCTAATTCTGAAGAAATTTTTTCTGGAAACCAACCAAATTCTTTTGGCAACAACCCATACTTCTCTAATCTAGATTTAGAAGGGTCATGAATGGTATCATCGCTTCCCGAAACTTGGTATCCTTTATGATGCAATGCAATTGCTAGGTTATGCATAGCGCTGCCTCCAATAGCAATAAAGTGGACGTTCATCTATAAAAATTTAGTATGTAAAAATAAGAAACCTTAAAGTTTTATTGGCTTATTTAAAATAATTTTCAGTAATTTTTGTTTTAGGCATAACCTTTGACATAAGAGGTTGACTTAAATAATAAATTATGAAGAAAACAATAGTATGTTTTGTCATTTTATGTATGACAACCTTTGCATTAAGTGCGCAAGAAATTTCGGAAAACTCCATAGGAATTCGATTTGGGGATAACAGTGGGCTTGGTGGTGAGGTCTCTTACCAATTAAAATTAAAAGAATCAAATCGATTAGAAATCAACCTTGGTACTAGATCAGACTCAAAAGTTAGTTCCTTCAAACTAACAGGCATTTATCAGTGGGTTTGGGATATAGACAATGGTTTTAACTGGTATGCTGGTTTTGGTGGAGGGGTTGGTAGTTGGAAAAATAAAGTGGTAGATCAAAGTGAAGCTGTACTTTATGCTGCAGGTAATATTGGTATCGAATATAATTTTGAAATTCCATTATTAATTTCACTTGATTATAGACCAGAATTTGGTTTTAGTGATATCTATGATGGGCTTAATTCTGATTTTGCATTAAGCCTCCGATATCAATTTTAATTGTTCAATATAAAAAGAAACCTCAGATTTATTTCAGTATAAATCTGAGGTTTCTTTTTTATGATTTCTTTTTCCTTTTCTTACTCGCTTTTGCTTTCGGGTTAAAGTCTAATGCAAGTTGTAACCAAACATTTAAATCATCATCTAGGTCTATTGCCTCATCGGTTAAAAACACAAAACCTTTCATGGGTCTTCCAGTAAAATTCATTTCCCTACATCCTGGTTTGGTCAGAGATTCTTCATATATCTCTGGGTCAATTCTAGCCATTATTTCGTCTCTATTAACGCCTACACACATTTTACCATCTACCATAAAACATAAACCTCCCATCATCTTTCTTGCTTCAAAAGGGATGCTCTTTTCAGTAAAAAACTGAGAAACTCTATCGGCTAAAAATTCGCTGTATGCCATATTTATTTTTTCTGAGGAGGGTATTTTTCAAAGATTTTTTTGACAATCTCTTTGACATAAATTTCTCTTGCCTCAGGCTTTATTTTCTCTCTAATTTTTTTATTAGATATTCCTTGCCAAAATAATTGATTGTTCTTTGCATTGACAAACTCAATCGTAAGCTCTTCATTTATCTTTTTACCTCCAAGATTAATTCCTCCTGAGATTCCGAAACCAACATTTCTACCTCCACCAATTCCTATGCCTACATTATTGTTTTCTTCTAAAGCTGTTTTTAGGGAAGTAAAATTGATTAAAAAATCGGGGGTTTCAGATTTCTTAAACCCTTTAAAAAGCAATTCTTTTTCTATGACTGAAAGAATTCTTTTTACATCTAATTCATTTAACCCTTCGCCAACATCATCATAAAAATTAAACGTCTGAAACTTATTAAAATCTAATTTCACATCATAGTCATAGACTATTTTACTAGAGGTACAACCAACTAGTAATAGCATTAAAATAAGTTTAAAAAATTTCATCCTACTTCTTTTTCTTTAGTACTACTCTTGTTGGAGTATCTTTTCCATTAATAATACTTTCTGTCCCTTTAGCAACTGCCTTAATAGTTTCAGCAACAACGGAAACATCCAAGGTTTCTGCCTCATCTGAAGCTTGATGATAATTCTTATCAATATCTATAGGTGTTGTAGAGAAGGTATGTGATGGTACCCCTAGCCTAGCTAAAGATGCATTATCAGATCTAAAAAATAAATTAAACTTTATATATGGGTCTGGGAACAATTTATATCCTGTGCCTTTCAAATTCTTCTGAATGATTTTTCCAAAATCTGATCTTTCAAATCCAGTTAACCAAGCTGTTTTAGGACCTGTTTTGGGTTCTTTTCCTATCATTTCCAAATTAATTCCAGCCACAAACTTGCTAGCATCTATCCCTTTTCCAAAATATGTAGAGCCAATTAAACCCATTTCTTCAGCAGTAAACGCAACAAAAACAATAGTTCTTTCATTTCCAACTTTTTTAAAGTATTCTGCCAAGACTAAAACACCCGTAACTCCAGAAGCATCATCATTAGCACCATTATAAATACTATCCAAAACTCCTTCTTTTTTTCTTATTCCAAGATGATCATAATGAGCAGAAATAATCACTATTTCATCTTTTTTACTTGACCCTTCTAAAACTCCAATAATATTACTTGAGGTAATACTATCATTTGATCTTCTTGGTTTAAATGTAAATGTTTGACGATAGGTTGGTAAATCTTGATATGTCTTTAAGCCAATTCTTTTAAACTCCTTTTCAATATATTGTGCCGCTTTTTCAATTCCATCTGTACCTGCTCTTCTTCCTTCCATTTCATCAGAAGCAAGTGTGTACAAATGTTTTCTAACAATAGTTGTATCAATATGTATTCCTTTTTGAGCAAAAGTTGATACAGTACATATTGCTGTTGTAGCAAAAAATAATAAGAATTTTATTCGATTCATTTTTAAAATATAATGGTTATAAAGTGCTAAAGATACCAAACCTTGACAATAATTATTTTGTACTTTTGTTAAAATTTTTTTCAGATGGATATATCCAAAATTCCTAATATCAAAAACATAGATGCCAACAACTTTTTTTTACTAGCGGGTCCGTGTGCTATTGAAAGTGAAGAAATGGCTTTAAGAATTGCAGAAAGTGTTATAACCATTACCGATAAGTTAGCAATACCATATGTTTTTAAAGGAAGTTTTAAGAAGGCTAATCGTAGTAGGATTGACAGTTTTACTGGAATTGGAGATGAAAAAGCTTTAAAAATTTTACAAAAAGTTTCTCAAACTTTTAATGTCCCTACTGTAACCGATATCCATGAAGTTTCTGATGCTGTTAAAGCTGCAGAATATGTAGATGTATTACAAATTCCTGCATTTTTAGTGCGACAAACTGATTTGGTTGTTGCTGCAGCAAACACCGGAAAAGTTGTCAATCTTAAAAAAGGGCAGTTTATGAGTCCATCGGCTATGAAACATGCTGTGAAAAAAGTAACTGATTCTGGTAACAATCAAGTAATGGTAACAGATAGAGGGACCATGTTTGGATATCAGGATATGATTGTAGATTTTAGAGGAATTCCAGAAATGAGAGCTTTTGCTCCTACGGTCTTAGATGTTACACATTCTTTACAACAACCTAATCAAACTTCGGGAGTAACTGGTGGAAGGCCAGATATGATAGAAACAATTGCTAGAGCTGGCGTTGTAAATAATGTAGACGGGTTGTTTATAGAAACACACTTCGACCCTGCTAATGCAAAAAGTGATGGCGCTAATATGCTTCATTTAGATCATTTAGAAGAGCTGTTAACCAACTTAGTTGCTATCAGAAAAACCATAAATTCATTATAGGCACAATTTTTGTTTCACAAAATTGTTATTCTATTATAATGAAAAAACTTTCTTTTCTTTTCTTCTTCTTTTCAATTGTAATTTCTGCTCAAAATTATAGTACTGTAGATAATACCGTAAACTCGTATCCTAGATATAGAACTGTAGAAGAACTTGCTAATAGAATTGAATCGGACTTCTCTACTGACATTGATAAAGTCCGTGCTGCTTTTAAATGGATTACAAATAACATTCGTTATAATCTTGCAGAAGCAATGCAACCCAATAAGACAGTTATTCAATTTAAATATTCGAGTGAAAAAGAGCGACTAGAAAAGATTCAAGAAATTAAAGATAATATTGTTAAAGAAGCCTTCTTCTCTAAATTAGGGGTCTGTGAAGAGTATGCACAATCTTTAAAAAAAGTATGTGACTTATTAGATATTGAAGCGATTGTATTAACCGGATATGTTAGAAATTCAGCCTATGAAATTAACAGAGTCCCCAATACAACAAATCATGCTTGGAATGCTGTGAAGGTAAATAATAGATGGATGCTTATTGATGCTACTTGGTCTTCTGGCTCTGTACTAAATGGTAGGTGGCAGAAAAATTTTAATGATTATTTTTTTGATGTTGATTTCAAAAAAATCGGATATACTCATTATACCGATGATAGAAAGTGGAATATTCTATTAAATCAACCTAGCTTATCAGATTTTTATAGTCAACCCATCTATGGGAAATATTTTTTGAAAAGTAATTTAGGAGTTATTGCTCCAAAAGGAGGAGTTTTATACCCTAATGAAGATAATACGATTTCTTTAAAAATTAAAAATGTATCTCCTAGTAGTAATATCTATTATGGGTTTAAAGGCGATGAATACTCAAAAAAGCCAACTATCACTTTTAAAGACAACATTGCTACAATAACCATTTCTAATCCAAACAGAAATACTGAGGTTTATCTATTTATGGACGGAGAATTAGCTTTAGAATATCTAATTAGAGCTCGATAATTACTTATAATAAAACCCTTTGTGATGGTTTTTATATACTTCTTCTAATACACTAAACAAAATATTTTGATCGATTTCATCAACAGCAAAATACCTTAGAGATTTCATCTTCTTTCTACCTTTGCTTACTAAATAAGGTTCTAGATGATCTGCTTTTTGTGGAAACCAAAGCCCTACATCTACATACCCTTTAGAAACATTTAAAAAACAAAAAGGTTTATTATTTAAATAATAGTAGGGAATCTTCCACTTATATTTTAAATCAACTTTGGGGTAGGCAGATTCAATCAAAATTTGCAATTGAAGCAATATAGATTTAAAAGGTTCTGGTTGCTTTAAAATGTAATTTTCGGCAGGGTTCATTTTTTGTATATTAGCATAAGTTTACTCACTATGAATAACAACACACAAGATAGTAATTCTCCAAACTTTATTTTAAAAGGTTTTAATAGTATTCAAATAGGATTATATTTTATTGCAAGTGCTTATTTGATAAATGGTTGTGTTACCAATTTTTTAATTGATGATACGATTATGATGTTTATGTCTATTCAGTTAATAGAATTTTTTGTCATCTCTATTATATTTTTTCTTTTTCTATTTTCTTCATTTGCGCTATTTTATTCGAATCGGAGAAACGCTAGAAAATTAAATGAAAAAATCTGGAACCCTTATTCTAAAAAGAGATTCTGGATATATTTAGTTCATTTTATAATAGGATTATCCATTCTAATATTACTCTATTCTAATGGTTTATTCAATTGGTTAGCTTCAGTTGGTTTGCTTTTGTATGGCCTATTATTGATTACCTTGAGCAATTTCAAAAAGCCTTTTTATATACTAGCAAGTATTGCTTTTTTATTGGCTATTATGTCTTTTATAATTCCTACTTATTGGTACTCTTCTATACTAATACTAGGAGCTTCACATTTTGTATATGGGGTAGTGGTTAAAAAATAATTATTGATAAATAATTTGTTTGTTCTAATTATTTATACTTACTTTGTATTTCAAAGTTCTTTAAAAATGAATAAAACAGATTATTTAAAAGATATTTCAGAAATCAAAAACTTAATGAATAAATCATCTCGATTTATTTCATTAAGTGGTTTATCTGGAATTATGGCTGGTATTTATGCAATAATAGGTGCTGCAATTGGATATTGGTTTATTACAGATCATGGTAAGTGGTTTTTAATTTTTGATGATAAAGAAGTTTTCAACTTAATATTATTAAATTTAGTTATTATCTTTTTCATGAGTGTATCTACTGCAATTTTTTTAACAGTAAAAAAAGCCAAAAGAAATGGTGAAAAAATGTGGGATTCAACCTCGAAAAGAGTATTGATTAGCTTTTTGACACCACTGATTACTGGTGGTGTTTATATATTAATTATTTTGGCTCAACAAAGGTATGACTCTGTTAGTGCATTAATGTTACTCTTTTATGGTCTTTCTTTAGTCAATGCATCCAAACATACTTTAAGAGATATCAAATTTTTAGGTTATATTGAAATAGTACTCGGATTAATTTGTGCAGCTTTACCTGGTTATGGGTTTTGGTTGTGGATTCTTGGGTTTGGAGTTATGCACATAATCTATGGAACTCTTATGTATTTTAAGTATGATAAAAAAAGATCATAAACAGTAACCATATAAAACTATTTATTGTGTTGAAAAATATCATCTCACATATAAACAAAGCATTTGATCATAGAATAAGATTAGGAATTATGTCTATTCTAATGGTTAATGAGTACGCAGATTTCAACACACTAAAAGAACTACTTGGAGTTACAGATGGTAATTTAGCAAGTCACCTTAAAGCATTAGAAAAATTATCCTTCATAATTGTTGAGAAACAATTTATTGGGCGAAAACCCAATACAAAATATTATGCTACAAAAATTGGAAAAAAAGAATTCAAAACACATATTAATGCTCTTGAAAAATTAATAAATAATAAATAATATTTTTTTATAATAATACTTTGATTTTCAAAGTTCTTTTAAAACATAAATCATGGAAAATTATCACCCACAGAATGGAAAATTAGGAAAATGGATTAGAACATCTATAACTGCACGAATGTTTATGGTCGGGCTATTAATTTTAATACTATTGGTTCCTCTATCTTATATTAAAAACTTAATTCAAGAACGAATGCTCCGCCAACAGGAAGTAGTTAAAGAGATAAATAAAAAATGGGGAAAAGAAGTTTTACTATACGGACCAATTTTAAAGGTTCCCTATAAAGTATACAAATCAAGAACCATTACTCATCCAGTAACAAAAGAGTTCAAAAATGAAGTAACTGAAAGCATCAAATATGCATATTTTTTTCCTAACGAATTAAATATACAATCTAATATTAATCCACATGAAAAAGAGAGAGGGATATACAAAACTGCCGTGTATCAGAGTAAAATTGATATTTCTGGCAGTTTTACACATCCCAATTTCAGTGAAAAAGGCACTAAACAAGAGGATATTCTATGGAAGAAAGCTCGATTCATTATTCAAACATCTAACCTAAAAGGAGTTAACGATTTAGTTTCTATTAAAATAGAAAAAAATCAATACTCCTTCAATTCTAAATATGAAAAAAGAAACTCTCCTTATAATAAGGAAATTCATTTACATAAATTAGAGAGTGAATTCTTAAAGACAGAATATTTTCCTTCAAAATCAAAAGTATCTTTTTCTATAACGCTTAAAATTAATGGTAGTAAACAAATTCGTTTTATACCTATTGGTAAAGAAACCAATATAAATATTAACTCTAATTGGAAGACCGCAAACTTCATTGGGGAATACTTGCCATTTAATTCTGATAAAATCACCGATAACGGATTCAATGCTAAATGGAAAGTATTAGATATTAATCGTCCCTTTTCACAAGAATCATTTAATGGAATTCCAGCACTTACAAAGTATGCTTTTGGTGTAAACTTTATGATTCCTGTAGATGAATATCAAAAGAGTGAACGGTCAGTAAAATATGGTTTTTTAGTCATTGCGTTGACTTTTTTAATCTTCTTTTTAATTCAAACAATGAGTAAAATTTCTATTCATCCTTTTCAATATTTAATGATTGGTATAGCACTGACGATGTTTTATACATTGTTAATATCTATTTCAGAGCATAGCAGTTATTTAAGAGCATATATAATAGCTGGGGCTTCAGTAGTTTTATTAATCTCATTATACTCCAAATCCATATTAAAAAATATAAAGTTTCCATTTTTTATAGGAGCATCTCTAACCGCTTTATATACATTCATTTTCGTAATCATTCAATTAGAGAATTATGCTTTATTGGTTGGAAGTATTGGGCTATTTATTATTCTAGCTTCAGTAATGTATGCTTCAAGAAAAATAGATTGGAAAAATGATTAGTTAGTTGGTTAATGTAGAGCAAAACCTCTATTTTTATAATCACTCAAGAGGTTTTGTTCTTTTTAAAGTAAAAAATGAATATCAAATATTTATACATTTTTTTAGTAACCTTTGTTTTAGAAATTTTTATTCTATTTACTGGAGGTTTTGTAAGACATAATGTTGGTGATTTTGTTGTTGTTGTATTACTGTATTCATTGGTGAGGTTTTTTACCAAATTGTCGGTAAAAAAAGCGGTCCTTTTAGTATTGACTTTTTCTTTTATCATTGAACTTTTACAACTGTTAAAGTTATCTAGCAACTACCCAAGTCAATTTAAGCCTGTATTAAACTCAATTTTGGGAACTACATTTAGTGTTAAAGATTTAGTAGCTTATACACTTGGAGCATTGTTTATTCTAATTACGGAACATAAGCTAAAGAATAAACAATTATTTAAAAAAATTTCTAAGATTGAAAAGCTACTTTTCAAAGCAGCTCTAATTTCCTTTTTATTACTAGGAATGCGGTTAATCATCTTTGAATCTATATTTCTAAGTTTTCTGGCTTGGAATCTTATTCTAGCTGTAGTTCCCTATTTGATCTCTTTAGAAATTAAAGCACGGAGTCAAAAAAAAATCTCAAGGTCAATATTAATTGTATGGATTATATCCTGGATGTTATTTCTTCCTAATGCGCCATATATAATTACAGATTTTATTCATTTACAAAATGAAAAATCTATATCTCTATTATTTGATTTAATTGTAATTTCTTCTTATGCAATAATTGGATTAACCCTTGGGGTTCTATCAATAAATAATATATACTCTGTGATAGCATCTAATTGGTCCAAAAAAACAGCCAATATACATCTTGTTTTTACCGTTTTTCTTTGTGGTTATGGAATTTATTTAGGGCGTATATTACGTTTCAATTCATGGAGTATATTTACATCTCCTTTAAGATTAACCAAGAAAGTGTTTTATAGCTTTAATGACCTAGACACCTGGTTGATTACTCTAGGTTTTGGGTGCTTACTGTGGTTTCTTTCTTATCTTGGCAGAAATTACTCTACTCCATCTACATAATCTTGTAGATAGGAATACCTTTCTGTAAGTTTTCCGTTTTCAGTCATCTTAGCACGGTATAAAACACCATCCTTATCATTATTAAAAAATGCTGGAATTACATGCTCTAGAAACAGCTCACCAAAACCTTCACTTGCATCTTTTGGTAGTTCACAAGGTAAATTATCTACTGCCATCACAACAATAGCACTTGAGGCTTTAAAATGGATTTCAGATTCAGACTCAGGATCATATCCGTAAATAGGATTGGCAATAGTAGAAGGTCTTATGGTAGAAGCTACTGGACCATCTATATCGCAAGAAATATCTGCTACAAATTTGATATTAAAATCTTTAGATTTTGCATCTTCTCTTGTGAATAAATATGGAGAGCCATCACCAAAAAAATGGCCAGCGATAAAATAGTCTGTTTCCTTAGCAAAACGCATAAAATCAGATTCATAGGCTTCTGGGTGTTTATAAAAATCATAGTTGTTTATTACTTGACCATCTTTTCGCTTATTATAATCTAAAACATCTATCATACAATATACAGGTTCGTTAAAGCTTTTAGATAAATAATCCTCTACAGATACGGATTTTATATGCATACCATCTAACATTTCTTTAGCCCCTTTTGCTACTTTACCGCTTCCTGTTAAAAGGATTTTAATGTTAGGTAACGAGATATTGTTTAGCGCTTCTATTAAAGATTTTTGATCTGATAAATCTTCTGCTTTTGGCAAACTGAAGCTTTCATTTTTTAATCCAAAAGCTCTAAATCCATTATATGCTCCTACAATACCTGCATATCTTCCAAAACCAATGAGCCTATTTCCATTTTCTTCTGTAATTACTTCATGGTCATATAGCTCAATATTTTTGGCTAAAATAGCTTTCAACAATTCTCTATTATAGGGTTGCTTTTTGATAGTGTGACTAAAAAAAAAGTATTTTTTGTTTGGAATTAACGCATCAATAGGCACCTCTTTTACACCAATAAGTACCTCACAATCGGCAACATTACCTGCAACTTCTATTCCAGATTTGGCATAGCTTTGGTCGCTAAAAACTCTAATTGCAGAGCTTTCAACTTTTATCTTTGCTTCAGGAAAAAGCGACTGAAATTCTTGTGCTTTTTTTGGAGAAAATACTACTCTTCTATCAGGAGGGCTTTTACGCTCTTTAATAATACCAAACTTCATATATCGGTGTCTTTTAAAATTTTCATCGAAATTACTAGAATTATAAAGGACTTGCAAATACAAAGTCGCATGATTTTTATTACTTTTGTTGCCTTATTCATTAGAATAAGATTCTGGAATAAATTCAGGATATGGGGACGACTGGTTTTGACAGCAAGGTCAGTAAAACTGTAAGCATATCGAGGAATGAAATCAATACTCGTAAAACTCATTTCAACCTTTTAAACGGCGAAAATAACTACGCTTTAGCTGCTTAATCTGAATTTATAGTAAGATTAGCCTAGGCACACAAGGTGTGCAAGCTTTATGTCCACGAAAAGCCTTGGTTTATGGCGTTTCACTTTTGGGCATCGTAAAAATAAACATAGAAATGTTAGTACTTCGATAGCATTTTGAAACTAAAGAAGTTAAGCTTTAAGTAGGTTGTTTTTGATCAGCTTTAAGTCGAAAACTAAACAAAAACTAAATATGTAGAAAGCATTTTAACTGCTTGTTTGGACCCGAGTTCGATTCTCGGCGTCTCCACAAAAAAAACACTTAACTTAATTAATATCAATTAGTTAAGTGTTTTTTACTTTTAAAGTAGTCAGCATTTAGTCAGTATTTATTTATTTACTTCTTTAATTTTTCTAAAGAATCTAAAAGCTCTTCTTCTTTGTAATACACTCTTCCTCCAATTCCGTAAGAAATTAATTTATTTTCTTTTGTCCAATTATTTAATGTTGGTAAAGATATTTTTAATAAATCACTAGCCTCTTTTCTAGATAATAATTTTTTATCAGGAATTTTATTATTTATTTCTTCATAGCTTTCTGCAATATACCCCTGACTTTTATCTAATTTATTTTTTTCAATTATCTTTCTTCTTTTTACAGCTTCTTTGGTATTTTTATTAAAAATCTCTAAACTTTTCGAAATCCCAGTATCGGAACTTCTTACTAGAAATGATATCAAAACATTTCTCACTATCTCGATAGTATCGATATTATCATATTCAAATAACGCATGAACAGATCCTGGAGAAAAAATATCATAATCATTATTCTCAAATGTTTTTACTAAATGTAACAAATAAGCACTTTTCCTAATAACTGTATTTTTATTCTTAATTTTTGAAGAAAGCGTTTTTATAAAAATGTCACCATCAATTACATCAGAATAAGGAACAAAAGAAAAGAGGTAAGGTATTTTAAGTGAATCACAAAACTCTGATAACAAGTTTATGTATATATGACTAAAATAAGTGGTATAAATTATTTCTGATTCTTTATATTTTTCCAAATCTACATAAACAGGAACCCAAGACATAACCTTAGAATGAAATTTAAACCTATTCTTCTTATAAATACTATTATTTATAACTTCTAATTGATTGCTTTTTATTTTCAAAATTTCTTTACTCTTATAGGAAACAAAGTTAAGAATCATTTCTTCATTAAATCAAAAAAATAATCAATATGTGAAAGTTGTCACGTACTGATTATCTAGGCTAGTATTCGCTAAAAGCAATAATTTCACTCATCATACTTTCCCAAGCAAACCATGAGAGCCAATTGAAATATTGTGTCTCATCTTGAGGATTAGGCTTTCTTTCTAGTTTCCCACAATTTGTTTCAAACTCATCTAGAATTTGTAAAATAGATAAATGATGTTTTTTTGCAAAAGATACAGTATCCTTATAATAAATCATCCCAGAAACAGATCCACTATTCGCAGTGTAATAATCTTGTGGATGATGTACTAATAAATCCCATTCAACACATCCTTGTTTTAAAAGTTTTCTATGAAAACTTGGAAAAGAACTGAACTTTTCCAAGAATTTCTTCTTACTTAATTTTGACATAATTTCTGTTTCTAGTAAGGCTATCCATACAGTAATAAGCCCTACAATAAAAACATTAAAAACAGACCATTTTTGAGTTTTCCCCTCACTCAAAGCGATTAAATCGTATTCACCTTCTATATAATAAAGATTATTAAGGACCAGCAGCGATTAAAACCTCACGACCTTAGTAATAAGTAGCATTTAGCTATAAAATAAATCTATAAATGAACTTTTTAGGTTTCTGATATGGACCACCTGAGGAAACACACTTTTAATATATAATAAAGCATGTTTCCCACACTTGGGTCATTTAAAAGACACACTCAATCTTAAAATTAAACAATGAGTAAAAACTATTATTATTTTTCAACTCATACAATCTACTCACAGATTTACACTAGGTTAACTGCATATGCAGAATACCAAAAACTAGATGAAGAAACTCAAACTTTATTAGACAAATTCGTAAAGAACTTTGCAAAACGTAATGAGCAAATTAGCACGTTTGATTATTGCTCTAATTTTTTAGCAAAACATAAAGATGAGCTTTATGAACTTGATAAGCTGAATGCATTTACATCAAATCAGTTTCTTTATAACTTCTTAGGGTATTCCAACCAATGGAATGCTAGTACAAGGTCTTTTGGGAAAAAAAGTAAAAAAAGAGCAGAAAAAATTTCACAACAAGAGTTAATTGATGAAATGACTAACCCTAAGGCATCCATTAAAAAATTATTAGACGCTTCTAGAGGAGATCTTTCAGCTGTAAAACCTTTCTTGCCAGCTATCATGATATCACTTAACACCAATACTAGAAATAAAAACAAAATGAGCTTCAAACACACAGGTAGGTTCTGTTTTGATTTCGATAAGTTTAATGACAGAAAGGAAGCAATTGAATGGATGAATAAAGTATGGAAAGGTACTAAGCATGTAAAACCGTATATGGCCTTTGTATCTCCTAGAGGTAAAGGGTTCAAGTTGTTCTGTCAAGTAAATATTTCAAACTCTGACTTCCAACGAGACTTTGGCTCAGAAGCTAAAGAAGTTGTTATCAAGCATCATAAGGTATGGTATGAAGGAGCAAGAAAAGAACTAGAAACTAAATTCCTAGAACTAAAAAAACATATCGATTTAGCTACCAATGATCCCCAACGTCTGACTTACATTCCTTTTATTAGCAACAAAGCTACAAATTTCAAACATGATGCTTCAAGATTATCGTCTTATACAGAAATAGTTGAAAGTGAACGAAAATTAGAGCAAGAGGAATTTCTTAAAAAAATCTCGAAGCGACAAGTTGAGGTTGGTAAAATAATGAAAGAGCAGAATATTACTAGTCAAAAACAGGCTTATAATCTACTACTGAAAAAAGAAAGATATAATTTTGACTTAGAATTTGAGGAAGATAAATTTATAAAAGTAGTTGATTTTATAGAGGAGCAGAGCTATAAAGATGCTCGAATTCAAGATTGGATTTCGGAAGAGTTTGACAGTTATCATTCTCTTCAAAAATTAAGCTGGGTTTTATATGGAGTATTCGGAGATTTAGCTATTGAACAAATAAAAAGGTTAATACCTGAAAGCTCTAACAAGCTAGACGAGGATCATAATGATTATCGTTGGGCAATTAAATCTATAAATGATTATGATCAAGAACTACTTAAATCTTTAACACCAGCCCCTTTCTATAAAAAAGTGAGAAAATTACCTATTGTTAATGATTTTATTTCCGAGAACTTTGGAGTTTCTTCTAAAAACTTCTCAGACTTTAAAATTATTAATGACTACTACGAAACTTATATTCGTAATAAAAATCTAGATGATGACACAGAAAATCTTAATGAATTCCTAGATGATATAACTAATAACCTTGACAAGAAAAAGTTGAGATTACTTCTAATAGAAATATTTGATAGCATTACTCCAGAAGTATCATTAGGTCCCAATGATTATTTAGATAAAAATGTAATGCATGATATTTTTCAAGAGAAATATGCTGATAAAAGAGTTTTCTTTTTACGAAGTCAGTGCGGTAAACTTGTGCCGTCCTTAAAGGGAACTTTAAGGTAATAAAACATTTGAATTGCTGGAAAGCTACAGCCACAATCAATTTTTAAATTGATTGAAGGTACGTAAGAGAACAATAAAAAACTTACGCTAAGTTTGCTAATCAGCAGCTAAGCTAATTCATATTATATATTAAAATGGACCACTTGTGGAGTGTGTCTTCTAATATATAATAAAGCATCAAACCCACACTTGGGTCTTTGTAGAGAATTAGAAAGTTCAGAGACTATCCCTAGCGGGAGTACACCAGAAGTCTGGTGGAAGTGGATGTAACCTAGAACAGGTAAAGATATAGTCCGATCTTATAGGAAACTATAAGCAGAAAGATATAATATAAATATACTTTCGGGAATGAAGTAACGACTCATTCTGAACATTAATGACTGGTAAAAACAGTATTACAGGTAATTTAAAATATAAAATGCCTGGAAGAATTGCTATTGGCATGCCTTACAAAAGCATAGGAGATCAGATAGCAGCCGATGCTTGGAATAGCAATGACGAAAAAGAAAATGAAGTACAGCTATTTGTGAATTCAACTATAGAAGAAACACTTAATCGTTTTAAAGATTCAGATAATGACACTATTAAACTCAATTACCATAAGACGCTAAAGGGTACAGAAATTCCAAAAAATAAAGAATTAGCGGTCTTAACTACCTATAATCAAATATTAAACATTTCACATGAAGATATGGCCACATTTGACTATGTTGTTGTTGATGAATGTCACATATTATCCGATGGATTAAATTATAGAGCTGATGTAATTGCTAAGTTGATGAATTATTTGATTGAATTTGTAGCTAAGAAAAGAAATTCGAAAACCAAAATTATCTTTATGACTGGGACTCCAAATGTTGAAGCTTTAATGATTCCAGAATTAATGGAAGAGCAATCTATCGAAGATTTATTTCAGATTATAAGAATCGACAAAAAATATAAAGATACTCCTATAATGTATTTAACACATTTGGATACAACTGACCAAAAAAGTAGAGATGAAACTGTAATTACTCAAATCAAGAAATACCTTAAGAAGGACAGGAAGGTCGTACAAATTTTCAACAATAAAGAGAAAATGGATGATTATCGAAGAGAGCTTCAGACTAAGATTTCATCAGATATCAAAATAGGATTGTTTTATTCTGGCTCTACAGGTTCCTGTACAGAAAATATCTTAGCTAGTAAGTTTGGGGAATATGATATAGTACTTGCTACGACTTTTTTTATCAATGGAATCAATATCTATTTGGATGGCATTTCCAAAGGCGAGGTTTCCAAAGGGGGTGTCTCACCACAGAAATATGCTGTGGTGATTGATATGGGTAATATGCATAAAAAAGTGAGTGCATTAGATGCTATACAAACGATAAATAGATTTAGAAATAGACACTGTATATGTAGTGTATTTTTACCTAAAATATTTAAACCAAATTTAAAGAATAACTCAAACAAGTTTGACTTAAGAAATGCTGGGAATGTTATTTTAGGTATTAATAAATATAACCACCATTTATTGTCTGCTGATAAAAATAGAGAAGCGAATATAATAGAACAAGTAATGCCAAAACAACAGATTTATTATTTGGATGAAATTAGAAAAGACCCAAGTAAAGTAACAAAAGAAATGATTGAGAAAAGAATGCAACAAAGTAAAGATGAAAACGCTGTAATAAGAAATATTGAAAAGAAAACTAATATATATAAAGATTGGTTTTATTCCATGGATGGATACCATTATTTAGCTAAAGACGCAGGTATTTTATCTATAATGAAACATATAGATGATGCTAAACCGTTAAAAGATATCTCTAAAGAACATCTTCGTTTAGAGAATGAAGTCATTAGAAATTTCTTGGATGATGATATGGCTTTAAATTATTTAGAAAATCAACTAGATCCTGATAACAGAATTTTCGTGAGAGCTTCTAGTATTATAAAAGATCCTTTAAGCACAAGTGTAGGTAATTTTATAGTTGTTGGTTTAAAGAATGGTAAATATGAAGTAGAAGGAGATTTTCATGTTTCACATGAGAGAGCTATAGATGAATTAATTCATTACCATTTAAAACTATCTTATTGGTATGGAGCAGGGAAAGCTATTGAGATTTTAAGATTTCTGATTAATGATGAGGCAGATTTTGATCCTTTTAAAGTTCCAAGATATCTTAAAAGTATTGCTAATTACGTAAATCCCTTTTCTTACCTTACTAAGGATAAATATTTAAAAGGAATAAGCTACTTAAGAGCTCTAGATTATCTATCTCAAAAGAATATTGGAATTATAAAAGAAGTAGCCTCAACAAGTATTTCTTTTACTTTTATCAATGATGAAATTGTTTCACGTCTAAAAAATATGTGGGCTAAACAACAGTTTGATAAAATTGGTTATAGTATTGATAATTTTGAGTTTATGGAATATAAGAATGATTTAAAGGAGAAATTTTCTGATGAAGAATTAATAAGAGAAGAGGATTTAGAAGATTTAGAAAATCAGTTAAGTAAACTAACCATATATAGACCGATGAGGAAGAATAAAAATGGAGGTATAAGATCACACGAGAGAATTATAATTCCTAGAATATTGAGAAGCAACAAACTGTTGTCTGGAATGGAGTATATTGATGTTAGTTCAATATCCCCAGAATATTCCGACCTATCAGAAAGCAATACTGAATTTAAAAATTTTACTAATAAGATTTTAAAAAGATTGAACGATTATATCAATCCGTCCTTAAGATCGACTCATGTTCATTTAGAAAATATTTATAATTCTTTAAAAGATAAGCTGAACAAAAGAGATATTCAAGTTGCAGCAGAATTTATCGAAGGAATATTAAGTGATCCAAAAAAGTGTAAACTTTCAGAAGTATCAAAAATACTTAATGCCCTTAAAAAAGATTTAAAAGGGTTAGATGGTTGTTTGTTATCTGCTTTTAAAACAGCAGAATATCTTAGCTATAAGAACTTGCATGATCACAAAACGATGCCTTTTATTGAGCAAACATTTTTATGCGATAAGGATTTTAAGTTAGAGTCACTTGATAATAAGTTTACTCAAGATCAAGAGATTGTTAAAATTACTGATGTTTACGATTCTTTGCGCAAACATTCAAATGCCTATATAAAAAATAATACAACAAAAGTTCGAACGGAAACTGGGAGAGAAATTATAAGTTTTTCAGATAGTAAGCCTTCAAAAGTAACTAAACCTGTATATGTAATTCATGATTCAAAAGGCAATATTATTTATGCTAATTTTGATCAAAAAGCTACATTTAAATTTTTATGTGTTTATGCATTTAAAAATGAAAGGTTTAAAATGAAAGATGGTAGTATCCCTGTAAAAAAAATTAATAAAGGAATATATAATCCTGACACCTTTAAAAGAGATTATTATGCTAATAGTTCAAAAAGTAAAACAGTCTCAAATTATGGTATTAAAATTTATGATGTAAACATTAAAGAATACGTTACTTATGTAAAATCTTTAGAGCATAAAAAAGCGAGTTAAATTATATATTTACCAGATTAAACTAACCAACCCAAATATGGGTTGGTTAGTTCTCTTTTAATCCAAAATGTATTAAATTTAGTTAATACAACATCTTACTTGTAGTCACAGCTAATGATTCATAAAGGATATATGAACTATTTTTTATCATCTCATTTTTTTGAGATAATAAAATCAACACAACTATCAATTATTTTATTGATATGTTTTCCTGTTTTTTTACCTGATTTGTAAATCCTTGTCTTTGAAAACACATAGTCTATGTTATCAAATAGATTCTCAAGAGTTCTTGTACTATTTCTAATCCAGTTGTTTTTCATTTTTATTCTTCTTTTTCTGATTGATTTGTTTGAAATTTTTAATAGATTTTTTTCCTAAAAAAACTCCTATTCCGAGAGCGAAAAGAGAAATAGTTCCTTTAGTAATTGCTTTTGTTAATTGATTCATCAGATTTAATTTTATAAAAACATCACTCTCTTTTTTACGCAAGAGAGTGATGAGATATTTGGATATTAATAATTATTAGAAACCAAAATTCCAGAAGACTGAACAGCCTTAATCCTTTCATTTTTGACTCTACTATTTATCTCACTTCCCATACCACAGTTAACACCTGTAAAGTCAGAAATTCTATTCTTTTTGGTTTCATTAGTATTTAATTCAGGGTAGAAAATAAAACTATCACTGCAATAATCTCCATAACCATTTCGATCACTTCTTTTAGATTCAAAATAATATCCTTTAATTTTTATAACATCTTTTATGTCGCCATTTGAAATCAACTGAAACTCTTCTTGTATTTGATATGAGCTTACGATTATGTATATACTGTCGTATCTACTTACATAATGTATTTTTTCAGATTCATAGATTTTTTTTCTTTCAATTTCATTGGTTTTAACTTCTAAATCGTAGTTGATTCCATTCTCGCCTGCAACTGAAGGGTTATTTAAAAAATACTTCACTTTTTTTATTTGTTCAATTCTTTCCGTGTCGACATCTTTTTCAACTTTAACCTTTCTCGTCGATTCATTTTTGTTTTTCTGGTTTGATGAATTGCATGATGTTAGCATAGATAAAACCAATAAAAGAATCATTGAAGATTTTAAAAACGTTTTCATAAATATATTTGTTTTTTGATTCCTGCGGAGTAGCTAACAGAATGTTAGTTAAAAAAGAAAGGTGTGCTCTCCTACTAATTCAGCTTGCACAGAGGCTCCGCTAGAAACCTTAACTACACCAAACAGCACAGAGATAACACACCCAAATTGAGTGTGTATCTACTTATTGTACTGCCCCTGTAGTTACTTGTGAAATTAGCGGATTTCCTGCACAAGGAGCTTTTTAAGTAAACACCTATATTTTATATACAGTAAAATTAATAAACTATTAATCTTCTGCAACTATAAAGTCAAATTTAATTTCTTTATACAAAAGGTCTTTGAGTTCTTAAATAGACTTCTTAAGTTACCCAACTTAATTCACCCATTCATTAATGATTTTTAAATCGGAAGAGAAAAATTAAAACGACTTTAAGTTGACTGGATTATTATTTATTTAGGTAACTTAAGAAGTCTAGCCCTAACTGAGTTAATCACTACTTTAGAGTATCTATTCTATAGTAGCTATAATATATCTAGTCATCATCTTAATTTACTGGATAAACCTTAAACAACAAAAGGCTTATCCAATGAATTACATAACACTAGGCTATGAAGCAAACTTTACTTTGTGGATCTTTTAAACAATTAATGCCCATTCCCACCATCTTTTACTTCTCCTTTTAAGCTCATCTCCATAGAATGATCATATTTGCAACACCCAGGAAGATTATTATAAGCATCTTCACTACCACTTAACTTGTCAGTATCGTAACCTGAGTTAGCAATCGCTTTATGAATTGCATCTAGGTTTGTTTTAGAAGCATCAAAAGAGACATCTATTTTCTTTCTCAATCTATCCCATTCTGCTTTCGATATACCGTCTAAATTATTTACAGCTTTTTCAATAGTAGTCTTACACATTCCGCAATTTCCTCTAACTCCAAAACTAGCATCTGTGTAAGCGACATCTTTTTTTACTTCAGTAGGCTCTGATTTTTTTTCATCTTTTTTGGTGTCACTTTTACAACTTGTAAAACCTACAGCAGCAATTACTACTAAACTTAAAATTACTTTTCTCATTTGATTAAAATTAAAAATTATTATTATTTGATTGTTTTGGTTACTTCACCACACTTTAACATAGCATCACCGAAATACGGGTTTAATACTTTATCTTCTAAACTAAGCCAATAACCTCCTGTATTATTATCTGCCATAGGGCAAAATTGACTGTAAACTTGCATATTCACTCCAAACTTTTCGACCGCCATAATCAGACTAGATGATAGTGGTTTGAAATGATTTCTTTGTGTTTTTATGTCTGTTGTTGAGTTTAAAGATCGAGTATGTGTTTTCAAATCTGTGGATAGTTGCATCCATGAATTATGAGCATCACCTTTGAGTAGTTTCATATCGACTTCTGCTAAATTCTTCAACATCATCGAAGAAGCCTGAGTTGAAGTTTTTGAATCTCCTTTTATCAATGCATCTTTCAAAATAATGTACTCATCAAATACAGCTCTAAGTTGTTCTTGGAATTTTGAGTCTACTTCTATTCTCTCATTGGTCATTTTCGTGTTCTGACCATTGTGATTCATCCCTAAGTGTCCTTCGTGACCAGTCATTACAGTACCACCACTTTTGTTCATCATCGATTTTTTTCCTTGGAGTTGTGCGGCTGCATCAACAGTAAAAGCACCATTGGTCACCACTTCGTCTCCATTTTTCAAACCGCCCAAGACCTGATACAATTCTCCTATTTTTGAATCTATTTGTACTTCTCTCATTTCAAATATGGCTTGGTCTTGTTTAGTTTTCACATAAACAACGGATCGTTTTCCAGTCCATAATACTGCTGAAGATGGAACCAAAAGAGAACCATTCTTATTCTTTGCATTGAGTTTTCCTTTGACAAACATTCCGGGCTTTAATAGACCTTTTGAATTATTTAAATCAACTCTTAGAGTGACGGTTCTTGTTTTTGTATTTAAAATAGGATCAATAAATGAAACCTTGGAGATAATGGTTTTATCAGATTGAGTGTTGGTACTGACTTCAATATTCTGTCCAGTTTTGATCGACTCAATTTGACTTTCATACACGTCGAACTCTGCCCAGAGTGATTGCAAATCTGCTATTTTAAATAAGCCTTGCCCTTGTTTTACAGATTGTCCTATTTCCACCATTTTCTCTGTAACTGTTCCTGAAACAGTCGCATAAACGGGAAAATTTTCGATGACCTTTCCAGAAGATTCAATACTATTAATTTGAGCTTCAGAAAGTTTCCAAAGCTTCAGTTTGTTTCTAACCGCTTTGTATAATTGAGGCTGTGATTCTTTCAATTTCGAAGTAGTCAAAAGTTCTTGTTGAGCAGCAAACAGCTCAGGAGAATAAATAGTAGCCAACTGTTGCCCTTTTCTTATTTTCTCACCTGTGAAATTGATAAATAATTTTTCAATTCTTCCTGAAAAATAACTCACTTGAACGGCATTTTTCTTTTCATTCTCAACAATTTTACCAGATAATACGATGGAATTCTCGGATTCATTTACATCAGTAATCACTGTTGTTTCGATGTTTGCTAATTTCATAGCATTCTCAGTGAGTTTAAACTCATCTGCCGCTAGACCATCTGCTCCAGCTTCAGCAGGAATTAGATCCATTCCACAAATAGGGCAATCTCCTGCTTCTTGTTGCATGATTTGTGGATGCATTGAGCATGTCCACATTTGATTAGAAGCTACCTCTTTCGTATGGTCATGTTCTTTTGTCTCAGAATTATCACCACCAAATAACAACCAACCAAATAACAGTCCAATTGCTAATAACCCTAGATATACACTATATTTTTTCATCGTATTCTATTTTTTTCTTTGTACTAATTTTCTAATTGAGGGAGATGACACATACCAAAGTAAAAATCCACTTAGTACTGTAATCAAACCTAAAAGAGAAAACGCTCTTAAAACTATCGTGTTAAAATTGTCTCTCCCCTCATAATCCATGGTGTGTGTCATCCATAAAAAATCAAACCATCTCCAACTTTGATGTCTGACTGTTTGAAATTTTGCATCTATAATAGACACATATGCTTTTAAATTGTCGTCTGTTTTATAAGAGATCACATACGCAGGAAGTAATTTTTCTCGATACTCATGATGCTTTCCTGCCTCTGTTATTTTTTCAATGGAAGCAACTTCTAAACCTTCCTTCATATAGTTTTTGGCAACATATAAAGCTTCGTCTTTAGTTAATTCATTTTTCTTTTGACCCGTCCTAGCATGGTACAATGTCTCATTATTAATAAAGTAATAAGGTTGCCTATTAATATCTCGTATCTCTAAAGTCTTAATAGGCTCCGAAATATGCAATGAGGTTGGACTCAACAGACTATCAAAAGCCATAGGTTGATACTCTAGATTCTTATAATGGTCTCCATGAATATCATCAATATCTGTCCAGCTGAAATACAAGCCACTAATTGTCCAAAACAAAAACTGAATTCCAAGAAAGAGTCCCAAATACCTGTGAATCTTTCTAATTTTTAATGATGTTTGTCTGTTGACCATGCTATTCTTTTATTTGAAATGGAAAATGTATTGTTACCTTCTCCCAACTCAAAGAAATAGTTCCCTGAGTATCACCAGTCTTCTTTACTTCATATGTAAGATGTTCAGTAATCTCATCTGAAAGCTCTGGCTTTACTTTAAATCGTAAAACATCGTCTTTTTCGTCGTATTCGTCCTTACCATGTTGATCCCAATTTGTATTGAAAATAACCGTCCATTCTTCTTTAGATGGAATGGTAAAGATTCCATATTTCCCAGCTTTCAATATTTTTCCATCTATGGATACATCTTTATTGGTTTCTAACCAAGTGGCTTTATGAGCTCCAGACTGCCATACTTCATCATAAGCCAACAACCCTCCAAAGATGATTCTTCCTCTTACTCCTGGAGAAGAGTAGTCAATATGAACATGTGCATCTCCAACCATTGCCATTGTTTCAGTATGTGGGCTTAGTGGTTTTTTCTTTGGTTCTTCTACTTTTTTAGTTAAATTATTATGATTGTGCTTTTGTTTTTCAGAAGTTGTCTTTTCATTTTTGCAACTTACTATTAGAAGTACAATTGCAATTAATAAGGTTAGTTTTTTCATTATGTCGTTTTTGTTTTAAGGTTTCCTTTTAATAATTGTGCGTTTACAGCACAGATTATAGTACTGATACTCATTAGCGCTGCTCCGAATGCTGGGCTTATCATAAGCCCAGGGATGAACCCAGTTGCTAGGGGCAAAGCCACAATATTGTAACCTGTTGCCCAAACTAGATTCTGAACCATTTTGCGATAGGTAGCCTTACCAAATAATATCAAATTGGCAATGTCTTTTGGGTCGCTGTCCACCAAAACAATGTCTGCGGTCTCAGCTGCTACATCTGTTCCAGAACCAATGGCAATACCGACATCTGCTTGTGCTAATGCGGGAGCATCGTTTACACCATCACCTGTCATAGCTACAAATTCTCCTAAATCTTGCAGCTCAATTATTTTTTCCTGTTTTTGGTCTGGCAATACTTCAGCCATATAATCATCAAGTCCTAATTTATCAGCTACATCCTTAGCAACTCTTTCATTATCACCTGTGAGTAATGAGACCTTAACTTTATTTTTCTGAAGTACTTCAATTGCCTCATAAGAACTTTCCCTGATTTCATCTGCGAAGGTTACAAAGCCTATCACTTCATCATCTACTATGGTAAAGATTTTTGTTTCTATGCCTTCGTCTTTATCTTCAGTTATATTCTTGTTCAATTGCTCCATTAGAACATAACCACCAGCTTGTACTTTCTTTCCATTGACTATTCCACTAACACCAACACCTGCATTGTACTTGAAATCAGTTACAGAAGGAATCTCAATATTTTCCTCTTTTGCTTTTCGTCTTAATCCTTTAGAGATATGGTGTTCGGAAGGGCTTTCAACAGCCGTTGCATACTTTAAGAGTTCTGTTTTATCGTAGTCAGATGATAATGGAATAATACGTGCTACTTCATGTGAACCCTTTGTAAGCGTTCCAGTTTTGTCAAATACTATGGTCGATATTTTGCGAGATGCTTCAAAGGCTGTTCTGTTACGAATCAATAATCCATTTTTAGCGGAAATACTAGTAGATATAGCAGCTACTAGAGGTACCGCCAGACCTAAAGCGTGTGGACAACAGATAACCATAACCGTAACCATTCGCTCTAGAGCAAATGATACCGTTTCTCCCAAAGCCAACCACGTAAAGAAAGTGCCAAAACCTAAAACTAATGCAATTATAGTAAGCCATTTTGCTGCTACGTCTGCTAAACGTTGCGTTTTAGACTTTTGCTTTTGAGCTGTTTGAACCATATTTATCACTTTGGATAAATAGGTTTCCTCTCCAATACCTTTTACTTTTACTTTAATGACCCCATTGCCATTAATAGCACCACCAATTACTTCTTCATCAACACTTTTGCTTACAGGTTTACTTTCGCCAGTAAGCATACTTTCATTAAGGTCACTTTTTCCGTCTACAATTATTCCATCAGCTGGTACTTTTTCTCCTGGTTTGATAAGGATGATATCTCCTTCGTTTAGTTCGCTTATTTTTACTTTTCGAGTTTGGTTGCCATCTACCAAATTAGCTTCATTAGGCATTAATGCTGCCAATGCTTCTAAGGCTTTACTTGCACCCAAAATAGAACGCATTTCTAGCCAATGACCAATTAGCATTACGTCAATAAGTGTTGCTAATTCCCAAAAAAACGTTTTGCCCTCGAAACCAAAAATGACCGCAACACTATAAAAATATGCTGCCGAAATTGCTACAGCAATAAGTGTCATCATTCCTGCGGATTTCTTCCTTAACTCACTTACCAAACCTTTTAAAAATGGCCATCCACCATAGAAGTAAACAATGCTGGATAAGGTAAACAACACATAATTACTGCCCGTAAAATTCCAATCAACACCCAACCATTTCTGTATCATTGGCGATAATAGAAGAATTGGTATCGTCAAAATTGTAGACACCCAAAATCTTCGCTTAAAATCTTCTATCATCATTTTATGATGGTCATGTCCCATTTCTCCGTGAGCAGGATTATGATCTGAATGATTCATGTTTTTATAATGATGCTCGTGATTCATATTTTAAATTATTTAATTAACATCAGTATTGCCATTACTATCATAATGGTATTTTCAATAAATGTAGCTTCGGTCATGGGTAACTTTAAGGCTGTTCCCAAACAAGCACATCGTATTGATTTTTTATCTAAGAGTGTTTTTGTCACTCCAATGGTTGTAATTCCTAGAATAACCAACGTAATCCAAAGCGCTATATTTGTCTCAAATCGTATCAAGAACATCAGCCCTAAAGCAGTTTCTATAAAAGGATAGATGATTGCATATATTGGTATCTTCTTTGCCAAAGGGTCATACATTCTGAAAGAATCAGGAAACCCTTTCAAATCCAGCATTTTGAAAAAACTAAAGACAATATAAAACAGCCCCATAAAATCAAACATAAAGCTACCCCAATTCCAATCTTTATAATTCAACAATATGCTTGCAGTGGTGATATAAAAGATAATTAGAAACAACGGTTTTAGCTGCTGGAGTTTGGATGTTGAATCTTCAATCGTATAATCTGAAGAGATCGATTCTATAGCGTGTTTTTCTTTTACTTTTTCAGTAATCGTATACTTCTCTGGAAGTGCATCTTGGAGTATTTCAAGCGAAATATGTGTATTCATTTGAATTTCAACTTCTCCTTTTTCTAGACCAACTGTAACACTCGTTACTTCTTTTACTTCTGATAAATATTTTTCAACAGAGGCTTTACAGCCTCCGCAAGTCATTCCTTGTATTTGATATTTGTGTTTCATTTTAATAAAAATTTATGGTTAATCCATAAAACTAATTCATCAAGCAATTTTTAGTTTTCCTAATTATGTTTAATACTTATACAATTTTGTCTAAACCTTTTCTTTTGTGATTGTGCAGGTTTTTATAATCTGACATTGACATACCTGTTACTTGCTTAAACTGTTTTGCTAGATGACTACTGTTATTATAATCCAATCTGTATGCTATTTCTGAAAAATTCAACTGTTCTAACTGTATTAGCTCTTTTACTTTCTCAATTTTTAAATTAATTTCATATTTTTCTATCGTTATACCTTCATTTTTACTGAACAGCTTACTTAAAGCTGAGTAGGATTTATTAACCCTTTTAGTTAAAAAAGATGAAAGGTTTGCATTATCTTGATTTTCAATTTTTTTAATAAGGGCAATTTTTGTTTCCTCAATCAGCACTTCAGTTTCATCTTTTATGATTTCAAAGCCATGTTTATTTAACTCTTTTTCTAATTTAAGATGATGCTTATCCGAATTTTTATTTAGAATGACTTGTCCTAATTCAACTGATTTTATATCATAATCCAAAGCATTCAACTCTTGTAATACAATTAACTTACATCTATCACAAACCATATTTTTTACAATAATTCTCATTGACTTGGTAATTTTAATATGATTGAATCCTTAATTTTCAAATCATCCACATGACCTGCCAAGCTTTGATCTTTTGATGTAAAGTGCATGTGAACATTTGAACTATGATGCGTAAAAATGGCTTTATGTTTGTTCGAGTAGAATCCTAGAATACGGACACTTTCATTAGTTATCATTCCATTCAAACCTGACTCTTGATGTTTTTTATGTGTATGAACTGAATCTTTTGGATTCCAATTAATCACATGCCATTGTAACTCTGAAATTTTTCCCTCAAGAATAAATGGAAAAGGTTTCTCGGTATCTAAGCCCACTTTTTTCGCTTCATTCATAAGTAGACTTTCTAAATCGGTTTTGGATGCAAAATTGAATAAAGAATTTTCTACCCATTTTTCTACCTCTGTGTACACCAATAAACTAGCAGAACCTTCTATTTCATTTACAATGGCTACTGTACTATCTTTTACCTTACTACTATGACTTACTCCTTCGAATATCTGTATCTCTCCTTGCAATCCTTCAAAAGCTCCCAAAGCATATAAATACTTTTTCTGTGATAATGTATTTAAATCTATTGTTTTAGAAAGATCACCTGACATCATTGTTCGCAGTGCACCAGAATGATATACGTTAGGTAGTTTTCCCTTCTTATCACAAGAAAGAAATGTTCCAATTACAAATAAAATAATTACTACTCTCATAAAATTACATGCTTAAATAGTTAATAATCGTACTCTGCATATAAAAACCTTTGATGGCTTCTATCTGTTTCATTTGAAACTTTAACTGTAATTCTTGTATGTCTAGAACATCGTTAAAGTTGATGGTTCCTGATTCATAACTCTTCAAAAGAATTTGTTCAGCATTGTCTGCTTTTTCAAGGTTTCTTGTGTAAGTATCAAAGCTTATTTTAGATGCAACTCTTCCATTAATTGCAGCATCTAACATCCCCATTAATTTATTTTGACGAACCTGTTTGTCGAACAACAATTCTTCTTGTTTCAATTGATTTTGCTTCGATTTTGACGAATATTTTTTGTTGAAAATTGGAATTGATAAAGAAACCATAGGCATCACGATATCTTTTCCATTATCAGAAAAACTCATATTCGGTCGTTCTGAAACAGTGACATAATCCAATCCAAAACCAATCATAGGTTTTTGTTCTTTTTGATTGAGTAGTTCTGATTGTTCAACTGACTTATATAATTTATCATACTTCAAAAGTTCTGGATGAAGTGACAAATTATCTGTACTGACAACATCCAAAGATTTTGGCATTACTAAAGAGTCTAAAACTTCAATTTTGAAATTCTTTTCCCTATTTAAAAGTGTATTCACTTGAGTTTGCTCTGATAAAAACTGCTGCTCCAGCACTTCTATCAACTGTTCTAAATCATTTTGTCTTATTTGTAATTTCAGTACATCTACAACTGTCGCTTTTCCAGTTTCAACAGAAGTTAATGCCATCGTTTCATACGTTTTCAAAAGAGAAACATTCTTTTTTAGAATCTCTTGTTTTTCTCGTATGGTAAAGAGATTGTAATACCCTTGCGAAACGGAAGCTATCAATTTTCTTTTAGCAATGGCAATATCTTCAAACTTTGCATCTGCTATTGAACTCACATAACTTTGCCTAGCAGTAATAGAACCAAACCAAGGAATCATTTGTTTTACAGAAAGCTTGAATCGTTGCGCGCCTGTTCTTGTTTCAGGTTCACTGGCGAAATAACCGAATCCAAATTGCGTGTTCGGAACTGCATCTACTTCATTTTTCTTCTCTAAAACTCCTTTGTAGGCTGTTTCTACTTTTTGAATCTCAGGACTATTCTCTAAGCCTATTTTAATGAGACTCTCAAGCCTTTGTCCGTAAGAAAAAGAACCTATAAAGAGAATGATAATATAAATAGTTACTTTTCTCATTGTATTGTTTTTTTAAGTTGTCCTTCTGCTTTCCAACTATACAAGACTGGAACAACAAATAGTGTAATTAAGGCAATCAACATTCCGCCAAAGCTTGGGATAGCCATCGGAATCATAATATCACTCCCTCTTCCTGTTGATGTTAGAATGGGTAACAATGCTAGAATCGTGGTTGCTGTTGTCATTAAACAAGGGCGAATTCTTTTTTCTCCTGCTTCTAAAACAGATGATCGTATACTTTTTTTGTCTTTTGGTTGATTTCTTTCAAAGACTTGAGTTAAGTAGGTAGCCATCACAACTCCATCATCAGTAGCAATTCCAAACAAGGCGATAAAACCTACCCACACAGCAACACTTAAATTGATAGTGTGCATTTGAAATAAATCACGTAGGTTTTCTCCGAAGAAATTGAAATTGAAAAACCAATCTTGACCATAGAGCCAAATCATAATAAACCCTCCTGCAAAAGCTACTGCAATACCTGTGAAAACCATCAAAGAAGTGGCAACGGATTTGAATTGAAAATATAGAATCAAGAAAATAATAAGTAATGCTAGAGGAACTACAATGCCTAGTGTTTTTTCAGCTCGTATTTGATTTTCATACGTTCCTGTAAATTGATAGTTGACTCCTTTTGGAACAGTCAATTCACCTGTTTCAATTTTCTCTCGAATCAGTTTTTGAGCATTTTCCACTACTGATACTTCAGCAAACCCATCTAGTTTATCGAACAGTACATAGCCTACTAAAAATGTATCTTCACTTTTGATAACTTGTGGACCTTGCTCATAACGAATATCAGCTAATTCACTCAAAGGAACTGGAGCTCCTTTCTCTACTGGAATGTAGATACTACTCAAGTCTGTTGGATTATCTCTTAATTCTCTTGGGTATCTTACTCTAACGCCGTAACGTTCTCTGCCTTCTACTGTTTGTGTCAATACCATTCCTCCAACTGCTACTTTTAAAACATCTTGCACCTGTTGAATGGAAATTCCATATCTAGCAATTTTAGTTCTATCAATGTCAATCAATAAATACGGTTTTCCAACAATCCTATCAGCAAAAACGGCTTCATTTTTCACCCCTTCAACCTGTTTCAAAAGGTTCTCTAATTGAAGTCCAAAAGCTTCGATTTCTTTTAAATCTTGCCCTTTGACTTTAATACCCATTGGAGCTCTCATCCCTGTCTGTAGCATTACCAACCTTGTTTCTATCGGTTGTAACTTTGGCGCTGATGTGACTCCTGGAAGTTTCGTTACTCTTACAATTTCTTTCCAAATATCATTTGGACTTTTAATCTTCGGTCGCCAGTTTCTAAAGAATTCACCGTCTGCATCTTCTATTAATTGATATCTTTCGACTGCGCTGAAGGTGACATTTTCATTATTATTTGGATTAGCGATAAACTTACCATCCTTTAACTCAAACAAGCCTTCATCATTCACTTTGTAACGTTGACGCTCTCCATCATCATTTAACATATACTCAGGTTTGTAGAGAATTACGTTTTCATACATCGAAAGAGGTGCAGGGTCTAAAGCCGATTCAGTTCTTCCTGCTTTTCCTACTACAGTTTGGATTTCTGGAATACTTGCTACTGCCATATCTAGTTGTTGCAGTACTCTCTTGTTTTCTGCTATTCCCGAATGAGGCATGGAAGTTGGCATCAATAAAAATGATCCTTCATTTAATGAAGGCATAAATTCTTTACCTGTATTTTTCATGATGAAGAACCCAAAAACAACTATAGTAGTTGGAATGGCTAAAAACAATAGTTTATGATTCAATGCCCACAATAAGATTCTTGAGTAGAACTTTCTAAAGATTATGAAAGCACCTAATAATCCTAAGCTAATCACAGAAACAAAAAGAAGATTCATAAAAAAGCTTCTGTCTATTCCAAGAGGTTGCCAATATTCAGCCAGTAAGAATAGAATAGTACTTGCGGAAATTAACACATTGAACCCATTGGATTTTTGCTCTGTGATATAATTTCTCTTCTTCAATAATTGACTTATCGAAAAAGCGATGAGTACAAGTCCTAACCAATATCCCATTATAATAGTTGCAATACCTAATAAGAATAAGGCACTTGCACCTATGTATCCATACCACTGTTTTGGTTTTCTATTTTTAAACAAATACGCAGCAAATGGTGGAATGATAAATAATGCTACTATAATAGATGCCGCTAGGGCAAATGTCTTTGTAAATGCTAGAGGTCTGAATAGCTTTCCTTCAGCACCAATCATGGTGAAAACTGGAATAAAGCTAATAATGGTTGTTAAAACAGCGGTTAGAATAGCGCCAGAAACTTCCGATGTAGCATTGTAAACTACTTCATTTGCTGACAATCCTTCTTCATTCTCTTGAAAATGTCGAATGATATTTTCTGATAATATGACACCAACATCAACCATCGTTCCAATAGCAATAGCGATTCCAGATAATGCGACAATATTTGCATCTATACCAAATGCTTTCATGGCTATAAATACCATAAGCACAGCTAATGGTAACAACCCTGAAATCAAAATAGAAGCTCTTAGGTTAAATACCATAATGATGATAACCAGTATGGTAATTAAAATCTCCAGAGCAAGCGCCTCATTCAAAGTCCCTAAAGTCTCTTTAATCAAATCTGTTCTGTCGTAAAAAGGAACTACTGTAACTTGTGATACTCGACCATCTTTTAATGTTTTACTAGGCAATCCTGCACTTAACTCATTCAGTTTTTCTTTTACATTATTAATTACTTCTAAAGGGTTTGCTCCATATCTGGCAACTACGACACCACCTACAACTTCTGCTCCCTCTTTGTCAAGAATTCCTCTTCTTGCAGCTGGACCTAATGAAACATTTGCAATGTCTTTTATCTTGATAGAGGTAAATTCCTCAGAGTTTACAACAGCTTCTTCTATATCTTTTATGGATTTGATATAGCCAAGTCCACGAACTAAATATTCTGCTTGGTTAATCTCTAATGTCTGTGCCCCAATATCTTTATTGCTCTGCTTAACTGCCTTAACCACATGATGTAAACCAATGTTATATTGCCTCATTAGTTCAGGGTTAATATCAATCTGGTATTCCTGAACATAGCCTCCTATAGAAGCTACTTCAGATACTCCACTGGCAGAAGATAAGGCATACTTAACATAGTAATCCTGAATACTTCGTAATTCATGTAAATCCCAACCACCTGTAACATTTCCATCTTCATCTCTTCCTTCTAGGGTATACCAAAATATTTGACCCAACCCTGTTGCATCAGGTCCTAAAGTCGGACTCACCCCTTGAGGCAATAAATTGCTAGGTAATGAATTTAGCTTTTCAAGAATTCGACTTCTACTCCAGTAAAATTCAATGTCTTCTTCAAAAATGATATAGATACTTGAAAAACCAAACATTGAAGAGCTTCGTATGGTTTTCACTCCAGGAATACCCAAAAGAGAGGCTGTTAGAGGGTACGTAATTTGGTCTTCTATATCTTGTGGTGAACGACCATCCCACTTAGTAAAAACAATTTGTTGGTTTTCTCCAATATCAGGAATTGCATCAACAGCTACTGGGTTACTAGGTAAAAATCCTGTTTCCCAATTAAAAGGTGCATTTACAATTCCCCATCCTAAAAAGAGAAAAAGTAATAATACAGATACAAGTTTGTTTTCGATTAAAAATTTGATGCTTTTATTCAGCATAGTGTTGATAATTAAATAGTTTGACATTTGATATTTAGGTAAATACCAGATATTACAAATCACCCCAAAGAAATTCTCTAGGTGATGACACTATTTAAAAATCAAATTAAGTAAGTCTCGTCTAGCTTAAATATTTGCCTGACGATAAAGGGAGGAGGATAATCAAAAAAAGAATTTTTTCTTTTTTCAGTGGTTTGAAATAATTCAATGTAGGAATGAATAAAAGCGGTAACAAAAACCTGTTGGTCAAGGTTCAAATCTGCAACAGGGAGTTTTAGTTCATCTTGACCTTCAATACTAATTTCTTGGTCATTACAGCACCCTTCCATTTTCATATTGCTTTCATCGCCCATTTCCATACCACAGTCATGAGCTTTTTGAAAAATTGCTGTATCTACTAATTCACCTTGACAATAGTGCATACTCACTGTGAATGACATGGTTGACATTAGTACAACCAATGCCATGAGAAACGCAGATATTTTGTGAATTGCTTTTTTCATTTTCTAATGCAAAGGTATGAAAATATGTATTACCCGATTTTTGATTAACAAAATTTTAGTTATATGTTTTTATCTAAAAAAACTAATGCTACATAACCCTGAGGTCAAGGGTTCAAATCCCGTCTTCACTACAAAGAAAAGCAGAGTTTAAAAACCCTGCTTTTTTTTAATTCATGTACAATAGATTAGATAGTTTCAAAGACATATTTGAGCTCTGTGCAATTTGTCTGTTTCTTTCAAGATACTTTTCTCTCTGTTGTGAGGAATCTAAAAAACTTATGAGATCGTCTTTAAAATAAAGCTATTTTTTAAACTCACAAAAGTGTAATAAAATACCTGATGGATCATGCACAAAACATTCTCGTCCCCATTCAAAATTTCTTATAGGAATTAACTTTACACCGTCATATTTGCTTTCTAGATTCTTAGCAACAAGGTTTTCCCAACATGCATCGATATTGTTTATCGATAGAACAATCATAGAATTTGCCACCCATTCTTCTACATAATATCGCTGTAAATAAAAACCTTGTTGTCCTCTCACACCAAAAAATGAAAGGTTTTCATCTGCTATAACTTCTGTAAAACCTAATTCTCTGTAGAACTCTCTTGATATTTCAAAATTCTTAGCACCGATAAATGGTCTTATGCTATCTATTTTATAATCCAAAGAGTCTTCCATTATAATTTACTTTCACACCAATCAATAGGAGAAAATAACAAACATGATAAATGAGTATGTTTACCTGTAAATAATGCAGGTACAGACATAACTTCACAACCTCCATCTCCACGAACTGCTGCTGTTAGTAATGCAACAGAAAGATACGTTAACGCTCCTGTAGCTGCTGGACCTCCATATCCAATAAAAAAAACTGCTAGTAAAGGACCGAAGGCTAACACTGCGCCAATAATTCTATTGATTTTAGGTGTAAATTTTAAGATAAATAGATGCAATAAAAAGTATACTATCATTAGCCCCAGCGCCCAACCTAAACGAATTAGAGCTCCATTAGTAGTAACATCCATATATACTGGCCAAACTTCTGTGACAAAAAATATCCCAAGCGCAAATCTGAGAAGCTTGCCGAATGGTAATGCTTTAGATGATATTGTGTTTTTTGAATCCATATTTTCTAACTATTACAACAACTTTTATTTTCTTGAATAGGAGGACAAGGTACAGTTCCATAAGAGCAATACACACAGCAATCACCTTGCTTAGGTCTTAGTACTTCTTTACAATTTTCACAATCATAGAAGAATTGACAAGCTGTAGTTGGCATTTGCTCTTCTTTTTTATGTCCACACTTTGGACAGGTGATTGTAGATTTTAAAATAGTTTCCATTATTCTATGATTTTATATCCCGTTTTTGCAATCGCATCTTCAATTTCTTTATTGGTAACTTTTGTTTTATCAAACTTTACAACTGCATTACTTTTTTCATGATTAGCCTTGACCTTAATTATTCCGTCAAGTTTGTTTACTTCACTCTCTATATGCGCTTCACATCCTGCGCATGTCATTCCTTGAATAGAATAGGTCAGTTCGTTTACGTTACTTTCAGATACATAAACGACTTGCTTTTCAACATTTGAGTTTGCATAAAACAAATGAGAATAGTGTGGAAACGCTAACATTAGTCCAGCAAAAATTGTAACTAAAAAAAGGAATTTTTTTGATTGGATAAATCGAGGTTTATCATCCTCACAATCACAATCAATTTCTTGCTTCTTAGGTTTAAGTTTTTGATACCAAGCAAAAATGAGAACCAAAACTGTCAATCCTATTAGATAAGGCCTGAAAGGTTCTATCCAAGAAAATGTTGAAGCTACACCACTTGTTCCTGCAATTAATGCTAAAACAGGGGTTATACAACACAATGAAGCTGTGATTGCTGTCAGGATGCTTGTAACTGCTAATTTATTTTCATTTCTCATACTGTTTCTAAAATTTTGTTTTTATCAAGTATCTCAAAAAACGGATTAAGCATTTTTGCATATTCATTCGTGAGTGAGTAAAAAATAGTTTGTGCTTCTCTTTCCGTTTCTATTAAACTTCGATCTTTCATTTTTCTCAAGTGTTGAGAAATAGCAGAAATATTCATCCCAAGAATATCGCTTAAATCACAAACACAAAGTCTTTCTTCCTTAAAGAGTAAGTAAAGTATTTTTAGTCGAACACTATTTCCAACCAGCGAAAGCCCGTTTACTAGATAATCGAACGACTCATTTAATTCCGAAACAGTGTCTTTACAACGATTTATCTGCTGAACGTCGGCTTTTTGTCTTATACATGAATTGTTTTCCATACAGCAAAGGTACATTTATTTATTATTTAAGCAAATGCTTAAATAATATAAGAAGTTGGATTAGTTCTAATTTGTAGTTTTTACGGACGAATGTCTACTAAGTTTTGAAGCATTATTGGAAAAGTAAGTAACTATGATTTCTATTTCCGATTCCAATGACCAGTAGCAATAAGTAGCCTTTTAATTTGAATAAGCTGGTCTTCATTTTTTAAATATTTATGACTTAGCATTTTTTTAAGTTGAGCAACTGTTTCATTTGATGTTAATCCTGTCTTTTCACAGAGTTCTGCAAATTTCTGCATTTGCTCTAATTTATATTTTGCTTTTTCCACAAATTGTTCACCATTATCACCTTCCTCATAACTCGATTGAATTTCAAAATGCCTTTCAATTGTTCCTGGTTTCCCAATTATCAACTTCTCGGCATTACTTTGGATGATAGCGTTAATTGTAAATACGTAATCTTTATCGTGAATCATTCTATGGATTCTGGTTTGACCATCGGCAATACTATTGGGGAAGATTTCCAAATAGTATCTGGTGTCCAATGGCAAAGTTATTACTGAGTTAGGATTGAAAAGACCCTCGAATCTTGTAGTTTTCATACCTCGTATTGATACGGGGTTATCGCAAGTTATCAATGGCGCGTTCTTATCATTGATTCTATGGACATTTATAGTACAGTCGTATTTGAAGTCTACAAATTCTTTCCATTTTTCTAAATGTTGTACCAAGAATTTAATCCTGTTTCGCTCTTTAAATTCGTATCTGACCTTATCAAGGTCCTTAATATTAAACTCGTGTTTTTCTTCTTCAAATGTAAACTTAACGTCGCCATTTTTATTGGCGTACAATAGCATTCTATCCAAGATTTGGTCGGTAAATGCGTTTTGATGATTAAGAAACCTAGGTGTTCTAAAATAAAGTGAAAGGCAAACGTATAATATCTGCCTTTTTTGCTCAGGGATCAATACCTTGACACTTTCATCGGTAAGTAGTTTATAAATCTTGGGAAATTCCGAATCAACGTGTTCGGCATAATGATGTTCTAAATCGTATTTTCTATCAATCTCAGCATTTGGGATTGTATAAAGATTTTTTTCAAAGCAAATACTCTTGGTACTAATTTGTTCTAAAAGCAAGTCATCTTCTAGTCTATAAGCATCAACAAAATAGTTTCCTTTCTTACCTTCAACACCAAAATTTTTAAGATAAGAACGTGGAATGTAGTGTTGCTTTATGGGTCCATTTTTAGCCATATATGAAATGAATGAATTTTTAGGAATATACTAATTCCAATTCATTCTTTGTAATCGTATAGCATTCAAGATAGCCAATAGTGCTACACCAACATCTGCAAAGACAGCTTCCCACATTGTAGCTAGACCGCCTGCACCTAAAATCAACACGATAGCTTTAACACCAAAGGCAAGTATAATATTCTGCAATACAATTTTACGGGTGGAACGACTTATTTTAATAGCTCTAACCACTTTTGAGGGTTGGTCAGTTTGAATAATGACATCTGCGGTTTCAATAGCCACATCACTACCTAAACCACCCATTGCAATACCAACATTACTTGCTGCTAAAACAGGTGCATCATTAATCCCATCACCAATAAATGCTACTTTATTTTCTGAATTTTGTTTTAAGGTCTCAACTTCATTTAATTTATCTTCTGGCAATAAACCACCTTTAGCATCCTTAATGTTTAATTCTTTGGCAACTTGTTGGGTAATAGAATCTTTATCTCCAGAAAGCATCATAATATTTTTGACACCAACATTATGCAATTCCGTAATCGTTTCTTTTGCATCCTCTTTTAATTCATCCGCTATCACCACATAACCCGCAAATGTATTGTCAATTGAAACCAACACTATTGATTCTACTATAGAATCTGTTTCATTTGAAATAGTAATATCATTAGCAATCATCAAAGCTTTATTTCCAACTAAAACAGTTTTACCGTTTATAATACCTTTTAAACCTTTACCTGCAATTTCAGATACTCCTTTTGCATCATAGTCATCACCATTTTCTTTGTACTCCATAATGGCTTTTGCTATTGGATGCGTGGATTGATCTTCCATTGCCATTAGGTATTTCATAAATTCCGATTCTTCCCAATCTATTGATTTAATATCCTTGATCTTGAAAACACCCTTGGTAACAGTTCCTGTTTTATCCATCACCAATGTATTTATCTTGGTCATTGCATCTATAAATGAAGCTCCTTTAAATAATATTCCATTTTTTGAAGCTGCTCCCAATCCACCGAAATAACCCAATGGAATAGAAATAACCAATGCACAAGGACAAGAAATAACCAAGAAAATTAGGGCTCTATATAACCAATCTCTAAATACATAATCGTCTACAAAAAAATAAGGAATGAATGTAACACCAATAGCCAAAAAGACAACAATTGGTGTATAGACACGTGCAAATTGCCTGATAAATAATTCAGTTTTTGATTTACGAGCTGTTGCATTTTGAACCAAATCCAATATTCTGGCAATAGAACTATCTTCAAATCTATTAGTCACTTTAACTTCAATCACACTTTCTAAATTGATACTGCCTGCAAAAACTTTAGCATCTTTTAAAACAGAATCAGGTTTGCTTTCTCCTGTTAACGCTGCTGTGTTTAAAGATGCTTTTTCAGATAACAATACACCATCTAATGGAGTTTTTTCACCTACGCGAATTTGAATTTTCTCTCCAATATTTACCTCTTCTGGTGAAACACTTTTATAATTACCATCACGAAAAACATTGGCTTCTTTTGGACGAACATCCAACAAGGCTTTAATATTTCCTTTCGCTCTATTGACCGCTGCACTTTGAAATAATTCGCCTACAGCATAAAATAGCATCACTGCCACTCCTTCCGGATATTCGCCAATAATGAATGCACCAATAGTTGCGATAGACATTAAAAAAAATTCTGTAAAAACATCGCCTCTTTTAATACTTTTCCAACCCTCTTTTACAACTGGAAAACCTACAGGTAGGTATGCAATACTGTACCACGAAATACGCACCCAATCTTTAAAGAAGAGAATATCAAAATAATCTGATACTATCCCTATAATAAGCATCGTAAAACTTATAATTGCAGGTATATAGGTTTTGAAAGAACTACTATCTCCATGGTCGTGATTATGTCCATCATCATGACTATGATGTTCTTCTGAATTTGGTTTTAAATCTCTTAAATTGACTTTCTTTTTTTTCATATGCCATCAAATAGTTTTTCAATATCATTTGGAATAGGCATAGGTTTTAATGGCAGCACATTTGAACCTCCAGTATTACCAAATGGCACATGATTTATAAATGATTTCCAGCCACCAACAAGCAATCTGACAACCTGTCCAAATACTTCTTTAGTGTCTTTTTGTCTAAACCCAAATTTCAGCATTAACCAATGAGAATAGGTATGCTCTAACGGGTAAGATTGACCAATAATATGACTTCGCTCTAAGTGATACCAAGCATTATTATATTGCTCATTTATTAGCCAATATTTATATTGTCCTAATTCTACATTATATGCCTCTTTTAAATTGTTTGGTATTCTTACATTGAACCTCATATTTACTAATTTCTGATAAAATTAGTTTAATAGTTGATGCAATGGAAGTGCATTGTTTTTGGAACTAACAACCTCAAAGAGACAAGAGTTAAAAGTATGATGAAATACCAAAGCTAAATCCACCTGTTTTAGCTGGTTGGTTGTTCAGAATGTCCGTTTGCCTTTGAATTCTATAATTCAGTCGAAAAACTGTTTGTGGTGTTGGTCTAAAACTAATAGCCGGCATTACGCTCCATAGCTCATCTCCTATATTCCCTCCTGTTTCATTAAATTTACCAACATTCCAATCCACATATTCTAATCGACAAGCCAAATTTAGTATTGCATTCTCCCAACCAAACATATTTTGTTTTAAAATAGGTTGAACTATATCCAAAAAACCGCCATATTGTTTATCTCCATATTGTTGTGAGTAGGTTTCAGGAATATCTACATTGATCCAAGCCCATTCCCCTGTGATAAATGTATTAGTCTTGGATAGAGTAGTGTTGTAATCTATCGCAAATACATTTAGTCTACGTTTTTCGTCCAAAATAATTCCATCATCTTGAAAGGTGTTATAAATTCCTCCCATATAAGAAAGACCAATTTCTCCAAATTTTTTATTTCTAATTGCTATTTTGGCTGTAGTTAACGATGTACCACTTGCAGATTCTTCAAAACGTTCATCATTTTCTTTTGAAGCAGGTAAAAATGTTTTACTTTCTTCATTATCAATAATGGTATTATCAAAACCACCTGAAAGATAAATTTCATAACCAAACATCCAATCATTTTTATAGGTTTTGCCAAATAGTCCAAAACCTGCATTGCTCCATGTTGCAGGTAACATCTGTGTAGCTGAAATAGGACGATCTGTAAATTCCCATTTGGGACCATCATGATTTTGATTAAATGCACCAATTGGGTTGATAATAATACCTCCTCTTAGATTTAGTAATGGATGAAATTCAACATCCAAGGAAGCAAACTCAATAGCAATCTCTTTTCCTCCTTCCTCAAATTCTATCTCACTTAAAAACTTAATTTTCTTTGAAATAGTAGAAGCCACAAATAAAGTCATCCTTCGCATCTGGAATTGATGTCCTTCAGATATTCCATCTGTTCCGATATGTTGCCAGTTTGCCTCTGCATAACCCCCAACAGAAATAGGGAGTTTTCCAAAACTCAAAAAGGGTCTATTATATACGGCATCCATATTCAGTCGTTGTTTTACACTGTCAGTTTTTTGTCTTTTAAAGAGCTTATTATCTACCTGTGCAAAACTAAAAGTAGAAGATAAAATGAATATTGATATAACTAGATATTTCATGCTTCCTTTAGTGAAATAAGAATATTTTTATTGTTCAAATTTGTTTGAAATCTGCGTAACGGACTTGATGCAGGACCACTGGTAACATTCCCTTTGTTGTCAAACTCGCTCCCATGGGCAGAACAAACCAATTTTTCACCATAGGCAGTTACTTCATTCCCTTGATGCGAACATTGCATGTATAAAGCAGTATAATTGCTTTCTGAAAATCTAAATACATAAATTGGATATTGCAGTTGTGGATTATTCACTACAAGGTATTTGAGTATTTTCCCATCCTTTTCAAAATTTGATAAGGGTACAAGTAAATTCTCCCCTTTAATAGAGGCAGTAATACTTTTTGTCGAAACACATGCTTGTAATAGTGGGGCAAATACTGTTGCTCCTATACAGGCATATCCACAAGTTTTGATAAATTCTTTTCTTTTCATTTTATAATGATTCTAAAAACTTGATTAAACTAGCTCTTTCTGATTCAGAAAGGTTTTGAAATTGGTTTTTACTGTTTTCAGCTTCACCACCGTGCAATAATATGGCTTCTTCAATACTTTTTGCTCTTCCATCATGTAGTAAAAAATACTCCCCCCCTTGTGTAGATGGCGATAACCCTAGTCCCCAAAGTGGTGGCGTTCTCCATTCTGAGCTTAAAGCATTCCCTTCTGTATAACCATCATCTAGACCACTGCCCATATCGTGTAATAAAAGATCTGTATAAGGGTTAAATTCTTTGTATGAAAGAGCCTCAATTGAAGAGTAACCAGTTGATAAGGTAGGCATATGACAAGCCGCACAATTTATTCGGTTAAACAGAGTCTTGCCATTAATTACTTCAGGGTCGTCTTGATCTCTTGGAATAGGAGCCTTTAGGGTTTCTAAGTAAACAACTACATCACGAACAACATTGTCTGAGACTTCAGGATCGATAGATAAGCCACTATATGTATCTATAAGATTAAACGTTGAAGTGATACCCATATCTTGATTATAAGCTCCTACTGTTTGGTCTAATAAATCATAGGCTGCTGCTTTTTTACCAAATCGATGAATGTACTGTCCATTCTGTGCAATAGCATTAGAGGCAGGTACAATAAACTCTTTTAACGTAATCCAATGTGGAACTCCTGAAATACCATCTCCATTTGTATCATTTGGATCAGCCATCGCCAAAATATCTGCATCTGTTACGTATTGTAAAAAACCTAAACCAGTAACAGCTGGGGGTGTAAATTTTGAAAATGTAGCTCCATTTGGTAAGCTTTCAGGTTGGTATCCAGGTAGAGCTCTATTTTGAAGCTGTGGACCTCCCATATTTAGAAATTGATTACCTGTATTGTCAGATTGTCCAAAACGGGTAAGTGTTGTAAACGGATGCCCTTTTCCATCTCCTGCATGGCAACTTATACAACTATTAGTAACAAATAATGGGCCTAATCCTGTAGATGAAATAAACACCTCACTAAATGCTTGATCACCTCTTAAAAATTGGGCTCGTTGTGCAAATGTTAATCCTTCCACTTCTCCATCTAGCACTTCTTCACTTTTGGGGAGAATGGGTTCATATTGTTCACATGAAATAAAAGCAATAAAGCAAATTGCTATGAATAATAATACTTTAATCTTCATATTTTGACTCATTTTCGAGCACAAATATAATAAATTTAAGCAAGTATAAAAATATTTTTAGACTAGCCTAAAAATATTTTTATACTTAAACATGTTATGAATTCTAATGATTAAGAAACACTTTATTCATTCCATACAGAATGGTATTATTGCCCGCTGCATTTATCACAAATACCTTTTACCACCAAGTTTACATTTTCCGAAATAAAGCCTTCAGGTACTTTTATTTGAGGGATTTTGTGATCTGTTAAACAAATAGTCTCTCCACAATTATTACAATGAAAATGTAAGTGAAGATCCTTTTTTATATCACAATCACAACCTTGTTCACACAAGGCATATTTAGTAATCCCTGTACCATCATTTATTTGATGAACAATAGCCTTTTCTTCAAAGGTTTTTATAGTCCTGTATAGTGTTGTTCTATCTACTTTTTCAAACACATTTTCTATATCACTTAATGTGACAGCGATTTGTTTTTCTGCTAAAAATTTATAAATCAATAGACGCATTGCTGTAACACGAATATTTTTAGATATTAAAAGCTGTTCAATTGTTTCCATAATTAATCATCGTGTTCTGCTTCTCCTTTTTTCATTTCCGCCATAAGATAATAAGCATTATTGTAAGCAAATTTTGCACTTTCTTCTATTTCTTTAATAAATTGAATCGCTACCCATTTACCATCTTTTCCCCCAATAATTACCTCGACAGGTTTAAAGCTCCAATTATCATTTTCCTTTTCTCCCGAAAAGACGTAATGTTTATCTCCTTCTTTGAAAATGGCACTTTCAGGCAAAGCGGATACTCTATTTTTATCTACTTGTATTCTCCCTTTAATATACATTCCAGGAATTAAGTTACCATTTTTATTTTCTATTTCTGCATGAACATGGACTGCTTTTGGGTTCTCTTCAAAAGTTTTGCTAACAGAATATATTTCCGCTGTAAGTTCTGTATCTGGAATAGATTGCACTATAAAATCTACTTTTTGACCTTTCTTCACTTTATAGACATCTTTTTCAAATACCATTAGATCTGCGTGTACGTGGTGCGTATTAACTACTTCAAACAACTCTGTTTGTGGCTCTACATATTGACCTGTCTTAACTTCAACCTTTTGCACAAAACCTTCTATTGGGCTTAATAATGGTATTTGTTGAGTAATACTGCCATTACTCAGAGATGTAATATTAATATTTAGTATTTTTAATTGGGCAGCTAGGCCGTTTACCATTAATTTTGAAGCATCGTATTCAGCTTCAGCCTTTTGAAAATTAGCACCAGATCCTACACCTCCATCATATAATTTTTTCTGACGCTCATAATTCTTTTTCAAAAAATTATTATTGCTGTAAGCATTTAAATAATTAGTTTGTAGTTTTATAATATTCGGATGTGAAAGGTAAGCCACTACCTGACCTTTACTGACTTTATCACCTTCAATCACTTTAATAGATACTACGTTAGCACCAATGATAGAAGTAATTGCAGCTTCGTTTTGAGGAGGAACTTCTAATGTTCCGTTAGCTTCGACATAACCGCTCATATTGCGTAATGAAAGTGAATCAATTTTCATTTTAAGAGCTTCAAACTGTTGTTGAGATAATATTACTTCTTCTTCATTATGTTCTTCGCCCATCTCAGTTTTAAATTCTTCTTTATTGGAATGACTATCATTCTCGCTTTGGCTCTCCTTATTACCACAAGCTGTAACAAGAAATACTAATATTGATATTGTTAGAATTTTATATGATATATTTTTCATTGTCTTATTTATTAAAATATTGTAATTGAAATGTACTTTCTAAATAATTGATTAATGCTGTTTGAGATTCTAGCTCAGATTGGATGGCTTCTTTTATTAACTGCGTAAATGTGGTATAATCTATTTCCCCTTCCTTATACGCAAATAAAGCACCCTTTTTTTGTTCTTTGGTTACTATGAGTACTTTATCTTTATAAAACTCCCAAGTTGCTTTCCATTTCTTATAATTTTCTTTGGCTTGCAAATATCTTGATTGCACTTCCTTTCTTTTAAATTGCAGATTTGTTTCTATAATTTCTTTATCAACTTTAGCCGTTCTTATTTTAGCTCTGTTAGTACCTGATAAAAATGGAATAGAAATACCTGCTTGATAACTATAAAATCCTGAATTTCCGTTTACTTTTTGTAATCCACCCTGCAAGTTGAATTTCGGCAAGCTACCTACTTTAGCAGCTTTATATTTTGCTTTTGCTTCACTTACTAAATTCTGTGATATGCTATATAAAGGATGTTGCTCAATTTTAAAAGTATCATTGTCAGTTAACAAATTATCACCAAACTCATCTGAAACGGTAAAGATTCTATCTGAAACTAACCAGAGATTTAATTGCTGCAAAGCAACAATATAATCGCTATGCGCTTGTGCTTTTTTACTCTGAACTTGTAAAGCTTGATTTTTAGCAGCTGAATACTCTAATTTGGAAATCGCTTCGACTTCATAATTTAAGGCTACTGCTCTTTCAAAATTGTTATAAATAGAATTCAATTCTTTATAGAGGTTATACTTTCTTCTCATTTGGTAACAATAAGCCCACGCCTTTTTAACTTCCAATTCCAATTCCAGTTCTGAAAGTTTATATGCTTTTTGTGCTAATTGAATACGTTGCTCTTGTAATCGTTTCTTTGCACCAATACCAAATATATCTATGTTAGATTGACCTATACCAACGGTAGTGTAAACTCCATTATCGCTATTGATCTCTTCACCACCGGTAAAGATTTTAGTTGTACCAAAATCATAGGCTGTAGTTTTTAATTGTTCTTGCTTTGTGATTTCTAACTGTTTTTGCTTTAAAAGAGGGTAATTGCTTTTTGAGAGTTTTACAGCCTCTAACAATGTTATTTTTGGAAGTGTATCGGTTACATCTTGCGCATTGCTTTGTAACGAAAAACCAAAAAGCATCACTAAAACAACAGTTGCTGTAACCATTTTTTTATTTGATTTAAAAGTAAATGACTTGTTCTCTACCCAATGATATAAAATTGGTAGAACAAACAAGGTAAGTAATGTAGAGGTCAACAAACCACCAATAACTACAGTTGCTAATGGGCGTTGTACTTCTGCACCTGCTGATGCAGAAACTGCCATCGGCAAGAAACCTAAAACATCAGTAAAAGCCGTTAGCATAATAGGTCTAATCCTTCTTTTTGTACCTTCTATTATCCTGTCTTTTAGATTAGTTACACCTTCTTCTTTTAACTCATTGAGTCCACTAACCATAACCAGCCCATTTAAAACAGCAACACCAAATAGTACTATGAAACCTACACCAGCCGATATACTAAATGGCATATCACGTAACCACAAAGCAACAACGCCACCAATCGTAGCCATTGGGATAGCTATATAAATCATTAAGGTTTGTGGTAATGATTTTAATGCAAAATATATCAATATAAAAATGAGTAACAATGCAATAGGCACAACATTTAGTAAACGACCACTGGCCCGCTCTAAATTTTCAAAAGCACCACCATAACGAATAAAATAACCAGATGGTAGCTCTAATTGCGCATCTAATTTTGATTTAATTTCAGTTACCAATGATTTTACATCTCTTCCCCTAACATTAACACCCACATAAGTTCTTCTGTTAGTGTTATCTCTACTTATCTGCATTGGACCCGCTTTATATGATATGTCAGCGACTTCTTTTAATGGTATTTGAGCACCAGATGGTAAATTGATAAACAGGTTTCTTATATCTGTTATGTCTTTTCGGTTTTCAGAACTCAAGCGTACTACTAAATCAAATCGTTTTTCGCCTTCAAAGATTACACCCGCTGTGCCACCTGCAAATGCTGATTGTACTGTTTGGTTTAAAGTGTTTATTTGTAACCCGTATTGCGCTAACTTATTTCTATTATAGACAATCGTCATCTGAGGCAAACCTGTTGTAGCTTCCGCTTTCATATCGCCTATACCTTCTGTTCCTGCAATAATCTTTGATATTTCATGAGCTTTTTGTGAAAGTACATTAATATCTTCGCCATAAAGTTTAATAGCTATATCTTCTCGAACACCTTCAAGTAATTCATTAAAACGCATTTCAATAGGTTGGGTAAATTCATAATTAACACCAGGAACAATTTCAACTGCTTCTTTCATTTCTTCGATAAGTTCATCTTTTGAAGATACTGTTGTCCATTCACTTTTTGGTTTTAGAATTACGAATACATCAGCAATATCCATTGGCATTGGGTCAGTAGGTATTTCAGCAACACCTATACGACTTACAATTTTATCTACCTCTGGAAATTTTGACTTTACAATTTGCTCAATTTTAGTTGTTGTTTCAATAGTCTCTGTAAGAGAACTTCCAGGCTTTAAAATAGCGTGAAATGCGATATCACCTTCATCTAATTGTGGTATAAATTCTCCACCCATTTTGGTAAACATAAAAACTGCAAGTGCAAATAGACCTATGGCAACACCAATGATCAGTTTTCCTTTTTGTAATGCTCTTTCTAATAATGGTTGGTATTTGTTCTCTACCCAATGAACAAATTTGTCGCCATACGATTTTTTATCTGATTTAGGGGCTTTTAACACCAAAGCAGACATCATAGGCACATAGGTAAGGCAGAGTACCATTGCACCAATCATCGCAAAAATAAAGGTTAATGCCATTGGCTTGAACATCTTTCCTTCTATACCCTCTAATGCAAGAATTGGCAGAAACACTATTAGAATAATTAATTGACCAAAGAAAGCAGCATTCATCATTTTTTTTGAAGCAGATGATACTATACTATCACGTTCTTTTGAGGGAATTTTTTTCTTTTTAAGCACTTGAGATGCAATCAAGAATACTGTAGCCTCGACAATTATAACCGCACCATCGACAATGATTCCAAAGTCGATAGCTCCCAAACTCATTAGGTTAGCCCAAACACCAAAAACGTTCATCAAAATGAAAGCAAATAATAGAGATAATGGAATCGTGGAAGCAACAATTAAACCGCCACGCCAATTACCAAGTAAGAATATGAGCACAAATATGACTATCAATGCACCTTCTATTAGGTTATTAGCAACAGTTGAAGTTGTCTCACCTATTAGTTTGCTTCTATCTAAAAGAGGTTCTATAACAACACCTTCGGGTAACGATTTTTGAATTTGCTCCATTCTTTCTTTTACATTCTCAATAACATCATTAGAATTAGCGCCTTTAAGCATCATCACCAAACCACCGACAACTTCACCTTCACCATCTTGTGTCAAAGCACCATAACGAATTGCAGAACCATATTGAACCTTTGCAATATCATTTATAGTAACAGGAACATTATTGATAGTTTTAACTGTAATCTTTTTAATATCATCTAAACTACGTACCAAACCTTCTCCTCGAATAAAATTAGCTTGATGGTTCTTCTCAATATAAGCACCTCCGGTATTTTGGTTGTTTACTTTAAGAGCTTCAAATACATCTGAAATGGTCAATCCTATAGCCTTTAAATCATTAGGATCAACTGTAACTTCGTATTGTTTTATTTTTCCGCCTATGGCATTTACTTCTACAACACCATCTACCATAGCCATTTGTCGTTGTACTATCCAATCTTGCATTGTGCGTAAATCGGAAATTGAGTATTGGTCTTTATACTCAGGTTTTACTTTAAGCGTATATTGATATATTTCTCCTAGTCCTGTGGAAATAGGACCCATTGAAGGTTCTCCAAAACCTTCAGGAATTTGTTCTTTTACTTGGTTAAGTTTCTCTGCTACCAATTGGCGTGGCAAATAGGTTCCCATATCATCATCAAAAACAATGGTTACAACAGATAAACCAAAACGTGAAATAGAGCGAATTTCTTCGACATTAGGCAAATTACTCATAGCAACCTCTATAGGATACGTGATTATTTGCTCAATATCTTCTGTCCCTAAATTTGGAGACTGTGTAATTACTTGTACTTGATTATTTGTAATGTCTGGAACAGCATCTATAGGTACTTTTGTCATACTCCATATACCAGCTCCAATGATGGTTAGCGTGAGCAAACCAATGATAAATTTATTGTTGATTGAAAAATCAATGATTTTATTAATCATAAAAATGTATTAATTCAGTTAAACTATTCGATGTACACCAGTTCTATTACTAAAAACCAGTGTAATGAGAACCTTGTTTTGGTTCATAAATGGATATATCTATCCTATAAAAACTGAATTAAGCTTGTGGCGGTTGCCAAATAGAAGAATGAAAATCAAATCTGTAGTTTGATTGATATAAGGAAACTATTTTCGTAGAGATTTTTTCACTGTAACTTAGGTCGTAAAGTTCAATAGACAAGTAGGTTATTGACATTCCACAACAACTACAAATACAAGTGGCAGGACAAGTATCATTGCTATCGTCTTGGTGATTATGATTAACGCTTATTTCATCTTGAAATTGGTCTTCAAAATTTTGACCATCAGAACACGGGTTCAATGATAAAAACAGCATTATTAATGACAGTAAGATTGCTAATGACTTCATCAAAGCAAAGGTAAAAAAATAATCATGCAATGGTTGTGCAAATACAGAATAACAACAGCAGAAGTTAACTAACCCTTATTTTTAATACAAAAAGCAATATTGTACGGGCTTTTTTAGAATTATTTCTTTCTAACCTTTAACTTTTTGACCTCTTCAATAGCTAGACCTGTAGATTCTGAAATTATTTCATTGCTTACATCATTTCTTTTAAGCTGTTTGGCAATTTCCAAGGCTTCTTCTTTTTTTGCTCTACTTTTCTCAATCTCTAATTTTAGGGATTTGACCTCTTCTTTTTCTTTCCCCGCTAATTCTAATAAACCGTTAATCTCAAAATCTTTTATAGAATCAAATTTTTCATCTTCAAATCTAGTTTTTGTAATTAATTCTAATTCAGAGAAACAATAGAAATTTTTATTAACATACTCTTAAGTAATTTTATTAAAGTTAAATATAATCTCAAACAGATTAAAATATGTATTTTTTAATTACTAGCAATAATTTCATTAAAAAATGACTTCTTATTTTAGAGCCAATAAGATTATTGAAAGCCTTAGATGTAAACAATAATTATGTCTAAATTAAGTAAAAAGGGGTTTTTAGAAAAACACAGTTCGTTTCCAAATTTTCATAAGAAATTACTGAAACAAGGAGGTGTAGAATGGGCGCTTCTAATAGAACACTCACAAGATTATTATGCAGCAGATAGCGGATCAGTTCCTGGGATGATTTATTATAAAGATACAGTATCTTTTGCAAAAAAGTATCATTTATCGATATTACAAATTCTAGATGAATTTGAATGTGAGTGTGGTAAATTGGCTAATAAACCAAGTCCACAGAATGAAACACAATATTATAATTGGCTTTCTTGGTTTTCCTGGGAATCTCTTATGAGTGAAGTGATTTCTTTTGTAGAAAACAGTAATTAAAAAATATGCAACAAACGTTGCATATTTTTTAATTAGTTTCGTTAAATTTCTAAAACTATATATACTTGCAAGAACTCTAAATTCTGTTCTTATTAGTATTTAATTATAACTATTGGTAATCGTTGTAAAGTTGGTAAAACTCAACAATAGAAAATACTAAAATTATTAATTTATTGGTAAATAATTTTTTTAAAGCAACCTACTCTGAAAACCTTTATTGATAAGGGTTCACAAGAGATTAAAACGCAAAAAATAACACAAAATAAGTGATTTTAGAGAGGGGTGGGTAAGGGAATCTTGAAGTATTTTTAAATCACAACTACTTGATTATCAAGTATTTAACTTATATGTATTTTTAATGTTTACTACTTTTTAAAAAACTACTTATTTATTTTAATTTCTCATTTTGCCAAATCTTAGCAAGTTGCACTCCATATTCAATTGGTTTTTTACCTATGTAATTTAGAAACATTTTTTCTGTTCCATGAGCAGTGATGTTCATTAGTAGAGGTGTCGGATATTTTTCCGCAGCATAAAAATTTGTTGCAAATGATCTTCTACAAATATGTGATGATACCAACTTATATTTTGGAAATTCTCCTACTTCAGTTCTTCCAGATTTTTTATTTCTTAGTTTTCCTTTGGTTAATTTTGTTAACCCTGCAATTTCACAAACTTCTTTTATATACTTATTAAATAATGCTGAATTACTTCCTTCATTAAAACTAAACACTTTTGGAAATGCTCCTTTATTTGTATTTAGTATTTCTTTTACTTTTGGATGAACTGGTATTTGAACTAATTTTCCTGTTTTCTTTTGATGTAAAACTATAAATTCAAAACTTTGAATTGTGTCTATCATCTCAACATTCATTCGTAATAAATCTGATACTCTTTGCCCCGTATAACATCCAATAACTAACCAGTCCCTAGCACCTTTTAAATTAATATCATTTAGTTTTGCTTTTTGAATCTGCTTGATTTCCTCAAAAGAAAGTGTGATTTTGTAAGTTTCTGCTGAGAAGCCTTTAAAGTGAATCAGCTTTGGACTTACCTCCACCCCATTCTTCTGAGCGTCAAAACAAATTGTTTTTACTTCTTTTAAATATTTACCTATTGTTCCTTCTGATAATTTTTCTTCAGTATCCAAAAACTCGATAAATTTTTCTCTAAAATTTAAATCAACATCTTTAACTTTTAGCTTTTTATTGATAGATTTTTGAAACTTAATTAATTTATTTTGAATTGTAATCCTTTTCTTTATGGTAGCTTCTGATACTCCCCTCTTTCCAGTTGATGAGGTACTATTTTTTAAACGATCTATAAATTTTTGGGTATAGGGAATTAAATAATCCGTTTCAGTTTCTTCAACTTCTCCAAAATGCTCTCTAATAGTTTTTGCTAACCACGAAGAAGTAATTTCTATTCCTTCAGATTTTGAAATATTTAAATTCTTTAAAACAGAATTTTCTAGATTTTTTAAGTCTACTTTCAGGTTTTTGTTTGAAGGATTATTTGCTTTTGGAAATCCAGAAGTTGAACTCCAATCTTTGGCATTAATAGTGTATCCAGTTTTTCTTTTAAAAGATTCTGATTTATTTAAAGATAATCTCAAGTATATTTGAGAGCTTTCTGATTTAGATTGTAAAATAAATTTTATCGTTGCCATTTTTAACTTTTATGCAAAGATAAATTTAGTCAGCATTTAGTCAGCAATTTCTTTATCTTATTTTATACCATTTTACTAAATTAGCTTATTATTTATATATCTAATTGTTTTTCAGCATATTATGATTTTACAGAAAACAAATAGAATTAAATGAAATAAAGTATTATAGTCTCGGCGTCTCCACAATAACCCTTGTAATTATTTGAATTACAAGGGTTTATATTTTAAGGTGTCATAATAGGTGTAAGTATATTCATTTTTACTTCACTTCTTATTAACTATCTAAAGAAGACTTTTTAATAATTCTTTCTGCAATAGAAAAAGCATCATCTCCCGTAAATACAGATTCTTGTATTAATTCTCCTTGAAAATTAACTTTAATTTCTCCAATGTGATCTTTGGATATTGCATTATAATCTAATGATTCAATACTAATAAACATTTTTAGAGCAGTTAGCTCAATCATTAAAGAAGATAATTCTACCATAACATTTTTTTTAAGTGAGTTATTTTATTGTTTAAATCGTTTTCTTAAAGCTAAGATAAAAAATGTTAATAAGACTCCAGAAACGAGAGTTTGACTTGCCTTTAGCCACCAACTACCAAAAGACAAATCAGTTTTTAAAAAAGGAAATGTAGATGAAAAACTTATTTCCAAACTCGAGGCATATCCTGAAATATTCATATCCGTTAGACTCAGATTCTCAACAATGGATGAGTAATAGAAAAATGGGTATAACAAAAAAGTTGAGAACAATAGCCAATATAGAGGGCGTCTAAAATCTTGTGTATAACCGCCAAAAAAACCATAAATTGAATAAACTAAAAACTGTAGGTAACTACCCTCTATTCTTAATCTTTTTTTCCTCATAGCTAGCTCACTAGAATAGCAGTACCCAGATGTTTCCCAATCTTGCTTGTCGTGAAAGTTTTTCTTTAATTGCCTGTATTTTATTTCGATCTCTTGTAATTTTTTAGCGTTCTTACAGAATTGTTCTTCTAATAAGTAAAGTCGATTGTTTTTTTTCTTCCAACTACAATTTAAAAAATTAACATCTTGAACATTTGTACTACTGAACATTGCTCTGGACATATCAATGTCGCTTAAAATAACTTTACTACTTAAAATGCAATTGTTCAAGCCTATACTAGGGTTCGTAGGATAGTTTTGAAAATCTTTAAAATGTTTTATTCCTTTTATGAGAGAAGTCTTTGAATCAAATTCATCTAAAAGATTATAGTCTTCATTGTAAATCTCTAATAAATCTTGCATGTAAGAATCCACAGAATACTTACTGGTTGCAATAAAGAGTGTTTGAAAATACTTTAACTTGTAATATTGCTTTTTATTTAATAATCCATCATCAATAGTGTACAAATCTCTAATTATAGAATGATGAGTACTACTAAACCTATGATTAAAAATATTTATTTCTCCTAAAATTTTATTGAACTCAAACAAAAAGTCTTCTTTAGAATGAGACTTTGCTAACTCAAAATCACCTATAAAATGATTAGATATGAAATTACAATTATCGAAATTGGATAAACGTATAATAGAATCTCCATTCAGTACACATGAATTTAAAGTTAGTAATCCAAATTTTACTCTTTTAAAATTCAAACCACTTAAAAAATAACAATCGTTAAACTCAAGCATATCCATACTTTTACTTCCTATTGATACTTGAGATGAGAACACACATTTAACAAAAAGAATTCTACCCTTAATTGAATTGAAGAAGGCTTCAATATAATCGTATGATGAGGTATTTGGAAATACTATAGAACTTAAATAAGATGGGGTGCGATTATTATAAAATTGCATGAATTCATCCCAAAATACTTTTATCTGTTGATCGCTCCATTTTTTTCTACTCTCTACCTCTTGATAAAAGTCACCTCTTGGAGTTTGATAATAATCTGAAGAATATTTATTTACTTTTTCCATAATAGAATTTCATAACTACAATTAAATGTATGGAAAATTTACTAGAATCACCTCTACGCCAATCTCTTGAATAATAAAGGATCTATTTAAACTCATTTTCGCTTTTCAACTTAGTATATTTGTACTCATAGTAAGCTGAAACAGAGCCTTCAAGGATATAATTTCTAGATTCATTAACCTCTACTCTAAAAGGTTTTGTCATTTTTAAAATCCCATTCACTAGGCTTTATAGCCTCCCCTGTAGAGTAAACAAGTTTTTTACCTTCATTTTTAAAATAAGCTTTTAAATAAATGAGTGTTTTTTCGTTTTTATTCTTGTTTTTAAGATTAAAAGTACATCGCATTTTATCAGTAGGTGTAAGTTTAGGTGTCAGTAAAGGTATCATTTATTAGATATTTTACCTAATATCTAGGTATAACATTTTCTTAAAATCCTTTATTTATAGTAGCTACAGAAGCATTTGAGTGATATCAAGGTAAAAAAGGTGAAATACTCGGCGTCTCCACTTAAACTCTTCATTGCTAAAAACTCTGGAGAGTTTTTTTGTCTTTTATAATTATGTGTGATTATGCAAAATAATAATATACAGAGATCACCAAAATACATATTGTTATTCCTGCGGGAACCACATATTTCCAGGGCGTAATATCTACTTGTTTCGTGTATTCTTGGAGATAATCTTCCGATCGTGGTTTTAGTTTTCCTATGATCAACATAATCATCACATTTAATAAAAACAATATGGCCATCACATCTAAAAAATGAGGGTATGCTTCTCCTTCTACCAATGTTAATTGCACTTGGTCTGAAATTCCTGAAGCTTTTGCTTTACTTAAAGCTTTTTCAATAAAATAGGGTTGTAAAAAAAATTGACTTACTATGTATAATAAACATCCAGAGATTAATCCAATTTTTGCTGCAATTGCAGGTACACGTTTTGTTAAATACCCAACGACTATAATACTTAAAATAGGAATACTATAAATGCCATTAATTTCTTGAAGGTAATCAAATAAACTTCCAGCTTTAGCTATTAAAGGAGCTATAAACATTGCCATTATCGCTAAAGCAATTCCGAATATTTTCCCATATTTCACGACAGTTTTCTCATCAGCATTTTTACGAATGTGTTGTTTATATACATCAATTCCAAAAAGGGTTACAGAACTGTTTAAGACACTATTAAATGAACTTAAGATAGCACCAAACAAAACAGCTGCAAAAAACCCTAACCAAGCATCCGGCAATACTTTATTTACTAGCATAGGGTAGGCACTATCGGCACTTTCTAAATTGCCATTGAATATGTGAAAGGCAATTAACCCAGGCAGTACCACTATAATAGGTCCTAATATTTTTATAAAGGAAGCAAGCAACAATCCTTTCTGTCCTTCTTTTAAATCTTTGGCGCCTAAAGCTCTTTGGATAATTTGTTGATTTGTGCCCCAATAAAACAATTGTACCAACATCATTCCTGTAAAAATAGTATGGAATGGCACTGGATCTGTTAACTCTCCAATCGAATTAAACTTTTCAGGGTTTTCATGTATCAAAGTAGATAATCCATCTAATATACTTCCATCTTCTCCAATCATCATTAATCCAAAAATTGGAATTAAGATTCCGCCAATTAACAGTCCAACCGCATTAATAGTATCTGAAACTGCCACTGCTTTTAAACCTCCAAAAACAGCATATATAGAACCAACAAGACCAATACCCCAAACACAAATCCAAATAGATTGAGTATGACTAACACCTAAGAGTTCTGGAATATTAAACATTCCGCTAATTGCTAAAGAGCCTGAATATAAAATGACTGGTAATAACACCACGACATACCCTGATAAAAATAAAATTGAAGTGAGTGTCTTTGTTGTAACATCAAATCTTTTGGCAAGAAATCCAGGAACAGTAGTAAGCCCTCCTTTTAGATATCTAGGCAACAAAAATATTGCAGTAACTATCATTGCTATGGCGGCTAATGTTTCCCAAACCATAACCGACAAACCACTTTCGTAAGCAGAACCATTGAGTCCAACAATTTGTTCTGTAGATAGGTTTGTTAGTAATAAAGAACCTGCGATAACACCAGCTGTTAAACTTCTGCCTCCTAAAAAATATCCATCTGACGAAGACTCTTCCGTATTTTTTGTTTTGTAATAAGAAATTGTAGCAACTAATACAGTGAAGCCAATAAATGCAATTATCTGCAGCATATTTTTCTGTTTTTAGAATTGAACATATAGTATGGTTGAAAATTCATCTAACTAGTTATCTAAGATTATACTCAAAAACTCAATAAGGCTAGAAAAATCTAGAATGTGAGTAAATTAATACTTTTTTTGTAATTATTCTCAGTCTTTTACGTCTTAACAGATATGATAAGAACTTTTCTTATCATTCTTTTTCATAGCAAATTTCCCACTCTTTTAAGTTAAGAGTGGGTTTTCTTTTTTATATTGCTTCTAAAACAGATATACTTGAAAAGAGCGATAGTTTCAGTTACAAATGACCTGTGCACCGACCAAAGAGTTGCCAAAACTTGCAGTACACTTCTCGCTCTTAACTATGATGTTATCTTAATAGGCAGAAAATTAAAAAATAGCTTACCAATTTCTAGAGAATACAAAACCAAGAGGTTTAAACTCTTATTCAATACTTCTTTTTTATTCTATGCAGAATACAATATTCGATTATTTTTCTTTTTACTTTTTAATAAGAAAACACTACTGATATCAAATGATTTAGATACGCTACTCGCTAATTATTTAGTAAGTCGTTTGCAAAAAAAAGAGTTGGTTTATGATAGTCATGAATTGTTTACAGAAATTCCAGAGTTAGTAACAAAACCTTTTATAAAGAGGTGTTGGTCTTTTATAGAAAAAGTAATGCTACCTAAATTGAACCATGTCATTGTTGTTAGCGAATCTATTGCAGGTTTTTATAAAAAGAAGTATGGTATTTCTCCTCATGTAATAAGAAATTTACCTCAAACTTCAGAAATTGAATTGGGAGAATTCACTTTTGATCCCAAGGATAAAAAGGTAATTCTTTACCAAGGTGCTATAAATATTGGGCGTGGTTTAGAACTAATGATAGATACTATGCCTTTATTAGATGATTTTATTTTTGTTATGGTTGGTGATGGTGATATTTTAAAAGAACTTAAAAAGAAAGTAATTTCAAAAAGGCTAGAAAGCAACGTGTTTTTTATGAAGAAAATAGCTCCTGAAAAACTAAAAACAATTACCCCTTTAGCGGATATTGGAATTAGTATTGAGGAAGATTTAGGTTTAAATTATAGATATGCGCTGCCAAATAAATTATTTGATTATATACACGCAGAAATCCCTGTAATTACATCTAATTTACCCGAAATGAGTAGAATTACAACCCACTATAAAATAGGAGAAGTAGTAAACCAAAGGACACCAAAATCTATGGCTAATGTAGTACTATCTATAGATAAAAAGAACTATCTTGAAGCTTTAAAAAAAGCTAAAAAAGAACTACAATGGCATATAGAAAGAGAAAAATTAATCCATATTTTTAAGCATCTCAATTAAGAAATTACATATCGTATCTTTTGATGTCCCTTTCCCACCAAATTATGGAGGTGTTATTGACGTTTTCTACAAACTAAAAGCGCTTTCTGAATTAGGAATCGAAATCCATCTGCATACATTTGAATATGGCAGAGAAAAACAAAGCGAGCTCAATAAATATTGTAAAAAAGTATATTATTACAAGCGAAATTCTTTTATAAAAAGCTTTTTTTCTTCTGATCCATTTATTGTAAAAAGTAGAAGTAATGATCTTCTAATTAAAGCACTTAATAGTGAACCTTTCCCTATACTATTTGAAGGGCTACATACTACATACCCTATATTTGAAAACAAATTAATTGGACAGCCTGTATTTGTAAGAGCTCATAATATTGAACATCGATTTTATAAAGGATTGGCTGACAGTGAAACTCATATTTTTAAAAAGAGATTTTTCAAACAAGAATTAAAAAAATTAAAGAAATATCAAACTATTTTAAAGGATGTTGATGGTGTTTTTACCATCTCTCCTTTTGAACAAGAATATTTTCAAAAAAAAATAGGTCCTCATTGTCATTATGTCCCTGCTTTTCATCATGCTTTTCAAAAAAAACATCGGAAAAAAAACGGTTCATTTGTTTTATATCATGGGAATGTATTAGTCTCTGAAAATGTAAAAGCAGCTTTATTTCTGATTGATATCTATAAAGATTCTGAATTTGAATTAGTGATTGCTAGCAGTTATGAAAATGAAGCGTTGATGGAAGAAGTTAGTCAACATAAAAATATCATTTTAAAGAAAATTAATACTGAAAAAGATCTTGAAACTCTTTTTAATAATGCACATATAAATGTATTACCTACCTTTCAAAAAACAGGTATCAAGTTAAAACTGCTTAACACACTATATCAAGGAAAATTTGTTATTGCAAATAATTATATGGTAGAAGATACAGGATTAGAAAACTTATGTGAAATAGCAAACTCAAAAGAAGAGTTTATTACCATAACAAGGGAGCTCTTAAAAAAAGATTTTACGGATGATATTGTTGCAAAGAGAATAAAAACATTAGCACCTTTTAATCCTAAAAAAGGAGCACAGAAAATAATTGATATTATTTTTTCTTAAGACTGAGAAACTTCAAACAATTCTCCACCTTCACATTTTATGGTTTGCTGCTTAAACTTTACAATCAGTGCATAATCGTGAGTTGCCATTAAAATACTTTTTCCGCTTTGGTGAATCTGGTTGAGCAACTCCATTACTTCCAAAGATGTTTTAGGGTCTAGATTCCCCGTAGGTTCATCAGCCAAAATTAATTCAGGATCATTTAATAAAGCACGTGCAATAGCTACTCTCTGCTGCTCTCCTCCAGATAATTCATAAGGCTTCTTATAATATTGTGTTTTCATACCTACATGATTTAACACTTCTTCTATTTTAACTTTCATTGCTTCCTTATCTTTCCATCCGGTTGCTTTTAGCACAAATAAAAGGTTATCAAAAACGGTCCTATCATTTAGTAATTTAAAGTCTTGAAAAACAATTCCAATTTTTCTTCTTAAAAAAGGAATGTCTTTATCTTTTAACTTTTTTAAATCAAAACCAACAATATTACCAACTCCTCTTTGTAATGTTAAATCACCATAAAGTGTTTTCATTAAGCTACTCTTTCCACTACCTGTTTTTCCAATTAGGTAGAAAAAATCGCCTTTATTAATAGTCAAGTTTACCTTCGATAATACTAAATTATCACGCTGATAGATATCTGCATTTTCTAAATGTAAAATTGAATTATCCATAAAAACTATTTTTACAAACCTACATAAAAAGGGGCTTAAATTCTCGATATTATTCAATAATTTAAGCTTCGTATCTCTATAAATTTATTTTCTTTTTTTTAAACTTATCCAACAAAAATAGAAAATAGGCGTTATAGTTTTCAGGTAATAAAAATTATGTCAATGCAACATTACTTTTTAAAATCATCATTTCTATCCTTTCTTTTTATCCTTTCATCTACTCTTATTTGGGGACAACAGTCAGATATAGATGTAAATATATTTAATGACTACAACCATGCTGTTAAGTTATTTAATAGCAAAGCGTATGCTGCAGCTCAAAAGAATTTTGTCGAAGTTTCAAAAAAACTGAAAGACAACACTAACCTTAGATCAGAAGCAGATTATTATGATGCGATGTGTGCTATACGCTTAAATCAGACGGATGCTGATAAGAAAGTATTGGATTTTGTTGAGAAATATCCCAACAGCACAAAAAAAGACAAAGCTTATTTTTTAGTAGGCAACTATTATTTTGCCAACAAAAGAGCTTCTTATGCTTTAAAATGGTTTACTAAAGTGAATAGAGAAACTTTAGTAGAAGAAAATAAAAAAGAGCTTGATTTTAAAATGGGATATGCTTTTCTGACTACTCAAAATTTAAAAAGAGCAAGAAGTCGATTTCTAAAATTAATTAACGACCCTAAATACGGAAACGATTCTAGATATTATTATGGATATATAGCTTATAAACAAGAAGACTATGAAGAAGCCGAAACGACTTTAAATGATTTGGCAGACGAAGAAGCTTATAAAAGTGAGGTTACTTATTTTCTCTTAGACATTAGTTTTAAAGCTGGAAAATTTGAAAGATGTATAGAAGTAGGGTTGAAACTACTTGAAAAAGCAAAGCCAAAAGAGCGATCTGAAATAGCAAAAATTGTTGGAGAGAGTTATTTTAATTTAAAGAAATACGAAAAAGCAATTCCTTATCTAGAAGAATATCGAGGTAAAAAAGGGAAATGGAGCAATACAGATTATTATCAACTAGGGTTTGCCTACTACAAACAAAATGATTTTGAAAAAGCAGTAAGCAATTTCAATAGAATTATTGGCGAAAGCAATAATGTTTCTCAAAATGCTTATTACAATCTTGGGGAATGTTACATGTATTTAGAGAAGAAAACTGAGGCATTAAATGCATTTAAAAATGCTAGTGAAATGGACTTTAATTTAAAAATTAAAGAAGATGCGGCTTTAAATTATGCCAAGTTAAGTTATGAAGAGGGTAACCCATATAAAAGTGTCGCTCAAGTACTACAAGACTTTTTAAAAGCCTATCCTAAATCTCCTAGTTATCAAGAAATAAATGGGTTAGTTGTTACTTCTTACTTATATCAGCAAGATTATATTGGAGCCTTAGATTATTTAGCAAAAAATAAAAGCCCTCAAAATAAAGAATTAACCTATGAAGTATCTTATTATAGAGGTATTCAATTATTTATGGATAAGAAATTGACAGAAGCAATTCCTTTCTTTATTGCTGGAATCAAATCTTCAGATTTCATGATTACATCAAAAGCGCAATACTGGAAAGCAGAAACGAATTATCAATTAGGAAATTTTCAAAATGCACTAGATGATTTTTTAGCTTTTAAAAACAAAAAAGAATCAAAAGATGTTGAGGAGTTTAAACAAGTAGATTACAATATAGGGTATAGTTATTTTAAGTTAAAAGAGTACCCAAAAGCTGCTACTGCATTTCAGTCTTTTATTGCCACAAACAATGAAGACATTGTTATGAATGATGATGCTACCATAAGAAAAGGAGATAGTGAGTTTGCCACAAGAAATTATACAAAAGCCATACAATCGTATAAAAAAGTAATTGATGCTTATGGTTCTGGAGCTGATTATGCATTATATCAGTCCTCTATCAGTTATGGTTTCTTAAAAAATAATGAAAAGAAAGTAGCGCAACTTCAAAAACTCATTAAAGATTTCGAAACCTCTAGCCTCAGAGATGATGCTTATTTTCAGATGGGTAATACCTATGCAATAGATAAAGACAATAAAAACGCACACCTTTCTTATCAAAAATTAATCAGTGAATTCCCAAGAAGTTCTTATAATCCGAGTGCCTTATTAAGAGATGGCTTGTTGTATTTTAATGAAAATGAAAACGAAAAAGCACTCGCTATTTTTAAGCAAATAGTGGCTAAATATCCAAACTCAACTGAAGCAAGACAAGCGGTTGATAATGCTAGAAATGTATATGTAGAATTAGGTACAGTAGATGAATATGCTTTATGGATAAAGACAGTATCATTTATTAATATTACAGACATCGAGCTAGATAACACGATGTATGAATCTGCAGAAAATAAGTTTTTAGAAAATAAATCAAAGGCTGCCATTTCTGGATTCCAGAAGTATTTAAAGAGTTTTCCATCAGGGGCGCATGCGCTTCAAGCTAATTTCTATCTAGCGCAACTTTTAGTGAAATCCGAGAAAAATGAAGAAGCAATCCCTAATTATCAATATGTAGTTGATCAGGTGCAAAGTGAATTTAGTGAAGAAGCTTTAAATAAATTATCACAAATTCTGTTGCAAAAAGAAAATTGGACACAGGCAATTCCCTTATTAGAAAGATTAGAAGTAGAAGCTAATTTCCCTCAAAATATTATCTATGCCCAGAGTAACCTAATGAAAGGTTATTATCAATCTGAAGATTACACAAAAGCTGTAGCATACGCAGAAAAAGTACTATTACAAAGTAAAATTGATGCTTCAGTAGAGTACGATGCTAAAGTAATCATCGCTCGTTCTGCATTTAAAACAGAGGATTACATAAAAGCAGAGGAGTTTTATAGAGAAGTAGAACGAAATGCTAGTGGTGAACTAAAAGCAGAAGCGATGTATTATAGTGCTTTCTTTAAAAATAGTAATAAACAATATGAAGCATCTAATAAGGTTGTTCAAAAAGTAATCTCAGATTACTCAGCTTATAAATATTGGGGGGCAAAAAGCTTTATTATTATGGCTAAAAATTATTATGCCATTGAAAAGTCAGATCCCTATCAAGCCACTTTTATTTTAGAAAATATCATCAAAAACTTTACACAATTTGATGACATTGTTAATGAGGCAAAAAATGAGCTTAAGAAAATTAAAACGAACGAGGCAAAAACAAATATTTCAGTAACTCCAAAAAACAAAGAATAGATGAAAAAATTTGTATGTATCCTTGGGGTTCTTTTTGGTATGTATCAAGTAAGCGCTCAAAAGAAAGAAAAAAAAGAAACTGCTAAAGACACTCTAGATCCAGGAGGAGTAATTACAGTAGTTACCTCATACACTCCTACAATTGCAGATGCTTTTAAAATAAAGAAAAACCCTAAAATTGTGTTGAGTAAAAAATCAGAAAAGAAGAAATTAAAATATACCATTTTTTCTGCACCTGTAGCCTCTACTTTCATTCCAAAAAGTGGGGTTGTAAAAGGAATTGACTTAGGTGTAAAAGAACGATTGTATAATAATTATGCCGCGGTAGGGTTTGGGAACTACTCTACACCTTTTGTAGAAGTTTTCTTACATCAAAACACCAAGTTCGAAAGTGACTTTGGTATTTATGCAAAATATATATCTTCTGAAAATGGCATCGATAATACGGTGCTAAATAATGGCTATAGAAACCTAAACCTTGGTGCCTATTATATGCAAGAAGAACGTTATTTTAATTGGAAAGTAGGATTTGATATTGAAAACAATCAATACAATTGGTACGGTCTCCCTTCTCTGCCATTTAATGTTGGAGTAACGAATGCAATAGAGGAAGAACAAAAGTACACATATTATGCCCTTAACGGTGAGATGATTTTTGAAGATGCTTATATAGAAAGTGCCAATGCAAAAATTTACTCTTTTTCTGATGATTATAAAAGTAAAGAACTCTTCTTTTCTCTTTCCTCTAGCTTAAAATTTCCACTAACTGGTTTAAGCAGGAAATTAAATGACTTGAATGTGAATACTTCTTTTGCATATTTAAATGGTAAATTTGCTCAAAATTATTTTGGCAATGCGAAAGAAGAATATAGCTTTTTTAACTTTAAAGTAAACCCAGTATATAGATTTGGAAATGATAAATTAAAAATTAAAGCTGGTACTAAACTATATGTGGCATTAGATACACAAAATAGTTTGACAGACTTTTTTATATATCCAGATGTTGAAATATCATATCCTATTGTAAAAGGAATCGCCTACTTAGGATTAGGTGCTAATGGCGACTTAGAAATGAATACCTATAAAAACTATTCTGATATAAATCCATTTGTTTCTCCTACCTTGTTTATGACACAAACTAATACACAATACAATTTATTTGCGAGAATCAATGGTAAGTTTTCATCCAATGTAACCTATGAAATTAAAGGGAGCTATCAAAGTCAAGAAGACAAACCTTTATTTGTAAGAAATAACTCGAAATCTGACGGAACGGTCTCAGTTGCCAATAGTATTCCTTTATTAGGTTATGAATATGGAAATTCATTTAATGTCTTTTATGATGATGTAAAAACGTTTAGTATCTATACAGAATTAGAAGTCGAAGTTTCTAAAAGGATGGTTATCGGAGCCAATGCTCAAATAAATTCGTACACTACGGCAAGCCAACAAGAAGCTTGGAATTTACCAAAACTAGAGGGAGCCATTTATGGTAAATATAAAAAAGACAAGTGGTATGCTGGCGCCGATTTATTCTTTGTAGGTGAGCGAAAAGATGTAATGTATACTAGTATTTATCCTTCTACTTTTGGAGGTATACAAAATTTAAAATCTTATATCGACTTGAACTTAAATGGTGGATATCATTTTAGCGATATGCTTTCAGCTTTTATAAAATTTAACAATGTATTAAATACCGATTATCAACGATATGCTAATTTTAATGTTTTAGGTTTTCAAGTCTTAGCTGGTGTAACATATAAGTTTGATTTTTAGAATTGACAACAATTTTTCATTTTTTCTTAATAATACTGCTAACAATGATTACCCAAGTTGGCGGTATTATTTATTTGATTGCTATTCTGTTGATTTCAAAAAGGAAAAAAAATTATCTCCTAAAAAGGTCAATCTCTTTTGTAATATTATATTCAATCAGTACATTTCTTATAGTACCCTTGATAGCTCCATTGACAGGGAGAATGAAAATAGAAGATATATCTAGAATTCAATCTCATAGTTTTATGACTAAGTTATGCAACAGAAATTATGCAATTAAAGAAATGCATGAAGTAATAACTGATGTTTCTCTTAGATTACAAAAAGAATACCCAGGCATAAAACTTATTTACTTAGATGCAAATTTTCCATTTTTTGACGGCTTCCCTCTACTACCTCACTTAAGTCATAACGATGGAAAAAAGATTGACATTGCATTTATTTATGAAGATCAAAATGGTCTCATCACAAATCTTAAAAAATCAAATAGTGGTTATGGTATTTATGAAGTTCCTAACACTTTAGAATTTGACCAGAATAAGCACTGTAAAGAAGAAGGATTTTGGCAGTATGATTTTTCTAAACACCTAACCTTTGGTAGTATTAACGAGAAGCTAAAGTTTAGTAATAAAGCAAACGCTGTTTTACTAAATTTTATTATTGATCTTCCTGAAGTAGAAAAAATATTTATTGAACCTCATCTTAAAAATCGATTAAAACTCTCAAGTACTAAAGTTAGGTTTCAAGGATGTAGATCAGTAAGACATGACGATCATATTCATTTACAAATACGCTAAGAATTAAACAATTCCATTAATTCCGTTAAAAACAAATCTGTTTGGTTTTTCAATAATATGATGTCCAAAAGTTTCCGTAAATTTAACTTCTTAAAAACTAACACACCGATGAAAAAATTATCTATTCTTTTTGTTTTAGTCATGCTATTTTCTTGCGCTGAAAAAAAAGAACCTACCACCAACTCTAAAGAATTTACTAAAGAAGAGAAAAAAGATTCTACCAATATCAAACAACTATTTAATACGGCTCTGATGGAGGGGCAATCTTATGAGTGGTTAAAAGATTTAACAAGCAATATAGGAGGTAGATTATCTGGGTCTACAGAGGCTCAAAAAGCAGTAGAATGGGGAGAAAGATTAATGAAAGAAGTTGGTTTAGACTCAGTTTGGCTGCAGCCTGTTATGGTACCACATTGGGTACGTGGAGAAAAAGAAGTTGCAAATTATCGTATGAACGGCAAACAAAAAAATGTTCCTATTTGTGCCTTAGGCTTTTCAATAGCTACTCCTAAAAATGGAGTAACCGCAGAAGTAATAGAAGTACAAAGTTTAAAAGAAGCAGAAGCTCTAGGGGAAAAACTTAGAGGTAAAATCGTTTTCTTTAATCGTCCTTTTGACAATACACTTATCAATACTTTTAAAGCCTATGGAGGATGTGTGGGACAACGGGTAAGAGGCGCTGCTGTTTGTGGTAAATTTGGAGCCAAAGGTGTTATTGTAAGATCTATGACTAATGGCGCAGATGATTATCCGCATACGGGAACCATGATGTATGGAGATATTCCAAGAGAACAATATATTCCAACTGCAGCAATCAGTTCAAGAGCTGCAAATATTTTAAGTGAAGATTTAAAGAAAAATCCAAATTTAAAGTTCTATTTCAAACAAAGTTGTGAAACCTTGCCAGATGCCCCATCATTTAACGTAGTAGGACAAATTACTGGTTCTGAAACCCCAGAAAACATTATGGTTGTAGGAGGTCATTTAGATTCTTGGGATTTAGGTGATGGTGCTCATGATGATGGAACTGGTGTTGTACAATCTTTAGAAGTAGCCTATTTATTTAAGAAAAATGGAATACGTCCAAAGAACACATTACGGGTTGTCTTTTTTATGAATGAAGAAAATGGAACTAGAGGCGCAAAAGAATATGCTCGTTTAGCAACATTGAATAAAGAAACACATATTGGTGGATTAGAATCTGACGCAGGGGGTCATACGCCAAGAGGATTCTCTATTGATGCAAATGATGCAAATACTGAATTGCTTCAAAGTTGGAAGAAACTATTATCTCCTTACGGGTTACATGATATAGATAAAGGTGGAAGCGGTGCAGATATTTCTCCTTTAAAAGGAGAAACAGTTACATTAGTTGGATATAGGCCAGATAGTCAACGTTATTTCGATTATCATCATACAAGTACAGATACTTTTGACAAAGTCAATAAACGTGAGCTTCAATTAGGAAGCGCCTCTATGGCAAGTATCCTATATTTAATGGATAAATACCTATATAATAATACACCTGTAAAGCCATAGACATGAATATGTTTGTTACAATTTTGAAGTTTGTATTTGCAGGTTTTTTTGCTTTTGCAGGAATCATGCATATCGTAAAACCAAAATTTTTCAAACATTTTATTCCAAAGCCATTCCCAAAAAAATTAGTAAACTATATAGCAGGTGTCATTGAATTGGCTTTTGGGATTGGCCTGTTAATCCCCGAATTCGTTAAAGAATCTGCAGCTGGAATTATGGTGCTATTAGTATTATTTCTCCCAATTCACATTTGGGATGTCACAAGGGAACGACCAGCAATTGGATCTAAAAGAATAGCTATCATAAGGATTCCCTTACAATTTTTATTATTCTATTTTGCTTATTTAATCTACCTACACTCATGAAAAAAATAACTATACTATTCGCTATTACTATCATTATTTTCGCTTGTAAACAAAAAGAAGTAGATCTAATTGTAACGAATGCCAATATATATACTGTAGATAATGATTTCAATAAGGCTCAAGCTTTTGCGGTAAAAGACGGGGAATTTGTAGCAATTGGAACTTCGAAAGAAATTACAGCAAAATATATTTCAAAAGAGGTATTGGATGCTAAAGGTCAGACGATTGTTCCCGGATTGATTGATGCTCATTGTCATTTTTATAGATTTGGACTACAACAACAAAAGGTTAGTTTGGAAGGTACCAAAAGTTATGATGAAGTATTACAAAAGTTAGCAGATTTTCAAGATGAGAAAAAGCCCACTTATATTACAGGGAGAGGTTGGGATCAAAATGATTGGGAAATAAAAGAATTTCCTACCAAAGAAAAATTAGATAAGTTATTTCCTAGAATTCCTGTAGCTATAAGAAGAGTAGATGGGCATGCATTATTAGTAAATGAAGCAGCCTTGGAATATTCTGGTTTATCAAGCACTAATTTCCCTAAAGAGATTACTGGAGGTGAATTTATTACTAAAAATGGTAGACTCACAGGTGTATTAATAGATGCTGCTATGGGGTATATTAAAATTCCTATAGCCACAAAACAAGAGTCTATCAATGGCCTAATGGATGCACAAAAAGTTAATTTTAGTTATGGGTTAACAACAGTAGATGATGCTGGTATTGATCAGCAAACTATAGAACTAATAGATAGTCTTCAACAAGTGGGCGATTTAAAAATTAGAATTTACGCTATGGTTTCGGCTACTCAAAAAAACTTAGATTACTATACCAAAAAAGGAATTATTAAAACAGACCGTTTAAATGTTCGCTCTTTTAAAGTCTATGGAGATGGCGCACTAGGTTCTCGCGGAGCAGCTATGAAAAAGTCTTATAGCGACCGTGAAAATCATTTTGGGGCTTTAATTTACCCAGCAGAGCGTTATCAAGAAATTGCCAAACAAATTGCCGCTTCAGATTATCAAATGAATACACATGCAATTGGAGATTCTGCCAATTATTGGGTGTTAAAAGTTTATAAAGATGCCCTAAAGAATGCTAAAGATAGACGATGGAGGAATGAACATTCACAAATTGTAGATGAAAAAGATTTTGAGTTATTTAAAAATGTGATTCCGTCTATTCAACCTACTCATGCTACTTCAGACATGTATTGGGCAGAAGACAGAGTTGGTAGTAAAAGAATAAAGGGAGGTTATGCTTACAAGAAACTATTAGACATATATGGAATGGTTGCTTTAGGAACGGATTATCCCGTAGAGCAAGTCAATCCTTTTTTAACGTTTTATGCGGCTACAATAAGAAAAGATAGTAAAGGGTACCCTGAAGGTGGTTATCAAATGGAGAATGCTTTATCTAGAGAAGAAACCTTGAAAGGAATGACAATTTGGGCAGCTTATTCAAATTTTGAAGAGCAAGAAAAAGGAAGTATTGAACTAGGAAAATTTGCAGATTTTGCAATTTTAAGTCAAGATATTATGAAAATAGATGGAGCCAAAATTCCTAAAACAAAAGCCGTAGCCACTTATGTAAATGGAGAGAAAGTCCACTAATCACCTTATAATTTAACATAATTTTAAAAAAGAAATCGTATCTTTACACTGCTCTACATTAAGGAGTTATACAAGTTTTAAGTTTAAAAATATTTAGATATGAAAGCAATTAAAAACCTCATTTTTTTATTAGTTCTAACTTTCTCTGTCTCTGTTATTTCTCAGGAAAAAGAAAAAAAAGTAGATACGAAAAAAAGTATGAACGTCTCTATTTTAGTTAAAGACGCAAACAATAAACCCGTACCAGGGGCTATTATTCTTTTTGATAATGTTAAGCAAAAAAGGAGAACCAATATTAAAGGATATTTTAAAATTAAATTAGGCAAAGCTCCAAAAGAGATTAGTGCTTTTTCTCCTAGAATAGGGATAAAAAAAGTAAAGTATAAGAATGTTAATGATATTGTTATTACCATTAAAAAAGGCAATAATGATTTAGTAAAAACGAGTCCAAAGAAGAAAGGTCTAAACTCAAAACAATTTCTTAACATATATGACTATTTGAGAGGGCAGGTACCAGGGGTAAATGTAAATGCCGATAATGTTATCACTATTAGAGGTCATAATAGTGTTAATGGTAGTACACAACCTTTATTTATCCTTAACAACGTTCAAGTTAGTGAAGGCACTTTTGCAAATATTGTTCCAACGAATATAAAATATGTAACTGTACTTAAAGGACCTGATACAGCGATTTATGGCTTAAGAGGTGCTAACGGTGTAATAAAAGTGGTTACACTTTAAAAATATATTTTTTACGCATTTAAAATTGGTGATATAAAGTCACCAATTTTTTTTGTGCCTTTTTTATCTAAAAATTTAATAAAAGCCGAACCAATAATTGCCCCATTGGCATAAGTGCATGCTGTATTAAAAGTAAGCTTATCTGAAATCCCAAAGCCTATAATGAGTTTACTCTTTAATCCCATAGATTTTATACGCTCAAAATAATTAATCTGTGATTTAGAAATTTCTCCTTTGGCTCCAGTAATTGATGAAGAAGCAACTACATAAATAAATGCCTTGGATAAGAGATCTATTTTTCTAATTCTTTCTTCTGAGGTCTGAGGAGTAATTAAAAACACATTTGTAATTCCGTATGTAGAAAATAAAGCTTGATAATGATTCTCAAACTCTACCATTGGTAAATCAGGAATAATTACTGTATCGATTCCACAATCTACTAATTTCTGGCAAAAACGATCTTCTCCATATTTTAATAATTGATTCAAATACCCCATTAACACTAAAGGTGTTTTGTTGGTTTCTTTAATCGATAATAATTGAGCAAAAACGATGTCTAAATTAATGCCATTTTGTAATGCTTTCTGACTACTATCCTGAATCGTTGGACCATCAGCTAAAGGATCTGAATAAGGTAATCCAACTTCTATAAAATCAACTCCACTATTTGATAACTCATTAATTACTCTTGTTGTATCATCTATATTTGGAAATCCAGAAGTAAAATAAATTGATAAAACATTCTTATCTTTTCTCTCCAATAAATTTGCTATTGAATTCATAGTTTAATCTTCTAAATGTTTGATAAATGTTTCTAAATCCTTGTCTCCTCTCCCAGATAAATTGATAACAATTACTTGGTTTTTTGAAATCTTCATTTTAGGCAGTACAGCCAATGCATGTGCCGTTTCTAAAGCAGGAATAATTCCTTCAATTTTTGTCAACTCATACGCAGCTTTTAATGCTTCTTTATCAGTAGCATTCATAAACCTTGCTCGATTACTTTCATATAGATATGCATGTAGTGGCCCTACACCAGGGTAATCCAATCCAGCAGAAATAGAATACGGTTCTACAATTTGCCCATATTCATCTTGCATTAAAATTGTTTTGCTTCCATGTATAACACCAACTTCACCTAACTGAGAGGTAGCTGCACTCTCTCCTGAATTTACTCCTAACCCAGCAGCTTCAACAGCAATCAATTCTACATCTTCATCATCTAAATAATGGTAAAACGCTCCAGCAGCATTACTACCACCTCCCACACATGCAATAATCGTATCTGGATTTTCTTTGCCAGTATGTTCTTTTAATTGCCACTTTATCTCTTCAGAAATCACAGCTTGCAAACGCGCTACCATATCTGGATAAGGAGCAGGTCCAACTACAGAACCTATTAAATAATAAGTCTCTGGATGCTGAATCCAATAACGAATGGCTTCATTGGTTGCATCTTTTAAAGTTTTACTTCCACTAGTAGCAGGCACCACCTTAGCACCCAACATCTTCATTCTTGCCACATTTGGAGCTTGTCGCACAATATCTTTTTCACCCATAAACACGGTACAATCCAATCCCATTAACGCACATACTGTGGCAGTAGCTACACCATGTTGACCCGCTCCTGTTTCTGCAATAATCTTCGTTTTTCCTAACTTTTTAGCGATCAATATTTGTCCAATGGTATTGTTTACTTTATGTGCTCCCGTATGATTCAAATCTTCTCGTTTCAAATAAATGTGAGCTCCATATTTTTCAGACAATCGTTTTGCTAAATACAAGGGACTTGGTCTGCCTACATAATCTTTTAATAACGATTTATATTCCAACTGAAACTCTTCAGATGCTATAATCTGAATATAATTATCATCTATTTCTTTCACATTAGGATATAACAATTCAGGAATGAACGCTCCTCCAAACTGACCATAATATCCATTGTTATCTGGGTGGAATTTTGATTTCATGTTATAATTGTTTCTTGAAATTTTTAATTTCCTTTATCTTCTTTAAACCAGGTTCGCTTTCAAATTTACTATTGATATCAACAGCATATATTGGCAAACCTACTTTCCTTATTTTCTTTAACTCTAAAATATCATTTGGTCCAACTCCACCACTCAAAAAGAATGGTTTTGCAGAATTATAGTTTTTTAAAACGGACCAATCAAACTGTACTCCGTTTCCGCCTCGCTCCTTTCCTTTGGTATCAAAAAGAAAATAATCAACAACGGATTCATAAGGCCTCAATTTCTTAAAATCAAAATGATTCTTTATGCTAAATACCTTAATAATCTCTGCGGGTTTTATATAACTCTTCAACTCCTCAATATATGCTACAGATTCATCTCCGTGTAATTGAATTGCGTCTAATTTATATTCTTCTACTAAAGAGACAACAATCTCTAAAACTTCATTTACAAAAATCCCTGTTTTTTTGATGTTATTTGGGAGTTGCGGAATAATGCCTTCAAAGTTTCTTTTGGATCTATCGTAGAAAATAAAACCCATATAGTCAGGTTTCAAATCAGCTATTGATTTGATATTCTCTACGTATTTCATTCCACAAACTTTTAGTTTCATCTTTTATCGTATTTGACTTATAAACGCTTCACAAGCTACCCCAGGGTTTTCTTCTTTCATAAAAGTCTCACCAATTAAAAACCCTTTGAAATTATATTCTTTTAGTCCAATTATAATTCTAGGGTCACTAATTCCACTTTCAGAAACTTTAATACAACTTTCAGGAATTTGACTAGCTAGGGAAATAGAATGCTCAAGATCTACTTCAAAAGTTTTTAAATTCCGATTATTGATTCCAATAATTTTATTGGTTAAGTCAATCTTATCTAAATCTTCTTGTGTATGTACTTCATACAAAACCTCTAGACCTAAATCGTTTGCTAATTGACTGTAATTCTTAATCTCTTCTTTTGTCAAACAGGCAGCGATTAATAAAATCACATCAGCCCCAATTGCTTTTGCTTCTACAATTTGAAACCCATCTACAATAAAATCTTTTCGTAAAATAGGCTTCGTTTGATTAATTACTCTTGCCTGCATCAAATCTACCATGGTCCCTCCAAAAAAAGAAGTATCAGTTAAAATAGATTGTGCTGCAACATTTGCATCTAAATAACCTTCTGTTACTTCTTCTATTTTAGCGGTATCATTAATGATTCCTTTTGAAGGTGATTGACGCTTAAACTCGGCAATAATTCCTGTAGAATAAGGTTCTAATAAAGATTGTTTTAATGATAACGTTTCTCTTTTGAAATTTGGACTTTCTACCAACTTTCTCACAGGTACATCTGCCTTTATTTTGGAGACTTCTTTTTTCTTAAATGCGATTATTTTATCTAAAATTGTCATTTTCTATTTACTAATTAATTTCTCTAAACATTCTTTTGCTTTTCCTCCTAAAAGAGAATTTTTTGCTTCTTCATAAGCGAACTTAAACGATTTATCGGCATCTACAATTGTTAACGCAATAGCTGCGTTGGCTATAACTACCCTATTCTGCGCATCTGTTCCCTGGCCAGATAAAACAGTTTCAAAAATTTTAGCTGCTTCTGCTACGGACTTCCCTCCATAAATATCTGACTGATTTACTCGTTGCAAACCTAAATCTTCGGGTGTGATTAATTGCTCTCCATTTTTGGTAAATAATTTAAAGCCACTTGTTAATGAAATCTCATCATAACCATCTAAAGCATGAACAATTCCATAATTACTATTTTCTTCTTGTAGGATATAATTGTACAATCGTGCTACTTCTAAATTAAAAGTTCCTAATAACTGATTTTGAGGAGCGCTAGGGTTTACTAATGGCCCCAACATATTAAAAAATGTTTTTAGTGCCAATGCCTTTCTAGTTGGTCCAACAGCTTTCATTGCAGGATGAAATTTAGGTGCATGCAAAAAACAAATGTTCGCTTTCTCTAGATGCTCTTTTAATATAGCTTCATCATTGGTGAATTTATAACCAAAGCTCTCTAACATATCTGAAGAACCTGATTGTGAAGAAACACTATAATTTCCGTGTTTTGCTACTTTTTGTCCAGTACCAGCAACCACAAAAGAAGTTAAGGTTGAGATATTAAACGTATCTTTTCCATCACCTCCAGTACCTACAATATCAATAGTATTATATGCAGATAAGTCTATTGTAATTGCCAATTCTTTCAATGCTTCTCTAAACCCTGACAACTCCTCAGCAGTAATAGGTCGCATCATAAAAACAGTCATAAAAGAAGCCAAATGCGCATCGTTGTATGTTGAGGCAGCAATATCGATTAATATCTCTTTTGCTTGAGATTTGGTTAATCTTTTATGTTGATATAAATCGTTTAATATTGTTTTCATTAGTTATGAGCTTCAATAAAATTTCTAACAATGTCTTCTCCTACTTCTGTTAAAATAGATTCAGGGTGAAACTGAACTGCGCTAATATCAAACAATTTATGGCGAATTGCCATGATTCCACCATCTTCATCTATCGCAGTGATTTCTAATTGGTCTGGGAAATTTTCATCAGAAGCTATCCATGAATGATACCTCGCTGCAGGAAATTTATCTGATATATTTTGAAAAATAACAGTGTCTTCTTTTATTACTTTCATTTCCGTAGCCACACCATGAAATACCTCATTCATATTTATGATCGTTCCTCCAAACACTTCTGTAATGGCTTGCAAGCCCAAGCATACTCCAAAAATAGGCTTCTTGCCAGCGTAGGCTTTAATAACCTCTTTCAAAATACCTGCTTCCTCTGGAATTCCAGGACCTGGAGATAACATAAGCAAATCATAATATCCGACATCTTCAATAGAAATTTCGTCATTTCTAAACACTGCTGGAAACGTACCCGTAATTTTCTCAACCATATGCACTAGGTTGTAGGTAAACGAATCGTAATTATCTATTATTAATATTTTCATTTTAAATATTTTCTGCTAACAACAATGCTTTTTTCAGCGCTGCTAACTTATTATTTACTTCTTGTAATTCTTTTTCTTCATCAGAATGAATTACAATTCCAGCTCCAGCCTGATAGTACAATGTATTCTGTTTGCTCACAAAAGAACGAATGGCAATTGCCAAATTTACAGAACCATCTAATCCAATAATTCCAACAGCTCCTCCATAAAAACCTCGAGATTGATTTTCATATTGATCAATTAATTGCATGGCTTTATATTTTGGCGCGCCACTTAAAGTTCCTGCAGGAAACGTATCTCCTACAATTTCAATTGGATTTCCTTTTATGTGCCCTTGTACTGTCGAAACTAAGTGAATAACATGACTAAAGTATTGTACTTCTTTAAAAACTTCTACAGTAACATTGTCGGCATGTTTGCTTAAATCATTTCTTGCTAAATCTACTAACATCACATGCTCAGCCGTTTCTTTTTTATCTTCAGAGAGTTTCTTGCCCAATTTTAAATCTTCAGCCATATCTCCTGTACGTCTGAAAGTTCCTGCAATTGGATTAATGATAGCTTTTCCTGCATTAATTTTTATCTGTGCTTCTGGTGAAGAACCCATCAACTTAAAGCTGCCATAATCAAAATAAAACAAGTATGGTGAAGGGTTGATAGATCTTAGTGCTCGATATACATTAAACTCGTCTCCTTTAAATTTTTGTTGGAACTGACGTGATAAGACTAACTGAAATACGTCCCCTCTTTTACAATGCGCTTTTGCTTTAGATACATATTCTTTAAAATCTTCATTGGTACAATTTGAAGACTCCTCTCCTACAATTTCGAAATCTTGAATATTAAAAGCCTGTGCTTCAATAATCGTTGTGATTTCTGTAATTCTTGATGCTGTACCTTCTTCAATATTTTCAATCAATGTCATCTCATCATTAAAATGATTGATTGCAATAATGAATCGGTAAAAACTATACTGCATTAAAGGTATAGAAGAAGGTGCTTTAGGGACATCCAATTGAATATTTTCAAAATATTGTACACTATCATACGTTGTATAACCGTACAATCCATTAAATGACTTCAGCTCCGAGTTACGATCTAAATTAATTGTAGTGCTAAATTGATCGAACAATTGGTAAAAATTATCAGAGATCTTTTCTGAAAATTGAATCGCCCCTTTTTTAGATATTGTAAATTGATGGTCTTCAACTTTCATACTTAGAATAGGCTCTATACATATAAAAGAATAACTTTCTTCTTTGCTGTGGTAATCTGAACTCTCTAAAAGTAATGTATTAGCATATTGATCTCGCAGACGTAAATACAATCCAACAGGAGTTACTGTATCTGAAATTCTGGTTGAACTTATTGTTTTAAATTTTATTTTTTTCACGTTTGCTGAATTTATTTCAGTGTCTTTTATTTATAATTAATCTGAAGCTGAAAATGAATTCAGCATAAAAAAAGGCTTATCGTGAGATAAGCCTTTTTTTATATTTTTTTACATATAGGTTTTCTTCTCACTTATGAATTAAGAGAGTTCCACCACCATGTATTTTGATTCTGTATCATTATGCAACAAAAATAAATACTGATTTCCAATGCGACAAGTTTTCCGATGCTTTTTTTAAATTATAAGTTTTTGAATGATTTTCCATTTAAAAAATTACAATAATATATCAATTACAAATTTAAAGTTAAAATTTAAAACCAAAATAAAACTTTTAGTGCTATTTATAAATAGTATTCATTCATTTGTATCTTAATTAAAAAGAAAAGATTATGTGTGGTATTGTATGTGCTTTTGATTTAAAAGAAACATCTCAAAAGTTAAGACCTCAACTTTTAGAAATGTCTTCTAAAATAAGACATAGAGGTCCTGATTGGAGTGGAATTTACAGTGACGATAAAGCTATTTTAGCTCATGAACGTTTGGCGATTGTAGATCCCGCTTCTGGAAAACAACCTTTATTTAGTAAAGATAAAAAATTAGTTCTCGCAGCAAATGGGGAAATTTATAATCATAGAGAATTAAGAAAACAATTTGAAGGCGATGGGTTAAGCGGATCGAAACCAAAATATCAATTTCAAACGGAATCTGATTGTGAAGTTATTTTAGCTTTGTATAAAGATAAAGGCGAAGCCTTTTTAGATGACTTAAACGGTATTTTTGGATTTGCTATTTATGATGTTGAAAATGACACTTACTTTATTGCAAGAGATCATATGGGGATCATTCCTTTATACATTGGATGGGATCAGCATGGTACTTTTTATGTAGCTTCTGAATTAAAAGCCCTAGAGGGAGTTTGCACAAAAATTGAATTGTTTCCTCCAGGACATTATATGTCTAGCAAAAATGGAGAATTGAAACAATGGTATCATAGAGATTGGATGAAGTATGACGCTGTAAAAGAAAACCAAACAAGCATTAAAGAATTGCGCGATGCTTTAGAAAGTGCTGTACATCGACAATTAATGAGCGATGTTCCTTATGGCGTATTATTATCTGGTGGTTTAGACTCTTCTGTAACTTCAGCAATCGCAAAAAAATATGCTGAAAAAAGAATTGAATCGGGAGATACTAAAGGTGCTTGGTGGCCACAATTACATTCTTTTTCTGTAGGTTTAGAGGGTTCGCCTGATTTAGCTGCAGCACAAAAGGTAGCTGATCATATTGGCACTGTACATCACGAAATTAAGTTTACCATTCAAGAAGGACTTGATGCTATTAAAGATGTAATTTATAAGTTAGAAACTTACGATATTACTACGATTAGAGCTTCCACGCCTATGTATTTAATGGCTAGAGTTATTAAATCTATGGGTGTTAAAATGGTATTGTCTGGCGAAGGTGCTGATGAATTATTTGGAGGTTATTTATACTTCCATAAAGCCCCAAATGCTGAGGAATTTCATAAAGAGACTGTTAGAAAATTAGACAAACTACATATGTACGATTGTTTAAGAGCAAATAAATCTTTAGCTGCTTGGGGAATAGAAGGGCGTGTTCCTTTTTTAGATAAGGAATTTATGGATGTTGCGATGCGCATCAATCCAAAAGATAAAATGATTAATGGAGAACGTATGGAAAAATGGGCCATCAGAAAAGCCTTTGAAAGTTACTTACCAGAAAGTGTGGCTTGGAGACAAAAAGAACAATTCTCAGATGGAGTTGGATATGACTGGATAGATACATTAAAAGATATTGTAAATATTGCAGTGACTGATGAGCAACTAACAAATGCTGAATACAAATTCCCAATACAAACACCTACTAGTAAAGAAGAATTTTTCTATCGCTCAATTTTTGCTGAACATTTTCCAAGCGATACTGCTGCATTATGTGTTCCACAAGAACCATCAATAGCTTGTAGCACTAAAATTGCTCTAGAATGGGATGAAAGTTTTAAAAACATGAATGAACCATCTGGAAGAGCCATTAAAGCAGTGCATGAAGATGCATACTAAGAATATTTTATGGTTATTGGTTGTTATTCTTAGATCAAAAAAATCTCGCTTCAGCGGGATTTTTTGTTTTATATTAGCTGCAACTACCTGTAAACACTGAAACTGACAGATAGGTGACATTTAAATGGCGTAAGGAAAACAACAAGTTCGCTGTACATTTGTGTCATCAAAACAAGAACATGGAAAATCAAACTTTAGGAAAAAGATTAAAATACCAACGCTCACTAAAAGGCTTCACTCAAGAAGAACTTTCTGAAGCTTCTACTGTCGGAATCAGAACTATTCAACGTATAGAAAAAGAAGAAGTAACTCCACATTTACAAACCGTAAAATTATTAGCTGAAGGCTTAGAAGTCGAAATTGATGATTTAATAGTTTTAGACAACCCGAATGAAGAGAACATTCAAAGAAAATGGATGCTATTATTACACGCAACTCCATTTTTAGGGCTCATCATTCCATTTGGAAATATTTTATTCCCTCTATTCCTATGGATTCACAAGTCAAATGACAATCAGATTTATGATAGACACGGAAGAGCTATTGTAAACTTTCATTGTTCTATTACCTTATACTTTTTGATTTCATTAGTCTTATTTTTTCCTTTTCCAGGATACAATTTCTTTGTAACTAGCGCTGTAGTACTCTTTGGTATCATTACCAGTATTAGAAGTATCATGTCGGCTTTAAGCAATGGTAGCTATAGCTATCCTCTTTCCATTTCTTTTTTGAAAAGAAAATAATCGAATACATCAAATCATTATCAAACAAGAACTAATAATCATTAGTTCAACTAACACCTATCATAAAATGAAAACACTCATCAATAAATACCCAAGTATTTACAGATTCGCCTTAGCAATGTTATTATTTGGATTAGCGCTTTTTTTAAGCGGAATAGTAAACAAAGGGTTTATAAAACAATATTTCCCTTTTGCATCCGTCATTTTCTTGACTGCAGCTACTTGGTACTTATACAAAACAGATAAAAAGTCTTTGAATCATATTGGATTAAATTTCAAATCAAGAAACCTTGCCTTTCTTCCATTAGGAATCTTAATTGGCGCCATTGCATTTTTAATTGCAAAATATATAAGAGCCATTTATTCTGGAGGAACATTTAATATAAGTACTGATATAAATTATAACAATATCATATATGGCATGTATATTATTTTACCAACAGTTGCCGTTGAGGAGTTTTTATTTAGAGGTTACCTATTTAAAAAAACCATTGAAATAAGTTCAGTTATAAAAGCCAATATCATTTTCTCGATACTATTTACATTAGTACATGTTTTTGATGACGGAGCTCTAAAGCAATTCCCAATATTTGTCTTTCTAGCTATTACCATTCCGGTGGGTCATTTATTATTTGCAACTGCATTATTAAAATCAAAGACCTTGTTTTTTCCAATTGGGATTCACCTTGGAAACAATTGGGCTACAAGACATTTAATAACAACTACTAATGATGAAAATAGCTTTCTACACATTACCAATAATGGAACTTTTGAAACATGGCCTTCATTCATCCTATTTATTCTTCTGTGGAACTCATTCTTCTTATTTGTAACATTCATCATTTGGAAATGGGACAATATTCCTTTTCTAAATCGACTAAAAAAAGAATAATTCGGTATTTTTCACTACAATAAACACTTTCAAAATCTCGCTTCTGCGGGATTTTTTTCATTTTGATTTTAAATCGAAAAACTCAAATACTAAAAATCAAAAATAAAGTCATTTTTAAGCGATTTAAGACACTTTTAAGTAATTAACAAATGTTGACAATTACAAGAGTTAATCATTACAAAATTTAAAAATCAGTCATGAAAATCGTAAATTTGTTAGATATGATTTCGTCTTTATAAAGACGATTTTTTTGAATCAAAATTTTTAAAATTCACTTACAATGAGCGAAGAAAAAAAACACAATTATGATGCTTCCAGTATTCAGGCATTAGAAGGAATGGAGCACGTTAGAATGCGTCCATCAATGTATATTGGAGATGTTGGAACTAGAGGTTTACACCACTTAGTATATGAAGTTGTAGATAACTCTATTGATGAAGCATTAGCAGGACATTGTGATACGATTGATGTAACTATCAATGAAGACAATTCTATTACTACCAAAGATAATGGTCGTGGTATTCCGGTTGGAATTCACAAAAAAGAAGGCGTATCTGCATTACAAGTAGTAATGACAAAAATTGGAGCTGGAGGAAAGTTCGATAAAGATTCTTATAAGGTATCTGGAGGATTACACGGTGTTGGAGTTTCTTGTGTAAACGCATTATCAGATCACCTAACAGCTACAGTACATAAAGAAGGGAAAATTTGGCAGCAAGAATACGAAAGAGGAAAAACCTTATATCCAGTTAAAACCATTGGAGAAACTGACTTTACAGGAACCATTGTAACCTTTTTACCAGACAGGTCTATTTTTACGCAAACAACAGAGTATAATTATGATACACTGGCTACACGTATGCGTGAACTATCATACTTAAATAAAGGAATCACGATCACCTTAACTGACAAAAGAAATAAAGATGATGAAGGAAATTTCATAACTGAAACTTTCCACTCTACAGAAGGACTTTCAGAATTTGTAAAATATCTAGATTCAACACGTGAGCAACTCATTGCCAATGTGATTTCAATGGAAGGAGAGAAAAATGACATTCCAGTTGAAGTTGCTATGGTGTACAACACTTCTTATTCAGAAAATTTACATTCCTATGTAAACAATATCAATACCCACGAAGGTGGAACACACTTATCTGGTTTTAGACGTGGATTAACAGGAACGTTAAAAAAGTATGCTGAGAATTCAGGTTTATTAAAGAATGTAAAGTTTGAAATTTCTGGAGATGATTTCCGTGAAGGATTAACAGCAATTATTTCTGTAAAAGTACAAGAACCACAATTTGAAGGGCAAACAAAAACGAAGTTAGGAAACAGAGAAGTTACTTCAGCAGTTTCTCAAGCTGTATCTGAAATGTTGACTAACTACTTAGAAGAAAATCCGAATGATGCAAAAACCATTGTTCAAAAAGTAATTTTAGCTGCAACTGCACGTCACGCTGCTCGTAAAGCACGTGAAATGGTACAACGTAAAACAGTGATGAGTATTGGAGGTTTACCTGGTAAATTATCTGACTGTTCAGAAACTGATCCAGCACAATGTGAAATTTTCTTAGTTGAGGGAGATTCGGCAGGTGGTACGGCCAAACAAGGAAGAGATCGAAATTTCCAAGCTATTTTACCTTTAAGAGGAAAAATCTTAAATGTTGAGAAAGCAATGCAACACAAAGTTTTTGAGAATGAAGAAATCAAAAACATGTTTACTGCATTAGGGGTTTCTATCGGAACTGAAGAAGACCCAAGAGCATTAAACTTATCTAAAGTACGTTACCATAAAGTAGTAATTATGTGTGATGCCGATGTAGATGGTTCACATATTGCAACTCTAATCTTAACCTTCTTCTTTAGATATATGAGAGAAATGGTAGAGCAAGGATATATTTATATTGCTACTCCACCTCTATATTTAGTTAAAAAAGGTCAGAAGAGAGAATATGCTTGGGATGATAACCAGCGTGATTTAATTGCTCAAAAAATGGGTGGCGGAGTTAATATCCAAAGGTATAAAGGTTTAGGAGAGATGAACGCTGAACAATTATGGGACACTACTATGAACCCTGAATTTAGAACGCTGCGTAAAGTCGTTATTGACAGCCCTACAGAAGCCGATAGAGTGTTTTCTATGTTAATGGGAGATGAAGTACCTCCTCGTAGAGAATTTATCGAGAGGAATGCAAAATATGCCAATATAGATGTATAGATACCATCTATAATTAATACATTAAAAAATGTGCTCTTTCATAGAGCACATTTTTTTTTATATATTTACCCTACTACATAACCCCCCTGTTATGAGTTTATATTACGTATTAACTAAACTTTATACTCATGAAGAAAAAGTACATTTTAATTGTTATTAGTGTTTTAACACTATCATTTAATGCAAAAGCTCAAGATGGAATGGAGGCCATCTTACTAGCAGATCCTGCTGACGCAAACAAACTTCTAAGCGCTTATGTTAACCCAGCAATGAAAGGTCTAATTTATGGAATGAATAGCGGGTGGTATCACACTGCGAAAGTCCACAAAACTTTTGGGTTTGATATTTCTATAGGACTTAATGCATCTGTTGTTCCTAGTGCTGATGAAATTTTTAATTTTGCAGATTTAGGCTTAACCTCAGTTACATCCACATCTGCAACAGCAGCTACAATCGCGGGGCCTAAAATCTCTCCATTAGTAACGGTAAACACAACATACATGGGAACTCCAGTAACTGCAAGCTTTAACATGCCCGAAGGAGTAAAAGATGATTTACCACTAAATGCAGTCCCTACTCCAGCCGTTCAATTTAATTTAGGATTGCCTGCTAAATTTGAAGCTATGGTTCGCTTAGTACCTAATGTAGGTTCTGACGATGTAAAAGGAAATCTATTAGGTTTAGGTTTGAAAAAAGAAATTACAAGTTGGTTTGGGCCTATGGAAAAAACGCCATTACATGTCTCTCTTTTAGCTGCATTTACTAGCATGAGTGTAGATTACGATTTACAAAATGAAAGTTCTATTAATGGTTCAAATCAAGCTGCTGAGTTTAAATTAAATTCATATACAGTTCAAGCTATAGCCTCTTTAAATTTCCCTTTCATTAATTTTTATGGAGGATTTGGGTATTCTGGTGGAAGTTCTTCACTAAAAATGCTAGGAACTTATGATTTAGAGTATAATTCAGGAACTATTACAAGGCAAGTTATTGACCCAATAGATCAAGATTTTGACGCTTCGGGTTTTAGAACTACTCTTGGAACTAGATTGAGTCTCGGTTTTTTTAAGATTTTTGCAGACTATACTTTACAAGAATACAACACAATTAGTGCAGGTATCGCTTTTAGCATTCGATAAAAATAACTTATACCAATAATAAAAAGACACTATTATATAGTGTCTTTTTTAGTTTACATAAGTATTAATTTTCAATATATTATCATTATTTTTGTACTCCTAAAAAAGTAATAAATCTAAAAAATCATACATATGAAAATTACAGTAGTAGGTGCTGGTGCGGTAGGTGCTAGTTGTGCTGAATATATTGCCATCAAAAATTTTGCTTCAGAAGTTGTATTGTTAGATATCAAAGAAGGGTATGCTGAAGGTAAAGCAATGGATTTAATGCAAACAGCTTCCTTAAATGGTTTTGACACCAAAATAACTGGTAGTACAAATGACTATTCAAAAACTGCAAATTCTAATATTTGTGTAATTACATCAGGAATTCCTCGTAAACCAGGAATGACTCGTGAAGAATTAATTGGAATCAACGCTGGAATTGTAAAAACAGTTTCTTCAAACCTAATTGAACATTCACCAAACACAATCATTATTGTAGTTTCTAATCCAATGGACACTATGACCTACTTAGTTCATAAAACCACAGGATTACCAAAAAACAGAATTATTGGAATGGGTGGAGCCTTAGATTCTGCTCGTTTTAAATATCGCTTAGCAGAAGCTTTAGAAGCACCTATCTCTGATGTTGATGGAATGGTAATTGGAGGACATTCAGACAAAGGAATGGTTCCTTTAACAAGGTTAGCTACTAGAAACTCAGTTCCTGTTTCAGAATTTATTTCTACCGATAGATTAGAACAAGTTTTACAAGACACCAAAGTAGGTGGCGCTACTTTAACTGGGTTGCTAGGCACTTCTGCTTGGTATGCTCCCGGTGCAGCTGTTTCTGGATTGGTACAAGCTATTGCTTGTGATCAAAAGAAAATATTTCCTTGCTCTACCTTATTGGAAGGAGAATATGGTTTAAATGACTTATGCATTGGAGTCCCAGTTGTTTTAGGTAAAAATGGAATAGAAAATATTGTAACAATCAATTTGAACGATGCTGAAAAAGCACATTTAGCTGAATCTGCTGAAGGGGTTCAAAAAACAAATGGATTGTTAGAATTATAAAATATTACAGCGTAATTAAAACAAAAACCAGCCAATTGGCTGGTTTTTGTTTTAATGTAGATTTATTATATCAATCGTGGAAATTCTATTTAAGATAAACCAGAAATAACTCCATTAGTATCAATAGTCATTCCTTCAGAAGCAGGCTTACTTGGTAACCCAGGCATACGCATCATTTTTCCTAAAATAGGAATAATGAATTGAGCTCCTGCAGCGATTTCTATTTCTCGAACCGTTACAATAAATCTTTCAGGTCTCCCAATTAATTGCTCATTATCAGAAAATGATTTTTGTGTTTTAGCCATGCAAATTGCAAAGTCATTAAATCCTAATCTATTTATACGACGTAAATTTAATTGCGCTTTTTTACTATACTCAACACTATCAGCTCCATAAATTTCTTTAGCAATAGTGTCAATTTTTTCTTTAACTGGACTTTTCCAATCATATAAAGGCTTGTACTGTGTTGCCTTGTTTTCTACAATATTGGCAACTGCTACTGCTAAATCTCTAGTTCCTTCTCCTCCTTTTGCCCATCCTTCAGAAAGGACAGCATGTACACCTAAATCTGCACAGGCTTCTTTAATAAAATTAACTTCTTCAATAGAATCAGAAATGAATGAGTTTATTGCTACAACTGGTTCTATATTAAACTTTCTAATATTCTCTATATGCTTTTCTAAGTTTTTAAACCCTTCTTTTACGTGTTCTAAATTTGGTGTATTATACTCTTCTTTAGCTGCCCCACCATGATGGCGTAATGCTCTAATCGTAGCCACTAAAACAACACATTTAGGATTCAACCCTGCAAAAGCAGACTTTATATTTAAAAATTTTTCTGCACCTAAATCGGCACCAAAGCCAGCCTCTGTTACCACGTACTTAGAAAGTGAAAGTCCCATTTTTGTAGCAATAATTGTATTTGTTCCCTGGGCAATATTTGCAAATGGTCCTCCGTGTATTATTGCTGGATTCTCTTCTAAAGTTTGAACTAAGTTTGGTTTAACAGCATCTTTTAATAAGATTGCCATTGCATTTTCGGCTTTTAAATCTCTAGCAAAAACAGGTTCATTCTTATAGGTAAATCCAATAAAAATATCACCTAATCTTTTCTTTAAATTATCGAAATCTGTTGCCATACATAAAATTGCCATAACTTCGGAAGCAGGTGTAATGTTAAAACCATCTTCTCTTGGCACTCCATTTGCTGTACCTCCTAAACCTATAGTGATATTACGCAAGGCACGATCATTCATATCTATTACACGTTTCCATAAAATAGTTCTAGGATCGATATTTAAATTTTCTTTTTTATTCTGAATATTGTTGTCAATTAATGCAGATAATAAGTTATTTGCTTTCTCAACAGCATTAAAATCTCCCGTAAAATGCAAGTTGATATCTTCCATTGGTACAACCTGAGAATACCCTCCTCCTGCAGCACCTCCTTTAATTCCAAAAACAGGACCTAGTGATGGTTCTCTTAGCACTACTGTTGCTTGTTTTCCTATTTTATTAAGTCCTTCTGTCAAACCTATCGATACCGTAGTTTTTCCTTCACCAGCAGGTGTAGGTGTTAAAGCGGTTACTAAAACCAAATTATTTTTTTCTATTTTTTCTTCATCAATTAAATTTAATGGAAGCTTAGCTTTATACTTTCCATACAATTCTAAATCGTCTTCTTTAATTGATAATTTGGCAGCAATTTGAGTAATATGCTGTAATTGTTTTGCCTGAGCAATTTCGATATCAGATAAATGAGCCATTTTTAGGTATTCTTTTTTTAGGTTGTTTGTTATTGATGCTTATATAAAAAGCGAGTAAATATACATAATTTCATTAGGCTAATCTTTTTTGAAATACTATATTTGCACGTTTTAAAAAAGAAGTCGATATAAATTAATAGAAGATGCAAAACAAAGGACTTATAAAATTATTTGCAATCCTTTTCGGATTGGTAAGTTTATACCAATTATCGTTTACATATTTTGCGAATAATGTAGAAAATGACGCAAAAGTATATTCGAAAGAAAATGCAAAAAATGACGATGGTAGAGAGCGTGCTCGTTTTGAGAAAAAATACTTAGATAGTGTTGCTACTAAAGAAATTGTAAACCTGGGTGTTACCAGTTATTCATATAACGACCTTAAGGAAAGAGAAATGAACCTTGGTCTTGATTTAAAAGGAGGTATCAATGCTATTTTACAAGTTTCTGTAAAAGAAATTTTAATTGGCCTAGCTAATGACTCTAAAGATCTTGCATTCAGACAAGCTTTAACAGCTGCTGATAACAGATTAACAGGAAGTAATGAAAACTACTTAGACCTTTTCTTCGAAGAATTTGAAAAAACTGCGGCGGCTAATGGAAATATTAAGTTAAGCGCTCCAAGTATATTTGGGACTAAATCTTTAAGCGATAAAATCAATTTTAACCTAACAAATGATCAGGTAAAGCCAATTTTACAAGAAGAAATCAATAGTTCTATATCTACTGCCTTTGAAGTCCTAAGAAGTAGAATTGATAAGTTTGGTGTTACTTCTCCAAATATCCAAAGAATTGGAACTTCTGGAAGAATACAAATTGAATTACCAGGAGCAAAAGATATTGAACGTGTACGAAAGCTGCTTACAAGTAAAGCACAGTTACAGTTCTGGGAAGTTCAGACTGGAGCTGAAATGGTTGGATTCTTTGTACAAGCAAACGCTAAGGTTGCAGAAATGCTAAAAGACGATTCAACAGTTGAGCAACAAAAAGATACTACAAAAACTGACAATTTAGATGATTTACTAGAATCTGACAAAGACTCAATTGCTGCAAAAACAAAGAAAGATTTAACTACTTTTCTACAGTTTACCGGTGCTAACAGCTCTGTAATTGCTAGTGCAAAATTAAAAGATACTGCTCAAGTAAATACATTATTAAATGACCCTCAAGTAAGAAGTCTTTTACCTGCTAATTTACGTTACACTAAATTCTTGTGGGACTATAAACCTTATACTCCTGAAAAACCTGTAGGCACAACGGAATCTTTTGATAACTCAGAAAGAATCAATCTATATGCAATTAAATCTAACAGAAGAGATATTGCACCAATAGAAGGAGATGTCATTGCAGATGCTTCTCAAGAGTTTAGCCAAATGAACAAGCCAGAAGTTAGCATGACCATGAAAAGCAATGGCATGAAACTATGGGGTAAAATGACTACTGAAAATGTTGGGAAATTTGTAGCTGTTGTCTTAGATAATTATGTGTACACTGCTCCTACTGTAACTAACCCTATTACAAGCGGAAGTACTTCTATCTCTGGAGGAAGTATGACCGTAGAAGAGGCAAAAGATATAGCAACAGTATTAAAAGCTGGAAAACTTCCTGCTGCTGCTAGAATTATTCAGTCTGAAGTTGTTGGACCGTCTTTAGGGCAAGAAGCAATTGATGCAAGTTTTAGATCATTTGGACTCGCCATTTTATTAGTATTGGTTTGGATGATGGTTTATTACGGTAAAGCTGGTGGATATGCCAATGTAGCTTTATTAGTAAATATTTTATTCATCTTTGGCGTATTAGCTTCATTTGGAGCTGTACTAACATTACCAGGTATTGCAGGTATTATCTTAACAATAGGTATGTCTGTAGATGCCAACGTAATTATCTTTGAGAGAATTAAAGAAGGCCTTCACAAAAAGAAAGGATTAAAGCAAGCTGTTGAAGAAGGGTTTAGTTTTAAAGGAGCATTATCTGCTATTATTGATGCTAATATTACTACCTTCTTAACGGGTATTATATTATATGTTTTCGGAACTGGACCTATTAAAGGTTTTGCATTAACATTAATGATTGGTATTGCAACTTCTTTATTTACAGCAGTATTTATTACGCGTCTTTTAATAGATGGTTCTGTAAACAAGAAAACGAATTTAACTTTCAATACTGGATTATCTAAAAACTGGTTCCAAAACATCAATATTGAGTTTTTAAGAAAACGTAAAATTGCTTATGTAATTTCTGGAGCGATTATTATTGGCGGGTTAGCTTCTATCTTCTCTATTGGTTTAAAACAAGGAGTAGATTTTAAAGGAGGTCGTTCTTATGTGGTTCGTTTTGATCAACCAATGAATGCTACCGAAGTTGCAGAAACATTAAAAGTTGCTTTTGGAACTTCTCCAGAAGTAAAGACGTATGGGATTGATACTCAATTAAAAATTACTACTGTTTACAGAATTGATGATGAAGGTAAAAATGTAGATGATGAAGTACAATTGGCTTTATTTAATGGATTGCAAAAACATTTAACCAAAGGAACTACCTACGAAAACTTTAAACCAGGTTTTGAAAAGAGCGGAAATGCCATAATGAGTTATATAAAAGTAGAGCCTACTATTGCAGATGATATTAAGACATCTGCGATATACGCAGTACTTGGCTCTTTGTTAGTGGTATTTTTATACATCCTATTACGATTTAGAAAAATCTCATTTAGTTTAGGTGCTGTAATAGCAGTATTCCATGACGTTTTAATTGTATTGGGAATCTTCTCTATTTTGTATAAGTTTATGCCTTTTGATATGGAAATAGGGCAGTCTTTTATTGCCGCCATACTAACGGTAGTAGGATATTCATTAAATGATACGGTAGTTATCTTTGATAGAATTAGAGAGTTTGCTGGTATTCATACAAAATGGAAGTATAGCGAAGTAGTGGACAAAGCCTTAAGTAGTACTTTGGGAAGAACAATTAATACATCATTGACAACTTTATTAGTAATGTTAGCCATTTTCTTATTCGGTGGAGATTCTATTAAAGGATTTATGTTTGCATTAATCATCGGAGTTATAGTAGGAACGTATTCATCATTATTTGTTGCAACACCAATTATGTACGATACGACTAAAAAGAAAAACGAAAAAGAAGCGTAAGTATTCTTTATACCTTATATAAACCGTTTTATTTATACTGAATTCATTTTAGTACCTAATAAAACGGTTTTTTCATTCAATACTCAGCAACTATATTTGCAGTCTAATGAACATTATCAAACTTCACGATTTATATTTTAAACCCTTCATCTCTGAGGCGGAACTAAAAACTATTGTGAAAAAACTGGCATTGCAAATAAAGGCTGACTTACCCAAAGATGAAGTTCCTATTTTTATTGGAATTTTAAATGGGTGTTTTTTATTTGCTGCAGATTTCATTAGAGAGTTTGAAGGAAATTGTCAAGTTTCATTTGTCAAGCTAACCTCCTATCAAGGTACCAAATCTTCAGAAAAAGTAAGCGAACTTGTTGGTATTAATGAAGATTTAACTGGCAGAACAGTTATCATATTAGAAGATATCATAGATACTGGGAATACCCTACAAGAAATTTATAATATCTTTAGAAACAAAAATGTAGCACAACTAAAAGTAGCAACGTTGTTTTTTAAACCAGATGTATTTAGAAAAGAACTCCCTATAGATTATATCGGAAAAAGTATTGAAGATAAATTCATAGTGGGTTATGGACTAGATTACGATGGATTAGGTAGAAATTATGCTGCTATTTATCAACTCACAACAAAACCAAAAATGAAAAACATTGTATTATTTGGTCCTCCAGGCGCAGGAAAAGGGACACAAGCAACTTTACTAAAAGAACAATATAATTTAGTGCATATTTCTACTGGAGATGTTTTTAGATATAATATTAAGAACGAAACTGCATTAGGCTTATTAGCAAAAACTTTTATGGATAAAGGTGATTTAGTTCCAGATGAAGTAACCATTGATATGTTAAAAGCAGAAGTAAATAAAAATGAAAATGCTAATGGGTTTATTTTTGATGGTTTTCCTAGAACAAAATCTCAGGCCGAAGCATTAGATCTTTTCCTTGCTGAAAAAGAGGCGAAAATAAATGGGATGGTGGCATTAGAAGTTCCAGAAGATTTGTTAGTTGAGCGTTTATTAGAGAGGGGAAAAACAAGTGGTAGATCTGACGATACCGATGAAGTTAAAATCAGAAATCGCTTTAATGAGTATCATACAAAAACCGCTATTCTAAAAGAATATTATCAAGAACAAGGAAACTACTATGGTGTAAACGGAGTAGGTTCTATAGATGAAATCACAAAAAACTTAGCTGAAGTTTTTGACACACTATAAAAAATGACTGAAGGTAACTTTGTTGATTATATAAAATTTTATGCTTCCTCTGGAAAAGGTGGTAGAGGTTCTGCACATCTACACAGGGAAAAATATATTACCAAAGGAGGACCTGATGGAGGTGATGGTGGTCGTGGTGGTCATATCATTGTTCGTGGCGATAAGAATATGTGGACCTTATTTCACCTAAAATTTAAAAAGCATTTTAGAGCAGCACATGGTGGCGATGGCAGTAAAAGTAGGAGCACTGGTTTTGATGGCGCAGATTCTTTTATCGATGTGCCTTTAGGCACTATTGTTAGAGATGCTGATACCGATGAAATATTATTCGAAATTACATCACATGGGCAACAAATCATTTTATTACCAGGCGGTAAAGGTGGCTTAGGTAACTGGCATTTTAAGTCTTCTACGAATCAAACACCAAGATATGCACAACCTGGAATAGATGGCCAAGAAGGTTGGTTTCGTTTTGAATTAAAATTATTAGCCGATGTTGGTTTAGTTGGTTTTCCTAATGCAGGAAAATCTACATTACTTTCCGTTATTACAGCTGCAAAACCTAAAATTGCCGATTATGCTTTTACAACACTAAAACCTAATTTAGGAATTGTAGAGTATCGAGATTTTCAAACTTTTGTGATTGCCGACATTCCCGGTATTATAGAAGGAGCTGCAGAAGGAAAAGGTTTGGGACATCGATTTTTACGTCACATAGAGAGAAATTCAACATTATTGTTTTTAATTCCTGCTGATAGTGATGATATTAAAAATGAGTACGAAGTTCTCTTAAATGAACTTAAAAAACACAATCCAGAATTATTAGATAAGCAACGTTTTCTTTGTATTTCTAAATCTGATATGTTAGATGATGAGTTGAAAGAAGAAATCGCAAAAGAAATTCCAAAAGGTGTCGAGTTTATGTTTATCTCTTCTATAGCACAACAAGGATTGCAAGAGTTAAAAGACACCCTCTGGAAAATGTTGAACTAAGTTATTCTTCTATCTTAATCTGAATTGGAATTTCGTATTCACTAGTAACCGGAATTCCCATTTTTCTTGCAGGAATTACCTTAGGCAAAGAAGTAATACTCGCACGTAAGAACCTTTCTAAAGAAGGTATTTCTTTTCTCACTTTTTCTGAAGCATTCAAAGATAACACAGAAATATCTCCTTTATCGCTCACACGAATCTTTAGGGTGACTATTTCATTAATACCCTCGTTTACTTTAAATTGATTTTGAGAGATATACGCTACAATCTTCTGATGTATGGTCGTTCTAAAACAAGCTGTTTTCTTAGCTTTATCAATAATAGAATCACACACTTTAAATGAAGGAGAAACATCTACAGAAGTAAAACTAATACTATCTAACTGCTGAATAGGTTCTGTTTTCTTCTGTGTAAAATATTCACAAGAAAAGCAGCAAAAAATAATTCCGATAAAAATGATAATACGCACAAGTGAATCTATTATTTCTATGTGAAAATAATAAATTTATACTTAGAGTGAATAAAGTATGGATGAAATAACAATACTATCAATAATTTAGAGCATGCATTTTAAAAATACATACTCTTATAATATGAAAATATTTACTTACTTTAATTGCCACTGGAAGTGTATATTTTACACCCACTCTCTTCCCACATTGCTTCACTGACTTCATTTTAGGCAACAAAGCCATCACCCTAGAAGATTCTTCTCTTAATTTTTCGTTTTCAGCATTCACTTTAATCTTACTTACATTGCCATCTTTTGTAATAACAAATTTCACAGTAACTATTTTTTAGTTAAAAAATTATTGTAACAAACATTTTAATTTTTCGTTATATAGATACAACAATCAACTTTTATGGATACTTTTTTAGCTTTACTCGGCTTTGTTTTTATCATCTTAGGAATCATTGGCTCTTTTTTACCGATACTTCCTGGCCCTTTAACAGGTTGGGTTGGATTACTTATACTTCATTTTACATCATTTATAGAAATGAATTGGGTATTTTTAGGAATCACTTTGGCCATTGCTATAATTGTTTGGTTGGTTGATTATATAATTCCAGCCATCGGTACTAAACGATTTGGTGGTAGTAAGTACGGAATTTACGGAACTTCTATAGGCCTATTAATTGGATTATTGTTTCTAGGACCTTTAGGCATTATAATTGGCCCTTTTGCCGGTGCATTTATTGGAGAAATGATGTACGATAGCAAAAATTCTAGTAGGGCATTAAAAGCAGCATTTGGTGCTTTTATTGGTTTTTTATTCTCTACGGGATTAAAATTTATTGTCAGTCTTATTTTTGCTGGTCTTTATATTTCAAAGGTTCTTGAGTATAAATCTATGTTTTTCTAAAAAGTAAAGAGCAAAAAAAAAGCAACCCATTTCAGGGAAGCTTTCCATTGGTTAACAAAACCACGACACTTTTTCTAAAGTGCCAAACAACACAACTAAACTGCTTCATACAAAGCAGCCGGCAAATATAGAAGTTTTTTTATCTTCAACAAACATTTTTCTGTTTTTACTTACGTCTTCAATTATTGCAATTGATTATCTTTGCGGCTTAAATTCATTAAGATATTTATAGTAACCATGCAGTTATCAGAACAAGAGATTGTTAGAAGAGAAAAACTTTTAAAACTAAGAACTTTAGGAATCAACCCTTATCCAGCCGATTTATATCCAGTTAATTCGAATTCAGAAAGTATTAAACATGAATTTGAAGAAGGCAAAGAAGTAATCATTGCTGGAAGGTTAATGTCTCGCAGAATACAAGGGAAAGCATCATTTGCCGAAATGCAAGACAGTGAAGGCAGAATACAAGTTTACTTTAATAGAGATGAAATCTGCACAGGAGAAGACAAAACATTATATAACGAAGTATATAAAAAACTCTTAGATATTGGAGATTTTGTAGGTATTGAAGGAGTGCTTTTTACTACCAAAGTTGGCGAAAAAACAGTAATGGTCAAAAATTTTAGCCTGCTAAGCAAAGCATTAAAACCATTACCACTTCCTAAGACAGATGCTGAAGGAAATACCTTTGATGAATTTAATGACCCTGAATTACGTTACAGACAGCGATATGCTGATTTAGTTGTTAACCCACATGTGAAAGAAGTTTTTGTAAAAAGAACAAAGCTTTTTAATGCGATGCGTAGTTTTTTTAACGATGCAGGTTATTTTGAAGTAGAAACACCCATATTACAACCTATTGCCGGAGGTGCTGCTGCTAGACCTTTTGTAACACATCACAATTCTTTAGACATTCCATTATATATGAGAATAGCTAACGAATTATATTTAAAGAGATTAATTGTTGGTGGGTTTGATGGAGTCTATGAATTCTCAAAAAACTTTCGTAACGAAGGAATGGACAGGACTCACAATCCTGAATTTACCGCCATGGAAATCTATGTTGCCTACAAAGACTACAACTGGATGATGGATTTTGCAGAGCAATTATTAGAGCATTGTGCAATTGCAGTAAACGGAACTTCTAAAGCAACTTTTGGCGAGAACGAGATAGATTTTAAAGCTCCTTATGCGAGAGTAACAATGGCAGATTCTATCAAACATTTTACAGGTTTTGATATTAACGGTAAAACTGAAGATGAAATTAGAGAAGCTGCAAAATCTATGAGGATCGATGTAAATGAAACCATGGGTAAAGGGAAATTGATTGACGAAATTTTTGGCGAAAAATGTGAAGGAAACTATATTCAGCCAACATTCATTACCGATTACCCTAAAGAAATGAGCCCTTTATGTAAAGAGCACAGAGACAATCCTGAGCTTACAGAGCGTTTTGAATTGATGGTATGTGGAAAAGAAATAGCAAATGCTTACTCTGAATTAAATGACCCAATAGATCAAAGAGAACGTTTTGAAGTACAATTGAAGTTAGCTGCTAAAGGAGACGATGAAGCTACAGAGTTTATTGATGAAGATTTCTTACGTGCATTAGAATATGGAATGCCTCCTACTTCTGGAATGGGAATTGGTATGGACAGATTAATTATGTTTTTAACCAATAATCAGTCGATTCAAGAAGTCTTATTCTTTCCGCAAATGAGACCAGAGAAAAAAGCACCTACGGTAGCATTAAATGAAGATGAAAAAGCAGTATTCGCACTAATTCAAAAAGCTGAAAAAATAGACTTGAATGAGTTAAAATCTCAATCTGGTCTATCAAACAAAAAATGGGATAAGACGATTAAAAGTCTTACAAAAAATAATTTAGCTAAAGTCTTTAAAACTGACGAAAGCTTATTTGTTCAACTAACCTAAAACTACTATTACTATGCAAAATTTTAAACAAGAATCTGAATACAATATGATCGATTGGTGGAAAAAAGCATTCATAGAAAACTATGCCAATTTTGATGGAAGAGCCAGAAGATCTGAATATTGGTATTATGTTCTTACGAATCTTATTATTGTAATCTCTGGCTATATTTTATTAGCCATTTTAGCTTTAGCTGGTGGACCAATATTATTTACAATTGGAGCTGTCATATTTGTTTTATGGGCAATCGCTAATTTAATTCCAAACCTTGCTGTTATTGTGAGAAGATTACATGATACGAATAAATCTGGCTGGTGGATTTTAATAAGTTTTGTCCCTTTAGGAGGACTCGTTTTACTTGTTTTTTATTGCCTAGAAGGAGATCGTGGAAAAAATGAGTATGGAGAAGACCCAAAAATGAATGTTAGCAACACCATTAATGAAATAGGCAAAGACTAACTAAAATATCTTTTATGATTAAACCCACATTTTAATGTGGGTTTTTTATTTCTTAACGATCAGACTTCTATCATTTCCATTTAATATTACAGCCTATACTTGGTTTTTCTATACCCTTAAACAACCTGTTACTTAACATCGTTTCTAATACAGTACGAATATCTTTGCCGGTAACAGGAATTCCATTTCCAGGTCTAGAATCATCTAACTGTCCGTGGTATATAGACTTCAAGTTTCCATCAAATACATATAAATCTGGCGTACAAGCTGCATCATATGCTTTTGCCACTTCTTGTGTTTCATCATATAAATAAGGAAATGGATAGTGCTCTTTAATTGCTTGAACTTTCATTAATTCTGGACTGTCCATAGGGTATTTACTTACATCGTTACTACTAATTGCAACAAATCTAAATCCTCTAGATTGGTAATCTTTAGCCAAATGCACTAATTCTTTGTTAATATGAATTACAAATGGACAATGATTACAAATAAAGAAAATTACGGTTCCCTTTTCTCCTTTTACATCTTGTAAAGAAATATTTTTACCAGAAACAGTATCTAATAGCGTAAAGGTTGGAGCTATTGTTCCTTTTTCGAATGTATTTGAAGGTGTTAATGCCATTTTATAAATGTTGAACTACAAAAGTATCGATTTTAAAACTTAATAAATTCTTAAGATTATATTCTTTTAATGTTAAATGTTAGTTTTAAGCTTTTTGCGTAAATATATTTTTAATATTATTGATGTTAATCTCACTAAATTAAACAACTATGAAAAAAACGATACTAAGACTTCTTTTATTATCTCCAATACTTATGGCTTTCCAATGTTTTGATGATGAATATGATATTATTCAAAATGAATACAATGTTACACTAACAAATCAATCTAATTTTGCTGTGAATGATATTATATGGGTTGAAGGAAAAGTCTCTTCAAAAGGTTTTGATACAGAAGTGAACGACTCTATATTCTTAGAATCTCCTGTGATAGAAGATCTGAATATTATGAGATTGGTACAACAAAATAGCATTACCAGTCAAGCTAATTCTAGAGGAGCTATAAACGATTTTGTAATTGTGAATGATATTGGTAGTAATTCATCCGGATTATGTGATTTAGCTGCTGTTATTGTTACTTCTGAGTTAAGCGCAGATGAGAAATTTTACACCTATAGAATTGGTTTTAAAGCTACTACTCAAGGTGATTACTTTATCAGTTTTAGAAAAAGTGATATTACCAATTCGACCAGAAATGAATCTATTTTTAATCCTTACAGATTAACAAATAATGAAAATGTATTAGGCTTTGATCTTTGCGGGAACACATCAGCAAGACTTACAAACGAATCTGATAGAGAATTCTTTTTTACTGTAAACTAATTCACTTAGCCTTTATTTATATTTTAAAGGTAGGTGGACTACTTTTTTAGTTTCAAAAAAATCTTCTGTAAAATAATTAGGTAAATCGTAAATGGTAACTGAAGTATATTTTTGAAGTTCTTCCGATAAATCTCCTCCTTTTAAATATAAAATCCCGTTTTTTAAATCGTGCTGTTGGGTTTTACTTATTTTTCCTTTTGTCCATCGCACAAAAGTTTCCATTTGCGCTACAGCTCTACTCACGATAAAATCATACGTATCTTTTACCTCTTCTACTCTACCGTGAGTAGTTTTTACATTTTGTAACCCTAACCCTTCTGCAACTTCATTCACCACTTTAATTTTCTTACCAATACTGTCTACTAAATGAAACTGTGTTTCAGGAAACAAAATAGCTAAAGGAATTCCAGGAAAACCACCACCAGTTCCTACATCCATAACCTTTGCTCCAGGCTTAAACTCCATCACCTTCGCAATCCCTAAAGAATGTAAAACATGACGTAGATATAGCTCGTCAATATCCTTTCTAGAAACTACATTAATTTTTAGGTTCCAATCTTTGTATAGTTCCTGTAGTTTAGAAAACTGCTCAATTTGAGTATCAGTAAGCGATGTAAAGTATTTTAGTAAGATATCCATAGGTAAAAATTCTGTGCAAAAGTAACTAAACCTTTAAACAATTACATTAAAAAAGCTACGTTATAATCAAACCAATACGTATAAAATTGGTACTTTTGTAACTTAAATTTTTTCTCCTATAGATGAAGACAATAAATTTTTCTAGGATTGACAAAGCAAAATTCTTTAGAACGCTTAACAAAAGAGTCAATACCTATTTTAAAGATAATAATATTAAGAGAACTGGGAACTGGAAATTATATTCCAAAGCTGCGGTGATGTTCTCACTATTTTTAGTGCCTTTTATTTTAATCCTCACAGTTAGCATGCCTCAATGGCTAATGATTCTAATGATGGTTGTTACAGGTGTTGGAATGGCTGGTGTTGGAATGAATGTAATGCATGATAGCAATCACGAATCTTTTTCTAGTAGAAAATGGGTAAATAAATTAATGGGTAGTAGTATTTATATCCTTGCAGGAAATGTATACAACTGGAAAGTACAACATAATGTATTGCACCATACTTATACGAATGTAAAGGACTTTGATGAAGACATTGACGCAGGTAGAATTATTCGTTTTTCTAAACATGCTAGATGGTTTCAAGTTCATAAACTACAAAAATATTACTCTATTTTCTTGTATGGATTATTAACTATTAACTGGGCCATTACTACAGATTTTAAACAAATGCACAGCTATTTAAAACGCAAACTGTCTTATGGTAAATTTCCAAACCCAAAAGTAGAATGGACAAAATTAGTGGTATCTAAAGTGTTATATTATTCTTTGTGGATTGTATTGCCTTTATTAGTACTTGATGTGGCTTGGTGGAAAGTATTAATAGGTTTCTTTGTAATGCACTATACTGCAGGAATGATTTTAAGCTTAGTGTTTCAATTAGCACATGTGGTTCCAAATACAGAAATGCCTTTACCAGATAAAGATGGAAATTTAGAACATACATGGGCAGTACATCAATTATATACTACTTCTAACTTTGCCCCTAGTAATTGGTTAATTAATTTTTACACGGGTGGATTAAATCATCAAGTAGAGCATCATATTTTTCCACATATTTCTCATGTTCATTATCAGAAGTTGGCAAAAATTGTAAAAGAAACTACCAAGGAGTTTAATCTCCCTTATAATGAATATAAGACTACAAGAAGAGCAATTATAGAGCACTTTAGACAATTAGGTATCTTAGGTAAAAAACCACAAATGGCATAAAGAAATGGCGTATCCATTATCTGATAGAATTAACAGCCTTCCTATTTCTCAAACCTTAGCAATGGCTGCTAAAGCAAGAGAATTAAAAGCTGCTGGTAAAGATATAATTAGCTTAAGTTTAGGTGAACCTGACTTTAATACGCCAGATTTTATTAAAGACGCTGCCATTGAAGCGATCAATCAAAATTATAATTCCTATACACCGGTTGATGGTTATTTAGAATTAAAAGAAGCCATCTGTGTAAAGTTTAAAAGAGATAATGACTTAATCTATGAAACTAATCAAGTTGTGGTTTCTACGGGAGCAAAGCAATCTATAGCTAATGTTGCTCAAGTTTTATTAAATCCTGGAGATGAAGTTTTATTACCAGCTCCTTATTGGGTAAGTTATTCTGCAATTGCAACACTTTGTGAAGCCACTTTTGTAGAAATTCCTTCTTCAATAGATACAGACTTTAAGATTACACCTGAGCAATTAGAGAATGCTATTACATCTAAAACTAAGATGATTTTCTTTAATTCTCCTAACAACCCTAGCGGAACTATATATTCTGAAAACGAATATAGAGCATTAGCTAAAGTACTAGAGAAATACCCTCAAATTTATATTCTTTCTGATGAGATTTATGAGCATATCAATTACGGGACTACACCTTTTAGTTTTGCTAATATTGAGAGTATGTACGATCGAACAATCACAGTTAACGGTTTAGCAAAAGCTTTTGCTATGACTGGTTGGCGAATTGGGTATATTGGTGCACCACAATGGATTGCTAAAGCCTGTAACAAAATGCAAGGTCAAATTACGTCGGGTGCAAATTGTATTGCTCAAAGAGCCGCGATTACTGCTGTATTAGCCCCAGTCTCAAAGGTACAATACATGGTTGATGAGTTTAAATCTCGTCGTAACATGGTATTAGAATTATTACGAGAAATAAAAGGTTTTAAACTAAATGTCCCTGATGGTGCTTTTTATGTTTTTCCAGATGTTTCTGCTTTTTTTGGTCGCACACTGCGTGGAACTAAAATTAATAATGCCAATGACTTTTCTTTGTACCTGTTAGAAGAAGCCAATGTCGCCACTGTTACTGGAGTAGCCTTTGGTGCTCCCAATTGTATTCGTCTATCTTATGCGGCTTCTGTAGAAAATTTACAGGAAGCTGTTCGAAGAATAAAAAAAGCCGTTAATTAATTTCTTAGAGTAAAAAAAACACGAGTACTATAGCGAAGAGAGAGATTTGTAAAACTGCTGCGGCTTTACTTTGAAATTTTTCGTGTTGCATTTGAATTGAACGCTTGATTCTAGATAGAGATTCATTTCTCATTTCTAAAACGTTTTGTCTTACTTCTTGTTTGTAAGCAGATGTTAAAATTCCTCTTTCGATGACTCGTGGGTGTGCTGTTGATTTCATGATATAATTGTTTTGGTTAATATACTTTATAGACGTCTATTAAAATATATTGTTACAAAATTTTGCATATAATAGAACAAATATGTATTACTTTAAAATCTATTTAAATCCTGTTATTCCAGTATTAATAGTAGATGCAAATAGTATTTAAGAAAATGAAAAGCAATTTAGTTTTGTGAATTTTTTAACTAAAAAAACCGTACTCAATAACGAATACGGCTCTTTAAAATTTCCTTATATCTTTTTAATCTACATTGTCATGTAAAAAAGAATTGTTAGACTTCAATTGAATATCATCTTCTTCTGTACTTAAAGTTGTTTTAGATTTACTAATCGCTGTATCGGTTTCATCTAAATCTACCCCCAGTCTTTTATAAGCAGGTTGACGCTCTATTTCATCTATATTTTTACTCATTTGATCTGTAAATTTATAATTGAATCCTTTCATTTTCTGACGTCGCTCTTCTGCTCTATCTTGTAATTCAGAAATTGTTAAACTTAAAGGAGACACCTCTTCGCTTTCAGTTTCCATCTCATTAATCTCAGCTTGTGGTTTTGCTGTTTTTAATTCGAATTGCAATTCTTCTTCCTCTACTAATTCACTCTTATCTTCGGTAATGGTAGAACTTTTACCAATCGTTGGTGTAGCATCAAAATCTTCTAAAACATATCTTTTTTCTTCTGAAACTACTTCAACTGGATCTTTAACTTCCATATTCAAAATAGTGTCCGTTAATTCAAACCGAATCTCTTCTGTAGGTTTAATTTCTTCGAAATCGTTCAACGGTAAATCAAACAATAAGTCTGTATGGACTTCCTCAATAGTTTCCTCTTCTTTTTCTACTTCAGAAACAGCTGTTGTAATAATAAAATCATCTTCAGAAATTGTTTCTATTTCAATCTCTTCATATATAACGTCAAAGTTTTCAATCAATTCAGAAGTAGGGATTAAATCCATCTTTTCTTCTTCTAATTCATCTTCTTCTAATACATGTACTATTCTTTTCGAAGGTGATTCTGCAAGTGGTTCATCTATACTAGAGGTTTTAATAATTGATTCATCAGAAAAATCATACGTTGCTTTTTGATCGTCTTCAAGTGTATGAATAATTTTCTTTGCTTCTGTATTGGTAATATTACTTTGTTGGTCTGCAGCAAAGCCAGTAGCAACAATTGTAACAGAAATGGCGTCTTCTAAAGACTCGTCTTCTCCTATACCCATAATAATGTTCGCATCAAACCCTGCTTCCGTTTGGATATAATCGTTAATTTCTCCTATTTCATCTAGAGTTACTTCATTTATTCCAGAAACGATTAATAGCAGTACATTCTTAGCTCCTGTAATTTTATTATCATTTAATAACGGAGAGTCTAATGCTTTTACAATGGCATTTTTAGCTCTACTAACACCCGATTCTTTAGCCGATCCCATAATGGCAGTTCCACTATTAGACAGTACCGTTTTAGCATCGTGTAAATCAATATTTTGTTTGTAATGGTGCGTAATTACTTCGGCAATACCTCTAGCGGCTGTAGACAACACTTCATCTGCTTTAGAGAATCCTGCTTTAAAGCCTAGGTTTCCATATACTTCTCTTAATTTGTTATTATTAATTACGATTAATGAATCGACATTAGAACGCAGTGCGTCAATTCCTAATTGTGCTTGTTTCGAACGCATTCTTCCTTCAAACTGAAATGGCATTGTAACGATTCCTACCGTTAAAATATCCATATCCTTTGCAATTTTTGCAATGATTGGTGCAGCTCCTGTTCCAGTACCACCTCCCATTCCGGCAGTAATGAAAACCATCTTGGTTTGAGTATTTAGCATTTGCTGTATCTCAATCATACTTTCTTTGGCGGCCTGCTCTCCTACGTCTGGGTTTGCACCAGCTCCTAATCCAGAGGTAAGATTTGCTCCTAGTTGAATTTTATTTGGGATTGGGCTATTTTCTAATGCTTGTGCATCAGTATTACAAATGACAAAGTCGACTCCTCTAATGTTCTGCTGAAACATATGGTTTACAGCATTACTTCCACCACCCCCAACACCAATTACTTTAATTGTGTTAGATTGTGATTTAGGCATGTCAAATAAAATGTTATCAAATTCTGCGCTCATAATAACGTTTATATTTTTTTATAGTTTTTATTTATTCTTTATTCTGCGTTGTCTAAAAAATCTTTAAGTCCGTCCGTAAACTTTTCAAAGAATGATTTTTTCTTAACTTTTGTTTTTTCTTCAGTGATTTTTTTGTCGTCTTCTGCAACTATTTCTTCCTCATCAATCACTAATTCTTCTTTGGCTTCTTTTTCTTCTTTAGAAATTCTATCTAAGCCTTCCATTAACAATCCTACTGCTGTTGCATATGATGGACTCGATAATCCTTCGTCAGAATTACCCGCTAAATGTTCGTTAGGATATCCAATCCTAGCGTCCATTCCTGTAATATATTCTACTAATTGACGTAAGTGTTTTAATTGAGAACCTCCACCTGTTAATACAATACCTGCTATTAATTTTCCTTTAGCAGTTTCATGACCGTAATTTTTAATCTCTAAGTACACATGCTCAATAATCTCCTGTACTCGAGCATGAATTATCTTAGAAAGGTTTTTTAACGTAATTTCTTTAGGCTCTCTTCCTCTTAACCCTGGAATGGAAACAATTTCTGTTTCTTTATTCTCCCCTGGCCAAGCAGAACCAAATTTTATTTTTAATAATTCGGCTTGTTTTTCTATGATAGAACAACCTTCTTTAATGTCTTCTGTAATTACATTTCCTCCAAAAGGAATAACAGCCGTATGCCGAATTATTCCATCCTTAAAAATTGCTAAATCTGTTGTTCCTCCTCCTATATCTATCAAAGCTACTCCAGCTTCTTTTTCTTCTTGACTTAAAACTGCTGATGCTGATGCAAGTGGCTCTAATGTAATATCCGATAAATCCAAGCCTGCACTTTTTACACAACGCCCAATATTTCTAATAGAAGACACTTGGCCTACTACTACATGAAAATTCGCTTCTAGCCTACCTCCATACATTCCTATAGGTTCCTTAATATCTGCCTGACTATCTACCTTAAACTCTTGTGGAAGCACATGTATAATCTCTTCTCCTGGCAACATGACTAGCTTGTGAACTTGATTTACTAGATTGTCTATATCTTCTTCATCTATGACTTCATCTGCATTAGCTCTGGTAATATAATCGCTATGATGTAAACTTCTTATATGCTGACCGGCAATACCTACAACTACATCTGATATTTTTTGTCCTGAAATACTCTCAGACTCTTCTACAGCTTGCTGTATAGATTGAATTGTTTGTGTAATATTACTAACAACACCTCTTTTTACTCCTAAACTTTTGGCCTTTCCGATACCCAAAACTTCTAGTTTTCCGTATTCGTTTTTTTGACCAATCATGGCAACAATCTTGGTAGTTCCAATATCTAAACCAACTGCTATTTTATTGTCTTCCATTTTGATTTCATTTTGTGCACACAACTTGATTGTGATACTTTAGATTTATGGTTTTATATGCTTTCATTTTGTCTTCAAAAAACACCTTACTGTAAAACGCTTTCAGATTGAAAAATTTTTGCTTTATATCTTTAATTTTTCCAAACTCTATCACATAATTTCCGCTACGAACATAAATTTCAAATTCATTTGCGTTCGTATTATGGATTCCTACTACCTCATTCTTTAAAAACTCATCCTTATTAATCTGAATCAATAGCTGATGTATTTCTTTTAAATCTGCTTCTTTTTTTACACCAGTAATTACCGGAACTCTTGCTGAATAATTTTCCGAAACTGGAAAGCTGACCCCTTGTTTATCAATATAATAAGAGTGACTTTCGTTCATTATTCGTGCTATCGCCTCTCTTTGTTTTACATGTACATTTAAAACATTTTGAATTGATAAAAAAACAGAAGCTTTTTCTACAAAAGGGTTTGCTAAAACCGTTTTTTCTAACTGGTATAAATCTATCATAGATTTTGCTTGGTTTTTAACATTGCCTTCGTTTTGTATTAACAATTTATTAACCATTGAATGTGTTAAAAAATTGTTCTCTCCTTCGTTAAAAAAAACAACAATTTCTTTAACTTTTTTATGTTGATTTCTATGTTTTGAAAACCCATATACCAAGCCTAAAGAAACCAGAAGTAATAGAAGCATAAAATATTTAAGCAGTCTTTTAAATCTCATAACAATGTTTCTTTAAAAGTTCATTTTTAACATTTTCTACCAAAGCACCAATATCTCCAGCTCCTATCATTACAATTACCTTAGCCTCTGACTGAGAAATTTTATGAATAATTTCACCCTTCTTTATTAACTCCTTTTTGTCTAAATTTATTTTCTCTAACAATACATTAGACGTAACTCCCTCTATAGGCAATTCTCTTGCAGGATAAATATCTAATAACAACAGCTCGTCAAACAATGATAAGCTTGTTGCAAAGTCTTCTATAAAATCTCTTGTTCTACTGAATAAATGAGGTTGAAAAATGGCTAAAACTTTCTTCTTTGGATACATTTCTCTTACAGAATCTACAACCGCCTTTATTTCTGTAGGATGATGTGCATAATCATCTATTAAAACAAAATCTGTAGCTTTAATCTTATAAGAAAACCTTCTTTGAACCCCTTTAAAGGATTCTAATCTTTCTTTTATAGTTTTATGTGGAATTCCATAAACATCGGCCATAGCAACAGCTGCTAAAGCATTCATTATATTATGTCTTCCTGGCAACTGAAATAGCACATTACCAATGACGGTGTTTGGTGTCTTAATATCGAATTGATACATTCCATTTTTAACCTGTACGTTATCTGCTATATAATCAGCTTTTTCTTCAATAGCATAGGTTAAACCATCTAACTCTACTCCTTTCGCAACAATTAGCTTCTTAGCTACCTTATTCGAAAAATCTTTGAAAGATTGTTTTAATGCATCATGCTTTTTGTAGATGTCTAAATGATCTGCGTCCATGGAAGTGACACAAGCTATATCTGGAGATAATTGCAAGAAGGATCTATCGAATTCATCTGCTTCTACAACAGATATTTTGTCTTTCCCTAAAATTAAATTAGATTGATAGTTCTCCGTAATTCCTCCTAAAAAAGAAGTAGCCTTTACGGCATTCATAATATGCCCCAAAATAGAGGATGTAGTGGTTTTGCCATGAGTTCCAGCTACGGCTAAACAGAATGTGTTTTCTGTAATCTTACCTAATATTTCTGCTCTTTTTACAACTTCAAATCCTTGACTTAGAAAATAATTATACTGCTTATGGTTTTTAGGGATTGCAGGAGTATAGACAACTAATGTATTCTCGGGATTTGTAAAAGAAGATACAATGTTTTTTACTTCATCTTCAAAATGAATTTCGATGCCTATACTTTCTAAATTAGATGTAATGGAAGTAGCTGTTTTATCATAGCCGGCTACATTTTTCCCATTGTCAGAAAAATATCTAGCCAGAGAGCTCATTCCGATGCCTCCGATGCCTATAAAGTATATATTATGTATTTTCTTTAAATCCATCTTTTATTAGTGGTTTTGAATATTATTAACCACTTTTCTATAATCTATTTAATAATTTTTCAACCTCGTTTACAATTTTATTGGTGGCATCTGGCAGTGCCAATTCTTTTATATTTACGCTTAAATTCTCTTGTTTCCCTTCATCTTTTAATAGTGTTTCGAAAAGCAAAGGGAATGTATCTAATTCTGTTTCCTTCAGTAAAATAGCTGCGTGCTTATCCGAAATAGATTTTGCATTTTTAGTTTGATGATCTTCAGCTACATTAGGCGAAGGAATAAAAATGGTTGGCTTACCAACAATGCACAATTCAGACACAGAACTTGCTCCAGCTCTAGAGATAATAATATCTGCAGCTGCATACGCTAAATCCATTCTGTTTAAAAACTGATGAACTTGCACATTTTTTATTTCATTATACTTTTTATACTCTTCATAATACAACTTCCCACATTGCCAGATTAATTGAACTTTCTGCTCTTTAAAAAGTGACAAATTCTCTTCAATTAACTGATTAATTCTCCTCGCTCCTAAACTTCCTCCTAATACTAATACCGTTATTTTTTTCTTTTTCACATCAAAGAAATCATTAGCCTCTTTAACTTTTTTCTTTTTATATACTTTTAATAAATCTTGTCTAACAGGGTTCCCGGTTTTTACAATCTTATCATACGGAAAGAAGCGTTCTAGCCCATCATAGGCTACGCATATTTTCTTTACCTTTTTACTTAGATATTTATTGGTAATTCCTGGGTAAGAGTTTTGCTCTTGAATTAATGTAGGAATTCCTTTGCTATTAGCTCTCATTAAAGTTGGACCACTAGCAAATCCACCAGTACCTATAACCACATCTGGCTTAAACTTATGTATTATGCTATTTGACTTTATCAAACTATGAATTAACTTAATTGGAAATATCAAATTCTTTAATGTCAGTTTTCTTTGAATTCCCGATATCCAAAGTCCTTTTATTTCATAACCAGCTTCTGGCACCTTTTCCATTTCCATTTTATCTTTTGCTCCTACAAAAAGAAATTGGGCTTCAGGGTAACGCATCTTTATTTCGTCTGCAATTGCAATTGCAGGGTAAATATGTCCACCAGTACCTCCTCCGCTTATTAATATCCTAACCGTTTCTCTCATAACGTTTCGTGTAAAATATCTAAGGGGTTGTCGTCTAAAATAGATTCTTCAGTTTCATCTTTAGATGCACTAACACTTAAGATCATTCCTAAAGCAATACAGGTCATCCAAATAGAGGTCCCTCCGCTACTTATTAATGGCAATGTTTGTCCTGTTACAGGTAATATATTAGAAGCTACTGCCATATTAATGCTTGCTTGAAAAATAATAGGCAACCCTACTCCCATAACTAATAATGACCCGAAAATAGTATTCGCTTTTCTTACAGCTATAAAAATTCTAAATAGTAATAAAAAATATACAAAAACGATGAGCAAGGCTCCAACTAAACCGTACTCTTCTACAATAATGGCATAAATGAAATCTGAAGATGATTGTGGTAGGAAATTTTTCTGAACACTTTTTCCTGGCCCCTTTCCAAAAACACCTCCAGTAGCAATTGCGGTTTTTGCTTTTTCTACTTGATAGTTTTCTGCTCCATCGTTAGAAAAATTTTCAATTCTACTTTGCCAAGTTTGAACTCGATTGGGCATTGCATCAGGAAAAGCTTTTGCTACCAAAATAAATAAGGTCAATCCAACTACCCCAGCTCCTAGTATATAACCAATATACTTCAATGGATAACCTCCAATAAAAGTCAATACAATTATCATAAAAAATATAATTGCTGTTGTCGAAAAGTTTGCTGGTAAAATGAGTATTAAAATCAATGCCACTGGCAACCATAATTGCCATAAACTCTCTTTAAAAAGTATTACCCTATCTTTATTTTTAGCTAAATACCTAGCGACATAAATCATTAATACTAACCCAGCGAGCGTAGACGTTTGAAAACCAATCCCTATAAACGGAATTCTAATCCATCTACTTGCATTTGCCCCTCCAATAGTTGTTCCTTGTGATAAAGTATATATCAACAATACAAAAACCACTGGGAGCATTATAACTGAGCCCCCACTAAAGTATCTATAGGGGATTCTATGAATAAAATAAATAATACTGAAGCCCATAATTAACAATACCATATGCTTTACTAAGTAGCCAATTGTAGAACCTTGCCCTACTACATATACTAAATTAGCACTAGCACTATAAACAGGCATAAAAGAAAAAACAGCTAGTATAGCAACTAATGCCCAGATAGTTCTATCTCCTTTTATATGTTTAAAAATTGTTTTCATTTTTATAAAGGCTGCTTCTATTTACTTTTCATCCTTTTTTATAAACTTCTTACGGCGTTTTTAAATTGACGCCCCCTATCTTCATAATTATCAAATAAATCGAAACTTGCACAAGCTGGAGATAATAGTACAACATCTCCTTTTTGCGAAAGCTTATAAGCTACTTTTACTGCTTCTTCTGCTCCTGCAGTTTCTATAATGTGTTCCACTACGTTATTAAAAGATTGTATAATCTTTTCATTCTCCAAGCCTAGACAAACAATAGCTTTTACTTTTTCCCTTACTAATGGCAACAAGTCGGTATAATCGTTTCCTTTATCGACCCCTCCTACAATCCATACTGTAGGTTTGTCCATGCACTCTAGTGCATAAAAAGTAGCATTTACATTTGTTGCTTTAGAGTCATTTATAAATTGCACATTATTTACTTTTTGAACACTCTCTAATCTATGTTCTGCTCCTTCGAAATTAGAAAGACTTTCTTTTAAGTCGTTATTTCTAACCTTTAACAATTTAGCAGCTAGTGTGGCGGCCATTGTATTCTTAGTATTATGTTTTCCTTGTAATGTTAGTTTAGAAATACCCATTGTAAATTCTTCTGTATTTAGTTTTATTATTATCTTATTATCTTTTAAAAATGCTCCATACTCAAGTTCTTTTTTTATAGAAAAGGGTACAAGTTTTGCATCTGTTTTATGTTTTTTTAATCCTTCTTCAATTGCAATATCATCTGCATCATAAATCAAAAAATCTTCTGACGTTTGATTCATTGTGATTCTAAATTTTGAAGCCACATACTTATCAAAATCGTATTCATACCTATCTAAATGATCAGGTGTAATGTTGGTAATCATTGCAATATTTGGTCTGAAATTTCTTATTCCATCCAACTGAAAACTGCTAATCTCTAGCACATAGTTTTCATAGTTTTTTTCTGCTACTTGCAAGGCAAAACTATCGCCAATATTACCAGCAATACCAGTATTAATATCTGCATGTTTTAATAGGTGATGTGTTAACAATGTTGTTGTTGTTTTCCCATTTGACCCTGTAATCCCTATAATTTTGGCCTCTGTAAATTGTACTGCAAATTCTATTTCAGAAATTACCAAAACAGTATTTTTTTTCAATTTTTGAACTAAAGCAACGGTATCTGGAATCCCAGGACTTTTCATGACCACATTAGCATTTAAAATTTTGCCCTCTGTATGATTTTCCTCTTCAAAATCAATCTTATTATGTAAAAGAACTTTTTTATAGTTATCAGCAATTCTCCCTATATCTGAAACAAAAACTTCAAACCCTTGCTTCTTACCTAAAATTGCTGTCCCAACACCACTTTCTCCTCCTCCTAAAACCACCAACCTTTTCACCTATCTTAGCTTTAAGGTTACTATTGTAAATACTGCCAGTAGAATACCAACAATCCAAAATCGGACTACGATTTTACTTTCGTGATATCCAGATTTTTGATAGTGATGATGTATTGGAGACATTTTAAAAATACGTCGTCCAGCGCCAAACTTCTTTTTGGTGTATTTGAAATAGGATACTTGCAGTATTACAGATAAATTTTCTATGATAAATATTCCTGCTAAGATTGGGAGCAATAATTCTTTTCTTATCGCAATAGCAATTACTGCTATGATTCCTCCTATGGTTAAACTTCCTGTATCGCCCATAAATATTTGAGCTGGATAGGTGTTATACCATAGGAAGCCTATTAAGGCTCCTGCAAAAGCAAATATATATACCGTCATTTCACCTGAATTTGGTATGTACATCACATCTAAATAATCTGCAAAAATGATGTTTCCAGATACCCAAGCAAAAACAGCTAATGAAATAACAATAATAGCAGACGAGCCAGCAGCAAGACCATCGATCCCATCCGTTAGGTTTGCTCCGTTGGAGATTCCTGTTACGATGAAGATAACTACAAAAATGAATACAATCCAGCCATATTTTTCAAAACCATCTCCTAAAAAACTCAATGCTTTAGAATAATCTAGTTCGTTATCTTTTAAAAATGGAACGGTAGTTTTAGTAGATTTATGAGCGTCTCCAAAAAGAACTTTCTTCCCATTTGCTTGTGTGATTTGCTGATCTGCAGGTAACTGTTCTTTTATGGTAACTCCATCGTGAAAATATAGCATGGACCCTACAATTAAACCAAGTCCAACTTGACCTAATACTTTAAACTTACCTTTTAATCCTCCTTTATCTTTCTTAAAAATTTTGATATAATCGTCTACAAAACCTATAAGCCCCATCCAAACTGTAGTAATTAGTAATATAATTACATAAATATTTTCTAGTCTACATAATAAGAGTACTGGAATCAATGTTGCTAGGATAATAATAATCCCTCCCATAGTTGGAGTTCCTGCTTTCTGACTTTGTCCATCTAAACCTAAATCTCGTATGGTTTCACCTACTTGTTTTTTTCTTAGATAATTGATAATTCTTTTTCCATAAATAGAAGAGAACAATAAAGAAGCTATAAAAGCTAATGCAGCACGAAAGGTAATATACTGGAAAAGACTTGCTCCAGGGAAACTAAATTGACTTTCTAAATATTCGAATACATAATATAGCATCTATGAATCTTTTAATTGTTTAAAACAGTTTCGTACTTCTTCTACATCAGAAAAATGACTTTTTACTCCATTAATTTCTTGATAGGTTTCATGGCCCTTACCAGCTATCAAAACAATATCTCCAGAAACAGACAACTTACATGCTGTTTTTATGGCTTGCCTGCGATCTAAAACTGATAATGTTTTTTTATAATTTTCTGCAGCTACTCCTTTTTCCATTTCATCTAAAATACTTTGAGGGTTTTCTGATCTTGGATTGTCTGATGTAAAAATTGCATGATTACTTAATTGTGAAGCGATATGTGCCATTTTTGGTCTCTTGGAAGCATCTCTATCTCCACCACAGCCTACTACAGTAATAAGTTTTTCATTATTAGTTCTAATATCGTTTATGGTTTGCAATACATTTCTAAGAGCATCGGGAGTATGAGCATAATCTACAATTGCTGTTATATTATCATCAGAAACCACATATTCAAATCTTCCTGATACACTCTCCAAATCACTTACAAGTCTTAACACTTCTAACTTTTCAAGTCCTAACAAGTCTGCCACAGAAATAATTGCCAATAAATTATAGATATTAAAGACACCTATTAGTTTGGTCCAAACTTCTATACCTCCGTAGTTAATTAAGGTCCCTGAGAGCCTTTTTTCAATTACTTTTGCTCTATAATCTGCGTAACTCTTTAAGGCATAGGTCTTTTTCTTTGCCTTTGTATTTTGTAGCATAATGCTCCCATTCTTATCATCTATATTGGTTAAAGCAAATGCATTAGTTGGCAATGCATCAAAAAAAGCTTTTTTTACATCTCTATATTCGGCAAAGGTGTTATGATAATCTAGATGGTCATGAGAAAGATTCGTAAAAATACCTCCATCAAATACAAGTCCTTCTGTTCTTTTTTGGTGAATTCCATGAGAACTTACTTCCATAAAACAGTAGGCAACATCTGCAGCTACCATCTCACTCAAATACTTATTAATAGTTAATGAATCTGGAGTGGTATGTGTAGCTGGATATTCTACATCATTTACTAAGATTTTTACGGTAGAAAGTAATCCCACTTTCTTATCTGCATTTCTAAATAACTGGTATAATAAAGAAGCTATCGTTGTTTTTCCATTAGTCCCTGTAACTCCAATTAATTGTATTTTTGATGATGGGTTATTGAAAAAATTAGAAGCGATAATCGCTAAGGCTATATTTGAGTCTTCAACTTGTATATAGGTTATTTTCTCTTTCTTTTGTTTTGGTAATTGTTCACATACAATAGCAACAGCTCCCATATCTATAGCTGTGTCTATATATTTATGACCATCTACCATTAATCCTTTCTGAGCAACAAAAAGAGAATTTGCTGACACTTTTCTAGAATCAAATGCAATTTCAGAAATTGAAATATTGGTATCCCCGAATACTGCATTAACAGCTACTTTATACAATATGTCTTTTACTATTTTCAATTATGACAGTTTTAAAACAATAGTTCTCCCTTTAATTAATTTTGTTCCTTTTTTGATAGATTGAGTCTTCACCTTTCCTATTCCAGAAACCTTTACTTTTAGTCCAATATTTTCTAGTAATGAAATGGCATCCATTGCTGGCATTCCCTTTACATCTGGCATTTGGGTAAATTCTTTTTGTGCATTTTGATTGTATGATGTGTACATCTCATGAATGCTATTAAATTTAGCTTTGCTGATATTTACTTTATTATTGACAGGTGTATTGGTGTAAATTTTTTGAGCAATCTCTTTAAACACAGGAGCAGCGACGGTAGCTCCATAATATCCTTTTTCTTTCTTTGGATCGTGTATTACTATAATACAAGAGTATTTAGGTGTGTCTACAGGAAAAAAACCTGCAAATGAAGCCACATATCTTTGGTTAGAATACCCACCAGCAACTCTTTTCCCATTCTCATCTACATAAGCAGAAACATACTTTTTAGCAGTTCCTGTTTTTCCTGCCATAGAAAAATTAGAAGAGTATATATTATCTGCCGTCCCTTTTAACACAACATTTTCCATCACCTTTTTTATTTTTTTAATTGTTTCTGGTGATGCAATTTGTGGGTTCATTATTTCTGTTTCAAAAACTTGTGTCGTTTTATTTTGAACTCTAAGCTCTTTAATAAATTTAGGTTTTACCATTACCCCTCCATTTGCAACAGCATTATAAAAAGTAAGTGTTTGTAGTGGCGTTAGTTCTATACCATAACCCCAAGACATCCATTCTAACGAGGTTCTATACCAATTTTTCTTGTCTTTTGGATTTCTTATATAAGGACGTCCTTCTCCTTTGATTGGCAATCCTAGTTTTTTAGTTAGTCTAAACTGCTCTAGTTTTTTTATAAACTTTTCTGGCTGATGATCGTAATGTTTTCTGATTAATTTAACTATTCCAACATTAGAAGACACTTCAAAAACTCTAGCTGCCGAAATAACTCCATACCCTCCTCTTTGCGAATCTTCAACTTTATCTCCATGAATAAATATTCTCCCTTTTTCAGTATCAACTACTGTTGATGTATCAATTACTTTATCATCTAAAGCTGCCATCAAACTTGCTAGTTTAAATGTTGATCCAGGTTCATGAGCTTCCCAAACAGCATAGTTTCTTTTTTCGTAGTATTTACCATTAGAGGTTCTACCTAGATTAGAAATTGCCTTTATTTCACCTGTAGCTGTTTCCATTACTACAGCACAACCATGATCTGCTTCAAAATATTCTAATTGTCTTAACAAAGCATGGTGGGTAATATCTTGAATGTTTACATCAATAGTTGTAATTACATCCGCTCCGTCTAAAGGCTCCTTTTCGTTAACATCATTAATAGGCTTCCATTGTCCTTTAGCAATCTTTTGTTTCCATCTTAGCCCATTAATTCCAATCATCTCTTCTGCATATGCCCCTTCTATTCCAGCTTCTCCTCTATAATCATGATATCCGATAGTTCGCTCTGCGATTTTTCCTATGGGATGCTCTCTTACTGTTTTATGCTCTCCAATAAAACCTCCTTTGTAAACACCAAGTTTAAATATTGGAAAGGTTTTCATTTTCAAATAATCATCATATCCTACATTTCTTGCAAGAAGTAAATATCTGTTCTTCTTTTTTCTAGCACTCCTTAACCTTTGCTCGTAATAAGATGTTGGCTTTCCTAATAGTGTTGATAGAGACTCAGATAAGGCAGCTACATTCTCATGAAAAACTTGACCTTTTACAGCCATCACATCCATTCGAATTGTATATTTTGAAATTGATGTTGCTAATAATTTACCATCAGAAGAATATACATTTCCTTTATTAGCATAAATAGTATCCTGTCTTCTGGTAATCTCAGTTGAAAGTTTTTGATACTTCTCTCCTTCTGAATATTGAATATTGATTACCTTAAAAACAACCACTAATAAAAAAAGCGTCATGAAAGCAGCTACAATGTAGAATTTTTTAAGTATGCTGTCTTTAAACGTTTTCAATGTATTAATCTTTTTTTTGAGTTACTTTTATTTTTGTTGGCGGCGTGTCTGTTGGAAATAGTCCTATCTCCTTGGCCTTTTGCCTTACATTGGACTCCATTTTCATTTGCATGAGTTGTGTCTCTGAGGCTATATATTTTTCTCTGAGCTCAATTCTTTTCTTATTAAGTTCAGATATTTTCAACACCTTTTTATCAGCATTATGTGCACTAGTAATGACCACCAATAAAAGAGCTACCACAAAAATGATTATTCGCCAGTTTTTAAAAGCAGATTCGTCAGTTAGGAAACTTCCTCTGAGAATATCATATATGCTTTTTTTAACTTTTGACATGACTACCTTTTAAAGTTGCTATTCTTAATTTAGCGCTGCGAGCCCTATTGTTAGTGTTAATTTCCTGGGGGGTAGGTATAATTAACTTTCCTACTTTCTTTAAGGGTTCTTTTGTGTTTCCAAAAAAATCTTTTTCAGGCTCGCCGCTAAATAATCCTGTTCTAATAAACCTTTTTACCAACCTATCTTCTAAAGAATGGTATGATATGATACTAATTCTACCTTCTTCTTCTAACAAATCAGGAAGCTGCTGCAAAAACTCTTTTAATACTTCTAATTCTTCATTAACCTCTATTCGAATAGCTTGAAATATTTGAGCCAATATTTTATGTTCTTTAGCAGCTGGTAAATGTTTTTTTAATACTTCTTTTAATTGAAAGCTTGTTTCTATTTTTTGATTCTTTCTTTCTTCAGAAATGGTTCTAGCTATATTTCTCGAGTTCCTCAACTCACCATACAAAAACAAAATATTAGATAAACTCTCTTCAGAATAATCATTCACAACCTCTTTTGCAGACATCTTAGATTTTTGATTCATTCTCATATCTAAATCCGCATCAAATCTGGTAGAAAAACCCCTTTCAGCTTCATCAAATTGATGAGAAGAAACTCCTAAATCTGCTAATATTCCATCTACTTTTTTTACTCCATGAAACTTTAAGTATCTAGACACGTATCTAAAATTCTCTGCAATAAGAGTAAATCGATCATCATCAATATTGTTCTCTAGTGCATCCGGATCTTGATCAAACGCATATAGCCTTCCTTTATCTCCTAATCTGCTTAAAATCTCTCTAGAGTGACCTCCACCTCCAAAAGTGACATCAACATACACTCCGCTCTCTTTTATATCTAAGGCGTCAACACTTTCTCTTAGCAATACAGGACTATGATAATTCATTTGCATCTGTATTTCCCATTACTTCTTCAGCTAACGAAGCAAAATCAGAGGTTGCATCATCTATTGCTTTTTCATAATTCTCTTTATCCCAAACCTCGATGATATTTATAGCAGAAGACAGCACTACTTTTTTACTAATTCCAGCAAATTCACATAAATCCTTAGGAATCAATAATCGACCTAAGGCATCTAATTCAACGACCTTAACACCAGCCGTAAACCTTCTAATAAAATCGTTGTTCTTTTTCACAAACCTGTTCAATCCATTTACCTTCTGCATCATTCCATTCCACTCATGCATTGGATACACCTCTAAACATGGCTGAAAAACACTTCTTTTAATCACAAAACCATCTTGTAAAACAGCAGCTAGCTGCTTTTTGAAAGCAGCAGATAACATGAGCCTCCCTTTGGCATCAGCTTTACATTCGTATGTCCCTGTTAAGTGTATCAAGATCTTTCGTTTCTAACAAAATCAAATGTAAAAAAAAATTACCACTATTTACCACTTTTTACCACATTGTTAATAAAATTTAATAATAGAAGATGTATTACTAACAAAATAACTTGAATGTGTAAAAAATCGATTCTACGAAACCGATGTAATTGTTATAAAAAAGAATTACATTTGCCACTAAGTCTAATGCAAAAACAATGACTCAAAATCTTAAAACTGAAGAGAAATTTACGTATGCAGAAGCTGGCGAAGGAAGACCTATTATTGTACTTCATGGGTTAATGGGAGGTCTAAGTAATTTTGATAAAACTTTTCAACATTTTTCTAGTATTGGATACAAGGTATTAATCCCTGAACTTCCTTTGTATAGCTTACCTTTATTAAAAACAAACGTAAAAAATTTAGCAAAGTTTATTCATAGTTTTATCGTTCATAAAAACCTAAAAGATGTTATTTTACTTGGAAATTCTTTAGGGGGTCATATTGGCTTATATTACACTAAGCACTACCCAGACGACATAGCTGCATTGGTACTAACCGGTAGTTCTGGATTGTATGAGAAATCTATGGGGGATAGTTACCCTAAGAGAGGTAACTATGAATATATAGAGCAAAAAACTAAAGATGTTTTTTATGATCCTGAAATTGCTACCAAGGAACTAATTGATGAAGTTTATGGGATTGTTAATAACCGTAACTCAGTGATAAAAACATTGGCTATTGCTAAAAGCGCAATAAGACATAATATGGCTAATGACTTACCTAACATGCCTCAACCTACTTGTTTGATATGGGGTAAACAGGATAATGTCACTCCTCCAGAAGTTGCCGAAGATTTTAACACACTCTTACCTGATTCTGATTTATTTTGGATTGATAAATGTGGTCATGCTGCTATGATGGAAACTCCTGAAGAGTTTAATAGTATATTAGAAAGTTGGCTTCGTAAAAGAAATCTCTAAGTCATGAAAATTAAATCTGCGGAATTTGTAATGAGCAATAGTAATGTTACTAAAGCTCCAAAAGACAGAATTCCAGAATATGCTTTTATAGGACGTTCTAATGTAGGAAAATCTTCATTGATTAATATGTTAATGGAGCGTAAAGACTTAGCTAAAATTTCTGGCAAACCAGGAAAAACTCAACTCATTAATCATTTTAAAATCAACGGCGAATGGTTTTTAGTAGATTTACCAGGCTATGGCTATGCTCAGGTTTCTAAAAAAAAGAGGACTATTTTCCAATACTTCATTGAAAACTATTTTAAGGAAAGAGAGCAATTGGTTTGCACATTTGTTTTGATAGATTCTAGGCACGATCCTCAAAAAATAGATTTAGAGTTCATGCAATTCTTAGGAGAAAATCAAATTCCATTTTGTATTGTTTTTACAAAGGCGGATAAGCTTGGTAGCTCTAAATTAAACAAACAAATACTTTCGTATAAAAAGAAATTACTGAACAATTGGGAATCACTGCCAACTTCTTTTATTACTTCATCTTCGACTGGATTAGGCCGACATGAGTTTTTAAATTTTATCGATGGTGTAAATGAAGATGTGGCAAAGGATTTTAATTAGCTTATGGGGTCAACTAAAGATAATTTAGCTGTATTATTTGAAGACAATCATATAATTATTGTCAACAAAAGACCTAGTGATATTGTACAAGGGGATAAAACTGGAGACAAACCACTCAGCGATATCGTAAAAGAATACATCAAAGAGAAATATCACAAACCAGGAGAGGTTTTTCTTGGAGTGGTGCATCGTCTGGACAGACCCACCAGTGGAATTATCATCTTTGCCAGAACTTCTAAAGCCTTGGAGCGATTAAATAAAATGTTCCGCGAAAAACTAGTACAAAAAAAGTATTGGGCAGTTGTTAAAAACAAACCTAAAAAAGAAAAAGATAGTTTAATAAATTTTCTAAAAAAGAATCCTAAAAACAATAAATCTTCTGTTTTTAAGCAAGAGATAGAAGGAAGTAAAAAAGCTATTTTACATTATACTACCTTAAAGCAATTGGATAACTATACACTTTTAGAAATTGATTTAGAGACAGGAAGGCACCATCAAATAAGAGCTCAACTCTCTGCAATTGGAAGTCCTATTAAAGGTGATTTAAAATATGGGTTTGACAGAAGCAATAAAGATGCTAGCATTCATTTACATGCTAGAAAAATCGAATTTATTCATCCTGTTAAAAAAGAGAAAATAACCATTACTGCTCCACCACCAAAAGAGGTTATCTGGGAGGCTTGTTTATAAATTTTGTATATTGAAACAAATTTGATCTTTATGAAAAGCCTCAAATATCTCTCGATTTTATTACTTCCTATTACCGTATATATTTCGTTTACATCTCATGGATGGATTACTTTTTTACCCTTGATTGTTTTCTTTGGCTTTGTTCCCGGTTTAGAACTACTATTCAAGCCTCAAAAAGAAAATTTTACTAAAGAAGAAGAAAAAAAGGAGAAAGAAAACAAGATCTATACAGGCATTTTGTATGCCATGATTCCTATTCAACTAATCTTTTTAGTGTTCTTCTTTATTGTTATTCAATCGCCAGAATTAACTAAAACAGATCTCACTGGAAGAATTTTAGCTATGGGGCTCATGTGTGGTGTTATTGGTATTAACGTTGGCCATGAACTAGGGCACAGAAATAATCGTTTTGATGAATTTCTAGGCGAAATTTTGTTGTTAACTTCTCTAAACACTCATTTTTTACCTTACCATAATGGCGGTCATCATTATAATGTAGCCACACCTAATGATGCCGCAACCGCAAGAAAAAATGAACTCTTATATAGTTTCTGGATTCGTTCTCATTTCACAAGCTACAAACAAGCTTGGCAATTAGAAAAGGTTCGCTTAAATAATGATCAGAGAAGCTGGTTTCATATTCAAAACAGAATGCTTGTATATACATTATGTAATATTATTTTACTTGGAAGCATCTATTACTTTTTAGGTGAATTCAGTTTACTTTGTTTTTTAGGGGCTGCCGTTTTTGGTATTATATTATTAGAAACTGTAAACTATATTGAGCACTATGCACTGTTGAGAAACAGAAATGAGCATGGACGTTTTGAAAAGGTAAAAAGAATACATTCTTGGAACTCAGATCATGTAATAGGAAAAATTATGTTATTCAATTTATCACGTCATTCAGATCATCATTATAATGGAAGTAAACATTATCAACTATTAAAATCATTACCTGAAAGCCCACAAATGCCAACTGGATATCCAGGCATGATGTTACTTTCTTTACTTCCTCCTTTATGGTTTCATTTCATGCACAAAAAACTACAAAAAATTAATCCTTAAGATTTTATGAGTTCAGAAAAGACAGTTTCAGAAGCGATAAAATATCGACGTTCTGTAAGAATTTATGATGCGAGCAAACCTATTAACACATCAATTGTTAAAAAGTGTATTGAGCAGGCTTCGTTAGCTCCAAATAGTAGCAATATGCAATTGTGGGAGTTTTATCATATCACATCGAAAGAAACCATTCAAAAAATTACGCCATTATGTTTCAATCAAAATGCAGCGAGAACTGCACAAGAGCTAGTCGTTTTTGTAACTAGGAAAGATTTATGGAAGAAAAGAGCAAAAGCCAATTTAGAAATGATAGATGGTCTTTTTCCTCCAAAACCAAAATCTGAACAAAGTAGTAGAGAAAAAGTAAGTAGAAAATACTATGGAAAAATTATTCCTTTTGCTTATGCTGATTTTTTAGGGGTCTTTGGATGGTTAAAGTATTTAATGATTTTATTGATTGGTCTTTTTAAACCTATATATAGAGAAGTACGTTCAAAGGACATGCGAGTAGTAGTTCATAAGACTTGTGCTTTAGCAGCTGAGAACTTTATGCTAAGCATGGCTGCAGAAGGTTATGATACTTGCCCTATGGAAGGCTCTGACACATGGCGAGTAAAGCGAGTACTCAACTTACCTTTGGGAGCAGAAATAAATATGATTGTTTCTTGCGGTATTCGAAAACCTGAAGGAGTTTACGGAGACCGTTTTAGAATCCCTTTTGACGAGGTTTATACAGAAATTAATTAGATTTAGCTTTTAAAATGAGTCTGTTTTTAGATTTCTCAATCTCTTTCTGATTGAGTATCATTTTAATAAACTCTCCGTTTACATATTTTTTAGCTTGATCATCATAATGTTTACTAAATACATTACCAGATTGACCCGTAGGTAAGATACTTACTCCATTATCTACATTAGAAAAATCAATAATTCTTCTAGTAGAAGGACCTGCATGAACTTTATAATATCCAGTGCTATCTAATTTGAATAACTGGTTATTAATTACTTCATTACCTCCATCCATTGAAAAAGGACCTACATTAAAGTACCCTCTTAAACTTGGCACTTGCCCTAAAGCATGACCATGCTCTACTGAAGCCACTTTACTCCATTGCCAATTGTCTATATTTTCTCCCAACTGATTTTTTAAAAATTCCACTGTTTTTTTAAGTGAAATTTTAACAATATCTGCTTTTTGTTCTTTTGTATTTGTAATAACATTGTCCCACCAAATAGAGTTTTTCTTTGCTGCCTGAGCTCCAATCATCTTTTTCATAAGAGAGGGGGTTTTCATAAATTCGTGAAAACTCTCTCCCATTTCATCTCTAAAAGTAGCTTCTAAAAATTCATATACAAGTCTTGTGTAAATTGTTGGGGCAATTTTGCTTTTATCGTAATCTCCACCCCATTCTTTTAAAATTTTAACTGTCTGCTTTTCGCTTTCAGTGAGATCACTTTCCTCTATGCTTCCTATTAAGTTATTAATATTTCTAGCAACCACTGGTGACGTAACATCAAAAATCATTTCCTCTACATCTTTTTGAGTCCAATCATCTTTAGAAGTCAATAATTGTGATATTCTAACACCCCTATCTTCGGGTAAATAATATCCTGGATATAAAATCCCCGAAATAGTATCTGGCTGATTATTAGCAGAATAAACAAAATTCCAACTTGGATTAATAGCCTGTGGGTTCTCCTTAAAATCTAAATATGATACAATTTCGTCTTTGCCGCTTGCCCCGTTTAAAATCAGTTTTCTATTTAAAGAGTCTCTATATTTATATAGCTTACCCGATGCAAACCAAGCGATATTATTTTCTGCATCTCCATACATAATATTTAATCCAGGAGCATGTAACAATTCAGCCCCATTTTTAAACTCTGACAAAGAATTAGCGTGAGATAACTGATAAGCAACATCTAAAATTTTATTATCTAACTTCGTATATATCCATTGCATAGCAATAGGTCTTGGATCATCTATACCTTTCATAAGTGTATTCATAATCGGTCCATGATCACTAACTTTTACTTGGAAAACTGAGTCAAATCGATCTTTAATTTTAATTCTTTTTTCTAAAATCTGATATGCTTTGTAACCATCAGAAGTCCTGTATTCATAAGGATTTTTTGGGTTTTCTTCCTCAAAATATAAATCTACATCATCATTTTCAAACATCGTTAACCCGTATGCATACTCTTTATTATGACCTAATAATGCAAATGGAGTTAATGCTAGATTAAATCCATACAACTCATACTCTGGGGTTTTAATATGCGACTGATACCATACTGAAGGTTGAGAAAACCCAATATGCGGATCATTCGCAAAGATTACTTTACCATTTTTTGTTTTATTCGCACCAATTACCCATGAATTACTTCCTATAAATGGAGATACTGGCAAATGATCGTATATAACATTCATTGCTTTTGCCATTTTTGCATTTAAAATAGGGTTCTGTTCGCTTTTTAGAACTGCTGTATTTTTATAAATAGGTATTCCTAATTCAGCTAAATATTCATCCCCTAATTTCTCTTTCACCTCGGTTAAAAAAGGATCTGTTTTATGAGCCATCGCAAAACTAAATGACATATATCCAAAAACATGATAGACATCATGAATCGTATAAGGTTGTTTTTCTAATCCAATTAAGGAAAATTCTATAGGTGTTGGACCACTCTCTATGAACTGATTAATTCCATTTAAATATGCCATTGTATACTTATAAGAATCAGAATTCTTATCTAAGGCTGCAATTACTTTCTCTGCGTTTTCAACAATTCCTAATCCCGAAAAAAACACATCTGTTTCAATGACTTTATCTCCAAATAATTCCGACAACCTACCAGGTGCTATTCTACGAATTAACTCCATTTGCCATAACCTATCTTGAGCATGTACATACCCTAAAGCCGTATAAGCATCTGTCTGATTTTGGGCATTAATATGCGGCACGCCATAATCATCATAATAAACAGTTACATCATCAGAAATAGTACTTAATGCTAACTCACCATTATATGTTGGATAAAATGTTCTTGCATACAACCAAATTGAAATAGTTATAATTACCGCTAATACAAGAACAATTTTTAAAATTTTTTTGATGGTTTTCATTCGGATAAGTTTGTTTTTATTCAAAGATAATAGATTTATATTGTATTTTTGAACTGCTAAAATTTTTCATCAATGAACAAAATTCAGATGGTAGACCTAAAAGGTCAGTACGCAAAAATTAAAGAAACTGTAGATGCTTCTATGCAAGAAGTTGTAAATTCTGCAGCATTTATAAATGGTCCATATGTTAAGGAGTTTCAGAGAGACTTAGAGGCTTACTTAAATGTAAATCATGTAATTCCTTGTGCTAATGGTACTGACGCTTTACAAATTGCAATGATGGGTCTTGGTTTAGAACAAGGTGATGAGGTGATTACCGTTGATTTTACTTTTGCTGCTACTGTAGAGGTGATTGCTTTATTAAAGTTAACACCTGTTTTAGTAGATGTCGAATCTGATACTTTTAATATAGATATTGAAGCTTTAAAGAAAGCTATTACTCCAAAAACGAAAGCAATTGTTCCTGTTCATCTTTTTGGTCAGTGCGCAAATATGGAGGCAGTGATGAAAATTGCAAAAGAGCATAATTTATTTGTTATTGAAGATAACGCACAAGCAATTGGAGCTGATTATACCTTTAAAGATGGACATAAGCAGAAAGCAGGAACTATTGGACATGTTGGAACTACTTCTTTTTTTCCATCTAAAAATTTAGGGTGTTACGGTGATGGAGGTGCTATTTTTACCAATGATGATGAGTTAGCGCATACTATTCGCGGAATAGTAAATCACGGTATGTACAAACGTTATTATCATGATGTTGTAGGAGTAAACTCTAGACTAGATAGTTTGCAGGCTGCTGTTTTAAAAGCCAAACTTCCACATTTAGACACCTATTGTGAAGCTAGGAGAAATGCGGCCAGGTTTTATAATAATGCTTTTTCAGGTAATTCTAATATTATTACTCCCACTACAAATGCTTGTGGCAATATTTGCGACACATGTAATTGTCATGTATTTCATCAATACACATTAAAAATTACTAATGGGAAACGTGATGCTTTGCATCTACATTTACTAGATAATGGAATTCCAAATGCTATTTATTATCCAGTCCCATTACACAGTCAAAAAGCGTATAAAGATGATCGCTATAATGAAGATGACTTTAAGGTTACGAATGAATTGATTGATACCGTAATTTCTTTACCAATGCACACTGAATTAGAGGAAAATCAATTAGCTTTTATTACGAAAACTGTACTAGATTTTGTTGGTTAATTATTGATGAAGGTAATTCTTGTAACTGGCGGATTAGGTTATATAGGCTCTCATACAGTTGTTGAGCTACAAAAAGCTAGCTATAAAGTTATTATTATAGACAATTTATTAAATTCAACGATAGATGTTTTAGATAATATTACCGCTATTACTGGAGTCAGGCCAGAGTATCATAATATTGATCTTCGTATAAAACAAGATGTTCAAAATTTTTTTAAAAAGCATCAAATTGATGGAGTTATTCATTTTGCAGCTTCTAAGGCCGTAGGAGAAAGTGTAGAAAACCCTTTATTATATTACGAAAACAATGTTGGCACATTGGTATATCTCCTTCAGGAAATGAAAACACATGGATTATCCAATTTTATATTCAGCTCTTCATGTACCGTATATGGGCAGGCTGATGAATTGCCTATTACAGAAAATGCGGCTATAAAACCTGCAGAGTCACCTTATGGTAATACCAAACAAATAGGTGAAAAGATTATTAAAGAAAGCTGTAATACTGATAATTTAAAAGCCATAGCTTTACGTTATTTTAATCCAATTGGCGCTCATGAGACTGCTAAAATTGGAGAATTACCCATAGGAACCCCTCAAAACTTGATTCCTTTTATTACTCAGACTGCTGCTGGAATCAGAGAGCAACTTTCTGTTTTTGGTAATGATTATCCAACTAAAGACGGGACAGCTATGAGAGATTATATTCATGTAGTCGATCTAGCAAAAGCACATATTGTAGCTTTAGAAAGATTGCTAGAAAACAACAATAAATCAAACTTTGAAATTTTTAATATTGGCACTGGAAATGGAAGTACCGTTTTAGAAGTTATTAAAGCATTTGAAAAAGTCTCTAGAAAAAGTCTTAACTATAAGATAGTTGGACGACGAGAGGGTGATGTAAGTGCAGCTTATGCAGATACAACATTGGCTAACAAAGTGCTTGGTTGGAAAACAGAGAAATCACTAGAAGAAGCACTATTAGATTCATGGAGATGGCAATTAAAACAATAGCCATATAATGAAACCTATTTTTGTTTTTATTTGGTTTGTCTCTTATGGTTTGACTTTTGCTCAAACTCGAACGTACAAACCCGTAAAGTATCCTCAAAACTATACTGCCAATATTGATATTGTTTATACTCAAGTAAATGGATGGAAAGGGAAAATGGATACTTATATCAATCTAAAGGCAGAGAAACCAACACCTATTGTAATTAACATACATGGTGGCGGTTGGAATCATGGCGTAAAAGAATCTCAAAGAGGGTTTGGCTCCTTTTTTAAAAATGGCTATGCCGTTGCCAATGTAGCATATCGTTTGGTTGATGTTGCTACTGCTCCTGCTGCAATTCAAGATATTCGTTGTGCTTTAATATATATTTATAAGAATGCAAAACGGTTGAATATTGATACTACAAAAATTGTCATTATGGGAGGTTCAGCTGGGGGTCACTTAGCTTTAATGTCAGGTCTACTAGGAAATAATAAAAAAATGGACATCAACTGTTTTTTTAATAAAAAAATTAAAATAGCAGCAATTATTAATAAATATGGTGTTACCGACTTGGTTCCTCTAAAAAAATGGAGATCTGTAAAAAAGTGGCTTGGAAATAAAATTAACAATCAAAAGTTTATAGAATCTGTATCGCCAATATACTATGTCAATAAAAACAGCCCGCCAATATTTAGTGTACATGGAAACGAAGATCCAATTGTTCCATATCAACAGTCTGTAATACTTCACAAAGCTTTAAAAAAGCATAACATTATAAATGATTTTATTACAATTAAAGGAGGTAAGCATGGTAAGTTTTCTAAAGAACAAAAATCTTATATCAATAAAAAAATGTGGCTCTTTTTAAAAGAGTTGAAATTATAGAAAACCAAATCTACTCTATTCTTTAACAATCTCTTAGCCTTTTAATAGCTTTGATTTTAGTAAATTCACCCACCAAAACAACAATCATGACTAAAAAACTCATCTTCAGCTTGATGATTGCTTTCTTTATAGCTTGCGCTCCATCAAAAGAAAAAACGCCAGAACTTTCTATTAATTATGAAAAAATCACCCTAGACAATGGATTGGATGTAATATTTCATGTTGACCGTTCCGACCCTGTTGTGGCTGTCGAATTAATGGCTCATGTAGGTTCTGCTAGAGAAATTGAAGGCAGAACAGGATTTGCACATCTATTTGAGCATTTATTATTTTTAGAGTCTGAAAACCTTGGCAAAGGTGGACTAGATAAAATGAGCGCTCGCATTGGTGGTTCTGGAGCTAATGGCTCTACATCTAGAGATAGAACCAACTACTTGCAAACTGTGCCTAAAGATGCTCTAGAAAAAATGATTTGGGCAGAGGCTGACAAATTAGGGTGGTTTATCAATACCGTTACCGACCCTGTATTGGCTAAAGAAAAACAAGTTGTTAAGAATGAAAAAAGACAAAGTGTAGACAATAGACCATATGGGCATAGACAATATGTAATTGGGAAAAACTTATACCCTAAAGATCATCCATATAATTGGCAAGTAATAGGATCATTAGAAGATCTACAGAATGCAACATTAGAAGATGTAAAAACATTTTTTAGAAAATGGTATGTTCCCAATAACTCAACTTTAGTTTTATCGGGTGACATAGATGTTGAGCAAGCGAAAAAATGGGTCCATAAATATTTTGACGAGATTCCTAAAGGAGAAGAAATCACCCCTATTAATAAACGTCCAGGTGAAGTAAAGGAAACGAAACACTTATACTATGAAGACAATTTTGCTCGATTGCCTGAATTAACACTTTCTTGGCCATCAGTAGAGCAGTATCATAAAGATTCATATGCTTTAAATATCTTAACAGAGTACTTATCTAGTGGGAAAAAAGCTCCTTTAAACATAGTACTGGTAGATGAGCTAAAACTAACTTCATCTACAACAATGTTTAACTATGCTTCTGAATTAGCTGGGCAACTACAATTAATTGTAAGAGCATTTAACAACACAAAGTTAGATGAGGTTAAAAAAGGAATTGACGTCGCTTTAGCAAATTTTGAAAAAAATGGAATTGCACAAAAAGATTTAGACAGAATAAAAGCTGGGCAAGAAACGGCTTTTTATACTAGTTTATCTAGTGTATTAGGAAAAGGGACTCGATTAGCTTCATACAATACTTATACTAACAATCCTGGCTTTGTAACTCAAGACATTCAAAATACCTTAGCAGTAACTACTGAAGATGTAATGAATGTGTATCAAAAGTATATCAAAGGAAAGAATTTTATTGCTACTAGCTTCGTTCCAAGAAATGGAAAAGATTTAGCCTTAACTAATTCTACTGAAGCCGAAGTTACTGAAGAAAAAATTGTAATTGGGGCTGAAGAGAATTTCGATGCTTCTATTGTTGCAAAATATGAAAAAACGCCCTCTACATTTAATCGTTCAGTAGAGCCTCCTTATGGTAATGCTCCAGAAGTAAAAGTTCCTGAAGTTTGGAATAGTAATTTAACAAATGGCATAAAGGTTTATGGAATACAGAATGATGAAGTTCCTTTAGTACAATTCAACTTAGTTATAGACGGAGGTCAATTGTTAGAGAGTATGGATAAATTAGGGCTTGCAAATCTAACTGCAAACTTAATGAGTAGAGGAACAAAAAATAAAACTGTTAGTGAGCTAGAAGATGCTTTAGCTCAGTTAGGGGCCTCTGTAAACATATCTGCTGGTAGAGAGAATATTAGAATTACAGGAACAACACTCGCTAAAAATTATACTAAAACTCTAGCTTTAGCTAAAGAAATGCTACTAGAACCTAGATGGGATGAAACTGAATTTGAATTGATTAAAAAAAGAGCGATTACCAATTTAAGACAGCAAGAAGCCAGCCCAAGATCTGTTGCGGCGAATGCTTATAACAAATTGATTTATGGAGAAAAAAATATTCGTTCTAAAAATGTTATTGGAACTATAGCATCTGTAAATAATATTACTATAGATGATTTAAAAACATTCTATAAAAGCTTCATATCTCCATCTGTTTCCAAGATGCATGTTGTTGGTGACATTAGTAAAGAAGATGTTATTAATTCTTTAAAAGGAATAGAGACCGATTGGGTTGCAAAAGAAGTAATCATTCCTACATACAAAACTCCTGAGGCCCCTAAAAAATCGACAGTTTATTTCTATGACATCCCAAATGCTAAGCAATCTCAATTGAGTTTTGGGGCACCTGCATTAGCATTTAATGATACAGATTTTTACCCAGCTACTGTAATGAACTATATTCTAGGCGGTGGCGGTTTTGCTTCTCAGCTAACACAACAACTGCGTGAAGGAAAAGGATATACTTACGGAATACGTTCTCGTTTTTCAGGAACAAAAGACAAAGGGTCTTTTACCATTTCTAGTGGTGTTCGTAGTAATGTTACTTTGGAAGCATCGCAATTAGTAAAACAAATTTTAGATAATTATGGTAAAAATTTTAGCGAGAAAGATTTAGGAACTACAAAAGGTTTCTTAATTAAAAGTAATGCCAGAGCTTTTGAAACCATGAGGGCAAAATTACGTATGCTCGAAAATATTAGTACCTACAATTTGCCTGTTGATTATGTTAAAGGAAGAGAAAAAATTGTAAACGAAATGACTATAGAAAGAATCCAAGAGCTTTCTAATAAATATCTAAATTCTGATAAAATGATTTGGCTGGTTGTAGGTGATGCTAAAACACAGCTAAAACGCATGGAAAAACTTGGTTTTGGAAAACCTGTATTACTAAACAAAACAGGAATTCCAATTAAAGATTAAAACATCATTACTAAACAAAAAAGCCTGCTAATAAAGCAGGCTTTTTATGTAGTAGAGTTCTTTTTTCACTAGTAATTAATTAACTCTAGTATTTTTTCTTTCACTTTTTCTGTGGATGGAATCATCGTTTGTTCTAAAGTACTATTTAATGGAATCGCTGGCATATTCTCACTTCCAATTGTCATTATTGGAGCATCTAAAAATCCAAAACACTCTTCTTGTATTTTTCCTGACAAAGCTCTTGCAAATCCAGTGCTAGAAGGTTCTTCAGTAACCAACAAACACTTCCCGTTTTTCTTCACCGATTTTACAACAGTCTCTTCATCTAAAGGGAACAATGTTCTTAAATCAATTACCTCAATAATATCTTTCATTCCAAGTTCTGCACTAGCATTCATTGCCCAATGCACCCCCATTCCATAAGTAACAATGGTCAAGGTTTCTTCCTCTTCTTGTTTCCAGATTTCTTGCAAAACCCAAGCTTTCCCAAAAGGTAAAATATAATCTTCAGAAGGTTCTATAGAAGTAGCTCCTTGCGTTCCTGGTACTTTACTCCAATACAATCCTTTATGCTCCAAAACAACCACAGGATTTGGATCATAATACGCTGCTTTGAGTAATCCTTTTAAATCGGCTCCGTTACTCGGGTACGCTATTTTAATTCCACGAATATTAGTCAGCACACTTTCTACAGATGATGAATGATAGGGCCCTCCACTCCCATAAGCACCAATTGGAACACGAAGTATCATACTCACAGGCCATTTCCCGTTAGATAAATAACAACTTCTACTCACTTCAGTAAATAATTGATTCAGTCCAGGCCAAATATAGTCGGCAAACTGAACCTCAACAATTGGTTTCAACCCTACCGCACTCATTCCTACAGTTGAACCTACAATAAAAGCTTCTTGAATTGGTGTATTAAAAACACGATCATCTCCAAATTTTTGTGCTAAAGTAGCAGCTTCACGGAATACACCTCCTAATCTTCCTCCTACATCTTGTCCATAGAGTAAACATTCTTTATGCTTTTTCATCAGTTCTTCAACTGCAAATAAAGCACAATCAACCATGACTACTTTCTCGCTTCCTTTTGGAAAACGCTCTCCTACTTCCTCTGTTATTGTGGTTGGAGCAAAATCATGGGTAAACAAATCTTCTGGGGTTGGATCATCTGCTAGTAAAGCTTTAGTAAAGTCAGCTTCCACTTTTTCTTTTGCTAAATTTTCTATTTCATTGATTTCATTTTCAGTAAATCCATTGTCTAACAATTGCTTTTTTAATACTGGATATGGGTCTCTAGAACGAGCTTCCACTAAATCATCTCGGTACCATTCCATTCGAACTCCTGAAGTATGATGATTCAATAATGGAACTTTTGCGTGTACTAAAAACGGCCTACGCTCTATTCGAATGGTTTCAATAACTCTCTCAAGTGCTTCATAACTTTCTATAAAGTTGGCTCCGTCAATAGAAATAGCATCCAAACCATGAAATCCTTGTGCGTATTGAAAAGCATCTTGCGCCCTTGTTTCTTCAGCATTCGCAGAAATATCCCAACCGTTGTCTTGCACTAAATATAAGATAGGTAATTGCTTTAATGCAGCCATTTGAAAGGCTTCAGCAATTTCCCCTTCTGTTACAGAGGCATCTCCAAGCGAACATACAGTAATAGGATTGAGACCTCTCGACTCCGCTCGAGGTGACATTTTCGCTGCATTATCTTCAATGTTTTGCAACTCCTTATACTGCATTCCCATTGCAGTTCCTGTTGCGGGAATGGCTTGCATCCCTGTCGCAGATGATTGATGTGGAATTTTAGGCTTGTCGTCATCTCTTAAACTAGGGTGACAATAATAGGTTCTTCCACCAGAAAAAGGGTCCTCTTTTTTTGCTAACAATTGTAACATTAAGTCATAAGGTTCCAATCCAAATGACAATAACATGGCATCATCTCTATAGTATGGAAATGCATAATCTTGTGGTAATAATTGCACTCCTAAAGCAATCTGAATTGCTTCGTGACCTCTTGAGGTGGCATGCACATATTTAGAAACTAATTTAAAATTATCCTCGTATAATTCTGCCATTGATTTGGCAGTACAAAGGTTTGAAAACCCTTTTTGTAGAATTTCTTTTTTCATTAAACTAATTGATTTTCAATCTTAATCATCCAATTAAACAGATCTTCAATCTTTCCTGTTTTAATTGCATTTAATGTATCATTTATATCTAATCCTACTGGGCTTTCATCTGATACATGAATGGTTTTTTCATTCATTCCAATTTCTTGGATATAAGCAATACCAACCGCTGTTCCTGTTCCAAAAGCCTCTTCTAAAGTTCCATTATTAGATGCTTCTTCAATCTCATCAATTGTAATTGGACGCTCGATTACCTGATATCCTTTGTGTCGTAATACATCAATCACACTCATACGAGTAATTCCATCTAGAATAGCACCATCTCTTTTTGGAGTGATAAAATTTCCATCAATTTTAAAGAAGATGTTCATTGTACCTACTTCTTGGATATACTTATGCTCAATAGCATCTAACCATAATACTTGGTCATATCCTTTTGACTTTGCAATTTCTGTTGGACGAATTGCCGCAGCATAATTCCCTGCTGCTTTTGCTTCTCCTGTCCCTCCTTCTGCTGCTCTTATATACTTAGTCTCAGCATACAACTTAATTCGTTTTGTAAAAAACGGACCTGCTGGTGATGCCATAATGATAAACTTAAAATTGTTTGCAGCACGCATTCCAATAAACGGTTCATCTGCATACATAAATGGTCTTAAATATAATGCACTTCCTTCTTGCGGCGGAATCCAATTTTGTTCTATTGCAACCAATTGTTTTAAGCCTTCAACAAACAACTCTTCAGGAAAGCTTGGCATTCCCATTCTGTCTGCACTAAAATTTAATCTTGCTGCATTTTTATCTGCTCTAAACAACATAGGATTTCCATTTGTATCTACCGTTGCTTTCATTCCTTCAAAAATGGCTTGACCATAATGTAAGGCCATTGCTGCTGGATGTGTTGGGATTAATTCTAAAGGCTGAATTCTTGGTATTCCCCATTTTCCATCTGCATAATCGCAAATAAACATATGGTCTGTAAAGGTGGTTCCTAGTGGAATATTATTGAAATCTAAGCCTTCTACTTTAGATTTTTCAACTTTGGTGATTGAAATACTGTGCTCCATTATATTTTATGTTTTGTCTTTGCGAGCAAAGCGCGGCAATCTTTTAGAGAGATTCCTTCACTTCGTTCGGAATGACACTTTATATTATTCTATTTGTATCAAACTGTTCAAAATAATCTGCAATTCTTCTTAAAAAAGAACCTCCTAAATATCCATCAACCACTCTATGATCAAAAGATAGTGATAAGTACATCATGCTTCTAATGGCTATTTCGTCGCCCTTTTTGGTTTCCATAACTTCGGCTCTTTTTTTGATAATTCCTAGAGCTAAAATGGCAACTTCAGGCTGATTGATAATTGGTGTTCCCATTACACTTCCAAAGGTACCTACATTAGAAATTGTGAATGTGCTTCCTTGAATATCATCCGCTTTTAAATTATTCTCTCTTGCTTTATTAGCCAAAGCATTTACGTCTTTTGCTAAGCTTATCAAGTCTTTAGTATCTGCATTTTTAACGACAGGAACAATTAAGTTTCCGCTTGGTAATGCAGTAGCCATTCCTATATTGATATTCTCTTTTACAATAATATGCTCTCCATCTACAGAAACATTAATCATTGGGAAATCTTTGACGGCTTTTGCTACTGCTTCTACAAATAAGGGCGTGAATGTTAAACGTTCATTATACTTTTCTTGAAAAGCTACTTTATTTGTATTTCTCCAATGTACCATTTCTGTCAAGTCAGCTTCTACATAAGCGGTAACATGCGGAGAGGTATGTTTAGAATACACCATATGGTTAGCAATCATTTGACGCATCCTATCCATCTTCACAATTTTCCCTGTTCCTTTGTCTAAATTTAATTGTGGTATTCTATAAGCAGTTGGGTCTGGCTCCGCAACTGGCTGTACAAATTGATAAGGTCTTCCCTCTTCAATATATTGATACAAATCACTTTTGCGTAATCTTCCATTATTCCCTGTTGCAGGAATACGAGCAAGCTCTTCAAAACTTATATGTTGTTCTTTTGCAATAGAGATGATGAGCGGAGAAAAAAATGTATTGTTATTCTGCTTTGCAGCAGTTATGATTTTTTTAGTTTTAATCACCTTTTTAGCAGGTGATTCCTTTGCCGTTTTTGATAAATTTTTTTTTGTCTTTTCTGGTTTTGATTTTTCCGATTCATCAAGTTCAATGATGGCCAAAGTGGCTCCAATTTTGATAACGTCATTAGGTTTATAAAAAAGTTCTTTAACCACTCCCGAAACTGTGCTAGGAACTTCCGAGTCTACTTTGTCGGTAGCAACTTCTAACAACGTTTCATCTTCATCTATTGAATCTCCTACACCTTTGAACCAAGTGATAATTGCGGCCTCGGTAATACTCTCTCCCAATTTGGGCATTTTCATCTCAAATTCCATAAAAAACTGCTGATTTTGACAAGGAATAAAACTACGCTATTTATCTATTATAAATGGTATTTTATATTTTAAATCGATATATCTATATTTTTATTCTAAAAATATAAGTATATATGTTATTTTATTCTTTTTATGACTTATATTTATCATGTAAAATAATATTTTCATTCTGCAGTTATGAAACTCGATAATTTAGACATAGAAATCATGAGAATTTTACAGAGAGACTCTGATCGAACCATTAAAAGTATTGCCCATGAGATGGGCTTATCTACGACGCCTATATTCGAACGTATTAAGAAATTAAAAAAAGAAGGATACATCTCTAATTATGTAGCCCGATTAGATTACAAAAAGCTGGGGCTAAAACAAATTGTATTTGTTGGTATCACATTACAAGGTCATACAAGAAGTTATTTAGAAAAATTTGTAAAAGAGATACAAGGGTTTCCAGAAGTGATAGAATGCCATAGAGTTAGTGGCAACTTTGATTACCTTCTAAAACTAATTGTTGAAGATATTGAGTCTTATGAGAAATTTATTATTACTAAATTAACATTGCTGCCTTATTTAGGGAATGTGCAAAGTTTGATTACACTTTCTACAGGAAAAGAAACAAATGAAATTGATTTAGAAAAATTATTGGTTTAGTTACTTCTTAAATTGTTCTCTTAAGGTTTTATAAACCTCTTCTTGTGTGGACCTATTTTTTGGAACTTCTCTTAAAGGTTCTACTTCTCTTAAGCTATCATGACAATCTTTTGGCAGCTGCTGATATAATTGTGTTCCTTTGGTTTTCCAAGCAATCATATTATCACTGATTTCTTTGATTACTTTTGCTGGGTTTCCAACCACCAAACTTCTCTTAGGAATAATGGTTTCAGCTTTTACAAACGCCATAGCTCCAACAATACTTTCATCACCAATTTCTGCATCATCCATAATAACGGTATTCATTCCGACTAAAACATTTCTACCAATATGAGCTCCGTGAATAATAGCGCCATGTCCAATATGAGCACTTTCTTTTAAGGTGATAGACTTACCAGGAAACATATGTACTGTACAATTTTCTTGAACATTCACTCCATCCTCCAAAATAATTTGACCCCAATCTCCACGAATAGCTGCTCCCGGTCCGATATAACAGTTTTTACCAATAATAACATTTCCAGTAACTGCCGCTAATGGATGCACAAAACTAGATTCGTGTACTACAGGAATGTATCCTTGAAATGAATAAATCATTATTTAAATCCTTTCAATTTTTCTTTAGTAAAATCAGACAGTACTAATCTTCCACTTGTTTGAGCACGTTCTGCTAGCAGAGTATCCCAATCATCGGTTCCTTTCCAGAATACTTTTTTCATTTCTGTCATAGCTTCGGTATTGTAAGTGCATAAATGCTCTGCTGTAGCTTTTACTGCGGCATCTAATTCTTCAGTACTTTCATATACGTGCGTAAACAATCCTTTTTGCTTTGCCCATTCTGCAGGATAAAAAGAATTGGCATCAATAGCAATCTGTGACATCGCGCTTAAACCCATTTTACGTTCTATTGCTGGCCCAACAACAAAGGGTCCGATTCCAATATTCAACTCACTTAACTTGATTGCGGCAAACTTTGTCGCCATACAATAATCTGTTGAGGCAGCTAATCCAACTCCGCCTCCTACAGTTTTTCCTTGGATACGACCAATGATAAATTTTGGACATTTTCGCATCGCATTAATCACATTTGCAAAACCAGAAAAGAAGACTTTTCCTGTAGCTTTATCATTGATGTGAATCAATTCTTTAAAACTAGCTCCTGCGCAGAAAGTACGTTCACCTCCACTTTTTAAAACAATGACTTTGATCTCATCATTATTTCCAGCATCAGTAATAGTTTGCGCTAGTTTTGCCAAAATATCTCCTGGCAACGAATTGTGAGCAGGGTGAAAAAACTCAATATATGCTACTTCGTTTTCTATGGTTTGTTTTACATAAGGACTTGTCATATCTAATTTTTATTTTTTGTCATTGTGAGGAAAGAAATGAAGTGACAATCTCATAAATGAGATTCCTTCACTTGGTTCGGAATGACGCATCATTTATATTAATCCAAATTGCTCAAAGTGATGATTTAGATGTTTTCTTTCCATCAAATACCACTCATATCTATTTAATTCTCCAAAAACAAGATTGTTTAATATTGCATCTGGATTTTCTTTAAAATAGGTTTTATAATCTTCTCTTGCTTCGTTAAATTTATCAATCGCAGTGGCAAAATCAGGATGCTTTAAATTATCTAGCGTATTTTTCTCTAATAGAGGAAAGATAGAGTTCATTGGAAATGGCTGGTAGTTATATAAACTATGATGGACCTTTTCTAAAATTTTTTCAGGTGTTGCTACTTCGAAATCCTGAATTTCACCTGAAGCAATTCTATAGGTGTATTCTAAGTGCTCTAACATATGCTGAGGCGTCATAATTCCCCATTTTGGTTGTGCATCTTCTTTCAATTTACTTAAGCATTCTTTGATCTTTTCCTCCGTCATTTCTACAAATGTTTCTTGCTTCTTTTGTACCATGGTTAAAATGGTTGCAATGGCTACCAATTCATCTTCAGCATCAAAAACTTCAACAAACCATTTTACAATTCCACTTGGATGTTCAGCACTTGCTACATCTCTATCTACTTTTTGTTTACAGGTCAATCGCACATAAACGGTATCATTATGATATAATGGGCGTAAGAAACGACATTCTTCTAATCCATAGTTTGCAGATACTGGTCCTTTATTTGGATACACAAATAATCCAGCTGCGGCAGAAATGATAAAGTATCCATGTGCTGTTCTTTTTTCGAAAATACTTCCGTCTAAAGAAGTAATATCGGTATGCGCATAGAAATGATCCCAAGTAACATTCGCAAAATTGATAATGTCTGTATCTGTAAAAGTTCTTTTATGTGTTTTGAGAGACATTCCAGGTTGAATATCTTCCCAATGATATTTAAAAGGGTGTTGTTCTGCTTCTTTATATTTGGCATTTGGCTGATAAATACCCGTAATTTCTGTTAAAGTTGTTGGCGAACCTTGAATAGCGGTACGTTGTAAATAATGTTTTATTCCACGCATTCCGCCCATTTCTTCACCACCTCCAGCTCTTCCTGGACCACCGTGAACTAGACTTGGTAACGGAGAACCATGTCCTGTACTTTCTTTTGCACTTTCTCTATTTAACACTAAAATACGTCCATGATGACTTGCTGCATTTACCGCATAATCTTTGGCAATTGTATCGTCATTGGTTACAATAGAAGAAACTAAAGAACCTTTTCCCATTTGAGCTAAAGTAATAGCTTCCTCTAAATTTTTATATGGCATAATGGTACTTACTGGTCCAAATGCTTCACGTTCGTGAATAGCTATATTTTCAAAAGGATTGTCTGCTCTTAATAAAATTGGACTGATAAATGCTCCTTTTTTAGCATCGGCTCCAATCGTATCAATTTTATCTAAACTTCCATAAACAATTTGTGCTTCTTTGGTTAAATCATTAACTGAGTTTCTAACAGCTTCAACTTGTTGACGACTCACTAAAGAACCCATTCTCACTTCTTTTAACCTAGGATCACCAATGGTTACTTTATCTAAGGCTTTTCCTAAAGATATTTGAACATCTTCTACTAAATTTTCTGGAACCATGATTCGGCGAATGGCAGTACATTTTTGTCCAGCTTTGACCGTCATTTCTTTTCGAACTTCTTTGATAAACAAATCAAACTCTGGTGTTCCTGGAACTGCATCTTTTCCTAAGATGGATGCATTTAAAGAATCGGCTTCCATGGTAAATGGTACAGCTTCTTGAATAATTCTTGGATGTGCTTTTAAGATCCTTCCTGTTGCAGCAGAACCAGTAAAGGTGACTACATCTTGAGATTCTACTGTATCTAAGATATTTCGAACCGTTCCGTTAATGATCTGTAAGGCGCCTTCTGGTAAGATCCCAGAATCAATTATAGCTCGTGCAACTGCTTCAGCCAGATATGAGGAAGACGGTGCCGGTAATACAACCGCTGGGACACCTGCCATCCAGTTCACAGCACATTTCTCTAACATACCCCATACAGGAAAGTTAAAAGCATTGATGTGTACTGCGACTCCTTTTTTAGGAACCATAATATGATGTGCCATGAAACGACCTCCGCGAGATAAATCAATGGGATCTCCTTCTACATGATATGGTTGATTTGGAAATAATTTTCTTAAGGATGCATTGGCAAATAAGTTTCCAAACCCGCCCTCAATATCAATCCAGCTATCTACTTTAGTTGCTCCAGTTCTATAACTTAATTCGTAAAATTCATTCTTACGTTTGGTTAGGTATAATGCTAATTTCTTAAGCATATTGCCACGTTCTTGAAACGTCATTTTTCGAAGCACTTGTCCCCCTTTAGTTCTACCGTATTGTAGTATTTCAGGAACATCCAAGCCTTCTATTGCAACACTAGTAAATGCTTCACCAGTAATTGCGTCTAATACTGGAACACCTTCTTCTTTCCCCTCTGTCCACTGACCTTGAACGTAATGTTGTATTTTTTTCATGACTAAACTCTTTCTATAATTGCTGCATACCCTTGTCCAACTCCTATACACATCGTAACCAATGCATATCTTTTTTGCTGTTCATGTAATTCTAAAGCTGCTGAATATGCAATTCTTGCCCCAGTAACTCCTAAAGGATGTCCAATTGCAATGGAACCTCCATTTGGATTGATTCTTTTATCGTCATCCGCTAATCCCCAAGCTCGAGTACACGCTAAGGCTTGTGCTGCAAATGCTTCGTTTAACTCTATAATATCAATATCATTCATGGTTAAACCTGCTTTCTCTAATGCTTTATTAGAAGCTTGTACAGGTCCAATCCCCATGATTCTTGGTTCAACTCCTACCACAGCAGAACTTACAATTCTAGCTAATGGTTTTAAATTATATTTTTTTACTGCTTCTTCCGAAGCAACAATTGTTGCTGCTGCCCCATCATTTAATCCGGATGAATTTCCTGCGGTTACACTTCCTCCTTCTTTCTTAAAGGCTGGGCGTAATTTTCCTAAAATTTCTTTTGAGGTTGTAGGTTTTACAAACTCGTCTTTAGAAAATTGAATCGGCTCTTTTTTACGCTGAGGAATTTCTACAGTAATAATCTCTTTTGCCAAACGCCCATTTTCTTGGGCTTTTGTTGCTTTCATTTGACTCCAATAGGCAAATGCATCTTGGTCTTCTCTTGAAATTCCATACATCTCTACCAAGTTTTCAGCGGTATTTCCCATTCCGTCAGTTCCATACAATTTCTGCATTCTAGGATTGATGAAACGCCATCCAAAACTTGAATCATACATTTTGGAATCGTTTCCAAATGCACTAGATGGTTTTGCAATTACGTATGGGCCTCTTGTCATGTTTTCAACTCCTCCAGAAATAAATACATCTCCATCTCCAGCTTTAATTGCTCTGTTTGCATGAATGATTGCTGACAGCCCTGAACTACATAAACGGTTTACCGTTTCTCCTGGAACTGTAAACGGCAATCCTGCTAATAAGGATGACATTCTCGCTACATTACGATTGTCTTCTCCCGCTTGATTAGCACATCCCATGATTACATCATCGTATGCTTCTTTTGGAATATTTGGGTTTCTTTTCACCAATTCTTCTATAACAATCGCACCCAAATCATCTGTTCGAACAGTTGACAGTGTTCCTTTATAACTTCCTATTGGCGTTCTTATTCCATCTATGATATATGCTTCCATATTATTCTTCCCAGTTCTTTTGTGTTCTATATACTACGCCTTTAAATAAAGCGACTAATTCGTTTCCTCTTTTAACTTCAATGATATTAAAACCTAATTTATTATTTACTTTTTCAATGACTGATTCTGCAATGATATAATCACCCTCTGCTAGTGCCTCAATATGATTAATCGATGTTTCAATTGAAACTGCAAATTTACCATGTGTATTTGCTGCAAATCCAAATGCGGTGTCTGCTAAAGAGTAACTAATTCCACCATGTGCTTTGTCCATACTATTAAGCATTTCCTTACGAATAGTCATACCTACTTTACATCGGCCAATTTCGCATTCTAAAATCTCGATTCCTAGCCATTGACTATAGGCATCTTGACTTAGCATCTTATATGGAATTTGCTCTCCTTTCATTATCTATTAAAGTCATTGCTAGCAATAAAATGACGTGGTAATCTTTTAATGAGGTTCCCACGCTTCGCTCGGAATGACAATTTATTAATTAAAAAACGTTTTATTTTCTCTATTCATTTTCCTTAATAACGGACTACATCGGTATCTATCTTCATGGTATTCGTTGTATAAATTATCCAATGTATCTACACACCAATCAATTCCTTTTTCATCTGCCCAAGCTAACAATCCTTTGGGGTAATTTACTCCTTTGGTCATTGCATTATCGATATCTTCTGCGGAAGCGATATTTAAAAACAAGGCATCGACTGCTTCATTGATTAACATCACTAATACTCTATTGAAAATTTGCTGTGCTAATTCTTTATCTTGAGACCTCTCGACTGCGCTCGAGGTAACAATTCGCCCATTTTCATCATAATCATAGTATCCTTTTCCTGACTTCCTTCCTAAATACCCTGCTTCAGAAAAACGTTTTTGAGTAAATGCAGGTTTATATCTTGGGTCGTAATAGAAAGCTGTAAAAACAGTTTCTGTTACCGTATAATTGACATCATTTCCTATAAAGTCCATCAATTCGAAGGGCCCCATTCTAAATCCACCTAACGATTTTAAACTCCAATCTATGGTTGCAAAATCAGCTAATCCTTCTTCATAGATTCGTAATGATTCACCATAAAAAGGTCTTGCGACACGGTTGACTATAAAACCAGGTGTATCTTTTGCAACAGCTACTGTTTTTTTCCAATCGGTAATAATTTCTACCGATTTATCTAATACTTCTTTGGAAGTTTGAATGGCTGGAATTACCTCTACTAACTTCATTAAAGGCGCTGGATTGAAAAAATGAATTCCAACACAACGCTCTGGCTTTTTTAAAGAAGCTGCAATGGATGCTATTGATAAACTAGATGTGTTTGAAGCGATAATACAATGATCAGAAACATAACTTTCTAATTCTGAAAAAACCTTTTGTTTGATCCCTAAGTTTTCAATGATTGCTTCAATAGTTAGGTTAGAGTCATGTAAATCTTTTAGAGAACTCACATAAGAAATGTTGCCTTGAATTCTTAATTTTTCATCGGCATTAATACGTCCTTTTACAATCAACCTAGACAATACTTTTTCTAGAGTTGCTTTGCTTCTGTCTAGTGCAGCTTGATTAGTATCATATAATTTTACTTTACAACCCGAAGTAGCTGCCACTTGTGCAATTCCACTCCCCATGGTTCCTGAACCTATGATTCCAATGTTCATTTATTGTCCTTTAAAGTTTGGTTTTCTTTTTTCTATAAAAGCTGCAACTCCTTCAGTATAATCGTCACTTTGTGCTGCTTCAATTTGATATTTTGATTCCATTGCTAATTGTTCTTTTAAACTATTTGTCATGGATTTATTGAATAACTCTTTAATCATTCCCAATGCTTTGGTTGGCATGTTTGCTAATTTCTTCGCTAACTTATCAATCATAGCTTCAAACTCTTCTGAAGGAACGTATTTATATATCATTCCTAATCGTTCTGCTTCTATTGCCCCGACCTTATCTCCTAACATCGCCAATGCTGAAGCTTTTTGAAAACCAATCAATCTTGGTAAAAAATACGTTCCAGCACTATCTGGAATCAACCCTATTAAACTAAAAGCTTGTATAAAGCTAGCTTTTTCATCTGCTACAACAATATCACATGCCAAAGCAATATTTGCTCCAGCCCCAGCTGCAACTCCATTAATTGCTCCAATTACTGGTTTTTTAATGGCACGAATTCTAGTTATGATTGGATTATAATGTTCTTCTAGTATTTTTTTAAATCCCGGATTTAATTCTGGCGAAGTCACCTCTTTTAAATCTTGTCCAGCACAAAATGCTTTTCCATTTCCTGTTAACACTATAGCTCTTACCTCATCATTCTTTTCACAAGTATCAAAAGCATCTTGTAGTGCCAAAGCCATTTCACGATTAAAGCTATTAAAGACCTCAGGTCTGTTTAGCGTAATGTAGGCTACTTTATTTTCAATTTTTAACTGAATTGAATTGCTCATAATCTATTTTAAACATTTAAAATAATCAAAAGGCTCTTGACATTCTTCGCACTTAAATTGTGCTTTACATGCTGTTGAACCAAACTGACTCACTAATTTAGTATTATTTGAGCCACAATTAGTACACTTTACCAATCGTTTATCATTTAATAGTACATCTTTATCTGCTTCTGCATCTAAAGGTGCCGCTATTCCATAGTTTTCTAATGCTTTTCTACCTCTTGGTGTTATCCAATCTGTAGTCCAAGCTGGAGCTAAAATCAATTCAACTTGCGAATCGTACCCTGATTCCTTTAATGCATTTTTTATATCATCGCCAATTACATCCATTGCTGGGCATCCACTATAAGTGGGTGTAATCTGAACTTTAACAATAGCATCTTTAATAACCGCTGAACGAACAACTCCCATATCCATAATAGATAAAACAGGGATTTCAGGATCGGAGACCTGCTCCAAAATTGGAATCAATTCTTTTTCTATTTGCTGTTCAGTAACCACCATTTTGTATTACCACTCCATATTAGGATAGGTTCTTTGCATGTATTGTAAATCGCTTAACAGATATCCTAAATGTTCTGTATGAATACCTTCTTTCCCTCCTTTTTGGAACCATTTTGATTCTGGAGTCTTTAAAGTGGCCTCTTCTAACACTTCTGAAACCATACTATAATACTTATCTTTTAGTTTTGTAACGTCTACTCCAACATTTTCAGAAACCACATTCTTGTCAGCCTGAGTTTGATGAAACAACTCATCTGTATAGGTCCATAGGCTATCAATAGCTTCTTGAATTCTTCTATGACTTTCTTCTGTACCATCTCCTAAACGTTTTATCCAATCAGAAGAAAAACGTTTATGATAACTCACTTCTTTAATAGATTTTGTTGCTATTGCAGATAACGTAATATCATTACTCTTTTCTAACTCTTTTAAAAACAATAAATGATAGACATCAAATAAAAATTGGCGTGCCATTGTATAAGCAAAATCTGTATTTGGTTGCTCTACTAAAAGCACATTTAAATACTCTCGCTCTTTACGTAACATTGCAATATCATCTTCCGTTCTTTCATCTTCAGCAATTTTAGCTGCATATTGATAATAGCTTCTAACTTGTCCAAATAAATCTAGAGATATATTGGTACAGGCAATATCTGTTTCTAAACTAGGACCATGTCCACACAATTCTCCTAATCGTTGTCCTAGGACAAGAGAATTGTCTGCGATACCTAATATATACTTATATAAACTTTCGTTTTTCATCATAAATATTCATTTAATGAGATTCCTAAAAAAGCTCCGAATAACATTGAGTGTTACATATGTTTGACTTCGTCTGGTAAATCATAAAAGGTTGGGTGACGATATACTTTATCTTGAGCAGGCTCAAATAATTCACCATTATTATCAGGATTTGACGCTGTGATATCTTTTGATTCTACAACCCAAATACTTATTCCTTCATTACGTCTTGTGTAAACATCACGTGCATTTTCTAATGCCATTTCTGCATCAGCGGCATGTAGGCTTCCAAAATGACGATGTTCTAATCCATTTTTACTTCTTACAAATACTTCCCAAAGCGGCCAGTTTTTTTTCATCTTACACTGCTTTATTTATGTTTTTATTTTTTTCTGCATAGGCCATTGCTGCATCTCTTATCCATGCTCCCTCTTCCCATGCTGTAACTCTTGCATTCATGCGTTCTTTATTACAAGGACCATGGCCTTTTACTACTTGCCAAAATTCATCCCAATTAATCTCTCCAAAATCATAACTTCCTCGTTCCTCATTCCACTTTAAATCTTTATCTGGGATTGTCAATCCAATCAATTCAGCTTGAGGGACTGTTTGATCTATAAATTGTTGACGTAGTTCGTCGTTAGATTTACGCTTTAACTTCCATTTCATAGATTGTTCAGTATGCACAGAAACATCGTCTGTTGGCCCAAGCATCATTAGACTTGGCCACCACCATCGATTTAATGCATCTTGTGCTAATTCTTTTTGTTCTGGTGTACCATTTGCCAATTTAATCATGATTTCATACCCTTGGCGTTGGTGAAAACTTTCTTCCTTACACACCCGAATCATAGCACGTGCATATGGTCCGTAAGAAGTATTACATAATGGCACTTGATTAATAATGGCTGCTCCGTCTACTAACCACCCAATAGCACCCATATCTGCCCAAGTTATTGTTGGGTAATTAAAAATACTAGAGTATTTTGCTTTCCCTGAATGTAACTGATTATATAATTCATCTCTAGAAACTCCTAAAGTTTCACATGCACTATACAAATACAACCCGTGTCCAGCTTCATCTTGAATTTTTGCCAATAGTGCCACCTTTCTTCTTAAAGAAGGCGCTCGAGTAATCCAGTTTCCTTCTGGGAGCATACCTATGATTTCAGAATGGGCATGCTGTGACATTTGCCTAATATGGGTTTTACGATACTTTTCTGGCATCCAATCTTTAGGCTCAATTTTTTCGTCACGTGCTATACGTGCTTCAAATTGATCTTCTAAACTTTTAATTTGTTCTTCACTCATAATTTTGAGTTTAATTTTTATACATCGAAATCAACTACTACTTTTTCTGTAGTAGGAACAGCTTGACAACTTAATACCAAACTCTGTGCTACTTCTTTCTCATCTAAAGCATAGTTGATTTTCATTTCTACAGAACCTTCAACAACTTTACATTTACAAGTACTGCATACTCCTCCTTTACAAGCAAAAGGCAAATCTGCTCCTGCTGCTAATGCTCCATCTAAGATATTATCATATTCATCTTCCATAATAAAATGGAATTCTTTACCACCATCAATAATAGTAACATCAGTTCCTTCAACTTTTTGTTCTAAGACTTCTACAATATTCTTATTGTCTTCTGGGTTTCCAGAAAAGAACAACTCATAATGAATATTTTCTTTGCTTAATCCAGCTGCTTCTAAATGATCTCTTATTAAAAAAATCATATCCTGTGGCCCACAAATAAAACAATGATCTGTATCTGGAATGTCTATAAATGTTTTGGTTAAAACATGTAATTTCTCAGTATCAAAACGTCCATTCAAAAATGGAATATCTCGTTGTTCTTTTGTTAAAAAATAAAACACTTGAAAACGTCCAAAAAACTCATTTTTAAGTTGTTCTATTTCTTCTTTAAAGATAATAGATTTTACAGTTCTATTTAAATAGAATAGTTTGAATGTACTATTGGGTTCAGCTAATAAATGTGTTTTTATGATTGACAGCATCGGCGTAATACCACTTCCTGCCGCAAAAGCTATATAGTTTTTAGAGCTATCACTTTCAATGTCTACATAAAAATTTCCTGATGGCTCCATTACTTCAATAGTATCACCAGCTTTCATTTCTTTATTTGCATAATTTGAAAATACACCTCCAGGAATTTGTTTTATTGCTACTTTCCATTTGTGATCAAGGGGACTTGTACACAATGAATATGAACGACGAACATCTTGACCATTAATTAGTTTTCGAAGTGTTAAATGTTGTCCTTGTATGAAATTAAAATTAGCATAAAGTTGCTCAGGGATATCAAATTCTACAACTACAGTATCTTTAGTTTCCTTATATACTTGAGCGATTTTTATTTGATGAAATTCAGCCATTAATAAACAAAATTGTTTCAATAATTATTAAAACTAACAACTGTTAGTTTACTTGTCAAAATTACAAAATTTATTTTTAATGATTTCGAATCCCATCTATCAAAACTTGACTTAGGTTTTTTACTAAATCTTCTGACTTTAAATCTTCTTTTTTTGGAATCCATAAGTATAATGATCGGAGTGTAGATAAGATAGAAAAAAGTGTAATTTCTGTATTTGTATGAATAATCTCTTTTGTTTCGATGCCTTTAATAATAATACTTCTAAAGTTATCTTCGTAGCTATTTCTCAATTCTAAGTAGTATTCTAATTGTTCTTCAAGATGCATCCAGTCATTATTTAAAGAAGCCATTCCATAAGAGTTTTTATAAGCGATATCTATATGAAGAGCTATTATCTTTTGTAGCTTTTCAATAGCAGATACATTTGAAGAATAAATGATATTCATTTCCTCTGTAAACTCTTCTGCAATAGAAATAATAATCATTTTAAGAATCTCTTGCTTAGAGTTAATATGATTGTACAAACTTGCTGCTTTTATATCTAACTCCCTAGCAATATCACGCATCGTAACAGCAGCATAGCCTTTTTCTTTAAACAACTTTGCAGCTACTCTTAATATATCTTCTTTTCTTCCTTCTTTTTTCACAATATTCTTACATCGTTTCTTAATTCCTTAAAGATAATAAAGCCTATTCAAAAATTGAACTAAATTCAACTCTTGAATAGGCTTTATAATAATGTTTCTACATTTACGCTTCGAAACTAGCTCCGCTAGCGGAAACATTTCTGTCAATTTTACGCATCAAACCTTGTAGTACTTTTCCTGGACCAACTTCTATAAAATCTGTGCCTCCATCAGATATCATTGCCTGAATTGATTGTGTCCATTTTACAGGTGCGGTTAGTTGTTTCATTAAATTTTCTTTAATTTCTGCTGCATTACTTACTGCTTTTGCCGAAACATTTTGATATACTGGGCAAGCTGGTTCGTTAAACTGAGTTGCTTCAATTGCTGCTGCTAACTCTTCTCTAGCTGGCTCCATCATAGGTGAATGAAATGCGCCTCCCACCGGTAAAACCAATGCTCTTCTCGCTCCTTTTTCTGTCAGTACTTCGCAAGCCTTATTTATTGCAGTAACCTCTCCAGAAATAACTAACTGTCCTGGGCAGTTATAATTTGCCGCCACAACAACACCCTTAACATGATCACAAACTTGCTCTACAACAGCGTCCTCTAATCCTAAAACAGCAGCCATTGTTGAAGGCTGAATTTCACATGCCTTTTGCATAGCCAAAGCACGTTGAGAAACTAATTTTAATCCATCTTCAAAAGATAAAACATTAGCAGCTACTAACGCAGACAACTCTCCTAATGAATGCCCTGCAACCATTTCTGGTCGAAAAGAATTTCCTAATACTTTTGCTAAAATTACAGAATGTAAAAAGATTGCTGGCTGTGTAACTTTTGTTTGCTTTAATTCATCTGAAGTTCCCTCGAACATCACATCAGTGATACTGAAGCCAAGAATATCGTTAGCTTTTTCAAATAATTCTTGAGCTAACGGAGAATTTTCGTATAAATCTAACCCCATCCCTGTAAATTGAGCTCCTTGCCCTGGAAAAATATATGCTTTCATGTAATTTAACTTTGATATTTGTGTGGGCAAAAATAAGGATTTTCTTTACAACCATTACTTTATTATCAATAGACATAATTAGTATATTTGTCATATGACTGAAAAAAATAAATCCCTAGCTCAATCTATTTATTTAATTCTTGCTGCGCTTTTTATAGCGTCTTTGGTCGCTTCGAACCTTATTTTTCAAAAATTTTTTTATTGGTATCCATTTGATGCAGAAATTTTTGGTGTAAAATTATTTGAAGTTTCAGTAGGACTTTTACCATATCCTATTACCTTTTTAATTACAGATGTGTTGTCTGAAATTTACGGTAAAAAGAAAGCGAATCAAGTTGTAATTGCTGGTATTTTTGCATCCATTTTTTCTCTTGGAATTGTTTACATTTCTATTGAGGCACCAGCCACATCTTGGTCTCAGGTAAATAATGAAACTTTTGTAACGGTTTTTGGCGCTGCGCCTCTAGCAGTGTTAGCTTCTATGCTCGCTTATTTGTTTGCTCAATTCATTGATATTCGAATTTATCATTTTTGGAAAAACTACACCAAAGGAAAGCATCTTTGGGTACGAAATAATTTTTCTACTTTTTCATCTCAATTTATAGATACACTAACTGTTTTATTATTATTATGTTCGTTTGATATTATTGCTTGGAATAAGTTTTACGGACTATTAATAAGTGGCGTGATTTTTAAAATTATGATTGCTGCACTAGATACACCTTTACTTTATTTTATTGTATATCTATTTAGAAGAAAGTTTAAATTAAAAGCTGGAGAAGAATTAGAGTTTAATTAACATTTTGTATGTAAATTTTCTAAAATATATTCGTCTAAGAATTCATAACATTAAAAACTATCAATTATGAAAAAGATTTTTCTATTATTATACATCGCTGTTTTTACAAGCACCTATAGTCAGACAACTGCTTTTAATGATCTATTACAAAAACATGTAGATAAAAAAGGCAATGTGGATTATAAAGCATTAAAAAAAGAAGAAGCTAAACTAAACCTGTTTTTAACTTCTTTACAAAAAGCTAATACGACAAAGTTTGATTCTGAAAATGCAGAAAAGGCTTTTTGGATTAATGCGTATAATGCCTATACTATAAAAATTATTTTATCAAATTACCCCACTACCAGTATTATGAACATCAAAAGGAATGATAAAACAGCATGGAAAATTTCTTTTGCTAAAGTAGGTAGCAAAACCTATACTTTAGATTATATAGAACACGAAATTTTAAGAAAAAAATTTAAAGACCCTAGAATACATGTAGGTGTAAACTGTGCTTCAATATCATGCCCAAAATTAGCAAATATTGCGTTTACAGCAGATAATATTGAAAATGAATTAGAGCGATTAATGAAAGAATTCGTGAATGATTCTACTAAAAATAAGATTAGTAAAAGTAAAATAGAAATTTCAGAAATCTTTAATTGGTTTAAAGGAGATTTTACAACTGAAGGTACAATTATTGAATATCTTAACAAGTATAGTAAAACAGAGATCAACAAAAAAGCAAAGATAAAGTACCTAACTTACGATTGGAATTTAAACGGAAAATAAATGTCAAAAACATATTATGATGCTGCCGACTTACGAAAGTTTGGCAAGATTACAGAATGGAGTGAAGAACTTGGGAATAAGTTTTTCGATTATTATGGAAAGGTATTTGAAGAAGGTGCTTTAACTGCTCGAGAAAAATCCTTAATTGCTTTGGCAGTTGCTCATACAGAACAGTGCCCTTATTGTATAGATGCTTATACAAAAGATGGATTACAGAGAGGTATTACAAAAGAAGAAATGATGGAAGCTGTTCATGTAGGAGCGGCAATTAAAAGTGGAGCTACGCTAGTACATGGCGTTCAAATGATGAATAAAGTAAACAAACTTGAAATGTGAGAGGGCTGCTAAAACCAGTTCGTATGACAAAACAAATTAAATGAGTAAAAAATCACTCTTAGCTAGAAATAATGATCTAGCCAATACAGAACGTCAGTTAGAAATATTATCCAATGGCATTTTTGCCAATGGTGAGTTACCAACGTTTGCAAAAAAAATTAAGGAAACAAATCAGTTTCCATTGCGCCCTAAAAAGTTAGAAATTTTACAGATAAACCTAGGATACATGTGCAATCAAGTATGTGCACATTGTCATGTAGATGCGGGTCCAGACAGAAAAGAAATTATGACCACAGAAACCATGCAGCAATGTTTGGATGTTATTAAAAGAACAGGAGCTCATACTCTAGATTTAACTGGTGGAGCACCAGAGATGAATCCAAACTTTAGATGGTTTGTGGAAGAAGCTGCTAAAATTGGTGTTAAAGATTTTATTGTTCGCTCAAATCTAACCATCATTAGAGCAAATAAAAAGTATTATGATTTGCCTGAATTCTTTAAAAAACACAATGTGCATGTAGTTTCTTCGATGCCACATTGGACTAGAGGTAAAACTGACAAGCAAAGAGGTGATGGCGTTTTTGATAAGTCTATTAAAGCATTGCAAGATTTAAATGCAGTTGGTTATGGGATGCCTGGTAGTAACTTAAAGTTAGATTTGGTATATAACCCTTCTGGAGCTTTTTTACCTGGAGACCAAATGGCTTTAGAAAATGACTTCAAAAAAGCACTGAAAGATGATTTTGACATCGATTTTCATAGTTTATTTGCCATTACAAATCTTCCAATTAGTAGATTTCTAGACTATCTAATTGCTTCAGAAAATTATGAAGATTATATGCATGCATTGGTAGAAGCCTATAATCCTCTAGCGGTTGAAAACGTAATGTGTACAAACACACTATCTGTCAGTTGGGACGGATGGTTATATGATTGCGATTTTAATCAAATGCTAAATTTAAAAGTGAACAGTAAGGTAAAGCATATTTCAGATTACAACGAAGAATTACTACAGAACAGAAGCATCATTATCAATCAACATTGTTATGGCTGTACTGCTGGTGCTGGAAGTAGTTGCCAAGGAGTTGTTGCTTAAATTTAAATCATGAAAAAAATCGCGTTTCTTCTTGTTTTTGTTTCTGTAAGTGTTACTTCTCAAAATAATTTAAAAAAAGTACTAAAAAAGCACAACACCGAAAGCATTCCTTATATCTCTGTGGATAGTTTACTAAAAACTCCAAATGCTATTCTGCTAGATGCTAGAGAGAAAAAAGAATTTCTGGTTAGTCACCTTAAAAATGCAACCTATGTAGGTTATGATACCTTCAGTTTAAAGAAAACAATGAAAGTGCTCCCAGACAAGAAAGCTAAGATTGTAGTCTATTGTTCACTAGGAGTTCGATCAGAAGATATCGCCGAGAAGTTAAAAAAAGCAGGATATACCAATGTGCTTAATTTATATGGTGGTATTTTTGAATGGAAGAACAATGGCAACAAAGTCTTCGATTCTAAAGAAAAAGAAACTGAAAAGGTACATGCATGTACGAAAGAATGGGGCAAGTGGTTAAAAAAAGGAATAAAAGTATATGAGTAAAAACCTACTAATCGTTTTTGTAAAGAATATTATTCTTGGAAAAGTAAAGACTAGATTAGCAAAGACTATTGGAGATGTTGGTGCTTTTAGTATTTATTCAGAACTTTTTGCAATTACTGAAAGAGCTTCTTTAAAAGTAAATGTTGATAGAAACATTTACTTTTCTGATGTCATTATTCCTTCTAAATGGGAACAAGACATGAAGTTTGTTCAGCAAGGTGAAGATTTAGGAATGCGTATGAAAAATGCATTCCAGCATGGATTTGATAAGGGTTATGAAAACATCATTCTAATTGGCTCAGATTTACCAAACATTTCTAAAAGTATTATTGACTCAGGCTTTGAGAAATTAGAACATAGTGACGCCGTTTTTGGTCCTGCGGAAGATGGAGGTTATTATTTAATTGGTTTATCTAAAATGAATGCTGCTATTTTTGAAAACAAACCTTGGAGTCAATCTGCATTATTAGATGTTACTCTACAGCAATTAACAGCAGAAGAAACTGTATTTTCTTTATTAACCCCGTTAAATGATATTGATACTTTTGAAGATTTAGTTCAATCCGATTTTTATAAAAAAAACGAACAAATTCAAAACATTGTAAAACAGCTTAACTCAACTACAAACTCATGAAAAAGCAACAATTACAAGAAACTATTGATTTTTTAAAGTTAAAAGGAATTGATCGTCCTGAAGTTGGAATTGTACTAGGTACTGGTTTAGGAAAATTAATAGATGAAATCGATATTCAAAAAGAAATTTTATATGCAGATATTCCTAATTTTCCGGAAGCTACTGTTGAGTTTCATTCTGGAAAATTGGTTTTTGGAAATTTGTCAGGAAAGAAAGTAGTAGTTATGTCGGGTCGCTTTCATTTATATGAAGGATATAGCTTATGGGAGGTTACTTACGGTATTAGAACAATGCACGGCTTAGGAATTTCTACACTATTAGTTTCTAATGCTGCTGGGGCCATTAATCTTAATTATAAAAAAGGAGATTTAATGTTACTAGAGGATCATTTGAATCTTCAAGGGGGCTCTCCTTTAGCCTTTAAAGGGGCAAATAGTTATGGAAATATTTTTGTTGATATGCTTGCCCCTTATTCTAAAAGAATAAACAGTCAACTGAAAGCTATCGCTCAACAAAACGACATACCCTTGCATGAAGGAGTATATGCAAGTGTTGTTGGACCACAACTAGAGACAAGAGCAGAATATAGGATGTTACAAATATTAGAGGTAGATGCAGTTGGAATGAGTACTGTGCCAGAAATCATTACAGCAAATCAGTTAGCATTAGAGTGTGTTGCCATTTCTGTATTGACAGATGAATGCGATCCTAAAAATTTACAGCCAGTTGATATTGATGACATTATTGCTGTTGCTGGAAAAGCAGAGCCAAAAATGATTACGCTCTTTAAAGAATTAATACACCAATTATAAACGAATGAGTTATTTAGATATTACACACGATGTATATAAAGAAGCAGCCTTAACACCTGACATAGGGTTATGTTGCACAACCAATCCTATATGGGAACTACCAGGATTAAAAATTCCACGAATTATGCAGGAAATGAATTATGGTTGTGGTTCTACAGTACATGCACGTGATTTAACCAACAATCCAAAAATGTTATATGTTGGTGTTGGAGGTGGAATGGAGTTATTACAATTTTCATATTTCAACCGTAATAAAGGTGGTGTCATTGGGTTAGATGTGGTAGATGAAATGTTAGACGCTTCTCGTAAAAACTTTATTGAGGCCGAAGAAATGAATCCTTGGTTTCAACGTGATTTTGTTGATTTACGTAAAGGAGATGCCATGAACTTACCTGTTGAAGATAATTCAATAGATGTAGCCGCTCAAAATTGTCTATTTAATATTTTCAAATCTGATGATCTAAAAAAAGCTATTTCTGAAATGTATCGTGTATTAAAACCACATGGTCGTTTGGTTATGAGTGATCCTACTTGTGAACAACCTATGAATGATGAATTACGTAATGACGAGCGATTGCGTGCTTTATGTTTAAGCGGAAGCTTACCAATTGCTGAATATGTAAAAGCATTGACAGATGCTGGTTTTGGAACTATCGAAATTAGAGCCAGAAAACCTTATAGAATCTTAGACCCTAAAAATTATCCAACGGATGAATTAATCTATATTGAATCTATTGAAGTTGCCGCTATTAAAGACCCAATGCCAAAAGACGGACCTTGTGTATTTACTGGAAAGGCAGCTATTTATTATGGTGATGACGATTATTTTGATGATGGTGCTGGACACACATTACTAAAAAACCAACCTTTAGCAATTTGCGATAAAACTGCAGCAGCTTTACAAGCTTTAGATAGAAATGACATTTACTTTTCTGAATCTACTTTCCATTACGATGGAGGCGGGTGTTGTTAATCGATTGTATTTCAATCGAAGTCGAAAAATAACTCTATGTTTAAAACTCTATCTCTGGTGATTTCCAAGTTATAGAATCTCCTAATACTTTATATTTCTCACTAATTACCTTCATTTTATGAGGAGTAAATTTTATGAGTAAATAACCCGTTGTTTTGTCTTTATAAAAGTTTTTCCATGCTTCTTTCCAAAATTTTTTCTTTTGCTCAGGCAAATTTACAAGAGTTGCTACCCCTTGAATCGTAACATATCCTGGATGCGCTTTATCAAAATAATACAGTGTTGCTTTAGGGTTGTTTTTTATGTCACTTACTTTTTTACTTTTAGGGTTGGTAGCCATCCATATTGTAAAATCCTCTTCAGGTAAAAATGGATCCATTGTTCTCGCATCCGCTATTCCTAGAGAATCTACAGTAATTAAAGCACAATTTTTTGAGTTTTTTATTATTTCTTTAGCTACCGTAAACAGATCTTTATTAGCTGTTTGCTTGTGATTACATGCAAAAATGCATACAAGCGACAAAGCTATTACTATTCTCTTCATGATTCATTTTTAAAAATACTGTCCAATTCCAAAAACAATTCCTTTTGATTCATTCTTGGTGAGTCCATACCCATAATCAATCCTAAAAATAGCATTGTATATCTTTTTATGAATGAAGCGCAATCCTACACCTGAAAAAATTCTAATATTTTCATTTTGAAAGAAATCAGTAAGTTCTCCTCCAGGCGTTCTCCATGTCCCTGCATCTATAAATACATTTGATTGCAATACAAACCATTTTTTTTCAATAAGTGTTTGCCTATATTCAGAATTCAATACCATACTTCCAGTACCTCTATCCACCAATATACCTACTCCTCTAAGATTTACATTGTTATCTAAAGCAAAAGGAGCAAATGGTGTTTCTTGATTGGAAGACAATCCTATCCGTAACCTATTTGCCCAATTTCCTCTTTCTCCTACCCTTTTGTAGTAGAAGAAATCGTTCCATGCAATAAAAAATTTGTCTTGAAAGTCATTATTAGAAGTTACATACTGGGCATATAATATACTTTTAAAACCATCTACATATTGATAATAATAATCTAAATCATCATACATATAAACCAGCTTTAAAAGCACTTTATCTAAATCTAAATTTTGCGGGACAGAAGGGTCGGTTGTCCCACTTAAGTATTGATATCTTTCATTGAAAAAATTAATCCCAAAATTGAACGTATTTTTAAAATTAAATTGATACAACCCTAATAGCTCATAAGAGATATTATTATACATATAATTTGCAGAACCATTATTAAAATACAAAGGCTCTTCGCTTTTCCAATCTTGATAATTGAATGCTAACCCTAACTTTTTAGAAAATAAATTTGGAGCCCTAAAATTTAATGCATAGGTATCAAACCCATTATTTTGGTAAAAACCTCCAAAAGCAATATTTCTTCCTAAAAAATTATAATCGAAGATTCCAAGCTTGTATGAAAACTGTTGATTAGTTGAGGTCCAAAAGTTAACTAATGGAATAATCGTTTTATTCTCTTCTATATTGATAAAAACATTATACAAATTATCATGCGAATAAAATACTTGGTAGTATGCATGAGAAACAGCAGGTAATCTTTTTAAACGTACAATATCTTCTTCAAGTTGAACTGAATCTAACTTTTGACCACTCTTAATGGAAAGTATCTTTTTTATAAAAGAGACTTTCGTTTTTTTAGCCCCTTTTATTTTAACATCATACACTATATTTTCTTGTGCACATAAAGATGATATCACAAATACTGAAAGCAAGAAAAAGATGATTAATTTTCTCATGTTAATGATACAGATGTTTTTTTCAATATAGTAAATGTACCTAATTATTTGTTTATCTAGGTCGGATAAAAAACGATATCTTTTCAATTTACTTCTAAAAAAAACTCCTACTTAAAAAAGCAAGAGTTTTCATTTAGATAAAAAATGAGGTTTTATATTTTTACTGTTAAGATTGGTAGTGAAGAATGATTTGCAATATCTTCAGACAAACTTCCTTTAAAAATATGCGACAAGCCTTTTCTTGCATGAGTACTCACTCCTATTAAATCAGCACCAATAACATTGGCAAAATTTAAAATCCCTTGCTCAACACTTCTGTCTGACACAAAATTTACTTTGCTAAGATAATTGGTATTGCCTTCTGCAGTTACTAAAAACTCTGCTGCTAAGCTTTCCATTTCTGCGGTTGTTTTAAAATCTTCATAAGGAGTATTCACATAGAGAATGTCTAATTTACCATTGAATCCTTCAACTATACTTTTAATTCTTATGTATGCGTCAATCGTTTCTCTTGAAAAATCTGTTGCATATACTACATTATCAAAACTAACATCAGTCATTTCTCTTTTTATCACCATCACAGGCACTTCAGAAAAGCGGATTACTTTTTCTGTATTTGAGCCTACAAAAAGTTCTTTTATCCCAGATGCTCCATGAGAACCCATAATAATTAAATCTGCATTCTCTTCTACAGCTAAATCGTTTACTTCGCTAAACACTTTAAAATGCTTAATTATCGGAGTAACTTTAATATCTTTTAAATAATCTTTCTTTAAAAAATCATTAAATCTCTTTTTTGCCAACTGATAATAGAACACTGTTCTTTCCTGAATATTACTTGGGCTCTCGTTAAAAAAATCAGCTTGAATATCTAGCATATGTAATGCAATGAGTCGAGCTCCATTTTTTTTAGCCAAAAAAGCAGCCGTTTTTAAAGCAAATTCCGAATGATTTGAAAAATCTATAGGTACAATAATTGTTTTCATATATCTCCTTTTTAATGTCTAATCAAAATTAGAGTTATATATCATAATTTTTCATAACATTTATCATGTTTTAAAAAACAAGAATCACTAAAAAATTATTGCTTGTATAGTTTTTGGAGTAATTTTTCTGCAGGTTTATTTTGTGGAGTAAACCGATTATTTTTCAATCCTCCTACTCTATCGTGTTTATGAAACCACTTCCACACAAAACCACCCATAAACCAATCTTCTTTCCAAAATTGGTTGTATATCGCCTGTAGTCCATTAGCTTGTGCTTCTAAATTAACTGCATCTTGAATTCTTTTAGCATCCCACGGTTCTTTACCAGAAAAATCAACACTTCTATACCCAAATTCAGTAAATATAATAGGCTTATTAAATTGTTTTTGAATACGTTTTATTTCTTCTTTATGTGGCTTCCAACCTTTTTCTAACTCAGAAACAGAAGGTGTTTTTTGATCGCTTAATGGAAAATAAGCATCTACGCCAATATAGTCTAGCTGATTCCAAAAGGATACGCGCTTAAATTCATCCCAATTTGCTGCGTAGGTAAGTTTTCCTTTATATATATTTTTGATTTGTTGTATCAGTTTTTTCCAATAAGCAGGTCTATTGGCTACAAATTTTTCAAGCTCTGTGCCAATACAAAAAATAGGAGCATTGACTTCGGCAGCTACTTTGGCATAAGTTAAAATAAATTGAGAATATGTGTTTTCTAAAACCTTCCACTTCTCTTCAGAATCCATACTTATTTGTCCTGTGTACACACCTCTACTAACCCATATTTGAGGCTTCAACATAATCCTAACACCTCTTCTTTGAAGTTCTCTAGCGTATTGCTTTATTCCTTTTGCCCTTTCTCCATACCATTGTCGCTTACTATTGAATAGAACTTTTGGAGATGACAAACTTCTAATAAATCCAAAAGGCATTAAGGCGGCGTAGTTAGCATTAATTTTAACTACAGGACTTGTATGCACTGAAGTAATGCTGTCTCCTGATGAAACAAAGCTAACGCCATTAATCTTTTGGGCATTAGCAGCAAAAGAGATGGTAAAAATGAAGGATATAAGAAAGAGCCTAATTGTTTTCATAATTAAGCCCTAATGTAAAGGATTTTACTAAAACAAAGCTCTTAAACCAATGTTAAATGTTTTTCCCAGTCCTGTGTTTTTTCCTCTAACAAAATCAGTATATAAAAACTCAAGGTTAAAAACATTAGTGAGTTGATATTTAGCTCCACCTCCTAGGGCTGTAAAGTTTTGCGCAAAGTTATTCCCAAGATCTAATCTTTCATTATGCTGTGCTAACACCAAAACAGTAAATTTGTCAGAAGGAAAGTAACTTAAAAATACTCCAGGTACTAAGTTCAAACTATTATTAGCAAAGCTATCATTTTTATTTCCAAAATTATATTCAGTTGTTAGCTCGGTAAACAATTGCCAGTCCCCACTTGGAAATGTATAATCATAAAAAAATCTATTTTGCCAAATAAACCCTTTCTGATCCAAAAAAACACCATCACTATTAGACTCCTCACTTACTAAAGGGATATGAAAAGCACTTTGAATCGTAAAATTCCCAATACTTTTAATAGGATTAAATTTTATAGCAGGTGCAAACGAAGTAAGCCCAGAACGAGCTGTTGTTTTATCACTATCAAACTGAAAAACATCTAGCGCTTTTCTACCTCCAATAACATTGGATCTAAACTCTAATAACAATCCTATATTAAAAGAATTACTTTCAGAAATCCCTGTAAAGATATCTACTGTTGATGTAAAAAAAGTTTGTCTTGGTTGTTTTCCTACATTAAAAGTGCTCTCAACCTCTGTATATAAATTGTTAAACCACTTAATATCCCACTGCCCTTTATTTAGCAATTTAGAAGGAGTATATGTCTGTATATTTGATTTCGTTGATTCTTCAGTGTTTTCTTGCGCAACAACTGCTATAGAGAGTAAAAAAAGTACTACTAAAAATAGATTTTTCATGTTTTTAAAATTTGCTTAATCACTTTTTATTGGTCTATAGGTCGATAGTGTTTTTTATTACTTACATAGAAATTAAATTAAACCTTCTGTTAAGTTTTTTTAATTAACTTCGACAGATAGGTCAACAATCAATCAGATATGGAACACATAGTCATCATTGGAAATGGAATTTCTGGAGTCACTGTCGCAAGGCATATTCGCAAAAACTCCGATAAACTAATTACCATTATCTCTGCAGAAACCGATTACTTTTTCTCTAGAACCGCACTCATGTATGTATATATGGGGCATATGAAGTTTGAACATACACAGCCTTACGAATCTTGGTTTTGGAAGAAAAACAGAATCAGCCTTAAAAAAGCATATGTTAAGGAAGTTGACACCCGTAAAAAGAACTTACTTTTTGCTGATGGCAGTTCTATGCTTTATGATAAACTGATTATAGCCACGGGATCTAAACCTAATAAATTTGGATGGCCAGGACAAGATTTAGAAGGTGTGATGGGTATGTACCATAAGCAAGATTTAGAAAACTTAGAAAAACATGCGCCTAATAATAAGGTTTGCAAAAGAGCTGTCATTGTTGGTGGCGGGTTGATTGGAATTGAATTGGCCGAAATGATGCATTCAAGGAATATTCCTGTTACATTTTTAGTAAGAGAAACAAGTTTTTGGAATGGAGTTCTTCCAGCTCAAGAAAGCGAAATGATTAATAGACATATCAAAGAAAATCATATAGATCTTCGTTTAAGTACAAATTTAAAAGAGATAAAATCTGATGAAAATGGGCATGTGAAATCCGTAGTCATTGAAGAAACGGGTGAAGAATTGCTATGCGATGTCGTAGGTTTAACGGCAGGTGTATCACCAAATATTGATTTTATCAGAGGTTCGAAAATAGCGACCAATAGAGGCGTTTTGGTAAATCGTTTCCTAGAAACTAGCGAAAAAGATGTGTATGCAATAGGAGATTGCGCCGAGCAGCATGAAGCTATTGGCAATAGAAGACCCATAGAAGCAGTTTGGTACACTGGAAGAATGATGGGAGAAACACTCGCGCAAACTATTTGTGGAAATAAAACTGCATACAAACCTGGTCATTGGTTTAACTCAGCTAAATTTTTTGATATTGAGTATCAAACTTACGGGTGGGTATTTGGCGAAAGAGGAAGGCTAGAATATGAGAAACATTTTTATTGGAAACATAAAGATGATACAAAATGTATTACGATTGCCTATCATAAAGATACCAATGTGTTTTTAGGAATCAACACATTTGGCATTCGTATGAGACATGAGGTCTTTGATAAATGGTTGACTGAAAAGAGAGATGTATATCACGTACTAGAATATTTAGCAGATGCAAATTTTGATCCTGAATTTTATGAGCTACATGAAAAAGATATTGTAGAAAAGTTTAATCGAGAAAATAATACAGCTATTCAGCCTAAAAAGAAAAGTTGGAAAAGAATTTTTACTAAAGCCTAAAGAGATATGGAAGTAATAAAAAAATTAGGGTTAGTCATATTTCTAATCGGGTTATCAATTTTTACTGGAACTATTTTTACGGGTACTTTTAGCTTAACATCTTCTGAGCTAGACACTTTTATTAAAGAAAAAAATTATAAAAGTGAGGTTATAAAAGACGAATTATTTAAAGCTACAGTTACTAAGGAACATTTAAATATTTTTGAGTTCTCAAGTCGTGTCCGAAATGCCTACCAAGCTTCAAATAACTACTATGATGCTTTAATAGCGAAGTATGATGCAGAAAAAAACTGGGATAAGAAAGGAGAACAATATCAATATAAAATTTATGGAAAACCGCATACACTAAGCTATGCTCTTGCAAAAAAAGCTGGAAAGGGTCCTGTAAAAGATAATGCCGGTTTAACATGGTGGCTTACATTTGGTTTAGCCATTATGGGAGCCTTGCTATTTATACTTCCTAATTTTATTCTATTAGGAAAAGCTGGAATAAAAAATAATGGAATCTATTTAGAATCAAGTACTAATCGTGGCTGGATTGCTTGGTTGGTTTTAATTTATTTGGTTTCTTTTTACTTACTGCTGTATTTTATGGCAGACTATGTTGTAAATTGGACTTATATTTTAGATCCTATTAGTAAAGCTCTAAACGGGGGCGAAGCTAGTCAGTGGTTTGTTTACGGTTTTTTATATTGTACGATTATGTTAGTGATGGCAACTCGCATGTATATCAAATACCGACATAATAAATACCAAGTGATTCGTACCACATCTGTATTATTTTTCCAAATTGTTTTTGCCTTCCTAATTCCTGAAATTATGACCAGCTTAAATATGCCTGGTTATGATTTTAAAAACGCATTTCCTTTAGATTATGACTTTTTCTTTGAATGGAATTTAGACAGTTTAACTAGTAGTGGTAATATTGGTTTATTTATCCTCGTTTGGGGTATCGTACTTACTTTAATTATAGTGCCCGTAATGGTCTATTTCTTTGGAAAAAGATGGTATTGTTCTTGGGTTTGTGGTTGTGGCGGACTTGCAGAAACTTTAGGAGATCCATACAGGCAGCATTCTGATAAAAGCATGAATGCATGGAAATTAGAACGTTGGTTAATTCACGCTGTATTAGTTTTCTCATTAGTGATGACCATTGTTACACTTTATTGTTATTTCTCTGGAGCACAAAGTTTTTTAGGTATCGAAACACAATGGATTAAAGATACTTATAGTTTCTTAATTGGCGCTTGGTTTGCTGGAGTTATCGGCACAGGTTTTTATCCCATTTTTGGAAATAGAGTGTGGTGTCGTTTTGGGTGTCCTTTAGCAGCATATTTAGGATTTGTACAACGCTTTAAATCGAGATTTAGAATTACCACCAATGGAGGTCAGTGTATTTCTTGTGGAAATTGCTCTACTTATTGCGAGCAAGGAATTGATGTAAGAGCTTATGCACAAAAAGGAGAAAACATTGTTCGTTCTAGTTGTGTAGGCTGTGGCATTTGCTCTGCGGTTTGCCCTAGAGGAGTTTTAAAATTAGAAAATGGCCCTGAAGCTGGAAGAATTAATCCTACTGAAATATTACTAGGGAACGATATCGATTTAATGGAGTTAATAAATAAAAAGTAATGCGTATCAAACCTCTCCTTCTTTTTTGTTTTCTTTTGATTTATTCTATTGGTTTTTGTCAGAAAAAATACCAAAAGGAATATTATAAAGATGGTAAATTAAAGGCTGAAGGTTGGTTGAAAGGAATCCAAAAACATGGATATTGGACGTTTTATTATAGTAATGGGAGCAAACAAAAGGAAGGGCATTTTAAAAATGACTTGGCTATAAAATATTGGTACTTTTACCGCGAGGATGCTTCCAAAGAAAAAGAGGGTCATTTTAAAAAAGGAAAACAATATAATTGGTGGTTGTATTATGATCGGAATGGCAACTTAAATCATAAGTGTCAGTTAAAAAACAATCAAAAAAACGGGTATTGTCTCATTTATAACAAGAAAAAATTAGTGAAAGCTTCTAAATATCAACAAGGGAAAAAAATTAAGGAATGGACAGACTTCAACTCTTTTAGAAAGGAGAATAAACTGTCGGATTTAAAATGACAAAACAAAAAATTAAGGTAATCATTCCTGCTTTTAATGAGGAAGATTCCATAACCAACGTTGTAAACGATATCCCTGATATTGTGAGTGAAATTATTGTAGTTAGCAATAATTCTACTGATGACACAGAAAAAAATGCGGCAAAAGCTGGTGCAACTGTTCTTACAGAAAACAGAAAAGGATATGGCTATGCTTGTTTAAAGGGTATTGAATATATTGCTTCGACTTCGCTCAGCAACCAAGAAGAAAAACCAGATATTATTGTTTTTCTAGATGGAGATTATTCAGATTATCCTGAACAATTAACTGAACTTGTAGCGCCCATTATTAATGATGATATCGATTTTGTAATTGGCGCAAGAGTTAAAAATCTCCGTGAAGCAGGATCAATGACAACACCACAAATTTTTGGAAACTGGCTCGCAACTTCACTAATGAAATTGTTCTTCAAAGCTCGATTTACAGATTTAGGTCCTTTTAGAGCAATAAAATATAATAAGCTATTGGCTTTAGAAATGGAAGATAAAACCTATGGATGGACTGTAGAGATGCAACTAAAAGCTTTAAAAAGACATTTTACTTATGTAGAAATCCCCATGAAATATAGAAACCGAATAGGTGTTTCTAAAGTTTCAGGAACCGTAAAAGGTGCTATCTTTGCGGGTATTAAAATCTTAAGCTGGATCTTTAAATACAGTTTTAAATAATGATTCTTGAATATACAATCATATCGATTTACTCTATAGCTCTCATCTTAATTTTTATGTATGCTTTAGCCCAATTGAATTTACTTTTCAATTATGTTAGTGCTCAGCGTAAAGAAGATACTTCTCAAAAATTTGATTTTAATAATCCTGATGAAATACCCTATATCACAATACAACTTCCTGTGTACAACGAAATGTATGTAATGGAACGATTACTTGAGAATATTGCATTATTAAAATATCCAAAAGAAAAGTTAGAAATTCAAGTTTTAGATGATTCTACGGATGAATCCATAAAAACCACTGCTAAGCAAATCAAAAAAATACAAGAAACAGGCTTAGATATTCAGCATATAAGAAGAACTAATCGTCAAGGTTTTAAAGCTGGAGCTTTAAAGGAAGGCCTTGAAATTGCGAAAGGAGAATTCATTGCTATTTTCGATGCTGACTTCTTACCTGAGTCTGATTGGCTATTAAAAACCGTTCCTTACTTTAAAAATTCAGAAGTAGGAGTTGTTCAAACACGTTGGGGGCACATTAATAGAAACTATTCTACACTAACTAAGATTCAAGCATTTGCTTTAGACGCTCACTTTACATTAGAACAAGTTGGTAGAAATAGTAAAGGTCATTTTATCAATTTTAATGGAACTGCTGGAATCTGGCGAAAAGAGTGTATTATAGATGCTGGAAATTGGGAAGGAGATACACTTACTGAAGATTTAGATTTAAGCTATAGAGCACAATTGAAAAATTGGAAGTTTAAATATTTAGAGAATGTAAAAACTCCTGCTGAGTTACCTGTAATTATTAGCGCTGCAAGATCGCAACAATTTCGATGGAATAAGGGAGGAGCAGAAAACTTTCAGAAAATGGCTAAACGTGTAATTACTGCTAAAAATGTTTCCATAAAAACAAAAATTCACAGTCTTTTACATTTGTTAAATAGTTCAATGTTTTTAATGATATTTCTTGTTGCCATTTTAAGTATCCCAATGTTGTATATTAAAAATGAATACGCACACTTGAAATCATATTTTTATATGATGAGCTTTTTTGTGGTGAGTACCATTATATTTTTTATTTGTTATTGGTTTATGTTTAAAAAAAGTTATGGAAGTGGTATTAAAAACTTCTTGAAATATATAGGAACTTTTTTTACATTCTTTTCTATTGCTATGGGCTTTTCTTTACATAATACAATCGCTGTTTTAGAGGGGCATTTTGGCAAAAAAAGTGAGTTTGTGAGAACTCCAAAATTCAATATCAAAACATTGAAAGATAGCTGGAAAAACAACAAGTATATTAGAAAAAAACCGTCTATAAATGTTATTATTGAAGGAATTTTAGCGTTGTATTTTGCTTTTGGAATGTACAGTGCTTTTGTGGTAGGAGATCAAGGAGGTGATTTTGGGCTGTTCCCTTTTCATTTAATGCTATTCGTTGGTTTTAGTTACGTTTTTTGCAAATCTATTTTCTCTAAAGCATAATGATTTTATCTCAAAAAAATCAATCTATTTTAGCGATTATCATTAGCATTGTATTGTATTTTATATTTGCATACGATGTAGATAGAACAAACTTTTTTCATCTTTCTTTTGTATATTTTAGTTTGTTTATTCCTTTTCTTTATTTTATCAAAAAGGAACGCCTGAATTTTCCTTTTTTAGTAGGAATTGCGATTTTATTTAGATTAGTTTTCTTATTTGCTATTCCAAATTTATCACAAGATTTTTATCGTTTTATTTGGGACGGTAGAATGATTTTCGAAGGGTTAAATCCTTATATCTCACTCCCCGAAACATTTATTCGAGAACGCAGTTTTCCAATTCCACAAGCTGTAGATTTATATGCTGGTATGGGAGCCATGAATGGCAGTCATTACACTAATTACCCTCCAGTAAATCAACTTTGTTTTTTAATCACCGCTTTATTTTCTGGAAAGAGTATTTTAGGTGCCGTTATTGTTTTACGTCTTCAAATTATTCTAGCGGACATTGGAATTATCTATTTTGGGAAAAAGATTCTCGAAAAACTGAATTTACCAATTCATCATATCTTTTTATATGCTTTAAACCCTTTTATCATTATTGAAATGACAGGGAATTTACATTTTGAATCAGTGATGCTCTTCTTTTTGATGTGGAGTATTTATTTGCTCTTTCAAAAAAAATGGCTTTGGGCTGCAGTACTTTTAGGCATTTCTGTTTCTGTGAAACTGATTCCGTTATTATTTTTGCCTTTATTTTTTCAATGGTTTACAAAAAAATCTGTCATTGCGAACAACGTGACGCAATCTCATCTTGATAAAGAGATTACTTCGTCGCATACTCCTCGTAATGACAATATGTTCTTAAAAGGCTTTGGGAAGCTTTTCATATTTAGCGCCATAGTTATCTTAACCAATGTCATTTTATTCTTGCCATTTCTTTCTTCCGAATTGATTAGTAGTTATACGAACTCTGTAGGTTTATGGTTTCGTAATTTTGAGTTCAACGCAAGTATATATTACATCGCTAGAGAAGTTGGGTATTGCTTTAGAGGTTGGAATGAGATTGCTATTATTGGTAAAGTAATGCCCATACTAACCGTTCTTTTTTTAGTGATTATCACCTTTTTCAGAAAAAATAAAACTCCACAACAATTATTGACAGCTTTATTATTTGGGTTGTCTTTTTATTACTTTACTACAACTACTATGCATCCATGGTATTTAGCAACATTACTATTACTCTCTGTATTTACTAAATATCGTTTCCCTTTAGTTTGGAGTATAGTTATGATTTTAAGTTACCAAGCCTATGCTAATAATCCATGGCAGGAAAATTTATGGCTCTTAGGTATAGAATACCTGATTGTTTATGGTTTTATGATTTGGGAAATAATATCTATTAAAAATATAACAACCCATTCAGTTCAAAAATTTATGTAAACTCTACAGTACTCTGACGTTCCCTATTCACATGCAACTTCGTAACATCTGGCCTCGAGTAATGACCTACTGGGTCAAAATTTTGACGCTCTTGTAATACATTATTAAAATCTAAGGTTTCGTATATTAATCCTTCTTTTCCAATCACGGGCTCAATAATCCATTCGCCATTTGGAGATGCAATGCACGACCCCCCATTGGCTAATACTTCTGGTGCATTTTCTAGAATCTTATCGATATGTGGTGTATCTTTTGGAAAATCAGTTTTGCTCATCAAGCTAGAAACAGAAATCACATACGAACGAGATTCTCTTGCAATAAATCGTGTAATATCTTTGGTGTTATGGTCGCTTCCAGGCCACACTGCTATATGTAAGTTTTCACCTAAACCGTACAATGCCGTTCTTGGTAAAGGCATCCAGTTTTCCCAGCAGTTTAAACCTCCTACTGTAAAATCTTTTAAAGGATGTACTTGCAACCCATTTCCATCACCAGGAGCCCAAGTTAAGCGCTCATCAAAAGTTGGTTGTAGTTTTCTATGAACAGATTGTATTTCTCCATTGAAATCTATATATACTAAGGAAGCATATATACTATGCCCGCCTCTATTGGCTGCACGCTCCATAATTCCTAAATAGACCGCTATTTTATGTTTTTTTGCTAAATCGCAAATACTATTTAATTCGCCTTTCTCAATGGTAATGGAATTTTTCACATAATGAGCATGAATTTCTTTTTGCACAGGAGAATCCCAAGTGGCTCCATTGGTTAAAGCAATCCAAAAAGGATACCCAGGAAGTAAGGCTTCTCCAAAAACAACCAGTTCAGCATCATTCTTTGCTGCTTCTATAATACTGGCTTCTATCTTTTTTATAGTAGCTTGCTTATCTAACCATACGGGTGCTATTTGCGCTAATGCTACTTTTAATAAATTATTGTTCATTTTTATTTTATTTCATTCATTTTTTCTCCCATTTGATTTCTGAAATAGAAATACATGAATATATAAAAAGGAGCACCAAGAAATAAGTAAACTACTACTCCTTCAAATATGTTATCTAAATTAATCATTTTATAAAACTTATGTTGATTAACAAAAGACAAGATCAAAAAGGTAGTATAAAAAACAAATACAAGAATGTTTGTTATTAAATACAAAATCGTGATTGTACCAGAGTTTGACTTAAAAAAAGGGTCAAAAATGGCAAATAATAAAAGTGCTCCATAAAAAACAAACGCTATTTTAGAGTTCCTACTAAATAAATCATATAATTTCTTTGCTTTACTATACGTTTTGTTTTCAAATTGACCTCTATACTCAAGCTCTTCTTTGGTGATCCCTCTTTGATGTAATAATTTGAGAGCTGCTAATCTTAATTCTTCAGTATATCCATATTGGCGATAATTCTTTACAACGTCAATCAACTTATTATTTTCAAGATTCTTTAAACGCTCAAATTGATTTACCATATTCTTTTCATATATTAATCTTTACCACCAAACCTTCATTGGCTCTTACATTAAAAACAGTATTGTCTTCAAAAATTAAATATTGTCCTTTAATCCCGACTAATTTTCCAGCATAACTCTTTTCTTTTATAATGTTTAAACTTTTAGGTTTTTCAGGATATTGCTTTACAGGAAATTGTAACAGTGTTTCGGTATTATTTTCAATAAAATATTCTTTTGCCTCTTCTGGGATATAAGATCGTAATTTTTGGCGCCATTCTAGTAAGTTTTCATCTTCTACTTCGTTTTTCAACATCTTCCTCCAATTTGTTTTATCGGCAACATGGTTTTTTAACGCAACCTCCGTTATACCTGCCAAATATCTATTTGGAACTTCTACAATCTCTATAGCTTCATGAGCTCCTTGGTCTATCCATCTTGTTGGAACTTGAGTTTTTCTAGTTACTCCTACCTTTACATTACTTGAATTGGCTAAATAGACAATATGAGGTTGCAATTGTACAGATTTTTCGTAAGTCAAATCTCTATCTTCTATATCTAAATGTGCAGTACTTAGTTCTGGTCTCATAATCCAATCTCCAGCATTTGGGGTTTCAAAAAAACAACTTTTACAAAAACCTTGTCGATATATTTCTTTCTCTAAATGGCAGTTTAAACATTCATAAGTAACAAAACTAATAGTTATATGGCTATTTAAGAGTTGGTTGATGTTCAAAAAATCTGTTTTCATGTCCAAATAATATTGAATTTCTTCTCCATTTTCGGTTTTCATTTTTTTTAAAACTCCTTGATATTCCATACAAAAGATTTTACTATTTTTAAACGCATCAAAATGCTATAAACAAACTTAGCACAAAATACGCAACTAATTAAAGAATGGCAATTCCTTTTGTAAATTCTATTATCTCTTGGTTTCTTAAAAAAAGGAAGCATCAAATAGAGCTTTTTGTAAAATATCCACAGGATGTACAACAAGAATTATTGATGCGCTTAGTAGATCGTGCAAAAAATACTGAGTTTGGCAAAGAAAATTCATTTGCAACAATTAAGGATTATAAAGAATACGCTAACAGTGTTCCAATTCAACAGTACGAAAGTATAGAGCCTTTAATTGAACGTTGTAGAAAAGGCGAACAAAATCTTTTTTGGCCCACCAATATAAAATGGTTTGCAAAATCTAGTGGTACTACCAATGCCAAGAGTAAATTTATTCCTGTAAGTGATGAGGCTATTGAGTATTGCCACCTTAAAGCGGGGAAAGACATGTTATGTTTATACATTAACAATAATGAAAATGCGAAACTTTTTACTGGTAAAGGATTGCGCTTAGGTGGAAGTTCTGCTATTTATGAGGATAACAATTCTTATTTCGGTGATTTATCGGCTATTATTATAGAAAACATGCCTTTTTGGGCAGATTTTAGCTCGGCTCCCAGTCAGGAAACTGCTTTGATGAGTGAATGGGAAACAAAAATGGAAGCTATTATTAATGAAACGATTCATGAAAACATTACGAGCTTAGTTGGGGTTCCTTCTTGGATGTTAGTTTTATTAAATCGAGTGTTAGAAAAAACAGGAAAGAATCATATTTTAGAAGTTTGGCCTAATCTCGAAGTTTATTTTCATGGAGGCGTAAACTTTAGTCCCTATAGAGAACAGTATAATAAATTAATCCCGAAAAAGGATTTTAGATATTACGAAACTTATAATGCTTCAGAAGGATTTTTTGCCATTCAGGATAGAAATACTTCAGATGAATTATTATTAATGTTAGACTATGGTATTTTTTATGAATTCATTCCGATGGATAGGTATGATGGAGAAACCTCTATTGCGATTCCTTTATCAGAGGTGAAAAAGAATATCAACTATGCCATTGTTATTACTACCAATGGAGGTCTTTGGCGATATTTAATTGGAGATACTGTAAAATTTGTTTCTTTAAATCCTTATCGGATCAAAATTACTGGTAGAACCAAACATTATATCAATGTTTTTGGCGAAGAACTGATTATTGAAAACGCCGAAGAGGCTTTAAAATTAGCCTGTGATAAAACAAATGCTACGATTACAGATTATACTGTTGGACCTATCTTTATGAAGGGCAAAGAAAAAGGAGGTCATGAATGGATTATAGAATTTAATAAAGCTCCTAAAAACTTAGCTTACTTTACGGAACTATTAGATAATGCTTTAAAGTCTATTAACTCAGATTATGAAGCAAAGCGTTATAATAATATGACTTTGGAAATGCCAAAAGTACATCAGGCAAAAAAAGGATTATTCTATAACTGGCTAAAACAAAAAGGCAAGTTAGGAGGACAGCACAAAGTTCCTAGGCTTTCTAACAAACGTGATTTTGTAGAGGAGTTGCTTACACTTTAAAAAAGGACCTTTTCACTAAGTTAAACGTATATTTAACTCATTCTTAATTTGACATCTTACTAATTTTAATAGCTTTACTAAAACTTAATTTATTGAAACTATGAAAAAGATGCTTCTTCTATTCCTATTCGCGAACTTATTTCAAGTTAATTCTCAGGAAAAAACAATCATTTCTAAAGTAAATAGTGCTACAGTTTTTCTTAACAGTGCAGAAGTTACTAGAACAAAAAGTGTAATGCTAACAAAAGGGGTTCAAACTTTAAAGTTTATTAATTTGTCTCCTTTTGTTGATAAAAAAAGCATTCAAGTTAAAGCAAAAGGTATTGAAATACAGTCCGTTAATTTTCAAAAGAATTATGAAAATTCTTCAAAGAAAAGTAATGAGCAAAAAGCACTAGAGTCAAAACTTTTAAATATTCAAAATAATATTGACAATGAAAATGTGAATCTATCTATTCTTAAAGAAGAAATTCAGTTTTTAAAAGAGAATAGAGCTATTGGAGGAAAAAATCAAACGTTAACAGTAGCTGCTTTGAAAGAAGCTTCAAACTATTACAGTAGTCGGATGAAAATATTAAAAACCAAAGAGTTAAAAATCAAAAATAGATTAAGTAAACTAAGTAAAGACAAACATCAAATTTCCGCACAGATTAACGATTTAACTCCAAAATTAGAATTTCCTTCGGGTGAAATTTTCATAAAAATAAAAGCCTTTAGTGCTACTAGTGTTTCTTTTGATTTAACTTATAATGTTTCAAATGTGAGTTGGTATCCTTCTTATGACATCAGAGTTAGAGACATTAAATCACCTTTAACATTGGTATATAAAGCCAATGTTAAGCAAAATTCTAAAGTAGATTGGACAAATGTAAAACTTCGGTTTTCATCAGCAAACCCTAGTAAATCTAATAAAGTTCAAGAAATTATTCCTTACTTTTTAGACTATCATACACGCCCCCCTTATTACAATAGTAATATAAATGAAGTAACAGGTTATGTCTCTGACAACTTCGAAGGTCTTCCGGGAGCTACTGTAATTGTAGAAGGAACCACCATAGGAACCAGTACTGATTTTGATGGTAAATACACTATTAAAATTCCAAAAAATGCCAGTAATTTAAGATTTAAATATCTTGGTTTTAAGGATGTAATAAAACCAATAACAAATAAAGTTATAAATGTAAAACTAGAAGAAAGTGATGTGGTTTTAGAGGAAGTAGCTATAGTAAGTTATGGAACTACCAGTCGAAGAACAAAAACAAGTAAGAAAAAGCTTAAGCCTAACAAAGCTCCTAAAAATCTATATTCAATTCCTACAAAAGAGATTGTGAACCAAACTACCGTTAGCTTTGAAATTATAGAACCATATACTATTAAATCTGGCAATAAAGACTATACAGTGCCCATGAGAGCATATGAATCCCCTGCCAATTATAACTATGTAGCTGTGCCTAGAATAGAAGAAAATGCTTTTTTAGTTGCATCTCTAAAAAATTGGGAGCAGTTTAATTTACTTGAAGGTGAAGCAAACATCTATTTTGAAAACACTTTTATTGGCACCACACTCATAGATACTAGATATGTAGAAAAGAACTTAGAGCTATCACTTGGAATTGATAAAAACGTAACGATTTCTAGAAAAAAATCTAAAGATTTTACTACTAGACAATTTATCGGAAACAAAAAACTAGAAAACAGTACTTGGGATATTACAATTAAGAATAATAAATCACAGCCAATTAAAATGACGGTTTTAGATCAAATTCCAATTTCTACTAAAGAAGAAATTAAAGTTACTTTAGATAAACTTTTTAATGGCATATTAAATAAGGAAACTGGTGAAGTTAAATGGAACTTTACACTTTCTCCAAATGATACTAAAAATTTACGCCTTAAATACAGTGTTAGATATCCAAAAAGCAGGAATTTAAATATTGATTAAACGAATTATAGTATATTTTACTTACTACAATTCTCGCAATAGGTTTTTCTCAGGTATTCATTTTCTAATAATTGAAAGGTTACTCCTCCATTAAAAATGGAATTGAATAATTTACAGAAACGAGGTTTATTTATATTGATGGAATTCAACATAATAGTTCTATAATCGGAAGATTCAGTAAGTTTTTTATTTATGAGTGTAAGATTTAAATAGTAAAATAACAAATCTTCGTCTATGGTAATACTTCTTGCTTTTTCTTCTAATACATCTACTGCTGAATCTGCATTAGCGTAAAAAGAGAAAAATTGGGCTAAACTCAAATAGTCATAGTTGGATAAAGCAAACTTTTTGTAGTTATTCTGAATGTATTTTACAGAAATATCTTTAGCAGCATATTTTTTTTGTCGCATTAACTTTTCTGCTTTGATGATATGAAAATTCACTAACATTCTTTCTATTAATGACTGCTTAACTCCATATTTAGCTAAACTAAGAATCTGTTTTTTTAAATCACTTTCTTTTACTGATGGATGATTATATCTCCATAACCTAAACTTAATGACCGTAATATTATAGTGTATCTTTTTGTTTGATGGGGCTAATTTTTCTAATTGTTGTAATTCATTTAAGACTATGAGTGAAAATCTTTCATCCATAGAAAATTTAAAAAGACTGTTCTTATTTAAAATAGGAACATATTTTAATTGTTTTGGCACTACCATTTTAGCTAAAACATCAGGGGAAGTTTCTTTTCCTTTTAGTTTTTCAAAAATAGAATTTTGAATGGTTAATGCTTCTTCAATTTTGTTGCTAGAAACAGCTGAATTAAAAAGATTTGTTAATGTAGAGACTGTCATCTCTTTATATTTATCTTTCTTATCTAAATCTAAAGTTATAACCGCTTTTCGATGATTTTTTAAGAACTTTTCTAATTCCTTAGACAAGTTCCCCACTAATTTACTTTTGACACCTTCTTTAGATACTTCTTTTAAATACTTATATTTTGTATTGGAAATATCATTTAAAAATTCCACCCAATTTTCTGAACTACTAATCTCTGTAACAATGGTTGGTTTTTGAAAAGTTTGTAGTGCTTTGGCAATACTATTTGCTCTTTGCTCTTGTAATTCTAAATTTCTTTTTAAACTCCCTTCTACCGATGAATAGGCATTGATTCTAATTTTTTTTATGTTAAAGTCTGTCAATCGTAATGAATCGTACAAGGGTTTTACATCTTCAGAAGCATATACCGATTTATTTTTCTCAAAGGGAATGGTAAATGTGAGTGTTTTATATTTCATTACAAACTTCTCTTTTACGCTTGTAATTTTCTTTGTAGCGTAGGTTAGAGAATCTAAATACATTCCCATATCTAACAAGTCCCATGGATAAGATTCTAAATCGTAAATCCAATAATACTCACAAAGTGTTTTGTTATTTAAAAAAAGGATATTGAATTCTAATTCCTCTATGTTGCTTTTAGGTGGTAACGTACCCACTTTAACTCGATATAATTTATTTTTTGTTGGTTTTAAACCTCTTCGCAATTGTTTTGCAAATACAGGTTTAAGCAAAGTTCCTCTGACTTGTTGTTTAGTAACGGTTTCTACATCGCAGGCATATCTTGATTTAGAAACTACATCAATAGCCATTCCATCTCCCGCTTTTTTAAATAATTGATCAAACCACTTTTTATCATTCACTTCAAAGTAAAGTTGATTGTTTGCTACTTTGATTCCAAATCGAACTTCTTTTGGTTTTTGTCTAAAAGCTTGAGAAAAATATTGACACTTTTGAACTCGCTGAACATCAGTTGGAAATATGATTCCAAAATTATTTTGCGCAAAAAAGACTTGAGTATTTAGTACTAATAAGATGAACAAACATATTTTTCTCATATCACTTAGAAATAAAATGAATTCTAAACTACATAAATATAATGAGATTTTAATTAAAGCTTATAACCCAAATACCCGTATTATTTAATTTTTATATCTTTAATATACTATGAGAAAAAAAAGACGGGCGCAATCTCATTCAAATTTTGGGTATTATGGTTTTGGAAATGTTGGATCTGTATTCAATAGAAAACCAAAACCTGTTTTCGAAAAAATCCGTACTATTTATGGAGACGAATTAGAACGTTTAGATTATAAGAAAAAGGGAAATAAATTTCATCAAGACTTGACACAATCCGATAGAGAAGCGGTTAGAAAAAAAATCAGAGATACTTTTAAAAAACAGCGTAAAATCGAAATCCTTAAAATTTCATTGTTTATAATTGTGATTATTATCTTAATCTATATTGTTTATTTTCTTGTATACAATTAAAGCTAAAAAAGCCGCTACTTGTGCTGAATTTGTTCAGTACAGTAGCGGCTGTTTCTATCAAATAATTAATTACAATTGATATCTTACTCTAAAACTTACGAATCGAGGTAAAATAAATGTTTCGTTAATAGACGTTAATATATTGTTTGCACTAACAGTAGCTCTAGAGTCTGTTCCTAATAGGTTACTTCCTACAACTTCATATTCCCACTTCGCTTCTCTATTCTTTCTATAAGCAAAAGTTAAATCCCATATTTTAAAGGTATTGGTTACTTCTCCGTTTTGTTTTACTTCATTGAATGAAAAGTCTGATCGTACTGTTAATGAATTCCAGATATATGCATCAAAATTAATAGATGGAGTATGTGTAACACCTTTAAAATCTTCAGGTAGGTTATCACTTATTTGATCTGTAAACCTAACATTGTATCGTAAACTTACATTTGGTGCCTTTCTAAAATTAGTTCCTATACTTGCTCTATAATTTTGAGTATATACTTCATTTTGATTCGCATTCCCATTTATAAATTGAAAACTTTTATTATAGGATAGATTTCCTAATAAAGACGTTCTTATTTTCTTAAATGTTTTTCCTACCCTAGCGAATGCAGTTATAGATTCATTTTCAAAAGGAGAATTTAAATTTGTTCTAGTAGACACAACTGATCCTGGCAAGAAATTAAAATCTGTATTAATCTGATCGATAGTTTTTCTATAATTTACTCTTGCAAAAACATTACTAGAATTATACAAATTAAAGCTTCTATAGGTTAGCGTAAGATTATGAATCATTGCATTCATCAAATCTGCATTTCCAAAAAAGAATGCGTTGTAACTATTTGCTACAATTCCTCTAGCAATTTGATTGACATCTGTAAAGTTTACTTGTTGTCTATAATCTAAAATCAGGCTTTCACTACGTTTAAACTGTGCAACCATTCTAAATTCTGGTAAAAACTTTTGAAAATTATCTTCAAAAAATTCAGTTCCATACTGCATATTATTCACGCTATATGTATGTGTAGTAAAACCTGGTGTAAATGTGAAAATTCCTGATTTTAAACGATAGCGTAATCCGACATATAAATCTGTGAAATTGTATTCTGTATCATTCGTTGTCTGCGGGTCTGTTCCGAAAGTTGGAGTAGGATCTAAAGTAGTTCCATTCGCATCGATTACTTGGAAAAAACGAGAGTCAAAATTTTGTCTACTTAAAATAGTTCCTCCAACAAAATTCAAATTACTTTTAGAATTTAAAATATAATAATAATCTAGTTTAGCATCTACTTGATTAGATTTTACTCTTCTATTTTGATTTAATTCATAAGAAAGTAAGCTTGTATCTAAACCTAACTCATCAGCTGCACTGTCAAAACCATCTGCATTACTATTTGGATCATTTTCTAAAGAAGCTACATAGAATGGATCTTCATCTTGTAGTAAGTGTTGCACTTCTAAAGCAAAAATATTATTCTCATTAGCAGTATAGAAATAACTTAAATTCTGATTCACTCTAAAAGGCGTAGCTCTTTCTATCTCGGCAATATCGCTTAATACAAAAGAATTCACATTATCACTTCTGCGTTCATTTGAGAATCTTCCTATGAAGTCATAATTCATTTGGTTATTAAAATCCTTTTTGTAAATGGCGCTAAACTTAAATAGTCCTGTATTACTAAATTGATCTGTTGTACTCTGAACAATATCGTTTCTTGATGGATCATCAATATAGTTTTGAGTCTGAATATTTCTTTGTCCATTGCTATTACTAGACCAAATTAAAAACCCACTTAAATCTAATTTTTTATTAGGCGAGTAACTAAAATTCAACGCTGTTAATTTTGTTTCAATTCGGTTAGCATTTCTAGCATTCGCATTTAAAAATCCAATGCCAGCTTCAGCTAAACTTAAGTTCGTTCCGTTAGATGGACTTTGACTTCTAAAGCCTCCACTAAAATTTCGAACGTCGCCTCTATTTAGCACTACTTCACCAATATTATTAACATCTCCAATAACATTTAGTGTATATTTAGGAGTATAATAGAATAGTTTAGGTTGAAAAAGATATAATCCATCGTTTGGCGAATCTCCGATACCTGCAGTGACATCTCCAAACCAAAAATTCTTTTTCCCTTCTTTCAGTTTAATATTCAGGGCTATTCTATCTTGATTATCTTGTACACCACTTAGTTGACGAACATCTCCATAATTTCGTAAAACTTGAATTTTATCTACAGCATTAGAAGGAATGTTTTTGGTCGCTAATTTTGAATCTCCATCAAAAAAGTCTTTCCCATCTACCATTACTTTTTCAACTTTCTTCCCTTCTATTTCTATTTCTCCTGCATCATTAATTTCTACTCCGGGAAGTTTTTTTAAGACATCTTCTAATTTCCGCTCTGTTCCATTCTTAAATGAGTCGGCATTATAAATAATGGTGTCTCCTTTAATGGTTACAGGCATTTTAGATACAATGGTAATCTCATCTAATGCATTGTCAAACTGTAATGTTACATTTTTAACAATATCTACATCTTTCGTTGTAATAAATAAATTTGCTGATTTTAATCCAACATAGCTAATCTTTAAATTATAAACTGTATTCTTTTTTAAATCTAATTTATAATTCCCTTTAGCATCTGTAAAACCATACGATGCAATTCTTTTAGCTACGGTATCGATAGCGACAACATTTGCCATTTCTAAAGGTGCTCCAATACTATCTTTAACAACTCCAGATAATTTAATCTGGGCACTAGATACCCCAGTAACCAATAAAATGGTTAGTAGTATTACTTTTTTCATGTGTATATGATTATAAACTATTTATGATCTTCCTCTACCACGTCCTCTACCGCGTCCTCTAAAACGGTCACGCATTTCCGCAGTTTTTTCTTTAACGATCTTATTGTATTCTTCTCTTGTTACTTCTTTCCCTTTTACTGGGGATTTAATGGCTACTTTTTCAGCAGGGTTAATTACTAATTCGGTACACAACATCGTGGTTCTTCCTGATGTAATTTCCAATATCAATCCTGGCAACCCCCAAAACTCTGCAGGACCATTGCTAACCGGAATTTGAGGTGTGTACCATGCGGTTACAAACTTTGTTCTTACCTTTTCTTTCTTTTCTGTATTTGTAGAATCTTTTTTACTATTATTTCTATTTCTTCTAAAAACAGTCCAATCAAAATCATTATTCACAATAGTCATTGTGGCTTTATAGCAAACATATTCTCCAATCTTTTTTGTTTCAGTGCCTAATTCCCATTTTGGTTGATTCATTTTTTCTTTGATCAAAAATCTCTTTCCAAAAAACTCAATTGCTTCAATCATTTCCCCCTGTTTTGAATTTTTATATGTAGATCCATTAGATGACCCTCCAAAACCAAAACCTCTTCTTCCAGCGCCACCAGGTGCTTCTAATTTTGCATCTTCTTTAAAGGTGGACTCAGATTGTGTAAAATCTAAAATGTACGTTTTCTCCAAGAAATTTTTCATTCTAGCTTTAATTTGTTTTTTTCTTTGCTCCGACATTTGATTTCCCCAAGCATTCATATCTACAGTTGTTTTAGACATGTATATGGCTTTACCTTGGAAGTTTTTCTGGGCGAAAGAAGTTACTGTTACCAGTAAAATTGATACTATAAGAATACGTTTCATGCTATTTGGCTTTAGTTTTATGCAAAAATATCTATATTTTAAAACACTAAGACTTAAAAAAAAGCCAAAAGTTTAATCTTTTTAAAAAAAAATTAAACAATTTAACATATGTTAATGTTAGCCCCCTATTCGAATATGTCTAGTACCTCCCCTATTAGATTTAAATCTTTCCATCATTTCTTTGGATTTCTTTCTTGAGATTGCTTCAAACTTCTCTCTACTTACTTCTTTTCCTTTTGTAGGTTCTTTAATTTCAACTTTGTTGGTTGGGTTTAATACAATCTCTGTACAAACGATAGTAAGCTTTCCATCATTGATTTCTAAAATTAAACCGGGTAATCCACCAAAATCATCTGGACCATTACTCACTGGAATATCTGGTGTGTACCATGCAGTAGTTATAATCGTTTCTTTCTTTTTGGTCTCTTTCATTTCTCCATTTAACATAGACATGGTCATATTTTCTACTTCCCTACTAAAAGTGGCTTTATAGCAAGTGTATTTACCAATATTTTTAGTCTCTCCGGTCATTTCCCAATCATATTTGTTTAACGAATCTTTTACTAAAAAAATCTTACCCATCAATTCTGTTTTATTAGCAAATCGAGCTTCCTTAATATTTTTATAAAGAATATCAGATGCTCCTCCTCTTCCACCTATACTCATAACCATAACTCCACCATTTCCTACTTGAGGTGTTGGAGATGACAAACTAACATCTTGTTTATAGATAGATTCTTGTCTATTAAAGTCTAAAATGTATGTTTTTTGGTTCATTTTTTTCATTTTCTCTTCAAGTTGCTTCTGCATCTCTGGAGTCACTGTACTTTTTTCTCCTCCAAATTTAATGTTCGATTTTCGGTGCGTTTTATAAGTTGCCTTTCCAGAAAAACTTTGGGCATTTAAAGTGAAGGTTAAAACAAATGCTGTTAATGTTACTAATATTTTCATTTTTTATGTTTTATATTGATACTACAAATATGACATACTTCTTTTTTATACAAGGTTAATGAATGTTAACGAGTGTTAAGCGATTATTTTAATACAACCTAACTGTTTACCTTTGAGGCATGAACACTAAAAAACACCATTGGATTTTTTACTTAATAGGCCTCACTATCATAGTGACTATTACTGTTCAATTCTATTGGAATTATAATAACTACCAAAACAATAAAACTCGTATATCAAATGAAATACAGATTAGTTTAGATAATGCAGTAGAAGAATATTATAGTACATTATCTAAAAAAAGTTTTTTTGCAATTATTGGAGCCAGTAATATTAGAATTGACTCTACTAGAACCAATATAACTTTCGGAGCCGACAGCTTAAAGAAAAAATTCAAAATCAATTCGTTAGAAATCAGAACAGATAAAAAAAATGAATTGAACAAGCTTCCAACTTTATTAGATTCTATGATGCATGGTGATTTAAACTTAAAAAACACATTTAATAGATACCATCAACATTATGACTCTTTAGCTGCTAATAAAACCATAAAAGTTATTACTGGTAAAAAAGCAATAGACAGTTTAAATCTTATTAAAGGATTACAGTCGGCTTATATTGCTTTAGAAAATGACACGTTAGATTTACGTCATTTAGACTCTCTTTTTAAGAAGCAATTGAAAAACAACAATATACAAAGCTTACATTATTTTGAATTTTTTAAACAAGACTCTTTGTTTCATAGAAGTAGTTTTGAGCATAACAAACTTCATTTGAGTAAAAAAGCAAAATCAACATATTTAAAACCTAATGAAAGGCTACTAGTTTTTTACGAAAACCCAGCTTATGAGGCTTTAAAGAGAAGCTCTACAGGAATTTTATTATCATTAATACTTTCTTTAACTGTTGTCTTGAGTTTATTTTATCTCCTCAAAATTATTCGAAAACAAAAAGAACTAGCAGAGATTAAAAATGATCTCATTAGTAATATTACTCATGAGTTTAAAACTCCTATCGCAACAGTATCTACAGCTATTGAAGCTATTGAAAGTTTTAATGTAATAGACGATAAAGAAAAAACAAAGAAGTATTTATCTATGTCTTCTATTCAGTTAAAAAAGCTACATTTAATGGTAGAAAAACTACTAGAAACGGCTACATTAGATTCTGAAAATTTACTTCTTAAAAAAGAGGAAGTTAACCTTATTGAACTTATAGAGAAAGCAGTTAACAAACATAAAATTATTGATACTGAAAAACAAATTCGTTTCTCGTCTAATGTGAACACATTAGGTATGTACTTAGATAGTTTTCATATTGAAAATGCAGTCTCAAACCTGATAGAAAATGCTTTAAAATATGGAGGAAATTGCATAGACGTAAATATCAATTCGATCTTAAATCAAACAGAAATTACAGTTGCAGATAATGGTAACGGAATCGATAAAAATCAACAAGAAAAAATATTTGACAAATTTTATCGCGTCCCAAAAGGTAATACGCATGATGTGAAAGGTTTTGGAATTGGATTGTACTACACTAAAAAAATTGTTGAAAAACATCAAGGAATTATTTCTTTATTTTCAGAAAAACAAAAAACTGTATTTAAAATAACTTTGCCTAATGGATCATAATTCAATAAAAGTTTTATTAGCTGAAGATGAACCTAGCTTAGGACAAATTATCAAAGAAAGTTTAGAGACTAGAGGTTTTGAAGTGAACCTTGCTACTAATGGTGAATTGGCATACGAAATATATAAAAAAGAGCAACCAGACATTTTGGTTTTAGACGTTATGATGCCCAAAAAAGATGGATTTACTTTGGCTAAGGAAATTAGACAAGAGAACGCAAAAATTCCTATTATTTTTTTAACTGCTAAATCTCAAACAAAAGATGTTTTAGACGGTTTTAATATTGGTGGTAATGATTATTTGAAAAAGCCTTTCTCTATGGAAGAGTTAATTGTAAGAATAAAAGCGTTGTTAGATAGAATTAAATTAAAAACCAATAATGAAAAATTGATCTTAAACGAATATACTTTTAATTATACCAAACAATGCTTAATCCATAGAGAAGAAACTATTCTATTAACTCATAGAGAATCGGAATTACTCTATCATTTATATCAAAAAAAGAACGAAATCTTGGATCGAACTTTTATTTTAAAAAAATTATGGGGGGATAATGATTTTTTTAATGCTCGTAGTATGGATGTGTTTATCAGTAAACTAAGAAAGAAGTTGAGTAAGGATTCAAAAATTCAAATTTTAAATGTTCGAGGCTTTGGTTATAAACTCACCATTTAATTCGCTTCTAATTCTAAATTTTGTTTACCTTTAGTGCCCCTATCAAACTTAGAATACTTAGACATGCACGTAGCTATTGCAGGAAACATTGGTGCTGGTAAAACCACTTTAACAAAATTACTAGCAAAACATTATAAATGGAAGCCTCATTTTGAATCAGTCGATGAAAATCCTTATTTAGATGATTTTTATGGCGAGATGGAACGTTGGTCTTTTAACTTACAAGTCTTTTTCTTAAATAGTCGTTTTCGTCAAATCTTAGAATTAAGAGAATCAGGGAAAAACATTATTCAAGATAGAACTATCTATGAAGATGCACATATTTTTGCTCCTAATTTACATGCTATGGGGTTAATGACAAATAGAGACTTTGGAAATTATAGTTCTCTATTTGAATTGATGGAGAATTTAGTAACACCTCCAGATTTATTAATCTATTTACGTGCAGATATATCTACCCTAGTAGGTCAAATACATAAAAGAGGACGAGATTATGAAAACTCTATTAGTATAGATTATTTGAGCAGGTTAAATGAACGATATGAAGCTTGGATAAGTACATACAAAAAAGGGAAATTGTTAATCATTGATGTAGATGATTTAGATTTTGTAGAGAATCAAGAAGATTTAGGGTATATAATAGATCGAATAGATGCCCAAATAAACGGATTATTTTAAAATTAAAAAGACCATCTTAAAAGATGGTCTTTTTTTTGTGAATCCTAAACTCACCTATAAAATAGATGTCCCCCAACAACTATTCTATATTAATTAATACATTTATTTTACCATCAATAACTTTCATCTGATGCTTCTTCTTTTTAATTAAAAAATTAAGTATTAATAAAAAAGCAAACATTATGAGTAGTAAAAAATTGGAAATCTTTGTATAACTATTTTCTATCTCTACGATTGTATTCACATAAAGTACAGAACATAAAACAACAACAAAGGCTATTGACAACATAATAGTAAGATTCTTTAAACTCGTAACTTCCTTTTTAATTTTACGTATCTCTTTTCTTAACATTGAGTATTTAGCCTCTTTTTCTTGAAATTCCATATTAAAAAATTTTATGCTCTATTCTTTTGACACAACATTTTTTGTTAGGTCACATATTTTTTAAAAATTATTCTAAAATTTCAATTTTTGCATCAGCAATATCTTTAATAGGGATTACAATTTTTCTTTCTGTGGTTTGTAAAATCAAACAAATATTATCAATAGAAATAATAACACCTTCTAAATTATCCATTCTAATTTTTTGACCTATCTCTAAGTTTTTTCTTGAGTAATAGCCAAATAATAATCTTTGAATAATATCTCTCGACCCCAAACCAAATGCAATTGTAAACGATAAAAGAACAGAACCTATTACTAATGTCAAATTACTTTTTATGACTGAAGTATCTACACCTGCTTGGTCTAATGCTGCTAGAGAAATAAATACAACAATTAAATAAAAGGCAATATTAGCTACCAAATTCCCTCCAGTTAATTCAAGAGATTTAAACATAGACTGAATCGCTTTTTTAGCAATAGTACCTATATAAACACCTCCAACAAATATGAGGAGGGCAGTCATTAAGCTAGGCAAATAAGCAATAAAGCTACTGATTCCTTGAGAAACTATTGCTAAACCAAAAATATCAGCGCCAATAAGCACAAAAATTAAGATTAGCAACCATCTTAATACACCAAGAATGACATTTGTTAATACAATATTGATGGTTGTATTTCCAAAAATTTCTGTTTCATTTAATTTTTTAGACCATTCATCTATTTTAGTCTTGTTCAGTGCCTTTCTAACTACATATAATAAGATTTTAATCAAAATCCAAGCTAAAAGGATAAACCCCAAAAAGCCTAAGACTTTAGGCAATCCAGACAACATTTTATCCCAAATCCCTTCTAAAGAAGAGATGATATCGATTCTTAATGGCAGTAGTAGTTTCATAATTATGTGTTATTTTTTATTGTTGGGTTTCTTTTTATCTTTTTTAGTACTTAAAGTTAAGAATGATTCTATTGTATTTGGATATTTTATCACAAATAAATCTGCAACATCTATCGAAAGCTTAATCATCCCTATATCGTTGATCACTTTTTGCTTAAGTACCTTAGGTACTTCTTCTTGGTGCAATATTTTCTTAAATGGATTTTCCATACTTATATTTCGTGATATACTTTAACTACTTTCTCTTTTGCTCTTTTAATTCTCATTTTTACAGCACTCTCTCCGATTTCTAAAACTTGAGACAACTCTTTAATAGACATATCATCTTGATATTTCATTAATAAAATAACCTTGTCATTTGGATCAATAACCTCCATAGCTTTCGCAAGCTTACCTGCTTTTAATTCAAATAAGGTCGCATCATCAATTTCGTCAATTGTATCATTTTCTTTAATCTGATCAGAAACAACAGTTACTTTCTCTTTTTTCTTATGGTCATTTCTTTGTACATAATTCACACAGAAATTATATGTAAAGGAATATAGCCATGTAGAAAATTTAGATTTTCCTTTAAATGTCCTTAGCTTGATAAACAAGCGAATAAAAACATCATGAGATAAATCTTCTGCCTCTTCTTTTGATTTAGAAAAACCATAACACTTATTAAAAACCACACTAGCATACCTGTCATATAAAACAGCAAACAAATGGGTGTTATTTGTTTCCACTATTTTATATACAAGCTCTTCGTCTGTTAATTCAATAGAATTATGAGTGCTCAAATAGTTTTATTATTAGTTTTTAGTAATGTATCACTATTCTTTTGACACAAAAAAACAGCAAAGTCACTTTAAATTTAAAATTAATTGAATTCTTCTATATGTATGGGGGAATTTTTTGGAGAGATTTTTTCAAAAAAGACAGACGCCCCCCAACGCCCATCAGTATTTTACACCAACCTGAATTGGTGTTACAAATATATTAAATGTTTAAAATAACTAACTACTTGTCAGTACTTTTTTGTTTAAAAATAGTAATTAATTCATCTTTTTGTAACATTTATTATCATATCTGCGTATAACTATATGTAACACATTTACAAATCAAAAAATACTTACCCAGATATTTAAATGAGACAACTTAAAATTACAAAGCAGGTTACTAACAGAGAAACCGCATCGCTAGACAAATACTTACAGGAAATAGGAAAGGTAGATTTAATTACTGCCGATGAAGAAGTAGAATTAGCTCAGCTAATTAAAGCAGGAGATCAAATAGCTTTAGAAAAATTAACTAAAGCCAATTTACGTTTCGTAGTATCAGTTGCTAAGCAGTATCAAAATCAAGGATTAACCTTACCAGACTTAATTAACGAAGGAAACTTAGGGTTAATTAAAGCGGCTAAACGTTTTGATGAAACTAGAGGTTTTAAATTTATATCATATGCTGTATGGTGGATTCGTCAATCTATCTTACAAGCTTTGGCAGAGCAATCTCGTATTGTACGTCTTCCATTAAATAAGATTGGTTCTATTAATAAAATTAATAAAATGTATGCGTTCTTAGAGCAAGAAAACGAGCGCCCACCAAGTGCCGAAGAAATTGCTAAGAAATTAGACATGACAGTAAATGATGTAAAAGAATCAATGAAAAACTCAGGACGTCATGTATCTATGGATGCTCCGTTAATTGAGGGTGAAGATTCTAATTTATACGACGTTTTAAACTCTGGAGAATCTCCAAATCCAGATAAAACTTTATTACACGAATCATTACGTATAGAAATCAACAGAGCGTTAGAGACATTAACGCCTCGTGAAGCTGACGTTGTAAAATTATACTTTGGTCTAGGAGAACATCAGCCTATGACTTTAGAAGAAATTGGAGAAACGTTCGATTTAACTCGTGAGCGTGTGCGTCAAATTAAAGAAAAAGCAATTAGAAGATTAAAACATACTTCTAGAAGTAAAATTTTAATGACATATTTAGGATAACTATCTAAGATAGTTTTAGTGCCTACATCAAAAACTAAAAGATTGTAAATATCTTATGAAAAACTCTCGAAAATTATTCGGGAGTTTTCTTTTTTATATACTTATTTTTACTTCAAACAAAACACATAACAACAAACTAAATGAGTAAATTAATTGCACCTTCGGTTTTAGCAGCAGATTTTGCCAACCTACAACGTGATATTGAAATGGTGAATGCCAGTGATGCCGATTGGTTTCATATTGATATCATGGACGGAGTATTTGTTCCAAATATTTCTTTTGGAATGCCTGTTTTAAAAGCTATTTCTAAACACGCAACAAAAACAATAGATGTCCACTTAATGATTGTAGATCCTGATAGATATATACAAACATTTGCAGACCTAGGAGCCAATATTCTTACCGTACATTACGAAGCTTGCACACACTTGCACAGAACAATTCAAGCTATTAAAGCCGCTGGAATGAAAGCTGGAGTTGCTCTAAACCCACACACCCCTATTGCCGTTTTAGAAGATACTATTGCCGATTTAGATTTGGTGTGTATTATGAGTGTAAATCCTGGATTTGGAGGACAATCATTTATTGAGAATACCTATAAAAAGGTAAGTCAATTAAAACATTTAATCGAGTTTTCTGATTCTAATTGTCAGATAGAAATTGATGGTGGTGTTACCAACAAAAATGCTAGTGAATTGGTAGAAGCTGGCGCTGATGTTTTGGTTGCTGGGAGTTATGTTTTCAAAAGTACAAACCCAACTGAGACAATTAAAAATTTAAAAGCATTAGTTAACTAATACATCTATTATGGACAGTACATCTGCAATTATTCTAGGAGTCTCTTTAGCAATTATTATGTTAGGAATGGGGCTCTCCTTAGTTGCTAATGATTTTAAGCGCATTTTTTTACAGCCAAAATCAATTATTATTGGCCTTATTAATCAGCTTATACTATTGCCCGTTATTGCCTTTGTGTTAGTTTCATTATTTCCATTACAACCAGAGATTGCAGTTGGGGTTATGATTTTAGCTGCTTGTCCTGGAGGAGCGACTTCTAATTTAATTTCTCACTTAGCAAAAGCAGATGCGGCTTTATCTGTAACTTTAACTGCCTTTAGTAGTTTTATTACAATTCTAACCATTCCATTTATTGTAAATTTTTCATTGGAGCAATTTTTAAATGAAAGCAATATGATACAGCTAGATATCATAGTTACTTTTCAAAAAATACTTATCATTATTATCATTCCAGTTTCTCTAGGGATGCTAATTAGAAAATATAGAGAATCTTTCGCACTTAAAATGGGAAAGCCTGTTAGAATTGCATCAGCTCTTATATTAGCGATGGTGATTATAGGGATTATTATAAAAGAGAAAGATAACTTAGCAGAGTCATTTAAAAAAGCTGGTTTGGTTATCGTATGTTTAAACATTATTATAATGTTTGTAGGCTATTATTCCTCAAAATTATTTAAAATCTCTAATAAAAGAGCGCTTTCTATTGCTATTGAATCTGGAATTCAAAATGGCACGATGGGAATTACAATTGCTGTCCTTTTATTAGGAAATTCTTCTTTTGCCATTGTTTCTGCAATTTATGGTGTATTAATGCTTTTTACAGGAGCCTTTGTGGTATATATAGGGAATGTTCAACATAAAAAAAGCCTTCAATAACGATTGTATTCTATTGTAGATATAGAGACTACTGGAAACGGATATAAAGGATCAAAAATTACTGAAATATCTATTTTTATTTTTGATGGAAAACAGATCATAGATGAATATACCACATTAGTAAATCCAGAATCTACAATTCCAGCATTTATAACAAATCTGACTGGAATTACAGACGCAATGGTTCGTACAGCTCCTAAATTTTTTGAAATTGCTAAAAAAGTTGAAGAGTTTACCAAAGACACCATCTTTGTTGCACATAATGTCAACTTCGACTATAACATTATACAAGCAGAGTTTAAGAGTTTAGGTTTTGATTACAAAAGAAAAAAACTATGCACAGTTCGACTTTCTCGAAAAATAATCCCTGGATTAACCTCTTATAGTTTAGGTGCTATTTGTAGTGCTGAGGGTATTCATATTTCAGATAGGCATAGAGCTAAAGGAGATGCTGAAGCCACAGTAGAGTTATTTCGTAGATTAATACAAAGAGATGATCGTTTTATTATTAACAGCTTTTTAAATCCAAGGTCAAGGCAAGCGACCTTACCTCCTCTTCTCGATAAAAAAGTTATAGATAATTTGCCTGAGAAACATGGTGTTTATTATTTTAAAAACCTTCAAAAAGAAATCATTTATGTGGGTAAGGCCAACAATATAAAGCAACGAGTTATCAGTCATTTTTACGACAAAAAGAAAAAGGAGATTACGATGTGTTTAGAAACTGCTGACATTACGTATGAAGAGACTGGAAGCGAGCTGCTGGCTCTTTTAAAAGAATCTGCCGATATTAAGCAGTTATACCCAAAATTTAACAGAGCGCAAAGAAGAGCTAATGAAGCCGTTGGGTTGTTTTCTTATGAAGATCAAAAAGGAATTATTCACTTGGCATACAATCGTTTAAAATTGGTCCCTAGTGCTATTATGAGATTCTATTCTATAGCGGAATGTAGAAATGTTTTAGAGAAATTATGTGAAGAATTTGAATTATGTCCAAAATATTGCCATTTACAGACCAATGTGAATGCTTGTTTTCATTATCAAATAAAAAAATGTAAAGGGATATGCTCAGGAAAAGAAGCAGTAATAGATTATAATAAAAGAGTTAATGATGCAATTAATTCTTTAGGGCTTCAAACAAGTGATTTGGTAATTAAAGAAAACGGTAGAAATGAAAATGAAATTGGATTTGCTTTAATTCTGAATGGAATTTACCAAGGTTTTGGCTATTTAGATAAAAAAATTGAACTACAAAACCCTGACGAATATTCTTTTTATGTAGAATCTAAAAAAGACAATCGTGATGTTCAAAGAATTTTAAATGCTTACTTAAGAAAAAAAGAGGCTTCGAATGAAGCCTCTTCTCAACACTAGGAAAACTATTAAAATTGATCTAATAAGTAGTTAATTAGATCCGTAGTGGTCACTATACCCACTAGTTCATTATTCTCTACTACAGGAATAGCATGAAATTCTTTTTCAGCTAAGATTTCTGCAACATCTTTAACGGTTGCATGTGACGAAACTTTTATCAAATTCTTAGCCATTACCTGCTCAATGGTAAACATATTAAATACTACGGTCTCTACATCTTTATCATCGTCATCAATAGCATCTGCATAGCTTACTCTTAAAAGGTCTGTATAACTCAACATTCCTATAATCTCTTGCCCACTTACCACAGGAATATGTCTTATGTTATGCTCTTTAAAAAGATTCTCTGCTGTCAGTAAATCATCTGTATGATTTACCGTAATTAAATCTTTGGTCATTATTGTTGAAACTGGCATTCTTTTTTTCATGGTTCTTATATTAAATTCTATATCAAATTTCAGAATTAATACGTGTGAAAAAAATGACTTATATCATAGAAAATTATTTTTGTTTGATGTATCTTAAAACAGTTACATAAACTATACTAAGTTTAGCAATTTTTTTATCTTGATATATAAAGCTCTTGTTTGAAAACAAAAACCCAAACTAACAAATTCGTACTAGTTTGATTTGCGTTTGGGTTTTTGTTTATTCGTGACCCCGATAGGATTCGAACCTATAACCGTCAGAGCCGAAATCTGATATTCTATCCAGTTGAACTACGGGGCCTTTATGTTTTCTTTTAAATAATCTCTTCCTTGTCCTGATTTTAAGAATTTTTCTCTTTCTCTAGCCAAAGAACGAGTACTTACTTCTTCAAAATAAACTAATCCCCAAGGCACATAGCCTTTTGTAGATTTTGTTCTACCTTGATTATGTTCTTTCAGTCTTCTATTTAGATCAGTTGTAAATCCTTTATACAACCTCCCGTCTTTTTCACTTTTTATCACATAAACAAAAAACATATTAGCAATTCATTAAAGCTGAACCCTGCCTGCGGCAGGCAGGTACGGGCCTTTACTATTTTAACCTAAGTTCTTCCGTACAATAGTAGAAATCGTTTTTCCATCAGCTTGACCTGCCAATTCTTTAGAAACCATCCCCATTACTTTACCCATATCTTTCATTCCTTCTGCACCTAATTTTGCAATAGTTGCTACTACTACTTTTTCAATCGCTTCTTCTGATAGTGCCTCTGGTAAAAACTGCTCTAAAACAGCTACTTCTGCCAATTCGGGATCTGCTAAATCTTGTCTTCCTTGCGCTACAAATATGGCAGCACTATCTTTACGTTGTTTTACTTGCTTCTGAATAATTTTCATTTCTTGATCTGCAGTCAAATCATCACCAGCACCAGCCTCAGTTTTTGCTAATAAAAATGCCGATTTCAATGCTCTTAATGCTTGTAAAGCAACTGTATCTTTCGATTTCATTGCTGCTTTCATTTGATCCATTACTTCTTTTTGCAAACTCATATATTATATTTTAAGGCTTCAAAGATACAACTCTGATTGTTATTTTTTTACACGTTTTAAATACAGTACTTTTTTCTTATAATCTATAATTGCTTTTGCTTTTTCAAGAACATCAGCGCCAATAATTCCATGTACTTCTTTAGCTTTTTGTTGTGTTAATGCCGAGTTCACATGCGTCAAATCAAATACTACCAAATGGCATTTTTTAGTTTTCCATATGCCAATCTTAAGGGTATTATTTTTAGAATGCTGCGTCTCCATATCGGTCGCACCTGCCCCCGCAGCTTTCGTCTCACTTTCTTCTGCATCTAATTTAAAATACTCAATCATATCTAGTCCAACACAAGAGTTAGAGGCACCTGTGTCTAAAATAAATCGTCCTTTAACTCCATTTATCTCTGCTTTTAACTCTAGATGATTGGTTACTATTTTAGTTAGCTTTATAGAGATATATCCCTTTTCTTCCAATACTTTTTTTAGACTTGCCATTTAACTGTATTTTTATGCGCTAATAAACGAAAAGCAAAAATACAGTTTTAATGATTACAGATACACATACCCACCTATATTCGGAGCAATTTGATGAAGATAGAGATACAATGATGCAAAGAGCAAAAGATTTAGGGGTCTCGCGTTTCTTTATTCCGGCTATCGACAGTTCCTATACTGATAGGATGTTAGAACTTGAGAAAAATTATCCTAAAGATTTATTTTTAATGATGGGTTTGCATCCTACTTCTGTAAAAGAAAATTACAAAGAAGAATTAAATTTAGTTAAAGAGTGGATAGATAAGCGCAGCTTTATTGCAATTGGAGAAATTGGAATTGATTTATATTGGGACCAATCATTTTTACCACAGCAACAAGAAGCATTTAGGACACAAATACAATGGGCTAAAGAAAAAAAACTTCCTATTGTAATTCATTGTCGCGATGCTTTTGATGAGATTTTTGAAGTTTTAGAGACTGAAAAAGGAGATGATTTATATGGAATTTTCCATTGTTTTACAGGGACTTTAGAACAAGCCAAAAAAGCCATTTCGTATAATATGAAATTAGGAATTGGTGGCGTAGTGACTTTTAAAAATGGAAAAATAAATACGTTCTTACATGAAATTGATATAAAACATATTGTATTAGAAACCGATGCACCCTACTTAGCTCCCACGCCATATCGTGGAAAGCGAAACGAAAGTGCTTATATTACTCAAGTTGTAGATACCTTAGTAGATATCTACGACCTTACTTTTGAAAAAATTTCTGAAATCACTACTCAAAACTCAAAAGATGTTTTTGGAATCTAAAACAGCATATCTTAAAACACCTCTTGGTATTGCTAAAATTGTAGGCGATAAACATGGAATTCAATCCGTTTCTGTATTAGATGATACTTCGGTTATACTAAATAATAATAAAGTCACTCCCAAATGCTTAGAAAATTGTGTCCAACAATTAAATGAATATTTTGCAGGAACTAGAACTGTGTTCGATTTAAAATTAAATCCACAAGGAACTGTATTTCAACAATCCGTTTGGAAAGAGTTACTCAATATTCCTTTTGCAAAAACAAGAACATATTTAGAACAAACCAAAAAGATAGGAGATCCAAAAGCAATACGGGCAGTAGCCTCGGCAAACGGAAAAAACCCTATTTGGATTATCATTCCTTGTCATAGAGTTATTGGGTCTGATGGCTCTTTAACAGGCTATGCAGGAGGTGTATGGAGAAAAAAATGGCTGCTTGAACATGAAAGCCCTGTAAAACAACAGTCGTTATTTTAGACTATTTTAGCTTTCATAACGTTTCTACTTTATGATTAAAAAGGGCGTCTTTATTTTCTTTATTTTTTGGAGTCTATTTATGACTGCACAGAATACTTCCGAAGACTTTAGATCGAAAAAAGTATTGGTTATAAAAGACACTATACAGATCGATTCTGTGAGTATTAATCCTCTAAAATTTAAAGTTCTTGATAGTAATCTAAGAGTAATTTCGAGTTCTAAATATCAAGTTAATTATAGCGAGGCTTACCTTATTATTGATGCGAAAAGATACCCAGAAATTACTATTGAGTATTATCGATTCCCAGAGTTTCTAACAAAAGTATATAGTCCTTTTAATAAAAATTTTATTGTCCCCAACACTAGTAATACTGGCAAATTATACAGCCTAACTACAAACAAAAAACCATCAGATTTAAAACTCTTTGATGGTTTAAAAACCAGTGGTTATATTACCCGAGGCTTAACTACAGGAAACAACCAGAATTCTGTAACCAATTCTGCAATGGATTTAACCATTGAAGGAAAACTATCTAGAGATGTTTCTATTCGTGCTAATATTTTTGACACCAATATTCCTTTACAAGAAAATGGTTACTCTCAAAACATTACCGATTTTGATAGAATATTCATTGAATTATTTAGCAAAAACTGGCGCATTAAAGCAGGTGATGTTATCTTAAAAAACAAGGATAGTTATTTTTTAAATTTCGAAAAACAAGTTGCAGGACTAGAAGTAGAAGCTAACATTTCAAAAAAGGCAACCGTCTCTGCGTCTGGAGCAGTAGTTCGAGGTCGGTTTACTGCCTTTAATTTTATTGGAATAGAAAGTAATCAAGGTCCTTATAAAATATTTGGTCCAAATAACGAACCAGCAATTGTTATTGTGGCTGGAAGTGATAACGTTTTTGTAAATGGAATTCAAATTCAACGCGGAGAAGATAAAGATTACATCATTGACTATAACCTTGCAGAGATTCGTTTCAATACCACTTTTCCAATTACAAACGATATGAGAATCCGTGTCGAATTTCAATATTCTGATCGAAACTATACACGATTTATTACATATGAGAAAGGGCAATATAAAAATGAATCCTTTAGTATCAATGGATATTTTTATAGCGAAAGTGATTCTAAAAATCAACCCTTACAGCTTAGCCTATCTGAAAGTCAAAAACAAATATTAACAAATGCTGGTAATGATCAGAATCTAATGGTAGCTGAAAGTGCTTTTATTGATGAGTTCTCTGAAAATAAAATATTATACCGAAAAGCAATTATTGGTACCCAAGAAGCTTTTGAGTATTCTACCAATCCTAATGACGAATTATACAGTGTTACTTTTACAAATGTAGGTACTAATAATGGCGATTATGTTTTAGATCAGACTATTGCTGTAGGTAATATTTTTAAATATGAAGGGCCAAACATGGGAGATTACAATCCAATCATTCAGTTATTCGCACCAACAAAACTGCAAGTTGCGGTTGTAAATTCAGAATACAAACCGAACGATAAAACACTTATAAACGCTGAGGTAGCCTTAAGTAATAATGATTTAAATTTATTCTCTACCATTGATGATAATCAAAATAAAGGTGTTGCCACCAAAATTAATTGGAAACAAACTTTACTAGATAAAAAATGGCAACTCTCTAGTTCCGTGAATTATCAATTTATACACCGTAATTTTCAAACAGTTCAGCGATTTCAAGCAGTAGAATTTAATCGAGATTGGAATTTAATAAACCCAACAGGTGATCAACAGCAAGTTTCTGCTAGTCTTTTTTTACATGATAAAAACCAAAACCAGCTTTCCTATCAATACAATCATCTTTCTTTTTCCGACAACTTTACGGGAAGTAAACATCAAATCAATTCTAAGATGAAGTTAAATCGTACTTTTTTTTATGTTAATGCTAGCCTTCTAAATAATACTTCTAGTATTGAGCAAAATACATTTATCAGGGCAAAAGGAAGAATAGAGCAAAGTTTTTCTAAAAATTGGCTAGGAGGTTTTATTGATTTTGAAAGTAATGACGGAAAAAACATTAGTACGTCAAACTTTATCGATACGAGTCATCGTTTTAAAGAATATGAAGCTTATTATGGTATTGGAGACACAACAAAAGTATATGCAAAATTTGGTGTCAATTATAGAGATAATGATAGTATTCGATCTAATCGATTTAGTCAAATTAACAATCGAAAAACTTTTTACATCAACAGCCGTTTAGTTCAAAACAAGAATACCAGTTTAGATGTATATGCCAATTACAGAATTACAGAAAACACTTTCTCTGAAAATGAAAAATCGCTCAACTCAAAGATTGTTTACAATCAACGTTTATTTAATAATTTTATAAGTATAGGAACTATATACGAAAGTTCTTCTGGCAATATTGCTAGGCAAGATTATATCTATATAGAAACCGAACCTGGACAAGGTTTCTATACCTGGATTGACTACAACAATGATAATATTAAAGATTTTGATGAATTTGAAATTGCCGAATTTCAAGATCAAGCAAACTACTTAAGAGTTCCATTACCAAATTTGAGATACATACCAACTCAGAAGGTAAAATGGAGTCAATCTTTGACACTAAACCCAGGGCAATGGAGTTCTAAAACTGGAATTAAAAAGACACTTTCTCATTTTCAAAATCAAACGTTTTTAAATGTGGTTAATGAACAAGAACGAGTAGATAATTCTTTTAACTTGAATCCTTTTGATTTTGAAGGAAATGCTCTGATTGGATTAAGTTTAAACTTTAGAAACAGTTTATATTTCAATAGAAATTTACAAAAATATAGTGTATCATATACCTATGGTTCTTCTAGAGCAAAGCAACAATTTTTTATTGGAAACCAAAGTAATAAAAGTAAATTACATCAAATCGAATTTGCTCATAAGTTATCTTCCTATTGGCTACTAGATGTTTTAGGAAAGTTTTCAGAAAATAATTTAGAAACCGAGAACTTTACGAATAGAAATTATGAAATTAATGCACGTGAAATTCAACCGAAAATAAGCTATCTATACAGTAAAGACCAACGTTTTTCAGTGTTTTATCATTATAAGTTTAAACAAAATCAATTACAAGATTTTGAAGAACTAAATCAACAAAAATTTGGTTTAGAATATCTATATACAAGTAAAAAACAGAATCAGCTAAATCTAAATTTTACTGCTTTCTTTAATGATTTTTCTGGTAATCCAAATTCACCTGTTGGTTACCAAATGCTGGAGGGGTTACAAGATGGAAAAAATTATACATGGAGTGCTTTATACAATCAGAAATTAAATTCATTTTTAAACTTGAGTTTAAACTATTTAGGGCGTAAAAGTGAAAACTCAAAAACAATTCACACAGGTAGTGTGCAACTAAGGGCTATTTTTTAGTATTTTTAAGGATTACAAGCTACCTCTATGAAAAAATTATTTCTCCTTTTTTTGTTTCTATCAGCCATCACTTATTCACAAGAAGAACCTATTCAAAAGAAACACGAGTTTAAATTAAACTATGAAAATAGCAAGGAGTATTTTGGAAGTACTTTAGGTATTTCTTATGAAAGATTATTTAGTAAAAAAAACACATATGGGTTTGAAGTTCAGAAAGGTATCGGTTATAGCGATGAAGATATAAGAAGAGATTTTTCGTTGACTGGTTTTTACAGGCGTTATTTTTCTAAAAACCAAAATGGTTTTTTTACAGAAGGGTTTATAATGTATGCTGGCTATGATTCAAAAAATAATGTAACTGAGCCTAATAGGCTATTTATAGGATTGGCTTTGGGTGTTAAATTTGTTATTGAAAATATCATTACTATTGATTATCACCTTGGAGGAGGAATGGATATTCTTAACTATGTAAATAGCGACATAGAGTTTGCTTTAAGGACTGGACTTTCTTTAGGGTTTCGTTTTTAAAAGCATTAAAAATTATTAGTATGTTTGTAAGAACAATATTGATTCATTATATCTGTTAACCTATTAAAAGAATTATATGAAAAAATTATTTTTAGTATTCGCCTTTTTATGTAGTACGGTCTCTTTTGCTCAGCAAGAAATTAAAATTGATATTACAGATGCCTTAGCTCTAAAAACATTAGACATTTCTTACGAATACTATGTAAGCGATCAATCTTCAATTGGGCTTGCTGCTTTATTTAATTTTGAAGGAAAAGGGTCTGATTTTAGATATAATGAAGATCGTATGATTACTCCTTATTTTAGGCATTACTTTACTACTGAAGCTAAATGGAATTTCTTTGGCGAGGGTTGGTTTGGAATAAATTTTGGCGAAAAAGAAGTGAATACTAGTGGAACTATTAGCTATGAAGAATACACAGATGGGGCCCTAGGAATTAGTATTGGAACAAAATATACTTCCATTGGCGGTTTAGTAATCGATATTCATGGTGGCTTAGGTAGAAATATGTTTGGCTCAGATTCTCCCGTAATTGTACCCAGAATTGGAGTGGGTGTTGGATATAGTTTTTAAAATATCTCATTCTTTTCAGTATATTGCTTTAAAAATTAAAAGCTTAAAGCGTTGAAAGAAGAAAAAACTGGTGATAAATCTCCAAAAAAAAGAAAGAAGAAAAAAGAAATAGAGCAAAACGAACTTGTACAGGAGCATCCTTCTGAACAAGTTACTGATGACACCACTAAGACTCCAATTGAAAAAAAACACTCTTCCGAAGATGTAAGGCTCGTTTTTGACTTTCAATTCGATTCTATAAAAGAAACAGCAAATGTCTTAGCAAAAGGAATTACCTTTTACTTAACTATTATGGCAGGATTATCGTGGTTCATTTTTACCAGAAAAGATACTCCTGAAGAAATTAAAATGCAATTTTATGCTGTTTGTCTAGCGGTATGGATTTCTATGTGTACACTTATAGCTGCAGGCGCCATAGCTTATGCTATATACAGAGGCTTAGGTTCTATTAGAAGACTCTTAGAGCAAAATAACATGAGCCTTTTTTACGAGGTGAAACTTCATAGTTTTATTAACAAAGGACGATGGGTAGTAGTAGGAGTAATAATTTGTTGTGTATTAGTACTTCCAGCATTTTATATAGTCACTCGCAAACTTTTTCCAGAAAAGTGTTTTTGGGATTTTATATTTTGGTCTTACTGCTAATTTTTCTGCAACCAAGATTTCACATTTACTTCTAGCGCAAGAATTTTTCTTAGAGAAGCAATTGCAACATAAAGATATTATACAAGTCTTTAGGACATATCTTTAAAATCCAATGATGAAAAGCTTACTATTTATTTGCATACTACTTCTATTTTTCTCTTGTTCTAATATAGAAAAACCCAACCATTACAAACCCACAGTATCTATAGATAGTCTTTTATCTTCAAAAAAGAATTTTCTCTCATACTACTTTACCTCTATAGACTTAAGTAGTCCTTACACACCCATTAATGGAGAAGGTAAAACAGTTTCTAAACTGACCTTTTTAAGTGCTATTGAGACAGGTGATTTCTTTCCTGTAGAGGTAGATTATCCAACTAAAGCCTATCAGTTAATAAAGTTAGATAGTATCCAAAAAAAAGAGTATCAAAAGTTTTTATTGGCAAAAGCTCAACAATACAAGCAATATGTTCAATTCTTAGGAAACTCATTTCCTGATTTTGAGCTTAAAGATATTAATGGAGTTACATACAATAACAAAATATTAAAAGGCAAGACTGTAATTGTAAAATTTTGGTTTTTAAACTGTAAGCCTTGTATCGAAGAAATTCCTGCATTAAATACTTTAGCAAACACCTATAAAGATCGTGATGATGTTATTTTCTTAAGTTTTGCTTTGGATGGAAACAAAGCATTGCAAAAATTTAAAGCGAATAAAGAGTATTATTACGAAACGATATCGGCTAAAGATTTCATTTGGAAGAACCTAAAAATAAAGGTATTTCCTACACATATGATTATTAACAAGGAAGGAATGGTCATTTTTGTAGATGGTAAGTCAACTCATATAGAAGAGACTCTAAAAAAGGAACTTAGTAAATAAGGAAATATAATTCTGTAAAGAATCTACATCTTCTGCAACCAAGATTTCACATTAACTTCTTGTGCAATGATGTCTCTTACATCAGAAATTGCGACACGTTTCTGCGCCATCGTATCTCTATGACGGATCGTAACTGTTTGATCTTCTAAAGTATCATGATCTACTGTAATACAGAATGGTGTTCCAGCTGCATCTTGTCTTCTGTAGCGTTTTCCTACAGCATCTTTTTCATCATAAAACACATTAAAATCCCATTTCAGTTCCTCTACAATTTTTCTGGCAACTTCGGGTAACCCTTCTTTCTTAACCAATGGTAAAACTGCTACTTTAAAAGGAGCTAATACGGCTGGAAGTCTTAATACAGTTCTTGTGGTATTGTTATCTAGCTCTTCTTCTATTAATGAATTAGAGAATACTGCCAGAAACATTCGATCTAAACCTATAGAAGTTTCAACTACATAAGGTACATAGTTTTTATTTTCTTCATGATCGAAATATTGTAACTTCTTTCCTGAATGCTCTTCGTGTGCTTTTAAATCGAAATCTGTACGTGAATGAATTCCTTCTAATTCTTTAAATCCGAACGGGAATTTAAACTCTATATCTGCAGCTGCATCTGCATAGTGAGCTAATTTTTCATGGTCATGGAAACGATAATTATCTGCTCCCATTCCTAAAGAAAGGTGCCATTTTAAACGAGTTTCTTTCCATTGTTCGTACCATTTCTTCTGCGTCCCTGGTTTTACAAAAAACTGCATTTCCATTTGTTCAAACTCACGCATTCTAAAGATAAATTGCCTAGCAACAATTTCATTTCTAAATGCTTTTCCTGTTTGTGCAATTCCGAATGGAATTTTCATACGTCCCGTTTTCTGAACATTTAAGAAATTGACAAAGATTCCTTGTGCTGTTTCTGGGCGTAAATATACTTTCATAGCACTATCGGCAGAAGCACCTATTTGGGTTCCAAACATTAGGTTAAACTGCTTTACATCTGTCCAGTTTTTTGATCCAGATAGCGGATCTGCAATCCCTAGCTCTTCAATCAACGTTTTTACATCTGCTAAATCTTCGTTTTCTAAAGATCTTGCCATTCGAGAAAGTATGGTATTTATCTTTTCTTGATATCCAAGAACTCTTCCATTGGTTGATAAGAACTCATCTTTATTAAAAGCATCTCCAAAACGTTTAGCCGCTTTCTTGACTTCCTTTTCAATTTTACCTTCTATTTTAGCACAATAATCCTCTATTAAAACATCAGCTCTATATCTTTTTTTAGAGTCTTTGTTATCAATTAAGGGGTCGTTAAATGCATCTACATGACCAGAAGCTTTCCAAGTTGTTGGGTGCATTAATATTGAAGCATCAATTCCAACAATATTTTCGTGCATTTGCACCATCGCTTTCCACCAATAATCTCTAATGTTTTTCTTTAACTCAACGCCATTCTGAGCATAGTCATATACCGCACTTAGTCCGTCATAAATTTCACTTGATTGAAATATATAACCGTATTCTTTTGCATGAGATATTACCTTCTTAAACTGATCTTCTGTATTTGCCATAATGTGGGCAAATATACAGCATTCATCAAAAGTTATCAATAAAAATCAATTGACTTTTTTGCATTTATAAATAAATGCTGGAGGGATATTTAAAATTTCGAAACTTAGAGAAATTGATTCTTTAAATACTTTTTTCAGCTTTTTAAAATACGTAAGAGAATACTGATATTGTATAAAGGTTCCGTTTGTTTCTAAAGAAGAAAAAGAATTGTGTAATATCTTCTCTGAAACCTCATCAGGAATAATGGTAAGAGGTAAGCTAGAAATAATATGACAAGTTTTTCCATACCCTAACTTTTCTAATTCTAAAATAACATCTTCTGCTGAGGCATTTAAAACAATGAGTTGTGGGTGTTTAATTTTTTTTAACTGCTCATAAAAAACAGGATTGATTTCAAAACAAATCAATATTGCACTTTTATGTACCTTTTGTAATATTTTCTTAGTGATTGCCCCATTTCCAGGGCCTAATTCTACTAATACATTAGCTTTAGAGAAATCAATATTAGACAACATTTTTTTAGCTAAAAACCTTGAACTAGGTGTTATGGTTCCAGAGGTTTTAAGGTTCTTAACGGCTACTCTGAAGAATTTTAATCTGTTTGACAATTTTGATTTGTTTTTGTAACTTACTTTAAAAAGCTGTGTAAATATGCAATTTTTAAAAGATATATCTTCTTTATTCTATCCAAAAGTTTGTATTAGTTGCAAACAATTATTGTTAACCAATGAAACTTTAATCTGCACAACCTGTAGACATGATTTACCTATAATTTGTTACAAGGATTTTAAAAAAAATAACATAACCTCTATTTTTTACGGAAAAATCCCTATCGAAAATGCCAACTCTTTTTTACTTTTTCAAAAAGAGGGAAAAGTAAAAGCATTGATTCATGAACTAAAGTACAAGGGAAATCAAAAGGTAGGTAATTTCTTGGGTGATTGGTTAGGACATCTGCTTTTAGAAAAAAATGTTTTTAAAGATGTAGATATTATCATTCCTGTTCCTTTACATAAAAAGAAGCTACAAAAAAGAGGATACAATCAACTAACAACCTTTGGAAAAAAACTCGGAGAAGTATTAAAAATCTCATACGAAGAGGAAATTTTACTAAGACCATTATGGACAAAAACGCAAACATTTCAAACAAAAGCAGAACGGTTTTCGAATCTAGAAAAAACATTTAAAATCTCTAATTCAACAAAGATTCAAAACAAACATATTCTTTTAATTGATGATGTCATAACAACAGGAGCAACTTTAGAGGCTTGTGCAATGGAATTGCTTAAAACAAGTGGCGTTAAAATCAGTATTCTTACAATGGCGTTTACCGAATAAAATAAGTCTCATTTCTGAACGTTTTTAAGAAAAATATATTAGTACATTTGTGTAAAACTATTTATCATTTGAAATCTTTTTTTAGATACTTTTTGATACTCCTTTTTATAGGTTCTTTATGGCAGTGTGCAAAAAGAGGACGCCCTTCTGGTGGTCCAAAAGATGAAGAAAAACCATTATTTGTCGTTGCGAATCCCCCCTATGAATCTTTGAATTTTACTGCTAAAGAAATCAAAATTACTTTTAATGAGTACATTAAGCTGAATAATGTAAATAAACAATTGGTGGTATCGCCTCCGCTGAAGTATCCTCCACTGATTTCTCCTCAAGGATCAGCGAGCAAATATATTAGCATTCAAATACTAGACACATTACAACCAAACACTACTTATATATTTGATTTTGGAAATAGTGTAGAAGATAATAATGAAGGAAATAAATTAGAACGGTTTAAATATGTTTTTTCTACGGGAACTTATATAGATTCTCTAACCACAAAAGGAAGTGTTAAAGATGTTAGCGATAATAAACCTTTAAAAGACATTAAGCTGTTGTTATATAAAATGGATTCTAGTTTTACCGATTCTATTATTTATAAAACTAAACCCAACTATGTAACTAGTAGTTTAGATACAACATTGTATAATTTTTCAAATCTTCAAAAGGGAAAATACTTACTAATTGCTTTAAAGGATACAGGGGGAGATTATTTATTTAACCCAAAGACAGATAAAATTGGATTCTATCCTGATACTATTACTTTACCTAGAGATAGTATTATAAAGTCTCCAATATCTATTTTTAAAGAAATTTTGCCTTATCAATTTAAAAGAGCTAAAGAAGCAACCAAAGGAAAAATATTTTTTGGCTATGAAGGAGATGGGAAGGATATGAATATTACTTTACTATCTAAAGTAACGGACAGTTTTAAAAGTATTTCGAAATTTGAAAGAGAAAAAGACACTCTTATTTATTGGCACACTCCAATAGAAGGAGATTCCCTTAATTTTTTAGTTACAAATAAAGAAATTGTAGATACAGTTACCGTAAGATTAAGAAAGAAAAAAATAGATTCTCTTATCTTAACACCCTCTATTAGAAGCACCTTAGAACTAAGAGACACCTTTTACATTAGTAGTAGCAATCCAATTATAGAATTAGATACTAGTAAAATATCCTTAGTAGATAAGGATACTTTAAAAGTAGCTTATCAAAGTTATATTTCTAAAAACGATAACACTTTTGGTTTTGTATTTAAAAAAGGGTTGAAGCAACAATATAAACTTTCTGTACTCCCAAAAGCTATTAAGGATATTTATAATAACGTAAACGATAGCTTAGCATATTCTTTTGTTACAAAAGATATTGAGGATTACGGTGTTATTAATTTACAAGTTAATAATCCAAATTCTAAAAATTTAATTGTTGAATTAATTCGAAGAGATGGTAGTTTAGTGTATCGAAAGTATGCTAATAACTCTACTACTGTAGAATTTCCTTTATTAATTCCAAGTCAATATCAAATTAGGGTGATTATCGATTCTAACAAAAATAGAAAATGGGACACAGGCAATTATCTAAAGAGAATACAGCCTGAAGACATTATTTATTATGATGGCCTTTTAAAGATTAGAGCTTACCACACAACAAATCAGACGATTTCTATCAATTAATTTTTATTTCTTAAGATATTTTATATATTTGTCTGTAACAGAAACCCCCTAATCCCCTAGTCTGTTGAAAAATACAATACTCATTGTATTCATGTGCATGTATGCACTGAATACTTCTCATAGCCAGCATATCACTCATGATGTTGGTGTTCACTTTGGTACAAATACGATTCAAACTGATTACGGAGAACGTGGAGACTTTCTTAGTCAATATGGAAATGTAGGCAATTCGATAAGTGTTAGCCATACCATGCACTTCTTTAACACTAATCTTGGTTATTATTCAAATCAGAAATTTTTTAACCGAATCGCTTTACGATCAGAATTAAATATTGCTATGGGTAATAAGCTAAAACATTTTGGTAAGTGGGTTGAAAGAGATTCTTATGTTGCAGAGCAGTTACGTGCAATGGACGGTGAAATAAGCTTTACAAGTATTGGAATGCAATTTGAATATTACCTTCATGAGCTTCCAGATTTTTTATATAATTCTAGTGATATAAAATGGAATCCATATTTACTCGCTGGAGTCCAGTATGCATTCTATCAAAACAACCTAACCTCTCAAATGGGAGATTGGACCAGAAATCGTTCTTTATTACCAGAAAAATATAGAGCTGATGGAGCTGTAGAAATAGGTAATGGCACCTCTCTAGCTAGTACTTTTGGCATGGGTACGAGATATAATTTAAAAGATGGAGTCAATATTAATATTCAATTTAATTGGCAATACTTTTTTACAGATGCACTAGATGGCTTAAAGCCAGATGTTGCAGAGAACAAAAATAATGAGTGGCTTGTAAGCATGCAGGTCGGAGTCATATATAATTTAAACTACGGTAGACCCCTAAGACTATTTTAAATAATGGTTACCCCTAAACTGTTGTAGTTTCGCTTTATTTGAAGAACCCCCTATATATTCAAAATAAAGCAATTAGATTAAATAGTCCCCTAAGTATTTAATCTTTATTAAAAAAGGGAAACCCGTTGGGTTTCCCTTTTTATAGTTAGGCTCTTAAGGCTTGTTCTAAATCTTGTAGTAAATCTTTTTCATCTTCAATTCCGACACTTAAACGGATTAAAGAGTCTGTAATGCCAATTTTTAGCCTTTCTGGCTCTGGTATAGATGCATGTGTCATCGTTACTGGATGGTTTACCAAGCTTTCTACACCCCCTAAAGATTCGGCTAGTGTAAATACTTTTGTGTTCTCTAGAAACTGAAATGCAGCTGCTCTACTTTCATCTTTCAATCTAAAAGAAACCATGCCTCCAAAATCTTTCATTTGCTTTTTTGCGACCTCATGATTTGGGTGGTTTTCAAAACCAGGATAATATACAGCGCCTACTTTATCATGGTTTGCTAAAAACTCAGCAACAGCTTTTCCATTTTCACAATGACGTTGCATTCTTACATGCAATGTTTTAATACCACGTAAGGCTAAAAAACTATCCATAGGGCCAGCGACAGCTCCTCCAGCAAACTGAATAAAATGTAGTTCTTCCGCTAGCTTAGGGTCTTTTACCATTAAAGCTCCCATAACTAAATCTGAGTGTCCGCCTAAATATTTTGTTGCAGAATGCATAACGATATCTGCTCCTAAATCTAAAGGTTGTTGTAAATAAGGGGTTGCAAATGTATTATCTACAGCAACTAAAATAGTTGAATCTTTTGCTTTTACCGCTTTAGAAATCTCTTCAATATCTGCAATCTTCATTAAAGGATTTGTTGGTGTTTCTAACCATACCAATTTGGTGTTTTCATTAATTGCATTGGTTACATTGCTTACAGAATTCATATCCACAAACTGAAACTTCAATCCGTATTTTTGAAATAAAAGGGTAAACATTCTATAGCTTCCTCCGTATAAATCATCTCCAGCAACTACCTCATCGCCAGGATTCAACATTTTTAAGACACAATCGATTGCCGACAATCCCGAAGAAAACGCAAACCCATGAGTTCCATTTTCTATAGCAGCAAAATTATTTTCTAAGGCTGTCCTTGTTGGGTTAGCTGCTCTAGAGTATTCATACCCTTTATGAACTCCTGGACTAGATTGTGCATAAGTAGAGGTTTGAAATATAGGAGGCATTACAGAACCTGTAGCCTCTTCGTGCTTTTGTCCTCCGTGAATTGTTTTTGTGTTGAATTTCATGTGTTAATGTTATTTGTTTTCAATTATAGTAGCTTCCATACAATTATTCTTCGGTGTCGAACACTTACTACGGAAATATCATGCTTAAAAGTTTGTTCTTAATGTCTACAAAACTAGTATAAACTTACGAGTTTTCTGATGTATATTTTTTAATTAATTTACCAACGGTCAATCCTTGTACAATGATTGAAAAGACAACTACAATGTATGTTATTACCAAAAATAAATCTCTCTCCATCACCTGAGTTAAGCTCAATGCTAAGGCAATAGAAATACCTCCTCTTAAACCTCCCCAAGTCATTATTAAACTTGTGTTAGGCACAAAATCTAGTTTTTTTGCATATAGTTTTATAGGGAGTAGTAATGAAATGTATCTTGATACGAGTAAGACTGGAATCACAATAAGTCCAGCCAAGATGTAAGAACTATTAAATGTTAATACTAACATTTCCATTCCAATCATCACAAATAAGATGGTATTTAATAAGATATCTATCAGTTCCCAAAACTTATCTACATACAACTCTGTAACTTCACTCATAGAAGATTGTCTCACCGTATCTGTTCCTACAATCAGTCCTGCTGTTACCATCGCTAAAGGAGCAGACACATGAAGTTGTTGTGCTAACATGGTGCCTCCCATAACGGCTGCAATGGTGATAATTACTTCGATATCATAATCATTAATGCTCTTTAATAATTTATAGGTAAGCCAACCGATAATCAGTCCTAGTCCAATACCACCAATTACTTCTACTAAAAATAGCTCAGCAACATGACCGAATGTAATATCTGTACCTCCTTTTGCAATTTGATAAATGGTTAGGAATATTACAACTCCAACACCATCATTAAATAAAGACTCGCCAACAATTTTGGTTTCTAAGTTTTTGGGCGCCCCTACTTTTTTCATAATTCCCAATACTGCAATTGGGTCTGTTGGAGAAATTAACGCACCGAACAACAAGCAGTATATAAAATTAACGTCTAAGCCTAATAATTGAAGTAAAAAGTACACCAAACTTCCTGCTAAAAAAGTAGAAAGTAAAGTGCCTAAAGTGGCAAAAATTAGAATGGGTTTTCGTTGTATTTTTAATTGCTGAAAGTTGGTGTGTAAGGCTCCAGCAAATAGCAAGAAACTTAACATCACATCTAACAATACGGTCTTAAAATCTATACTGGTAATTAATTCCTTTTCCTTTAAAAGTAAGGTATCATCAAAATAACTCAACCCCAAAACCACTAAAGTAAAGAGTATGGTTACCACCATTAAACCAATAGAACTTGGTAACTTTATAAAGCGAACATTAATATACCCAAATACTGCAGAGAGTACCACTAAGATGGTTGCTATTGAAAAATAATCCATTATCTAAACTAATTTTTTAATCGACATGATGACTCCTAAATGCAAGCCTTCATGAAAATTATTAAAACTGATGGCAGATTCTATAGAATCCATCACAAATCCTGTACTAGATTGGTATTCCGAGTAGGTTTCAAAAATTCCAGCTTCATAATCTTCTTCTAGAGTTTCGGGTAATCCAATCAACAATTCTTTTACCTCTTCAAATGCTGATTCAGAAAAAGGAGTCTCTGGTGAAGTTCCTTTTCTATAGCCCTCTATCAATGCATCTGGCACTAAGCAATTTAATCCAGACATTTTATATTGCAACAATTGTTGGGTAACCACTAAATGAGCCACATTCCAAGCGATGTTGTTTTTAAAACCTTTTGGTATGGTATGGATTTGCTCAAGGCTTAACCCTTGAATTGCTTTTAGTGTTAATTCTCTAGATTTTTTTAAAGTGGCAATTTGTGTCTTCATTATTATCCTTAATTTAGTCAAATATAATTCATAAAAATGAAGAAAGTCTATTTTTTACAAACTTGTGATACTTGTCGAAGAATTTTAAAAGAAGTCAATTTAGAAGGCTTTGAAAGACAAGAAATTAAAGCACATCCGATTACCGTAAAACAACTAGAAGAAATGTACGCACTTTCTCAAAGTTACGAAGGTTTATTTAACAAAAGAGCTAAGAAATACAAAGCGATGGATTTAAAAAACCAGACACTTACAGAGCAAGATTATAGACAGTATTTACTAGATGAATACACTTTTTTAAAGCGCCCCGTTTTTATCATGGATACTGATATTTTTGTAGGAAATAGTAAAAAAGAAGTAGAGCGACTTAAAGCAGCCATTGGGTAATGACTCTTCTTACTTAGTATTTTTACTCGTGATAAAGATTCCGTAAATAAAACTGGCTATTATTTTACTTGCAAAGAAACGTTTCCATTTGCCATCGTTAAAATTAGTTTCGGCAACTGCGTCCCAATTGAATGTTATAAGGTCTTTAAAGCTGTAAAAGAGCAAAGAAACAATACTAATGATGATTAAAAAGATGAATCCTACTTTCATCACATTGGCCCAAAAAGAAGTTTTTTTTATTTTTTGAAGGAATGCCATTACTGTAATTTTTTATTCTGATGATGACGATCATGATCTCGTTTTGCTTTGATATCTAATTTTTTCTCGAATGCTTCTTGCAAGTTTACACCCGTCTGATTTGCCAAACACAACAGCACAAACAATACATCTGCTAATTCTTCTCCTAAGTCTTTGTCTTTGTCAGATTCTTTTTCGCTTTGCTCTCCATAACGACGTGCAATAATACGCGCAACCTCTCCTACCTCTTCGGTTAGCTGCGCCATGTTCGTAAGCTCGTTAAAATAACGAACCCCATGATTCTGAATCCACTCGTCTACCTGTTGTTGTGCGTTTTGTATGTTCATCTTGTTAGCTTGCAAAATTTGAAAGTGTAAAGTTACAAAGTTTCTAAGTTAAAGCGCTCCAAAGTGATTGAGTTTGTTTCTCACTATTATTTGGGTTAACTTCGTTATCATCTGATATATTGAATTAAAACTCAAAATATCAATATAGTTTTTAGCAAATGTTTATAACAATTTATGAATATAAAAAAAGCCCTATCTGAGAGCAACAAAAATAAAGTTCTCTCAGGGCAAGAAATAACTTCCTTTATTGTGTCTCAGTTAAAGAGGCTGGAGGAGCATGGAATAATACAAAGTTTTGAAAAGAATGTAAAATTTAAACATATTGCATATGATTATGAAGATCAGTTTTTGGCAAATTTTGTAATAAAAACTATTGATGGAAAAAGAATTATAGTTAGATCTTCAAACTCATTTAGAAGTGATAGAGCTAAAATTGGTTTTTATGATTTAGATGGCATATTAAGATTATCAAATTTATCTGATAATATAATTTCCACAATTTATCTAGTTTCAGATGAAGAATTACAAAACTCAAATTTCGTAAGCTTAAGAGAAAAATTTAGAAACAAAGAATATTATTGTCCTGCAACACATTTATTTACACTTTCAGAATTTGTTGAATTCTTACAGACATACTATGAGGAGAAGTCTTCTCTATTTGAAGATATTCAAACAGAATTAAATTTTGACTCTTTAAAAGAAGCAGGAAGTTATTATGGAATTAAAGGCAACAAATTGGAGAACGATATTTCTAAGCTCTTAAATGAAAAACCTTTTCTAAGAAGGTTTAAGGAAAATAAAGAATCATCTGATTATGATGTCATTCTTGACACCATTTTAAGAAAGTATCGTTTAAATAAAAATGATTTAATTAAAATACGTTCAACGAATTCAATACCTCTACTTAAAAATGGAGGTAATCCTAAAACAGATATTTTTATTCAAATGACAACTGCAGATGGGGAAGTTTTATCTGAAACAATTTCTGTTAAGAGCACAACAAAAACAAAAGTAAGTTGTCATGATTATAAAGTTAAAGATTATATTAGAGTATTAGGTTGTGAAAACAGTAAGCTAGAAAATTATTTAAAACTTTTTCAAGATCATCCATCATATTCTGAATTTGAATCAAATCTTCCTTCTGGCTATTCAATAGAGGATTTCTCAAAACTAATGAAAAGTAAATCTAGATTAATGACAGAATGGTGTCTAAAAGGAGAACATGATTCAGAAAATTTGATAGATTCAATTAAGCAAATTTCTAATTTTGTATTGTTGAATACTAAGAGTGGACTTCATTTTTTTGAGTACGATAATTACATTAATTATATTTTAAAAAACTCAAAATTAAAATTTGCAGTTCCTTTTTCATGGACTTACCCATCAAAACAAAGAGGAAAAAGAATTCAATTAAAAATGCCCGTTTTTTCTTCAATAAAATAGTTGATAACTTTAAAGTGAAAGTTAAATATTTTAACCTAAGAAAGTTATTTTTAAACAAAAAAACAGAAAATGATTAATGAGTGATAGAAAATTTAAGTTTATAGATTTATTTGCTGGTATTGGAGGAATCCGAATGGGTTTTGAGAGAAATGAATTCAAATGTGTGTTTAGTTCTGAATGGGATACTTTTAGCCAAAAAACTTATTCAATAAATTTTGGTGAGTTGCCTTACGGAGATATAACAGACATTGATCCGAAATCTATTCCAAACCACGATATTCTAACTGCAGGATTTCCATGTCAACCTTTCAGTACAATTGGAAAAAGAGAAGGTTTCAGTCATCCGACACAAGGTACATTGTTTTTTGATATTGTTAGAATTTTAGAAGAGAAAAAACCTAGCGGATTTTTATTAGAGAATGTAGCTGGTTTAAGAAATCATGATGAAGGAAAAACTTTTGATTTAATTATCAATACCTTAAAGAATGAGCTCGGATATTGGGTGGATTCAAAAATTTTAGATTCTGCTGATTATGGTGTTCCACAACACAGGAAAAGAATATATATAGTTGGTTTTAAAAAATCTTCAATAAATTCTATCGTTTTTAATTGGCCAAAACAATCTAAACTTAAAGTTGGAATAGGACAATTTATAGAATCACATAAACAAGGATATAATATTTCAAAGCATCTACAACAATCTTATATATTTAAAAAAAATGATGGTAGACCACAAATTATTGATAAAAATTTTGATTTCCCAATTAAAACTTTAGTAGCAACATATCACAAAATTCAGAGATTAACTGGAACTTTTGTTAAAGATGGTGATACTGGATTAAGACTTTTATCTGAAAATGAATGCAAAGCTTCCATGGGCTTTCCTAAAGATTTTATTTTTCCTGTTTCAAGAACACAAATGTATAGACAAATGGGAAACTCTGTTGCAGTTCCAGTGATTGAGGCAATAGCTCATGAAATTAAACAGACTCTTTCAAAATCTCAAAAAGCAAAAAAACCTAAAATCAAAAGTAGTTTAGTTACCAACTGAAATTAAGCGTCGTAAATGATAATTACTTGTAGCCTACCTTCTCAACACCTCCAAAAAATCTTTTCTATCAATTTCTCTAGCGCCTAAAGTGGCTAGATGCTCATTATAGACTTGGCAATCTATCAATTCATATTTTCCTGACCAAACCAAATAAACAAAGGCTATTTTAGACGTATTGGAAAGCTTAGAGAACATACTTTCTCCGCAGAACACAGCTCCAATTTGGACTCCGTAGAGACCTCCAACCAACTCATTTTTACGCTGAGCTTCGTCGAAGCGCCATATTTCAATAGATTTAGCATGTCCTAATCGATGCAATTCGATGTATGCTGTTTCCATTTTATCTGTAATCCAAGTACCAAAACCGTCTTTACGCGCTATATGTTTACAATGATATATGACTTCTTCAAAAGCGGTATTTTCAGTAATCGTAAATTCTTCTTTACGTATGGCTTGGTGTAATGATTTAGATATTTTTAATTCCTCTGGAAATAAGACCATCCGTTTTGGCGGGCAATACCAAACAATCGGTTCGCCTTCTGAATACCAAGGAAAGATTCCGCGCTCATAGGCATGCAATAATCGTTCTGGAGATAAATCGCCTCCTAATGCAATGATGCCTTCTTCTGAAGCCGCTTCATAGGGTGGGAATTCAATTTTTTTCGATAGCCAAATCATACTCGTATCTAAAAAATCAATAACCCTGCAATATAAATGGTACTTCCTACCAGCATAGCAATAAGGGTATAAGGCAAGATTTCCTTGGCTTTTAATTTGGTAATACCCAACAATGGTAATGCCCAAAAAGGTTGTAGCATATTGGTTACTTGATCTCCGTATGCCAATGCCATAATAGCTTTTGGCAAAGGAACATTTAACTGCAATGCAGATTCTACCACAATAGGACCTTGTACTACCCATTGACCTCCACCACTGGGCACAAAAACATTCACCAATCCTGCACTAAAGAAAGTAAAAATAGGTAAGGTAGTCGAGTTAGAAACGGACACAAAGAAATCTGATATTTGGGTAACCATTCCAGAACTACTCATAATCCCCATGATTCCAAAATACAGTGGAAACTGTATTAGAATTCCCGATACATCAGAAATAGATTCACTCACCGCTCCGGTAAATTTTCTAAAGCTTCCGTGTAAGATTAATCCGAATCCTAACATAAAGAAATTAATCAGGTTGGGAGTAATTTTTAAGGCGATGATATCATCAAAATACCGAACTCCAAAAGCAATCAAAATAAGCAATCCGAATCCAATGGTTAAAATTTTTGAACTATCTAATTTCTCTGCTTTGGTCGTTTTCTCTTCATCTATATCCATTTTATATTCTGGAAGCTCAATCTTGGTAGGGCTTGCAATTTTTCCTAAAAAGAAAAACAAAGCTGTAATAGCAATGACTACTACAGAAAATATGACCAAGTTCCACAAGCTAAAAATCGTTTGACTATAATCTATCACATTCGGAATCTGACTGACTATTTCTGGTGAAGAGATATCTTTCATGATGCTAGCGATGTGCCCATCTTCATTAATTTTGATTGGTGCTGATCCAGAGATTCCTCCATGCCAAACCATTAAGCCCATATATCCGGCAGCTCCTATAATTGGATAGTTTAAAGGAATATGATGTCGTTGGGCATGCTCTGCTACTTTTCTGGCGAGTAAGGCTCCAAAAATGAGTCCTAATCCCCAATTAAAGAAAGCAACCAACATGGTAGCACAGGCTACAATTGCTGCTGCGCTAGAAGTTGTTGTACAATATTGGGTTACTTTTAAAATGGCCTTACTTACGGGCTTGCTTAATACCAACACATGTCCTAAGACTAGAATTAGCATCATTTGATAGGCAAATACAAGTAGTGAATTGGACCAAATGCCTTGCTCCCAAAACTGTAAGACATCTATAGTATAAGAACCCCAACCCGCATCTATAGGTTTGGTAAATAGCAATGCTAAAACAATGGTTAACAAAGTTAAAAGTATTGCAATCGTAAATGGTGATGGCAAATAATTTTTAAAGATGTTTTCTATTGCTTTGGTTATTCTCATGCTAAGATTCCTTTCCTATTTCGGTTTTAAAGTTAGCAATCTGTTGTTCTATCACAGCATCTGTTCTTTTACTATCTGTATCGTATTTTAAATCAATTCCCTTCTTTTCTGGAAATTGCTCTATCATTACAGTAGTAGATGGGAAAGCAAAATCTACCCCCAATTCTGCAGCTAATTTTACAATGGCGATATGAATTTGATGCCTCGATCTTTGCTCAGATGCCCATGCTAAATCTTTCAAATACATATTCATCATAATTAATAATGCTGAATCTCCAAATCCATTGAACTCAACAAGGAAATTATCTGACTTGGTATCTGGGTGTGCCAATAAAATTTCGCGAATTCCTTTTACGAAAGCTTCAATCAGTTCAGGTGGAGTATCATAACGAATTCCTAATTGGGTATTATATCTTCTGTACAAACGCAATCCACTATTATTGATAACCATCTCTGACAACTTGCTGTTCGGGATTTGATAAATAGAGGTGTCTGCTGCACGAACTCTGGTAGATCTAAAGCCTACTTCTTCTACAGTACCGACTACCTCACCTGCTTGCACCCAATCGCCAATATGAAAAGGTTTATCGGTAAAAATCATTACCGTACCTATTAAATTCTTTACGGTATCTTGAGAAGCAAAAGCAATGGCCAAACCTCCAATAGAAGCTCCTGCAATAACGGCAGTAGGGTTTACACCAAAGAGCGTGATAATTTTTAAAACTCCTATTACTATAATCAGGCCTGTAAGGAAATTTCCTAAAATAGGAACCAACTGGTCATCTAACTTACTTTCTGTTTTCTCTGTAAAAGCTTGATAAATAATAATGACAACCTTTGCGAGTTTTAAGAAAACATAAATCCAAAAAACGGTTGATGCGATACTAATAGAAAGCAAGAACCATTTGTTAATTTCTAAGCTAAATTGCAATGATGGAAATACTTTATCTATTAAAGATAATGCGACTAATAAACTAATTGGATGTGCTAATTTTTTTAATGCAATTTTTATAGAAGGGTTGTGGTTTTTTATAAATCGATGTAAGATCCTTTGCAATATAAAATATGCGATTCTTTTGGCAACATAAAATACCAATACGGTAAAAATTAATAGCAGTAAGAATGATATCAATTGCCAAATTTCAAATCCAGCAATACTTTTATGTCCATATCCTGGAATGATTTCTTGAATTCTATCTATATACCAAGGAAAAACAGCTTCATAAAGCATATCTATCTTTTCTATAGTTTCATCTGAGTAATACCAATTATCTCCTTTTTTCTCTACATAAATCAGCGGCATTCTTTCTGGAAACAATACATATTTATAGAACTTATTATAACCTATGGTATCATTATAATTTGGATTATTGGGAATTCTATTAAAGTCTATTTGCAATCCTTTTCCGTCTAAGACTCTTTTAATTTTTATGGCAGTAGCAATAGCTTCATTTTCAGGAAGTCCATAAATCGATTTTGCAGATTTTTCTGGCTCATAACTATCTTGTTGTAAATAGTATATATGTGTGTATATGGCTGAATTAGGGTTACTCAAATTGACACTATCTTTTACCTGAGCTATTGAGTTTAAAGAGAAAAGGAACGCTAGTAGTAGTATTTTTTTCATTGGTTAAATGTTAAAAATGTATTAAAAACAATTGTCAAATTTAAACCTTTTCTAGATACTCAGGTCTTAAAAGCATTAATAAATAAAACATAAAACAATCAAAACATGAAAAAATTAGCATCCATTTTAGTACTTGTTTTTGCTTTTACAATGACAGCGCAAGCTCAAAAAAAGCATAAGAGGAAATATAAAGAGAAACTTACTACTGAACAACAAGCAACTTTAGCTGTTAAAAAAATGGCTTTAGCATTAGAATTATCTGAAGCGCAGCAACGTAAAGTTAAGCCTATTATCCTAGCTCAAATTAAAGATAAAAGAGCAACTCATGAAAAAATGAAAGCGCTCAAAGAGAAGCATAAAGATAGTAAGAAAGAGATTGCTGCTGATGAGCGTTATAAAATGGCTAATGCTAGATTAGATAAGCAATTAGAGTTTCAAAGAAAAATGAAATCTATCTTAACTGAAGCTCAATATGAGAAGTTTAAAAAAGGCAAAAAGAGAATGAAGGGAATGAAGCGTAAAAAAATGATGAAAAAACGTAAAGAGCGTAAAGAAGAAAAGAACGAAAAATAAATAGTTTGAGTTGATTAATGTAGAAACCCGGTTCTTTGTGGTTAGGAATCGGGTTTTATTTTTTAAACCAACTTGAATATTCTACATAGTTATTGGCAATTCTATTGATTTCTCCAGAGATTAATTCTTGAGAAATATCTTTTACTTTTTTTGCCGGCACCCCTGCATAAATACTTCCGCTTTCTACCAGAGTATTTTTCGTAACTACTGCACCAGCAGCAATAATTGAGTTACTTTCTACGACACAGTCATCCATAATAATACTTCCCATTCCTACTAATACATTATCATGTATGGCACAACCATGTACAATAGCATTATGGCCTATAGATACATTATTACCTATAGTGGTCGGTGATTTTTGATAGGTAGCATGAATAACTGCTCCATCTTGTATATTTACCTTGTTTCCTATTTTTATATAGTGCACGTCTCCTCGAACTACAGCGTTAAACCAAATACTGCATTCTTTCCCTATGGTAACCTCTCCAACGATTACAGCGTTTTCAGCAATATAACAATCTTCAGAGATTTGTGGGTGCTTTCCATGTACGGGTTTAATAACTATCATTTTTATATTATTTAAAATAGGATAACAAAGTTCCTTTTTTCGAAGAAGATACTAAAATTTCTTTACCGTTAGAAACGAGTACACTTCCTCCTTTTCCTTTTTTATACTTGGTAATGGCATTTATATTGACCAGATACGATTTATGAATTCTAGCAAATGCATATTCCCTTAGAGCTTCTTCAAAGTATTTAAGTGTTTTGCTAACTAGCTTTTTAGAATTTGCTAAATGAATTTCGGTATAATTATCATCTGCTTTACAAAACACAATATCATTCACATCCAATACTTCAAAACCATCTTGCTGTGGAATCGTAATTTTTCCTTGTGCAGAATTGATATTGGGTTTTAATATTTTATGTTCTAAGTCATTTTCTTTTTCTTTAATTTCTGTAACATGATTGACAGCTTTTATCAACTCATCTATAGAAATGGGCTTTAACAAATAATAAGATGCATGGCTATTTAAAGCTTCTATCGCATAGTGATCATAAGCAGTTACAAAGACTGTTTCAAAGGTTTTATTTTCTACTTTCTCTAAGAGATCAAATGCATTTCCGAAAGGCATCTCTACATCTAAAAAAACAAGGTCTAACTCATGTTTTTGAATTAAAGCATACGCTTCGTCTATATGACTAGCCTCTCCTTTTATAGTAACATTTGGGCAGTATTTTCCTATATAGTTTCTTAAAATATCTCTACTTACAGCCTCGTCTTCAACAATAATGGCGTTTAATTTCATCTATTTTCTTTTTAATAACAGTTCAACTTTGGTTCCTTCTCCACTTTCTAATACATCGCTTACTTGTACCGAAATTCTATCTTCATACATATCGTTTAGAATGGCAATCCTACTCTGAATTGTGCTCATTCCTTTTGATTTTTGTTTTAGTTGATTTTTTGTTTTCAGCTCCATAGATTTTTTTCTTCCTACTCCATCATCTTGAATACATATTATAACAGCATCTAGATCTTTTTTTGTGATGTTGATAGAGAGTTTTCCTATTTCTTTTTTATAGCGTAATCCGTGCCAAATAGCATTTTCTATATAGGGCTGTAATAACATAGGGGGAATTAAAAATTGTTCTAAATTGATGTTCTTATCAATTTCAATGGTATAATCAAACTTATCTTTAAAGCGATTGTGTTCTAACTTTACGTAGAGCTCTAAGAGTTCTATTTCTTTCGAAAGAGGGATAAAATCTTCGTCGGAATTTTCTAATACGGATCGCATCAATGCAGAAAACTCAGACAAATACCTATTGGCATTTCGCTCATCGTTTACTGCAATAAAACTATTGACAGAATTCAATGCATTAAAAATAAAATGTGGATTCATCTGTGAGCGCATCGATTTTAAAGCCAACAAGTTATTGGTTAATTTCTGTTGCCTATTACTTCTAAATAAGAAATATACCGCTGTAAAAAGGGTCAGTATACCTGCTATAAGTCCATAAATAATAATCAACTGATTCCGATTTCTTTCTTCGTTCAATTGTTGATCTTTCGCAGCTAATTTGATGAGGCTATCACTAAGTTCTTTGTTTTTTTCTAAGACAGCAATTCTATTTTGATTGTCTGCTAAAGTTTGCCCAAATCTCTTGGCATTATTAATCTCTTGTCCTTTCTTAACATACAACTGATCTACCAACTTTACATAATCTTGATATGTGGTGAGTGCTTTATCGTATTCTCCAACAGCCGCAAAGGTTTCCGAAAGTTTACGCGTGGCATCCTTTTTAATTTCTATATCACCAAACTTATTAGGTTCATTGATACTATTTTTTAAAAAAGGAATCGCTTTTTGGTATTCTCCTTTTTGTGTATAAGCTCTTCCTATTTTGTAATTGATAGATTGGGGAGTAATCGCATTAACATCTGAAACTAAAAGTGTAGAGTCTTTTTCATTTAGCTTTGTTCCAACACCAATATTATCATATCGATTATCGGATTGGTTAAAAGATAGGGTATCTTTTTTAAGGAATTCCTCTAAACTTTCTTTTCTTAACTTAATCTCATCATCAAATTCATTGTAAGTGTTTAAAAAATCTGCCACCTTATCTTTCTCTTTAATAGATCTGGTAGTGTTCTCTTTTTTTGCCGCACTAATAGCATTGGCGAATGATTCTTTAGCTTTGACTAAGTTTCCTTCTGCCGCATACACATCTCCTAATTTAGAGTTGATGTCTGTAACTTTTGATTGAATAGTATTATCTAAGGCAATTTTTAATCCTTCTTGATAATTTTCTTTTGATTTTTTATACTCTTTTAAACCCAGATATACATCTCCTAATCCTTCATAAATTAATACCTGTTCAAACTTTGTTTTTTTCTGTTTTAAGATCAATTCAAAAGTCTCCTTTGCCTTTTTAAAGTTTTCAGAAGCAACATATACTTGCGCTAAAGAGATCTTTGTACTTGCTTTATCATTGTAATTTAAAGAATTCGTATAATTTGCAATCGCTAAATCATACTGCTTCCAATGTCTATAGATGTCAGCCAATGTATTATAAGTAGCTGCATTTCTATTGTTACTTTCTTTTACCGAAAGTATGTTCTGTATAAATGATAAGCTTTTGTCAAAGCTCTTCTCTTTATAATATTTTGCAGAATCTAGGTTTATATTATATAAATCTACCTTTGTTTTTTTTGATTTTGAATACCTCTTTTTCTCATCAAAAGAAGCTGCCTTCATTTTTTTTGCTCTTTTACTACTTCGCCTTCTATCTATAAAATCTCTTACTTCAACCTTTATATCTTCATCATCTTTTATGGTGTAATACACGGTGGTAAAGTCTGGATGAGTAACTACCAACTCGTCACCTGCTCTTGCTTTGATAATATATCTACTTTGAGTATTTGAATATGGAAATACCATTCCGTTAATACGTACCGTAGCATTGGTTATAGGGAGGTTCATTTTATCATCAACCACTTTTACCTTAATAGAAAATAATTTGGGGAGCTCCACTGTATTATTCTTTTGAGAAAATGCAAGTTGCAATCCAATAACTACAAATAAAATTGATATGTATATTTTTTTTGCCATATACTATTTATAAATGTAAACATACATACAAAATGGCATTCAAAAAAACGTGTTTGTTTGATCTATAGATTATTTAACTACTAAAAATAAGGGTTTACTCAATTAGATTTCTAGTTTACTCATTCAAAGAGGTCTTTCACTCATTCTGGATTTTATAAGAAGAAAGTTGGCATTAGTATTGTATTAACAAACGCAACCAAACTTTTAATCATCTGTAACATTAAAAAAACAAACATTATGAAAACATTCCGATTAAAAGCAATTATTACAGCGCTCATTTTGAGTATCAATATGAGTTATGCTTCCAATCCTATAAAGGAAAAGCCTCTTAAAAAAGAAACTATTAAAGTAGCCTTACTGCTAGACACAAGTAATAGCATGGATGGTTTAATTGTGCAAGCAAAGTCTCAATTGTGGTCTATTATTAATGAATTATCCTTTGCGAAATATGGTATTAAAAAACCTGATTTGCAGATTGCATTGTATGAATATGGAAACTCTAACTTATCTATGAAAGAAGGATATATTAGACAGGTACTCCAATTTACAGGTGACTTGGATGAAATTTCTGAAAAACTTTTCTCTTTAACAACAAATGGAGGAAATGAGTTTTGCGGACAAGTAATTCAGACTTCTTTAAATGAATTAGACTGGGGTAAAAACAAAAATGACTTACGCTTTATTTTTATTGCTGGCAATGAGCCTTTTACTCAAGGAAAAATCAATTATAAAGATGCCGTTACAAATGCAAAAGAGAAAGACATCATTATTAATACTATTTTCTGTGGAAACTATAACAATGGAATTTCTGGTAAATGGCAAGATGGTGCTCAATTAGGTGGTGGAGATTATATGACGATTAATCAAGATAAAAAAGTGGTACATATTGTTACCCCTTATGATGATGAAATTATCATTTTAAATAAGAAATTAAATAAAACCTATATCTATTTTGGAAATAATGGGCGTCGCAACTATTCTAAGCAATCTGCACAAGATGGTAACGCTAAGAAAATTGCTAAAGAAGTTAGTGTTAAAAGAACCGTTAGTAAAAGCAGTAGAATGTATGATAATGCTAGTTGGGATTTAGTAGATGCAGACAAGGCAAAAAAAGTAAACTATGCTAAATTAGATAAGAAATCCTTACCTGAACATTTAAAGAACAAGTCTGCAAAAGAGATTGAGTTATATGTGAAGGAGCAAGCAAAAAAACGCAAAAAAATAAAAGCGAAAATTCAAGAATTGAATAAAAAGCGTCAAGCTTATGTTGCTAAAAAGAATAAAGAAAACATGAAAAAGGATGAGTTAGAAAGTGTGCTTATAAAAGCTATTAAAAAGCAAGCTAAACTTAAAAACTACTCATGGTAATTGTTAGTTGATTAGTGATTTGGCTCGCGAGAACTGGCTATGGTTCTTGCGGGCTTTTATTTTATAATCAACTTTTGTCCTATAGCCAATGCGTTACTTTTCAACTTATTTAGCTTTTTTAAGTCTGTTATAGAGATGTCAAATTTTTTAGAGATTCCGTATAGTGTATCTCCTTTTTTAACAATATACACTACTGTTTTTCTCCTTTTCTTCGTTTTCTTTGGTTTGTCTTTTTCAGATTTCACAAACCTTCTTACGTCTTTTTTCTTAAGCTTATCAAACTCGTAGAGTTTATAATCTTGAATAATTTTTATCAGCTTTTTAGGATAGTTTTTATCAGTTGCATATCCTGCTTTTTTTAGGCCTCTAGCCCAACCTTTGTAGTCTGATTTTCTGAGCTTAAATAAACTGGCATACCTTCTTCTACCAGATAAGAACTTTGAATGGTCTTTGTATGAGGTTTGCACATATCTGTATTTCCTGAAACATTCTCCTTTTTCATCATCATCATGATACACACGCTCGCCTTTCCAGCCTTTATGGCATTTAATTCCAAAATGATTCTTAGATTTTAATGCTAACTGACTTCTCCCGTTACCCGATTCTAAAATCCCTTGAGCTAATGTAATACTAGCTGGAATCTTATAATCAATCATTTCCAATACCGCAATCGGAGCATACTCTCTAATATATTTTAAGGTATGTCTATTTAATTTCTTTCCTCCTTTTTCAAGTTTCCGAACGTGCTTTATCTGATTTACAGAAGGTGTTTTTTTAGGCTTTGGTTCATTTAAAACCACCCCTGGATTCTTTTTATGTACTGTTTTCTTACTTGACCCACAACTAGACAAAAAGGCTAACAGTATTATTGATATTAAGATTCTTAACTTCATAAAATGATTTGTAACTCTTTTTCTTTCTTCGCTAGCATTTGATTAAATCCAGAGACCCCTTGGATACCTCCAGTATGTATCATTAAAATTTTACTTCCTTCTTTAAATTTACTTTTTTTAATCATATCTATAAGCCCAAACATCATTTTACCTGTATAAATTGGGTCTAATGGAATTGTTGTTTGCTCTTTAAACCAATTAATAAAAGCTATTAATTCAGGTTTGTATTTAGCATATCCTCCAAAATGATAAGCTGTATTTAATTCCCAATTGCTTTTTTTATTAACAAACTGGGCAATCTCTTTTTGCAAAAAATCACCTTTCAGTGCTGGAAATCCTAGTATTTTCTGATGTTTTTTTGCCGAATTAATCAATCCCGAAATAGTTCCTCCTGTACCTACACAACAACAAATATAATCAAACGAAGCGTCTTCTTTTGTTAAAATTTCTAGACACCCTTTTACAGCAAGTGCATTTGTTCCTCCTTCTGGAATCAAGTAAAACTTACCAAAACTTTCTTTTAGCTTCTGAATAAAATAAGGCTCTTCTTTTTTTCGATACTCTTCTCTAGACACAAATACAAACTGCATTCCATTTTCATATGCTTTTTGTAATGTTGGATTGTTATTTAATGTTTCTGATAAGTCGTTCCCTAATTCTTCCCCTCGAATGACTCCAATGGTCTTAAAGCCATTTTCTTTTCCCGCTATAGCTGTTGCCAATATATGATTAGAGTATGCGCCACCAAAAGTGAGTAATATTGTGTGGTTTTTTGCTGTTGCTTCTAAGAGATTGTATTTAAGTTTCCTGAATTTATTTCCAGAAACATCAGGATGAATTTCATCTTCTCTTTTTACAAATAACTGAATGTTTTTTTCTTGCAATACTGGCAATAGTAGTTGCTGGTTTTTTATATGTAACTCAGCAGAAAACATACTAAGAAAAAGAGTTTACTTTCTCTTCTACTTGCTCCCATTCCTCCATTAAGTTATCCACCTTCTCTTTCTTAGCTTGGTAGTTTTCAAAAAAATTAGGCTGTGATGATACTTCGTCATAATTCTCTGCCAAAGCAATATCTATATCTGAAATTTCCTTTTCTATATCGGAAATTTGAGTTTCAATTTTTGATAATTTATTTTGCAGCTTTCTCAATTCTTTCTCTTGTTCTTTAGAAAGCTGATACGCTTCTTTTTGCGATGTCGTTTTCTCTTCTTTAATTACAGTTCTTTTTTCTGCTTCACGAAGATTTTCCATTTTGTGTTGCTCTAAGAAATAATCAATATCTCCTAGATATTCTTTAATTACTTTGTCTTTAAACCCATAAACAGTTGACGTTAATCCTTGTAAGAAATCTCTATCGTGTGATACTAAAATTAATGTTCCATTAAACTGCTTTAATGCTTCTTTTAATACATTCTTAGAAGCAATATCTAAATGATTCGTAGGCTCATCCATAATTAAAACGTTGAATGGCGACAACAATAGTTTACATAACGCTAACCTATTTCTTTCTCCACCAGACAGTACCTTTGCTTTTTTATCTACTGCATCTCCTCCAAACAAAAACGCTCCAAGCATATCTCTTACTCTCATCCTATTCCCATCAGTTGCAGCATCTTCCATGATTTCTAACACCGTTTTTTCAGGCGGCAGGTGTTCTGATTGATTTTGTGCAAAATATCCAACTTCAACATTATGTCCAAGCTTTAAATGACCTTCAAAAGGAATTTCTCCAACGATCATTTTTGCTAAAGTTGATTTTCCTTGCCCGTTTTGCCCAACAAAAGCAATTTTACTATTCCGTTCTATTAATAGATCAACATTTTCGAGCACGTGTTTATCTCCATAACTTTTGCTCATATTTTCAGCTTCAACAACAATCTTTCCTGGTTCTTTAGAAATGGCAAAACGGACATTCATGGTTGCATTATCATCTTGATCTACTTCGATAAGTTCCACCTTATCTAATTGTTTCATTAACGATTGCGCCATAGATGCTTTACTTGCCTTTGCCTTGAACTTATTTATTAAAAGTTGTTTTTGTCTTATTTCCTTTTCTTGGTTTTTCTGAGCTTGTAACTGCTTTTCTTTAATCTCTGCTCTTAGCAATAGAAACTTAGAGTATGGTTTTTTATAATCATAAATCTGACCTAAAGAAATCTCAATGGTACGATTGGTTACATTATCTAAGAACATCTTATCATGCGAAACCAATACTATGGCTCCTGAATAAGATTTTAAGAAATTCTCTAGCCAAATAATAGATTCTATATCTAAGTGGTTGGTAGGCTCATCGAGTAATAAAATATCGTTGTCTTGTAATAATAATTTTGCTAATTCTATACGCATTCTCCAACCGCCAGAAAAAGTATCGGTAAGTTTATCAAAGTCTTCTCTTTGAAAACCTAATCCTTGAAGAATTTTTTCGGTATCTCCTTGGTAATTATAACCTCCTAACAATTCGTAGCGCTCAGTGAACTCTGTTAAATCAATAATTAATTGACCATAAGCTTCACTTTCATAATCTGTTCTAGTTGCCAGTTGCTCATTAACTTTTTCAAGTTTTGCCTCAATTTCCTTGATTTCTTCAAAAGCTTGGTATGCTTCTTCTAAAATCGTTCTGCCTTGAACAAAATCGATATCCTGCCTTAGAAATCCAATGCTCACATCTTTATCAAAAGCCATAGTACCACCACTACTTTCGATGTCTTTAGATAAGACTTTTAAAAGGGTCGATTTCCCAGCTCCGTTCTTTCCTATCAATCCAATTCTATCTCCTTTATTTAGTTTAAAAGTGATTCCAGAGAACAAGTCTGTCCCCATGAAAGAGACCGTTAAATTATGGACATTAACCATTAAAATTTCGTAATTTTGTTGTGTGCAAATCTAGGCAAAAAAATACACTATCTCATGTTTAAAAAGGGGACAAAAATTTACAGTATTACAAAAGGGAAATGCCCAAAATGCCACGAAGGTGATTTCTTTTCTAACGGGTTCACTTTTATTCCAAATAAGATTACAAAAATTCATAAAAACTGTCCAAACTGCGATTTAAAGTATATGTTGGAGCCTTCTTTTTTTTATGGTGCCATGTATGTTAATTATGGAATTACTGTTGGTTTGTCAATCATAACCTTTCTAATTGCTAAATTACTTTTTGTCCTTACGTTATTACAAAGTTTTGCAGCGATTTTAATAGCTTTAATTGTGTTAGCGCCTCTGAATTTACGATTATCTAGAATTCTTTGGATTAATATGTTTGTGTCTTATGAAGAAAAGATGGATTAATTTCTCTTTTCAAATCTTTTAATATCAATTTCAGAATCCAAGGCTGCCCCTTTTTCTAAATGGTTAAAAAGGTTTTCTGCAATGGTTGGGCCAATCATAACGCCTCGTGTTCCTAAACCGTTTAAAACAGCTAAATTCGCATACTCTGAATGCACTCCCACCATAGGTCTTCTATCTTTTACTGTAGGTCTAATTCCTGCATAGTGATTTACAATTTTATATGGAACATTAATTACATTCTTTAATTTCTCTATGAGTTCTTCTCTACCTTCATCTGAAGGAATTAATGTTTTGTCTTTCCAATTAAAAGTGGCTCCTACTTTGTAATGATGATTTCCCAGCGGCATTACAAATAGTGTTGATTTTAGAAGAAAATCAATATCTAAACCAGGTGCATGAATGGTAAAGAGTTCACCTTTAGCCTCGTTTAAAGGCAAATGTTTAAAATAGGGATTGTTTACAATTCCATAGCCTTCTGCAAAGATGATATAATTAGCTGTTATATTTTTATAAGAAAGTGTAGTGTCTTTCATTTTTAATACGTCGTACTCAAACGACTCAAATACTATTTGATTTTCTTGTGCTAGGTGATTTCTATAAGATTCCACTAATTTTTTAGTATCTATACGACCTACTTCATATACTTCTCCGAACCCAAAATCTCCTACGACCCCTTGAATACTTTCTTTAGAAATATTAGGATTCATATATTCTGAAAGCAGGGGCTTGTCTAAAGCTGTAAACCAGTTATTTTGATCTTCTATAGATTTAAAGGCTTTCTTTATTGTAAGTTTCTTATCAACTTTAATAGCTAATTTTTTTTCTAAGGCTTCATAAAAAGGAAGTGCAACTTCTAATTGTTTTTGTGCATTCCAAACTGGCGTAAATCGTTTTAAAATAACAGGATTATAAACACCTCCAGCTACTAATGATGAAGTTTGAGAAGCATCTTCAAAAACGATAAAGGTTTTATTGTTTTTACATAGCTGTTCTGCAAAAGCAATTCCAGCCAAGCCTAAACCAACAATTATATAATCAACATGCTTTTCCTTCATACTTCAAAAGTAATAGATTGTAAATAAAAAAGCGCTTGCTTACGCAAACGCTTTTTTATTTTTTAGAAATTTGGATTAGTAATTCCACATATCCATTTCTTTATTTCTAATATCATCTTTGATTTTTCGAGCCTCTAATAACTGGAAAAGTGAGTTCCCTCTGATATAATCAGAAATCTTTCTGTTTCCATAAATATTTTCTTCTCTAATAATTACCGAGTTAAATCTTCTAGCATTTAACATATGATCATACGATATTGGATTTGATGCATTTTTAGGATTAAACACCTTCGCATTATGCAATACATCTCTCGCGTTAGGGAAGAAAATCCAAAACAACTCATATAACTCGTTATCTTCTATTTCTTGTACTCCTAGTGTTAAGACATCTTTACCCATTGGAGCTAATCCTAATAAACGATATTTTAACTCACCTTGTCTTTTATCAAAATACCAAATCCCTTTAATCATATAGGCTTCAATATCTCTTGTTTGAATATTAAATGTATCTACATAATCTCCGTTTCGTCTTGTATTGACTAATTTTTCTTTGATATCCTTTTCCGTTACTTTAGAAGTAAAGAAAGAATCGGTATAAACATCTTTAATTTTTCCGCTCTTAATCCCTTTTAATAAAGTGTCAAACAAAGAACGTCTATCATTAGAGATATTTGCAGTATCTATTGGATAGTAATATGGTAAATTAATTTTTTGATTCAAATCAATATATTCCCATACCACTTTAGACCAAAGAATATCTCTATCATCGATATAGCCATAGGCTAAAGGAGCATCGTTATCTGCCGCTTTTCTTTCTTTGGATTTTTTACCAATTTCATCAACTTTCTTTGCATTTAATAAATTGGCCTGTGCACTTATATAACCAGTGGTTAATAAGGCTACAATTACGATATAGATATGCTTCTTCATATTCCTAAATTTTTATTTCTAATTTGAAATTTCTATACTTACTGGCAATACCTTTTTAATAGGTGTTCTACTCTTACTCTCTACAGCCTTGATATCAAAAATGGTGATCACATCACCTCTTCTTGATTTAGCTAAAGCTGCTTTAGCACGTGCATCTAATTGAGTTCCGTTTACTTTTACCGCTAGTTGTCCAGGTACTTTTATCGTAAATCCTAATACGTCTAACTTTAAATCGAATACAAAATCTGGTAAAGCCGCTCCAATTGGAGTTCTTCCTAAACTAGTTTTTGGCATTCTTACCACTCCAAAATCATCACGAACCGTTCCTGCGGCAGCTGGAATATCTTTAACTCTAAACTCTTTATCAGAACTAACAGGAGTTCCATTTGGCAATGTAGCTGAAACTGTTATAGTTACCTTGTCTCCAGATCCAGGTCTAAACATGTAAGAACCATTTGCTCCAGTTTTTGTCGAATTAGTAGCAGTTACTTTAATTGCATTTTCACTAATTCCAGGTAGAGAAACAGATACAGGATTATTTAAACCTCTATAAAGTACATTCATTTTATCAGCAGAAACAACAGCATTATTAGGTTTAGGAATTACAGAATATGTATTTTCAAATGGCACAGGAATTTCTACACCATCTTCCATAAAATATATTGTTCCTTTAATCTTCTTCTCTCCAATTCCTCCAGCTCTAAAATCTAATACAACTTCTCCATCTTTAAAATTCTTGTAGTCTTGACCATTTAGATCAACTCTGCTAGGCTTTAATGTTGGATCATACCTTCCAAGGACAACACTACCTTTAACACTCTCTCCAGGGTAATATGCATTCTTACCTAAATTAACAATACCATTATAATTAGACATTGACGCTTCAGTTTTTAACTGACCTCCTAAAAGGTTTGTATAAATCTCTGCTTCGGTATTTTTAATATCTCCTTGTATCTGAGTCATGTTTGCCAATGAAGTAATCATAGGCATTCCTTCATATCTGCTTTTTAACCATGGAATATCTGGTGAACCTTCTTCTGTTGCTGGTTCAGGATCGGTATTAAAACGCTTCCTTATATTGGTGATCAAATCTGGATTGGCACCAGTGCCTAATACAGATAATAATGTGTCTCTATAAGAATTGATTCTATCAACAAAATCTTGTCCTTTTTGAGTAAACCCATCACCTTTAAAAAACATTTCATCTAATCTATCGCCATTACTCATGGACTCATAATTAGTTTTGTCCTCTTCATCAGTATCAGCTAAAAGAGAGTCTTTTAACGCTGCCATATATTGATACAAATCATTAGACATTTGATTGATTTGTTGTGCCTTATTATTCTCATCACCAAACTTATCTGGTTGCTCAGAAGCTTTAATCTTTAAACTAGATAGAATATTATTAATATTTGTTGAAGATGCTACGTTGGCGTCTTCAATTTTTTCTTTCATAAAACCGAAAGATGACAATACTTTCTTATCCATTTGCATTGCTAACATTGCAATGAAAATTAGATACATCAGGTTAATCATTTTCTGCCTTGGGGATAATTTTCCTCCTGCCATAATAATTAGTTTTTTACGTTATTAATAGATTGAACTAATTATTTGCTAGACATTGCAGATAACATACCACCATATACTCCATTTAATGAAGATAAGTTAGAGGCTAACGATTCCATTTGTTCTTTTAATCTTTCTGAGTTTTCAATGATTGTATTGTTAACTTCAGCTTGCTTATTAGCATTTTCCATTTGTACTTGGTACAATCCATTTAAAGATTCCATTTGAACAGCCGCTAAAGACATTTGTTCGTTGTACTTATTTGTAGAAGAAATAGATTCTGAAGCAGCCGACAATCCTTCTGCAGCTCCTTGAAAATTCTTCATGCTATTTCCTAGACTCTCCATTAATTGTGAGTCGATATTCGCTTCTTGTAATAAAGCATCTAATTTCTGTGTTAACAATCCTTGTGCATCTGTTGGTTCATCAGAATCGCTATCAAAACCTCCTAATTCTGGATATACTTTTGTCCAATCTAAATCTTCTTCTACTGGCTCAAATGCAGAGATAAAAAATACGATAGCCTCTACAGCCATACCAATTGTTAACATTAAACCACCAGTTAAGGGTCCAATAGAAATGTGTTGAATTTTGAATAATGCTCCAAGGATTACAATTGCGGCACCGATACCGTATGCCATGTTAAATAATTTCTTTGTTGATTTTGATTGTGCCATAATTAAGTTTTAATTCAGGAGTTAGTTTATTTGTTTATTTATTTTTACCCAAGTAGCTTTGTACAGTTCTAAAGCCAATATAGCTTCTAGCAGTGTCTGCATATTCGAAGTCTCTTGATCCAACTTCAAGGAAATAAGCTACGTCTTTCCATGAACCACCTCGAGTGATTTTTCTTTTATTATTTACATCTTCTACGTTAGGGTTCATCGTTGACCCTAAGTAATATGACGCGGGGTTATATGCGGTATTTGTCCATTCTGCAACATTTCCAGCCATATTATACAGCCCATAATCGTTTGCATTATAAGATCTTGCTTCTACTGTATATAGTGCTCCATCTACAGCGTAGTTACCTCTTACTGGTTTGAAGTTTGCCAAGAAGCATCCTCTATCACTAGTGGTAGTAGGTCCACCCCATGGATATTTTGCAAACTCTAGTCCACCTCTGGCAGCATATTCCCATTCTGCTTCTGTAGGAAGTCTAAAAGATGATACAGGTAAGGTTCTTTTTTTACCTCTAATTCTATCATTTTTATATTTTGTTCTCCAATTACAAAAAGCTTTTGCTTGATACCAATTTACTCCAACTACTGGATAATCTCCATAAGCTTGGTGATAAAAATAATCTTGGTGCATTGGATCATTATATGAATAATTAAAATCTCTTACCCAAACTGTAGTATCTGGATACACATTTAACAATTCTGTTTTTAAGAAATCTCTTCTATCACCACCATTTTTAGCTGCAGCAGTCCCATCAAACCAAAAGTATTTATAGTTTAAGAACTTCTTATTAAAAATTCTAATTCCATTAGAAGACTCTTCCTTTTTGATATATAACGAATCCATTACCTCTACATAATCTACATCTGGATATTCAGATGGCTCCCAAATAATGTCGTTTTCCCAATTTAAAGGTCTTACGGAGTCATACCCTACTTCATAATAGTTCTCAAACATATATTTATTGTAGGCATTGGCTCCTGTAGTATCAATTACTTTGAAAGCATAATCGTGAATTCCTCCTGAAGGAAGTGAATCACCTGCAGAAACAAATTCTGATTGCATCGCTAGTTTTGTTCTAACGATTGAATCTCTTACCCAATAAACAAATTGTTTATATTCTGAGTTCGTAATTTCTGTTTCATCCATGTAGAAAGATCTAACGGTAACCGTTCTAGCTGGTGCATCCATAGTACCGATGATATCCTCATCTTGTTTACCCATTGTAAAAGAACCTCCGGGAATCAGGGTCATTCCATATGGTTTTTCTGTAAACCATTGTCCTTTTGTCTTAACACCTACTAGCTCGCCTCTATCATTAGATCCGCAACTGTAAATTAGTGTTAGTAGTAAAGTATATAATACTGCTTTCTTCATATTTTTATTAAATCTGCCAAAAAAAAGTTCGTAAACCTATCATTTTTTTTGCTAAAATACAATCTATCATCCGTATTTTTAAACAAAGTTGCTTCTATCTTTAAATTAAATCATTTTTCTCATCGCTGAATACCATCTTTCAGGTATTTTTTGATTCGTAGTTTCCAAGTAATCTTGGTATGTACAAGGTATTAACGCATGTCTTTTGTATTTATTATCTTTTATTAAATTTATCTCCATCCACCATCTTCCGCTTTTATCACTTTTATAAAAGTTTATAGGATCGTCATCGTCAAATAAAACTGTGAATTTCTGATAGTTATCTTTTGTGCAAAATGGATAATCTTTTGCTCTCTTATTAACTCCTTCTATAAAGTACCAAATCATTTGCGCTATCAAATGTGCCGTTTGATGGTTCCTGTCATGTCTAGAATTGTATTCATATATCCCAAAAGAGGAAACTTTATCGCTAATTCCTGCATATCTAGCAATAGCACAAATCTCTTCTCCATAAAAACCATTTGGAGAGACATTATTATTTGCTGGCGCCTCACTTTGCCTCACAGATCCTATATCTATACTCACAATATCTGCATCTCTAAACACTGGCTCTACAATTTCTAAGCGTTTAGCTTCTCCTAATCGATATATATCAAAATGAAGATTTTTTAAGAGTGCTATTTCTTCTTGAGAGTTGAAATAAGTTTGATAACCAATATTACTATAATTGAAAAGGTTATTTGGTTCTTGCATGATGATTTTACTCAAATAGCTCTTAGAAGATAAGTTATCTTCTAATGTACCTAAATCAAACATACTATCTACTGCCACCAAATTTACTGTTTGCTCTAATGCATCATAAGCTCTATAATTTGCAAAAGTAAGGTCTTGACCTCCTCCAATTAATATAGGTATGATATTCTTTTTTAGCAGTGATGCTGTAATTTCTTTAACAGCAAAATGCGTATCGGATATTGAGTCTCCTTTTTTAACATTTCCTAAGTCGGCAATGGTAGTAAACCAATTCCCAAGAAATAACTGGTATAAATGTTTTCTAATAAAATTTAAATCTTTCCCACTCCCTATATTATCTTCTGCATTTCTATCTTCTTCTACACCAAAAATTGCAATTCGAACATCACCTAACTCAGGCTCAGATTGAGCTGTGTGAAAAAGAATATTTCTACCTATCGTCTGAGAATTCAACAACACAGAATGTGCTATTGTAGATTCTTTAATAGGAGTTAAAAAGTCAAAATTCATGCAGTAATTTAATAATACGCAAAGTACTTAAATATTATTTCTTTTTGGCTACTTTTTTCTTTGCAGTTTTCTTTTTAGGTGTTTTGGCTTCAATCATCTTTACGGCTTCTTCTTTGGTAAACTTTTCCATATTCGTAGTCTTAGGTAATTCTATTTTAACTTTACCTTTTAACACATGAAATCTACCCCACCTTGCTTTTTCTACTCGAATACCTACATCTTCCCAATTATAAATTAATTTCTCTCTCTCTTTCTGTAATTTATCTTCAATCAATTGTTCTAAATCTGATTGACTTAAATTATCAAAATCATATTTTTTATTTACATTGATAAACATTCCATCCCATTTGATAAAGGGACCAAAACGTCCTACTCCTTTTTGAATTGGAAGTTCTTTATAATGACCTATTGGAGCATCTGCTTTTCTTTTTGCTTCTATAAGCTCAATCGCACGATCCATATCTACAGACATTGGATTTTCTCCTTTATCTAGAGAAATAAATTTACCATCAAATTTTATATAAGGACCAAATCTTCCATTGGCAACAATCACTTCTAACGATTCATAATCTCCAATAGTTTTTGGCAATTGAAATAAATCTAATGCCTCTTCAAAAGTAAGAGAGTTCATCGTCTGTTCTCCTTGCAAACTAGCAAATCTGGGTTTTTCTTCATCTGTGGCTTCGCCTATTTGAACCATAGCTCCATACCTCCCTAAACGAACATATACATTCTTACCACTTTCTGGATCTACTCCTAACAATCGCTCTCCTTTTGCTCTTTCTGCATTCGCTGCTACATCTTCTACAGTTGGATGGAAGTCTTGATAAAACTCTTTTATCATGGATGTCCAATCTTCTTTTCCTTCAGCAATTTCATCAAAATCACTTTCGACTTTCGCTGTAAATCCAAAATCTAAAATATTTGAAAAATTTGCTACTAGAAAGTCGTTCACGATGTTTCCTATATCTGTAGGCACTAACTTTCCTTTATCAGATCCAACTCTTTCAGTCAGTTCTTTTGAAGAAACGCTATCATCTATCAAAGAAATTTGCTCATATACTCTTTCTACACCTTCTACACTTCCCTTTTCTACATATTTTCTTCTTTGGATAGTTGATATTGTTGGAGCATAAGTAGAAGGTCTACCTATACCTAGTTCTTCTAGTCTTTTAACTAAGGAGGCTTCGGTAAACCTGTAAGGTGGTTTAGAGAATCTTTCTGTTGCGGTGATATAAAGGTTTTTTAAGTTTTCACCTTCTTTCATTGCAGGCAACATACCTGCTTGTTCATCATCTTCATTATCAGTTCCTTCAAGGTACACTTTTAAGAATCCTTCAAAAGTAATGACTTCTCCATTTGCAGTAAATACCTTGTCATTTTTATTGTTCTCTATTTTTACAACCGTTCTTTCTAATTGCGCCTCACTCATTTGAGATGCAATGGTTCTTTTCCATATCAACGCATACAATCTGTCTTGATCATAATCAACAGATACACTGTTGACATTCATATTCGTTGGGCGAATCGCCTCATGTGCTTCTTGTGCTCCTTTTGATTTTGTTGAGAAATTTCTTGGTTTACTATATTCCGAACCATACGATGATGTAATCGCTTCTTGGGCAGCATTTTTAGCATCCTCAGAAAGATTTACACTGTCTGTTCTCATATAGGTTATTAAACCCGCTTCATATAGTCGCTGAGCCATTAACATGGTTTTAGCTACTGGAAAACCTAGTTTTCTAGAGGCTTCTTGTTGCAATGTAGAGGTTGTAAATGGTGCAGCTGGAGATTTTTTTGCTGGTTTCTTTTGTAAAGAAGCTACTTGATAGTCAGCATGAATACAAGATGTCAGAAATTGTTCTGCGGTATCTCTATCTCCAAAATTACTTGCCAATTTTGCTTTGAATTTTTTACCTTCAGTATTTGTAAACTCAGCATCTACTCTATAAGAAGCTGTAGTATTAAAACTTTCTATTTCACGCTCTTTCTCTACAATCAATCGAACTGCAACAGACTGTACTCTTCCTGCAGACAACCCTCCTTTTACTTTTCTCCATAAAACTGGAGATAACTCATAACCCACAAGTCTATCTAATACTCTTCGAGCTTGCTGAGCATTTACCAAATTATAATTAATCTCCCTTGGGTTCTCTACAGCTTTAAGAATCGCTTTCTTTGTAATCTCATGAAAAACAATACGTTTTGTATGTTCTTCTTTCAGTTTTAATTGCTCTGCTAAATGCCATGCGATAGCTTCTCCTTCTCGGTCTTCATCACTCGCCAGCCAAACAATCTCTGCTTTTTTTGCTAAGTCTTTTAATTTTTTGACTACCGCTTTTTTATCGGTAGAAACTATATAATTAGGTCTAAAATCACCATCAACGTTTACCCCTAACTCTTTAGACGGTAAATCTGCAATATGTCCAAAACTCGATTCAACTTGAAAATCTTTTCCAAGAAATTTCTCTATTGTTTTTGCTTTCGCTGGTGACTCTACAATTACTAAATTCTTTGCCATATATCGTTTCAATTATCGGTCCACAAACCACATACAACATAGGGTTTGAGGATTGCAAAAGTAGGTAGTTTTTTTTTATTCATCTTTTTTTTATTGATTTTAAGCTTCATTTTAACAAAACATTACACTCTTATTTTCTGCCAATTTGTCACGTTTTTTAATTTTTGGTTGTATCTTTGCTCAACATTTTTGAGTATGGAACAGATTGAAAAAATAATAGACGAGAAGGCACAAGGACAAGCACTTGTTACAGAAAATAAAAAAGAAAACACTAAAAAACTTTTTATAGAAAGTTATGGCTGTCAAATGAATATGAATGATAGTGAAATTGTAGCTTCTATATTAGCAAAAGAGGGTTTTAATACTACTCAAAGTCTAGAAGAGGCCGATTTAGTTTTGGTAAATACATGTTCTATTAGAGAAAAAGCTGAGACTACAATTAGAAATAGATTAAAAAAATACAATGCTGTAAAAAAAGTAAATCCTAAGATGAAAGTGGGCGTATTAGGCTGTATGGCAGAACGTCTGAAAGAAAAATTTTTAGAAGAAGAAAAAATTGTTGATTTAGTTGTTGGGCCTGATGCTTATCGGGATCTCCCAAATTTATTAGAAGAAATAAATGCTGGTAGAGACGCTATTAATGTAATTCTATCTAAAGATGAAACCTATGGAGATGTTTCCCCTGTTAGGTTAAATAATAATGGCGTATCTGCTTTTGTATCTATTACAAGAGGATGTGATAATATGTGTACTTTTTGTGTCGTTCCTTTTACAAGAGGAAGAGAACGTAGTAGAGACCCTAAAAGTATTATCGAAGAAATTCGAGAAATGCAAGTAAAAAACTACAAAGAAATCACCTTATTAGGTCAAAATGTAGATAGCTATTTATGGTATGGTGGTGGTCTAAAGAAAGATTTTAAGAAAGCTTCAGAAATGGCGCAAGCGACTGCAGTGAATTTTGCCCAGTTATTAGACATGTGTGCTACTGAGTTTCCAAAAATTCGCTTTCGTTTTTCTACTTCTAACCCTCAAGATATGAGTTTAGATGTGATTCATACCATGGCAAAACATGAGAATATTTGTAAGTATATTCATCTACCTGTGCAAAGCGGCAGTAATAGAATGTTAAAAGCCATGAACAGGCAACATACTAGAGAAGAATATATGGAATTGGTAGATCATATCTTTAGGATTATTCCAGAAATGTCTCTATCTCAAGATATGATTGCAGGTTTTTGTGGAGAAACTGAAGAGGATCATCAAGACACATTAGCTTTAATGGAATATGTAAAATATGACTTTGGTTTTATGTTTGCCTATTCAGAAAGGCCAGGGACATTGGCTGCAAAAAAAATGAAAGATGACGTGCCTTTTGCTACTAAAAAAAGACGCTTACAAGAATTAATAGATCTCCAGTTAAAACATAGTTTATATAGGACACAGCAACATCTTGGTAAAACTGAAGAAGTATTAATTGAAGGTGAATCTAAAAAGTCTGACCTTCATTGGAAAGGAAGAAATACACAAAACACAGTAATTGTTTTTCCAAAAGAGCATTATCAATTAGGTGATTTTGTAAATGTAAAAGTAGAAGATTGTACTTCAGCAACTCTAAAAGGAACTGCTGTAGGGTATTCTGATAATAACTAGACTATGGAAAATTTACAAGCGATAAAACAACGTTTCGGAATTATTGGTAACGATTTACTATTAAATCGTGCTATAGAGAAAGCCATTCGTGTTGCGCCTACCGATATTTCAGTATTAGTAGCCGGAGAAAGTGGTGTTGGGAAAGAGAGTCTTCCAAAGATTATTCATCAGTTATCACATAGAAAACATGCAAAATATATAGCAGTAAACTGTGGTGCAATTCCTGAAGGAACTATAGACAGTGAATTGTTTGGACATGAAAAAGGGTCTTTTACGGGAGCCACTCAAGACAGGAAAGGATATTTTGAAGTTGCAGATGGAGGTACTATTTTTCTAGATGAGGTTGGAGAACTCCCTTTAACAACACAAGTTCGCTTATTACGTGTTTTGGAAAATGGAGAATTTATTAAAGTGGGGTCTTCCAAAGTACAAAAAACAGATGTCCGAATTGTAGCAGCTACCAATGTAAACATGCACGAGGCAATCTCTAAAGAGAAGTTTAGAGAAGATTTATATTATAGGTTAAGTACTATTGAAATTCAATTACCAGCCTTAAGAGATAGGAAAGAAGATATTCACCTATTATTTAGAAAATTTGCTTCAGATTTTGCACAGAAATATAGAATGCCCACCATTCGGTTAGATGAAAATGCAGCTAATTTATTATTGAACTATCGCTTTCCTGGAAACATAAGACAACTAAGGAATATTGCAGAACAAATTTCTGTAGTTGAAGAGAATAGATTAATAACCGCTGAAAAAATAAGTCAATATTTACCTAATCATAAAGGAAATTTACCTGCCGTTATTGGAGGCGGGAATTCTGGCAATGATTTTGCTACTGAACGAGATATCATGTATAAAGTCTTATTTGATATGCGTAATGACATTAATGATTTGAAGAAACTTACCTTAGATATTATGAAGAATGGAAATATTGAAAAGGTACAAGAAGAAAATCATCAATTACTAGAAAAAATATACGAAGAGCAGACAAAAGAGAATATTCCTGTAGAAGTTTTACAAATCCCAAATAACCCTGTTTCACAAAATAATTACGATTTTGTTGAGACTATAGAAGAACAAGAAAGTCTTTCTTTACAAGATAAAGAAATAGAGATGATTAAAAAATCTTTAGAGAAAAACAACAACAAAAGAAAACTTGCTGCCAAAGAGCTAGGAATCTCTGAAAGAACTTTGTATAGAAAAATTAAACAATACGATTTATAATTAAACACATCTCGATACAATTTTCTATATTACAATGCTGTTTCTATACATAGAAAAAATGATATAAAACAAACAAATCCATAATGAAAAGACCTTTTAATTTATTTCTTTTTTTAACAATTTCTATTACACTAATCGGTTGTGGTATATATAAATTAAACACTGGAGATGTTGGAAATGCAAAAAGTATTCAGGTTGATTTTTTTCCAAATCAAGCTCCTTTAGTAGAACCTTCTTTAAGTCAGAAATTCACACAAGATCTACAAGATTTATTTTTGCAGCAGACTACTTTAAATTTGGTTCCTAGTGGAGGAGATCTTAGATTCGAAGGAGAAATTACTGGATATAGGGTAAATCCTATGAGTGCAACATCACAACAGACTGCTGCACAAAACAGATTAACCATAAACATTAATGTCCGTTATTATAATAGACTAAAACCTGATGATGATTTTGAAAAGCAGTTTTCGTTTTATTCGGATTTTGCCGCTAATTCTCAGTTAACAGGAAGTGTACTTGATGCAGCGCTAGAAGAAATTTTAGACAGGATTACGCAAGATATTTTTAACGCATCCGTTGGAAAATGGTAATCACACCAAAAGAATATATCGCTATTTTAAAAAATCCCGAGTCTCTAACTGGTGATCATTTACAAGGCATTAAATCTATTGTAGATAAGTACCCGTATTTTCAATCGGCAAGAGCACTCTATTTAAAAGGTTTAAAAAATCAAGATAGCTATAAATACAACAACGAGTTAAAAGTAACTGCAGCTTACACAACCGATAGAACTTTACTTTTTGATTTTATTACTTCAGAAGCATTTAATCCTCAAAAAAATATTCATCAAGAGATACATAAAAAGTTAGCTACAGAAAAACCTAACCTCAAAATTGAAGAAAATTTAGAAATAGGCAAACCTTTAGTTTTTGACAAAAAAGAAACCCATTCATTTAACCAATGGCTTCAACTTTCTGCGAAAAAACCAATTATTAGAGAGCTTGTTTCTAGAGAAAATACAACGCTAAATAAAGATGTAATTATTGATACGTTTATAAAAAACAACCCTAAAATTACACCAGTTAAAAAAGAAGAAGCAACCCCTATTTCAATTCCAAAAAACGAGGCAAATTCTTCTCTAATGACCGAAACATTAGCAAGGGTATATTTAGAACAAAAGAAGTATGAAAGTGCTATAAAAGCTTATAGAATTTTAAGTTTGAAATATCCAGAAAAAAGTGGTTTCTTTGCAGACCAAATTAAAAGAGTAAAAACTTTACAAAAAAACAAATCATGAGTTATACTGCATTCTTAATATTAATCATCATAGTAGCGATTGCGTTGATATTAATTGTTATGGTACAGAATCCAAAGGGCGGAGGATTATCTTCTTCATTTGGTGGTGGGGGAGCACAATCTTTAGGTGGTGTACAAAACACAAATAATTTTTTAGACAGAACAACTTGGACTTTAGCTATTGCAATGTTTGCTTTAATTCTATTAGCTAATTTTGCAATTCCAAGAACTGGTGATAATAATGTTAATATTGATAGTAAACTAGATGGTGTACAAAACACTACTAGTACAACTACACCACCAGCAACAAACGATTCTTTACCAAAGTAAATTTATAAAGAAATAAACAGGAATGCCAACGAAAATGACACGTTGGCATTTTTTTTTACCATAATATCCGCTAGAAAAAATAGTCTTTAGAAAAAATGTCAGTTTTCTTAAAATGGCATAATTTCTGACTTACAGAAGAAACTAAATTTAATTAAAAAACACATATAATGGGAGTAAACATTAAACCGCTTGCAGATAGAGTTCTTGTAGAGCCTGCTGCTGCAGAAACAACTACTGCTTCTGGAATTATAATTCCTGATAATGCAAAAGAGAAACCTCAAAAAGGAACTATTGTTGCAATTGGCACTGGAAAAAAAGACGAACCTTTAACGGTAAAAGTTGGAGATACTGTCTTGTATGGGAAATATGGAGGAACAGAATTAAAATTAGAAGGAAAAGATTATTTAATGATGCGTGAAAGCGACATCTTAGCAATTGTTTAATTTTTAAATAAATCAAAAACTAACAAAATGGCAAAAGATATAAAATTTGATATCGAAGCTCGTGACGGACTAAAACGAGGAGTAGATGCATTAGCGAATGCTGTAAAAGTAACTTTAGGACCTAAAGGTAGAAATGTAATTATTTCAAAATCTTTTGGAGCACCAAATGTAACAAAAGACGGAGTTTCCGTAGCTAAAGAAGTTGAGCTTGAAGATGAATTAGAAAACATGGGAGCACAAATGGTTAAAGAGGTAGCTTCGAAGACTAATGATTTAGCTGGTGATGGAACTACAACTGCTACCGTATTAGCACAAGCAATTGTAAAGGAGGGCTTAAAAAATGTTGCAGCTGGAGCTAATCCAATGGATTTAAAAAGAGGAATTGACAAGGCTGTTTTTTCCATTGTCTCTGATTTAGATAAACAATCTCAAAAAGTTGGAAACTCATCAGAAAAAATAAAGCAAGTAGCTGCTATTTCAGCAAATAACGATAATACTATTGGTGATTTAATTGCCACAGCTTTTGGTAAAGTTGGTAAAGAAGGAGTTATTACAGTTGAAGAAGCTAAAGGAATGGAAACCTATGTAGATGTTGTAGAAGGAATGCAATTTGACAGAGGTTATTTATCTCCATACTTTGTAACAGATGCTGATAAAATGATTGCTGATTTAGAGAATCCATATATTTTATTGTTTGACAAGAAGATTTCAAACTTACAAGAGATTCTCCCAATTTTAGAGCCTGTGGCTCAATCTAGTCGTCCTTTATTAATTATTGCTGAAGATGTAGATGGTCAAGCATTAGCTACTTTAGTTGTAAATAAATTACGTGGTGGATTAAAAATTGCTGCTGTTAAAGCACCTGGATTTGGAGATAGAAGAAAAGCTATGCTAGAAGATATTGCTATCTTAACTGGAGGAACAGTAATCTCTGAAGAAAGAGGATTTACTTTAGAAAATGCTACTTTAGACTTATTAGGAACTGCAGAGACGGTAACTATTGATAAAGACAACACTACCATAGTAAATGGTTCTGGCAATGCTGAAGCCATTAAAGCAAGAGTAAATCAAATCAAAGCTCAGATAGAAACAACTACTTCTGACTATGATAAAGAAAAATTACAAGAACGATTAGCAAAATTAGCTGGAGGTGTAGCCGTACTTTATGTGGGAGCTGCTTCTGAAGTTGAAATGAAAGAAAAGAAAGACAGAGTTGACGATGCTTTACATGCTACTAGAGCAGCAGTTGAAGAAGGTATTGTTGCAGGTGGAGGAGTTGCACTAGTAAGAGCTAAAAAAGTATTAGAAAAAATTACTACTGATAATTTAGATGAAACTACTGGTGTACAAATCGTTAACAAAGCTATCGAATCGCCTTTAAGAACTATCGTAGAAAATGCTGGTGGTGAGGGCTCAGTTGTAATCAATAAAGTTTTAGAAGGTAAAAAAGATTTTGGATATGATGCAAAATCTGATCAATATGTAGATATGCTTGAAGCTGGTATTATAGATCCTAAAAAAGTAACCAGAGTCGCTTTAGAGAATGCGGCTTCTGTTGCCGGAATGATCTTAACCACCGAATGTGCTTTAGTAGATATAAAAGAAGAAGCTCCTGCTGGAGGAGGAATGCCTCCTATGGGTGGTGGGATGCCTGGAATGATGTAAAAAACATCTCTATTAATAACAAAAAAGCCTCGAGAAATTCTCGAGGCTTTTTGTTTGGAATAATTTTTGGTATCTTTTTATCACAAAAACCAACTCTATGAAACGAAAACTAACCTTCCCCTTTCTATTATTGTCTTTTGTTTTTTCAACTTTATCTGCTCAGGGAACACAATCAACTATAGATTCTAGCTATGTAAAATACTTTCAAGATTCTAGAGAGATTCCATACTTGCATTTAAACAAGACTACATTTATAAAAGGAGAAGAGATTTGGTTTCAGGCATATATTCTCGAACAAAATTCAAGAAAACCTCACCCTATAACTTCAAATCTTTATGTGTCGATCTTTGATAATCATGGGAAATTAAAAGATCAACAATTAATACATATAAATGAAGGAAAGGGGTATGGTAGTATTCATATAGATTCTACCTTCACTAAAAATCATTATTATCTAAAGGCTTCTACAAAATGGATGCAAAACTTTAATGAAGTTCATTCTTTTTCGCAAAAAATATCGGTGTTGTCCAACGAGAAAAGAACAAAGACAAATACATTATTAGAAAAACATTTCTTTGAGTTTCAAGTTTTTCCAGAGAGTGGTTATTTAGTAGAAAGCATAGAGAATAGATTAGGAATTCTCATTAAGAATAGAGAAAACATAGGGCAAAAAATTGCTAAAGGCATATTAAAAAAGAGATCTGGAGAAATAGTTCGTGAGTTTTCCACTAATAGCATGGGGTTAGGAAGTGTCTATTTTTATTATGATAAAGGTGAAAACTATACTCTGGAAGCCACTTTAGAGAACGGTTCTATTATTACTCAAGAACTACCTTCAGGAAAACAAAAAGGTATTGTAATGCATATAGACAACCCTAACACGCAATACCTAAAAGTTATGCTATCAACTAATGCTGCAACAATTAATCATATTAAGAATAAACAATATAAAGTATGGATACATAATACAAATACTTATTATAAGAACGCTATTTCATTTCAAAAAAATGAAACAGTAAAAGCCTTATATGTAAGGAATGATAAGTTGGCAAAAGGAATAAACATTATCACTGTTTTTAATGAACATAATAAACCCATATTAGAACGATTATTTTTCAATTATGACAAGAGTACTTTTACAAAACCTAAAATATCTTCTACAGCCATAAAAGGCGACTCATTAGTTACAACGATTACAAACACATCAGACGAGAGAATGCATCTTAGTGCTTCTTTTTTACCAGAAACTACAAAAGCCTATAAACCTTCTAATACCATATATTCTAGCTTCTTATTAAAACCATACATAAAAGGCGATATACAGAATCCTGCCTATTATTTTAAAGACATCAATAGAAAAAAGCTAAAAGACCTAGATCTACTTTTACTCACCCAGGGATGGAGCAAATATCGTTGGGATCATATATTTGCCAACCCTCCTACTACGAATTTCAATTTCGAGAGAGGGATAGATATAACTATTAAACTAAATAATCCTTTAAGGAAGAGGCAATCCGTTTTAGTACATTCTAGGGGAAATCATATCATTAGAGAAATCAAACCTAAAGAGAATCCATATATCATCAAAAACACATACATCAAAAAAAATTCTGAACTAAATTTTGCTTTAAAATATGGTGGTAAATTTTTAAAGGTCGCTCCAATATTATCTTATTCTAACAGCAGTTTTTCTGAATCCTTCAATCTCAATAATATTGACACGTTAAAAGCAACAGAATTAGAAATATCTAACTTTAAAACATTGTCTAAAGATGTTGAAGTTTTAGATGAAGTTGTTGTAAAAAGCGCCAAAAGAAAATATGACAATGAGGTTAGAGGAGCAGCCAGTATGTTAAGACTTGTCAAAGCTGAAGATTTAATAGTTCCAACCAATTCTCTTGTAGAATACGTTAGATCAGTAAGATTACAATATAGCTACTCAATGCGACCACTTTCTCAAGTATTTTTAAATAACGATTTAGTTCGTTCTCCAAGTTTACTATACAATATCGACATGAGCGAGGTAAGAGAAGTAGCCTATGGAGTTTCTATAATGGGATCAAGGCAATTGCACATATATACATACTCTCCGCGCGAATATTATAAAGAGAAAATACAATTTTCTAAGGTGAAACTACCTGTTGGCTTTGCTAGTGAAAAAGAGTACTACGATCCAAAATACCCTTCTTTTGTCGATGATACTTACAAATACTATGGAGCTATATTTTGGGAACCTAATATAACTATAGCTCCAAATTCAAGCATCAAGATTACGGTTTCTAAGCACTTCCAAAGCAACATCAATGTATATGTAGAAGGGATTACAAAAGGCGGCAAATTAGTATCTAATAAATATAAGATTAAGTAACCCTCTGTTTATATTATAAAGACTAAGACCTCGGGAAATTCTCGAAGCTTTTTTTGGAATAATTTTTGTTGTATTTTTATTAAAACTAACCACTATGAAATTACCTCTGCATTATTCCATATTTATTTTATTCCTGTTTCATTTTCTTGTTAGTCAAGCTCAAGAAAATGAGCAACCAATTGATTCTAGCTACACTAAGTACTTTCAGAACACCAGAGAAATACCTCATCTACACCTAAACAAGACCTCCTTTATTCAAGGAGAAGAGATTTGGTTTCAAGCATACGTCTTAGAACAAAATTCAAAAAAACTACACCCTACAACTTCTAACCTATATGTATCTATTTTTGATGATTTAGGAAAATTAAAAGACCAACAACTGATTCGAATTAAAGAAGGAAAAGGTTCTGGAAGTATTTATCTAGACTCTACTTTCAATAAGAAAAACTACTACTTAAAAGCCTCAACAAAATGGATGAAAAATTTTAACGAGAATAATACTTTCTCTCAAAAAGTATCAATCATATCGAGTAACTCTAAAAAAGATACAATAACTACATCAGCGTCAGAAAAAGATTTCTTTGAATTTCAAGTTTTTCCAGAAAGCGGTTATTTAGTAGAAGAGATTGAAAATAGAGTTGGAATTCTTATTAAAGACAAAAACAACGTGGGTCAAAAAATTATAAAAGGCTTACTAAAAGAAAAGTCCGGAAAAATAGTGGCTGAATTTTTGACGAACTTTATGGGGCTAGGGAGTACAAGATTTTATTATGATAAAAACAAAAAATACACACTAGAAGCTACACTAGAAAATGGGTCTACTATCACTAAAGAGTTACCAATAGCTAAACAAATAGGAATTACACTGCAAGTAGAAAACCCTAACACTCCTTATGTAAAAATAAGATTACTAACCAATACCCCAACACTTAATCTTATTGAAAATAAAGAATATACAATATGGATACACAATACCAATACCTACTATAAAAATACCATTACATTTAAACAAAATGAGAGTGCTAAAATATTATTTATAAAAAGTGACAAGATTACAAAAGGTATAAACATCGTAACTGTTTTCGATGAAAACGACACCCCCATTTTGGAAAGAATATTCTTTAATTATAATCCAGATCTTTTTACTAAACCAAGAGTGTCATCTGTAAGAGTAAAAGGAGACTCCTTAACAACTACTTTGACCAACAACTCTGATAAAAAAATGCATCTAAGTGCTTCATTTTTACCAGAGACTACAAAAGCATATAGTCCTTCGAATAATATATACACTAATTTTTTATTAAACCCTTACATTAAAGGAGATATACAAAATCCAAACTATTATTTCAATAACATAGACAGAAAAAAACTGAAAAATTTAGATCTTTTATTGTTAACGCAAGGTTGGAGTAAATATAGCTGGAGTAATGTATTCAATAACCTTCCTCGTAACAATTTCGATTTTGAAAATGGGATGGATGTAATTATTAGATTGAATACAACTTTAAAACCGAAACAATCTGTTTTGATTTACTCTAAAGACAATAATCTCATTAGAGAAATTAAGCCTAATGAAAATCCATACATTCTACAAAATACATTTATAAAGAAAAGCACAAACTTATCCTTTGCTTTAAAAAGTAATAATGATTTATTAAAAATTACTCCTATATTATCTTATTCTAATAACAGCATCATAGAAAACATTGATCTTAGTTCTTTCTATAAACCTAAAAACACCGAACTGGTGATATCAAACTTTAAAAGACTCTCAAAAGATACTGAGTTATTAGATGAAGTAGTGGTAAAAGGAGCCAAGAAAGAATATGCAAATAAAGTTAGAGGTATATTTGGCATGAAAAGAGTTGATGCTAAAGATTTAATTGTTCCCAGTCAATACCTCCCAGATTATATAAAAATGGAAAGAATAAAATATAGTAACGTATCACGCCCTCTTAACACTTTCTTTTTAAATAATAACAATATAAGTCAAGATTTGTGGCTTACGGAAGGTATTACCATGGATCAGGTAAGAGAAGTCGCCTATGGGATGAATCCTTATGGGACAAGAGAGCTACACATATACACCTACTCAATAACAGAATTTTATAAAGAGAAAGCAAATTACACACAAGTAAAACTTCCTGTTGGTTTTGCTATAGAAAAAGAATTTTATAATCCTAAATACCCTTCTTTTTTAAATGATACTTATAAATCCTATGGCGCTATTTTTTGGAAGCCTAACATAGTAATAAACCCCAATTCGAGTATAAAAATTAAAACTCCTAATAATTCACAAAAAAACATCAACCTATATCTTGAAGGAATTACTGAAAGCGGAAAATTGATTTCTAAGAAATATACTTTAGAGTAACAACCTAATACACACTAAAAAGTTAAGACCATGTTTGGAACAATTTTTGCAGGTGTTTTTATACCTAAAAACCAACCACTATGAAATTACCACTACACTATCCTATATCTATATTATTTCTATTTCTATTTTTTGTTGGTCAGGCTCAAGAAAATGATCAACCTATTGATTCTAGCTATGTGAATTATTTTAAAAATTCTAGAGAGATTCCTTATCTTCACCTTAACAAAACAACTTTTTTAAAAGGAGAAGAGATCTGGTTCCAAGCCTATGTTTTAGAACAAGGAACTAAAAAATTACATCAAAAAACTTCCAACCTATATGTTTCTATTTTTAATCAAGACGGAACACTTAAAGAACAAAAAATCATATACATAGACAAAGGTATTGGCAAGGGAAACATCCTTTTAGACTCTTCATTTACAAAAAAGAAATACTATCTACACGCCTCTACTAATTGGATGCGTAATTTTAAAGAAGATCAGTCTTTTTTACAAGAAATTGATATTGTGAATGCAAAAGAAGTAAAGAAAAAAGTTAGTATGTTAAAAGAAGAATCCTTCTTCGATTTTCAAGTGTTTCCTGAGGGCGGGCACTTACTTTCTGAAGTTTCAAACACTATAGGGATACTCATAAAAAACAAGAACGGTAAAGGACAAGTTGTTAAAAACGGGGTTCTTAAAAACAGTAAAGGAAAAGTTATTAGCGTTTTCACTACTAATAAAATGGGTATTGGGAGCACTACCTACATCCATGATGCCAATGAAGAATACATAGCTGAAGCTACGTTGCAAAATGGCTCTATTATTTCAAAATCACTTCCTAAGGCTCAAAAATATGGAGTTGCTCTAAATGTTTATAATCCAGGAACACCTATCGTAAACATTACGCTAAATACGAATCGGGCAACCTTGAAATCATTAATCGGGAAGAAATACCATATTTGGATTCACAATACCACTACTTATTTTAATATGGATGTTGTTTTTCAACCCAATAACAACTCATACTCCATATTAATTAAAAAAGATAAACTCGCTAAAGGAGTAAATATCATTACTGTCTTTGACGATAAAAACCAACCCATATTAGAGAGACTCGTTTTTAATTATGATAAAGATTTATTAGGAAATATATTTGTAGAATCAACTCAACAACAAAATGATTCTATCAATATTCAATTAAAAGGAAATACAAATGAAAAAGTTTTTTTAAGTACATCTTTTTTACCTGCTCAAACAAAAGCTTACATTCCTTCTAATTCTTTGTATAGTTCTTTTTTATTAAAACCTTATATTAAAGGAGACGTTGAAAACTCAAATTATTATTTCACCAATACAAATAGAAAAAAGCTTCAAGAATTAGACAAGCTATTACTCACTCAAGGTTGGAGTAAATATAGTTGGGATCGTATATTTAACAATACAAATACGTTTAACTTTAAGTTTGAAAGTGGTATTACTATCAAAGGAAAATTAAATAATCCACTTAAAAAAGGAGAACGTCTTTTGGTTCTCTCTAAAGAAAACAATCTATTAAACCAATTAGATGTCACAAACAATGAGTTTACCATTAAAAATTACCTACTACAAAAAAATTCAGAACTGGGTTTTGCAATAGAAACCAAAAAGAGAATTATAAAAGCTAGACCTATTTTACAATATTCAAAAAATTTATTTTTGGAAAAATTAGATAAAACTAGGTTATCAAATAAGATAACATCGGAATTAGAAATAAGTGGATTTAAGTCACTCTTAACGGACAGAAAATTATTAGACGAAGTAAGAATAACAACAAAGAGAGTAGAATACAAGCATAAACCATATGGTGGAATGGCTATGTTGACTGGCTATAAAATAGCAGACCGTCTTAATACTGATGGTGAAACGCTAGAAGATTTTTTAAGAGAAAAAAGATTTGATTCATCCAAACAACAAGGAAATCTTGTGATCTCTACTGGCAGAAGGGGTGGCGCTGGCGCCTCTAGGGGCCCGGCAAGTACCGCAAACGCTAATCAACCGGGTCGTTTTGGTGGCATACGTGTTTTTTTAGATGATAATGATATAACGGATAGTTTGTGGCAAATTGAGAACTTATTTTTAAATGCAGTTGAAGAAGTTTTTATAGGCCAACTTACAGATACTTGGAGTACATGGCAAATTTATATTTACTCTGCAACTCCTAAAAAAATCATTGGTAAAAAGAACCCATTTCAAAATATAACACTTACTCATGGTTTTGAAAAAGTAAAAGAGTATTACCAACCTAAATATCCTGCTTATTTGAATGACACCTATGTACAATATGGAGCACTATTCTGGAAGCCTTCTATTAAAGTAAGTGGTGAAAAAGCATATCAATTTAGTATCCCTAAAAACTTACAAGAAAACATTGTTATGTTTGTTGAAGGAATCTCAGAAAGCGGTAAATTAATTTCTAAAAAAATACTGCTTAATAATAAGCATTACTAGTAAGAAAAGTTAAAAACAAATAGCATTAATTACTTTTGTTCATTTACAAGGTTGATAAACCTAACAAAGTTGAATTCATAGTGAACTATTAACATATAAAAAGCCTCAAGGAATATTGAGGCTTTTTGCTTTAATGTTTATGGTTTTTTTCAGAGTGATTGTGTTCCTTCTTTTCAGGCACTTTAGTCAAGTTCATATGACAAACAGGACATTTCCCCTCTTTCTTATATTTCTTTCCCTTTTCGCAATCCATAGGGCAATGATACATTTCTTTTTGACTTAACTCAACTTTCTCCTGTACTGCCTCTTTTTTTTCTGCTTTACAAGCTCCAACAAAAAAACTCATCCAGATTATAAAGCTAAAGGCTACTATATACTTTTTCATTGTTTTTCGGTTTTGTGTTGTTTCACCACTTCTTTATCTCTATACTTACAGCAAGGGTCTATAGTATTATATACATGATCCTTTGCTCTTACCCCTTTTGTATCATGACCTACGGCCGCAATATTCTTTTGAATCGTTTTTACATTTGTTTTACGTTCATCAATAATCAAAGAAAGTAAATGTGTTTTTACATTCCAAATGGCAAACTTGACTCCTTTTGTGCTTAACGCAGCTTTTTCAATTCTTTTTTTGCACATCATACAAACGCCGTCAACCTCTATAGAAATTTTCGCGTTTTTCTTTTTTTTCTGAGCTTCAACAGAAACACATATCATTAAAAATGACAGTATCAAAATTGTTTTTTTCATAATTAATCTAATTTAAAACGTAATCCAGTATAAAACATTCTGCCAAAAATTGGCCCATATACTATTGTTGTATCAAAATTGTTTCCAAAGGGATTATCATTCGCTAAAATAGGGTTTTTCTGTTGAAAATTTGTCAAATTCTCTACTCCAACATATACTTCAAATTTCTTAGAGAACACTCTAGTGATTTGCGAATTCATCAAACTATAGCTTTCTGATAATTCAGATAACTGATATTGAACTGGATTGCTTGACGTATTTGGTAGTCTTTGATTTCCTATATGATTATAGGTAAGATCAAATTTCCATTGTTTATCATCATCTTTTTTATCAGTTTCATAAGAAACATTTGCAAAAACCCTATTACTAGGCGTTAACGGTTTGGACAGTCTATTAGATTGATAATCGGTTTGAATATCATAATATTTATACGCCAAACGGGTGGTAACATTTTTTACAATGGTGTAATTTATTTCTACTTGAAAACTATTCGCATAACTTTTTCCATCTAGATCATAAAATGAAATCTCTTGCGGGTTTTCCCAATCTACAATAACTTGACTACTAAAATCTGTTCTGTAAAAATCAAATGTAATATCTCCTTTTTGATCAAATAAATTAAATCCTTGTAAATAAGAAACTCCATAATTTAAAGCTACTTCTGGGTTTAATCCATAAATTCTTCCATTATTAGACTGAATATTAATCTGTCTAGCACTACCAAACAATTGTTGATTTTCTGCAAAAATATTTGCGCTTCGTCTTCCTTGACCTATTGAGGCTCTAAATACACCTTTCTGCCATGGAGCATATCTCACATGAAGTCTTGGGGTTATAAAAGTTCCAAGTAAATTATGACTATCAATTCTGATTCCAGCGGTAAAACTAAAATCATCTAAATTGTCATAAGCATATTCAAAAAATGCACCAATTGAATTTTCATTTCTGAGATACTTGTCAAGATTTACCAATTCATCATAAGCATCATAGGTAAAACTAATTCCAGTCGTAAATTTATTTCTAGTATCTCCAATAATTGAGTTAAATAATAAGTTTGAATATACACTTTGATGTTTAATATCATAAATATTCAATCCAAAATAAGAATCTTGCTCGTGATTACTGTACGCAAATTGAAATCCAAAACTTTGAAAAGGTAATTCTGGAAATACATATCCTAATTTCGATGAAAAATCAATTCTTTTAGTGTATATCTCACTCCCCCAGGAATTCGTTGTTCCTTTATCAGTATCAGGATTAAAATTTAACTCCCCTGTTTGTTTTTCATCATTCATATACCTTAAATTGATGAAGCTCACCCAGCCTTTTTCAGGATCTGTATATTGCCATCTGTTCATTATGTTTATTTGCTGCATCAGAGGGAAATCTAAAAATCCATCATTATTATTATCAAACTTTTCACCTCTATAGTTTCCATGAACATACAAACCCGTTTGCCATTTTTTAGATACTTTTTTATTAAAGTGAGTATTCAATTCTAATCGACCTCCTAAAGATCCATAAGCATTTAAAAAGAATTTTTTATCGGTAAAAGGTTTCACTAATTCAGCATTTATTTGACCCGAAATGCTCTCAAATCCATTAATTACACTTCCGGCTCCTTTGGTAATTTGAATACTCTCTACCCACGTCCCAGGTGTAAAAGTGAGTCCATATACTTGAGCGGCTCCTCTAATTGATGGAATATTTTCCTGTGTAATTAATAAATATGGGCTCTTAAGTCCAAGCATTTGAATTTGTCTTGTACCGGTTAATGCATCTGAGAAATTGACATCAATAGACGGATTTGTTTCAAAGCTTTCTGCAAGATTACAACATGCCGCCTTTAATAACTCATCACTATTTACAGTAAAAACATTAGCGGTTTGAAGAAAAGATTTTTGAGTTGGTTTCTTTTTACTAGAAACTTTGATTTCATCTAGCTCATTATCGGCAGTTAAAAAATGATGAATAGGCTTTAAACTTGTAATGGTTAATGTATCTGTTTTATATCCCACATAACTAATAACCAATTTCTTATAAATAGGCTTATACGGAATTTCAAACCACCCCTTTTCATCTGTTGTAGCACCAATCATGGTATTCAACCAATATACATTTACCCCAAAAACACCTAATTTATCTTTAGGGTTATTTTTATCCATAATCATCCCTTTAAAAGTTTGTTGTGAGAATGTGGTTATGGAAATCAGCATTATAAAGCTGACTATTATTTTTTTCATTTTTAAATTAATTTTAAATTATAACGAGATTTATTGTCATCTAAAAAAGATGAGTCTTACTAGTTAAAATTTAAAATCAGATTAAGAAGCTTTGGTATAACACCTGTTTATTTGAAATAATATCAGGCGGAGGAAGATCTAATAAGATTTCTCCCTCTTTTAGAGAATCATTGAATAAACTAATAAAAGAAATTGTAAAGTAAGTAAGAAAAGTGACTTCTTTTTTACTAAACTTAACTTGTGCTGTTTTATCTAACACATCGGGCTCTAGAATCTCAGTAATATCTTTACAACAATCTTTTTTTATGCTTTGTTCGTCCTTACAATCGTCATCAGAAGGTGCCATATCACAAGCAGCAGCGCCACCAAAATAGGAAACAGCCACTAACTGTGAGCCGCAAAAATGAGAAGTAATCGCATACGAATTAGATACGACTAAAATCATAAGAGCTAAAAAAATTGCCTGTATTTTTATATATGTTTGTTTCATATTAGAATGCAAATTTACTACCTAATTTTTAAATAAAAGTGTTAAAACTAACCATTTCGAAGTTTTTGATAATAAAAGGCCGGTAACAAAAGCAGTAAAAATAAAGGGTGAATGATAAATCTTCTCACATAAAACGGAAACAAATAGCCAGATGTAAACTCCCCTCTTAATTGTAATGTAAAGACTAAAATCAAGATCATAAAAGCAATCATCAACAAGGAACCCGTAAACTTAACATGTCTTTTCTTTTTGAAAATTAAATATATAATTCCAATGGTTATTAGTGAGTTTAAAGTGTATCTAAATAGCATATCTACTACCAAATGCCAAGTATTAATTTTAGGCATTGTTTTATATAAATAGTCGTTTTGAAAATAAACAATTAGCGGGTCGTAAAACAAGTCCGCCTCAAAAGCTCTTATTATAAAAAGCAGTAAGAGTAAAACTAAAATTAACGCTATTCTAATTGGTTTTTTCATTTCTTATAATTCGAAAATTTATGCACCCATAATACCCATAATAAAAATGTAAATCCATAAATAATTAATGGGAAAATTATATTATGAAACAGTAGTTGACTATCTGGATACTTATATAACATTACTGTTAAAAATACTATTCTAAGAATATTAATCACATAAATCAGAATACTTCCTGTTAAAGAAAATAATATTGTTGCTTTTAGCTTCCCTGGAAAAGCAATAATAAAAGCTACAAATAGAATAATAATACTAATAGAGTTACAACCTTCGATTACTCTTGCTGTGTATTGTCCTTCAACTATTAACTTGACAGACATTTCTTTATCGTGCTGCATATTAGCAACATTGTAACCCAAAAAACTTAATACATCTTCTGTTTGCTCAGCAACTTTTACTGTAATTGGAGAACAAACGAAAACATCTCCTTTTTTTTGAGTTTGCTGTAAGTAAATTGAATAAAAAACGAATAACATAAAATAACTCGCAAAAAATTTAATTAAAAAAAGAATGACCTTTCTTTGTTTCATCTGTAGTTATTTTTGATTTATTTTTGCAAATTAAATTACACTATACATAACAAATATAGAAAATAATGAACACTGACCATTTAAAAACGCATGTAAATAAAATCATTCTTTCAGATTCAAATAGAGAAGAAAAATTACAAGAAATTTGCGACTTGCTTGCAAGTGAAATCTCTTACTATGATTGGGTTGGTTTTTATTTTAAGAATGGAGACAAAGAAGAATTAAAATTAGCTCAATATACAGGAGAACCAACAGAGCATACAATCATTCCTTTTGGGAAAGGTATTTGTGGCCAAGTAGCAGTAAGTAATGAAAATTTTGTTGTTCAAGATGTATCATCTCAAGACAATTATATTTCTTGTGGATGGAAAGTAAAATCTGAAATAGTGATTCCTATTTTCGTAAATAACGAAAATATTGGTCAAATAGATATCGATTCACATACTGTTAATCCTTTTACTGAAAAGGACGAAGAGCTATTGGAGTTTATTTGCGCTAAGGTTCCTCTAATCTTATAAAACAATTATTATAAGTGCGTTTAATATTATTTATCTAGTTATCAATCCTTGGATATTTAAAAAAAAATGCTTTAATTTGTTTTAATCTTTTTAAACCCCCTATAATGAAAAGAACTAGACAACCTATTGGCTTGTTTCTATACAAGTTGCTTACGCTTAAAAAAACCAAGAACAATTTGAAGAACTACAAAAATTACACCACTATGGTGGATAGTTTTTTGTCTAGAATGCAAGCAGAATAAGGATATTTATTTTATCCTTATTTAGCTTGGATTTAAATTGTTTTAACAATTCACATTTAGTAGATTTGTGTGCTTAACAACACATCACATGAGCAACTCAAAAACTATTAAATCTGCATTGATTTCTGTTTTTCATAAAGACGGACTGGAACCTATCGTCAGAAAATTAAATGCACTAAATGTCGATATTTACTCAACAGGGGGGACAGAAAAATTCATTAAAGAACTTGGCATACATGTAATTCCTGTAGAGGATGTAACTTCTTACCCTTCTATTTTAGGAGGTAGAGTAAAAACATTACACCCTAAAGTCTTTGGCGGAATCTTAAACAGGCAAGACCATGATGGAGATATTTTAGAAATGGAAGAATTTCAGATTCCACAACTAGACTTAGTTATCGTAGATTTATATCCTTTTGAAAAAACGGTGGCTTCTGGAGCAGATGAACAAAGTATTGTAGAAAAAATTGATATTGGAGGAATTTCTCTAATAAGAGCTGCTGCTAAAAACTTTAAAGACACGTTTATTGTTTCTTCAATGGATCAATATGATGAGTTCTTAGAATTAATTTCTGATACTAATGGCGAAACTTCGATAGAAATGAGAAAAAGATTTGCTGCCAAAGCTTTTAATATTTCTTCTCATTATGATACAGCTATCTTTAATTATTTTAATGAAGATGAAATCATTTTTAAAGCTAGTGAAACCATTTCTAAAACGTTACGATATGGCGAAAACCCACATCAGAAAGGATATTTCTTTGGAGATTTAGAAGCTATGTTTGACAAACTTCACGGAAAAGAGTTAAGCTATAACAACCTGCTGGATGTCGATGCCGCTGTAAATTTAATGAGTGAATTCATCGGAGAATTACCAACATTTGCTATTCTTAAACACAATAATGCTTGCGGTTTTGCTCAGAGAAACACTGTTCATCAAGCATATATAGATGCACTTGCTGGTGATCCTGTTTCTGCTTTTGGAGGCATCTTAATTACCAATACAACAATTGATAAAGCAACTGCAGAAGAAATTCATTCTCTCTTTTGCGAAGTAGTAATTGCTCCTTCTTATGACAGTGATGCTTTAACAATTCTTAAAGGGAAAAAGAATCGAATTATTTTAATTCAAAAAGACGTTCAACTACCAAATCAGATTGTAAGAACTTCTTTAAATGGACTACTAGTTCAGGACAAAGACAACAAAACAGATCGTGTAGAAGATTTATCCTATGCTACACAAAATAAACCAACAGAAAAAGAGTTAGAAGATTTAATCTTTGCTTCTAAAATCTGTAAGCATACAAAATCGAATACCATTGTTTTAGCAAAAAACAAACAACTTTGCGCTAGTGGAACAGGACAAACTAGTAGAGTTGATGCTTTAAGACAAGCTATAGAGAAAGCAACCAATTTTGGTTTTAATTTAGAAGGAGCGGTAATGGCAAGTGATGCTTTTTTCCCATTTCCTGACTGTGTAGAAATTGCAGATAATGCGGGTATAAAAAGTGTGATTCAGCCAGGAGGGTCCATTAAAGATCAATTAAGCATAGATTACTGTAACTCAAATAGTTTATCTATGGTATTTACAGGAACAAGACATTTTAAACATTAATTTATTAATTGTATTTTAAACAAGTAATTTTAGTAGATTTGTAAGAATACACAAAAAAACAAAAGAATATTTTATGGGTTTTTTCGATTTTATGACGGAAGATATTGCGATTGATCTAGGAACTGCAAACACGTTAATTATCCATAACGGTAAAGTAGTCATAGACAGTCCATCTATAGTTGCACGAGATCGAACAACTGGTAAAATTATTGCTACTGGTAAGGAAGCTAGTTTAATGCAAGGAAAAACGCATGAAAACATTAAAACAATTCGGCCTTTAAAAGATGGAGTAATTGCAGATTTTCAAGCTTCTGAAGAAATGATTAAGGAATTTGTTAAAAAAATTCCAGCGATTAAAAAAAGATTCTTCCCACCAGCTCTACGAATGGTTATTTGTATTCCTTCTGGAATTACTGAAGTAGAAAAACGTGCTGTAAAGGACTCTGCTACTCACATGAATGCTAAAGAGATTTATTTGATATACGAACCTATGGCAGCTGCTATTGGTGTTGGTATTGACATTATGGAGCCAAAAGGGAATATGATTATAGATATCGGTGGAGGTACTACAGAAATTGCCGTTATAGCGCTTGCTGGTATTGTATATGATCAATCTGTAAAAGTAGCTGGAGATTTATTTACCAATGATATTATGTATTATATGCGTACTCAGCATAATTTATACGTAGGAGAAACTACTGCCGAAAAAGTAAAAATCACCATTGGAGCTGCAACCGAAGATTTAGATAATCCGCCAGAAGACATGTTGGTTCAAGGAAGAGATTTATTAAGTGGTAAGCCAAAGCAAGTACAAGTTTCTTTCAGAGAAATTGCCAAAGCACTAGACAAATCTATTTTAAGAATTGAAGACGCTGTGATGGAAACCCTATCTAAAACTCCGCCAGAATTAGCTGCAGATATCTATAATACAGGTATTTACTTAGCAGGAGGAGGCTCAATGCTTAGAGGTTTAGACAAAAGATTGTCGCGTAAAACGGATTTACCAGTGTATGTTGCTGAGGATCCTTTAAGAGCAGTTGTAAGAGGTACTGGAATTGCTTTAAAAGAGCTTGAAAAATATAAGAGTGTTTTAATGAAATAATTTTAAAACGGTCTTTATTGTATGCAACAGCTTATTTATTTTATTCAAAAATATAAATACTTTCTATTTTTCCTTCTTCTAGAGTTAGTTGCACTATTTTTTACTATAAACAACCATAGTTTTCATAAAAGTAAATTTATTAGCTCAGCAAATTCTATTAGTGGCGGGTTATATGAAAAAACAACACAGCTCTCCGAATACCTGAACCTTAAAGAAACTAATAAAGCTTTAGCTGAAGAAAATACTCAACTTAAAAATGAATTGGAAAGGTATAGAAATATTAACGACTCAACAATCATTAATAAGGTTAAGGACTCATTAATTTATTATCAAAAATACACCTATACTTCTGCCAAAATAATCAACAATAAGTTCAACTCTAAGTTCAATTTTATTTTACTTGATAAAGGAGAAAAAGATAGCATCAAGCCTGAAATGGCCGTGGTAAATAGCAAAGGTGTTTTAGGAATCACAGATCAAACATCGAGTAGGTACGTTAGAGTTCGATCAATTTTAAACAAAAATAGTAGTATTAATGCTCGTTTAAAAAACAACAGTTCTTACTTTGGGAATCTTACTTGGAACGGAAAAGACATTCATACTGTGCAACTAAATGATATTCCAAGACAAGCTATTCTTAACATAGGCGATACTATTATTACAGGCGGCAGATCTACTATTTTCCCAGAAGGTATTCTTATTGGAGCTATCAGCAAAATAAATCCTGGAAGCTCAACAACAAATACCATTGAGGTTACTCTATTTAACGACATGAGAAATATTGAGTACGTTGATATAATCTCTAATCTTGAGAAAAATGAAATAAAAACTCTAGAAAATCAAAATAATGAATAGAATATATTTGGTTTTAGGTCTTTTTCTGCTCTTGTTTTTTCAAGTTTTTATCTTAAACAAGATTAATTTTTTTGGATATATAAATCCATACTTATATATTTTGTTTGTATTTGTTTATCCTGTTAGCAAAAACAGATTTTCTTTATTATTCTTTGCGTTTATTTATGGACTCCTAATTGATTTATTTTCTGACTCTGGAGGGATTCATGCTTTCTCGTTACTTTTCATTGCCTACATAAGAATTATCTTTATTAAAACTTTTTTTCAAAAATCTGAAGCCGATCTTTCAATTTTTAACCTAAAAACCGAGCCTTTTGGGAAAGTTTTCAATTATGTGGTAATTTTAACAGTTATACATCACTTTATCTTATTTTCTTTAGCTAATTTTAGCTTTCAGAATTTTTCTGATGTACTTTTAAACACACTTTTTTCTAGTGTTTTTACATTGATTTTATATTTTTTAGGAACCTTTATATTTAGTAGAAAATCTAAATGAAACGGAGTTTTTTATTATACTTTTTAATTACTTCTATTGGTGTACTTTTTATTGGAAGGCTATTTCAACTTCAAATATTAAATAACTCCTCTAAAAATGATATTGATAAATCTTCTGTAAAAATAATTTTTGATTACCCAGAAAGAGGGTATGTATATGATAGAAACGGGAAGCTTCTTGTCGCAAATCAATTGTCTTATGATGTAATGGTAGTTCCAAATGAAGTAAAACCTTTAGACACCTTAGAGTTCTGTTCGCTTCTTAAAATTGACACTGCTTTTTTAAAAAAAAGATATCAAAGAGCTAAAAGATATTCGCCATGGCTACCTTCTGTTTTTCTAAAACAATTGGCTAAAGAAGACTTTGCCTATTTACAAGAAAAGCTTCATAAATTTAAAGGTTTTTACATTCAAAAAAGAATCATAAGAGATTACCCAATCAAATCTGCTGCGAATATTCTAGGCTATATTAGTGAAGTAAATGAAGAAATCGCTAAGAAAAATGAATACTACCAACAAGGTGAATTAATTGGCGCTTGGGGTATCGAAAAAGAATACGAAAAAGTATTAAGAGGTATAAAAGGGAAAAAACACCTTCAAAGAGATCGATTAAATAAAATAATAGGCTCTTTTAAAAATGGAGAATATGATTCTCCAGCGACAAATGGTCAAGATTTAACATTAACCATTGACAGTGAACTACAACAATATGCAGAATTGTTAATGAAAGGAAAAAGAGGTGGAATTGTTGCTATTGAGCCTTCTAGCGGGGAAATATTAGCTTTAGTTACTGCTCCTAGTTATGATCCTAACATGATGGTAGGAAGAAAGCGTTCTAAAAATTCTGTCTTTCTTTTTGGAGATACAATTAACAATCCAACATACGATAGAGGTTTACAAGCTATCTATGCTCCTGGATCACCTTTTAAACTAGTAAATGCACTCATAGGCCTGCAAGAAGGAGTGATTAATGAACAAACTCCTTTTTATTGTTATCACGGGTATCAATACGGAAAGAGAAAAAAAGAATTTATGGGCTGTCATTGTGATATTTATGGTAAACCTATTCGATTACATACTGCCATCTCAAAATCTTGTAATAGTTATTTTGCGAACACTTATAAGCGTATTGTTGAAAAAAACAATGATCCTGAGAACGGTTTAACAAACTGGAGCAACCATGTTAAAAGTTTTGGGTTAGGGAACTACCTTGGTTACGATTTACCTTCTGGTCAAAAAGGATTAATTCCAGATGGGAATTACTATAGCAGAATGTATAAATATAAATGGAATGCCTCTACAAACATTTCGAATGCCATCGGTCAAGGAGAAGTGCTAACAACACCTATTCAATTAGCAAATGTAACAGCTGCTATTGCCAACAGAGGATATTTTTACACCCCACATATTGTAAAAAACATTAATAATACACCAATTATTGATACTAGCTACACAAAAAAAAGAGTAACATCTATAGACACAAAACACTTTACTCCTATTGTAAATGGAATGGAAGAAGTATTTAAAACGGGAACAGCTAAATGGGTAAAAATAAAAGGAGTTGAGATTTGTGGAAAAACAGGTACTGCAGAGAATTTTATTAGAGTCAACGGCAAGAAAGAACAACTACCAGATCATTCTATTTTAGTAGCTTTTGCTCCAAAAGAAAATCCAAAGATAGCTATTGCTGTTTTTATAGAGAATGGTGGTTTTGGCTCTGAAATTGCAGCTCCAGTAACCAGCCTTATGATAGAAAAGTATTTATTTAAAAATGTAAAAAGAAAATGGATTGAGAATATCGTTTTAAAAAAAGATCTTTATCCTATTTATAATAAACAAATTAAGAAAGATTAGTCATTGAGAGTAGAACGGAATAATATTTTTTCTGGTATTGATTGGACTTTAGTTTTACTGTACCTGTTACTAGTTAGTTTTGGCTGGATGAATATTTATGCTGCTTCCTTGGACAACACATCTGAATTTTTAGATTTTTCGACCAAATATGGCAAACAATTACTTTGGATTGTCTTAAGTATTCCGCTTATAATTATTATTCTATTTTTCAATGCTAAATTTTACGAAAAATTTGCCAGTATTTTTTATGTAATTTCTTTGTTGAGTTTAGTAGGGTTATTCTTGTTTGGGAAAAATATAAATGGCGCAACCTCATGGTATAATTTTGGAGGAGCTAGTTTACAGCCTTCAGAATTTGCAAAAGCGCTTACGGCCCTTGCTGTAGCAAAACTTATGAGTGACAGGAAGTATAATCTTGGCCTTATTAAGAATCAAATCAAAGCTTTTATCATCATTTTTTTTCCAGCCTTTTTAATTGTTTTACAACCTGATGCTGGTTCTGCTCTTATATATTTAGCCTTCTTTTTTGTTTTAAATAGAGAAGGATTAACCTTAGCATATCTAGTTATTGGAATTTCTGCCATTGTTTTATTTATCCTTACATTAATTATAAATACCATTACATTACTCCTTATTATATTCTCTATCATTACTCTGTTTGTGATATATATATTGTACAAAAATAAGCGCTATTTACGTTTTAATTGGTTGAAAATTATTGGCCTTTATACAGCTATTGGTTTCTTTATTTTCTCGTCTACCTTTCTATATAATAATGTTTTTGAACAGCATCATAGAGATCGCTTTGATATTCTATTGGGCAAAAAATCAGATATCCAGAGAATAGGATACAACACCAATCAATCAATACAAACTATTCGTTCTGGCGGAATCTCTGGAAAAGGTTTTTTACAAGGTGATAAAACACAAGGAGATTTTGTGCCTGAGCAGCATACAGATTATATATTTAGTGTTGTTGGAGAAGAATGGGGGTTTATAGGAAGTAGTTTTGTAATTATTCTTTTCATGGCTTTATTGTATCGAATTGTTTATCTCGCAGAAACTCATAAAAATAAGTTTGGTAGAATATATGGCTATGGATTAGCATCTATTCTATTCTTTCATGTAATTGTAAATATAGGAATGGTTATTGGGTTATTACCCACTGTAGGAATACCATTACCTTTCTTTAGTTATGGAGGCTCTTCATTATGGGGATTCACATTATTACTTTTTATCTTTATTAGATTAGATGCCCATAAAAATTATGATTGGTAAAAAAGTCATAAAAAAAGCGCTCTGATAATTCAGAGCGCTTTTTAAATATACTTAACTATTAAAATCTTACATTGCAGCAACGTGCTTTGTTAATTTAGATTTTAAATTTGCAGCTTTATTTTTATGTATAATGTTATTCTTTGCTAATTTATCTAACATAGAAATAACATTCCCTAACATTCCTTCAGCTTCCTTCTTGTCTTCACTAGCACGTAAATCTCTAACAGCATTACGTGTAGTTTTATGCTGATATTTGTTACGTAATCTTTTAGATTCGTTACTTCTAATTCTTTTTAATGCTGACTTATGATTTGCCATGTCTTTTATTTGTTTTTTATTAAAACTTGTAGTCCGTACGGGAATCGAACCCGTGTTACCAGGATGAAAACCTGGCGTCCTAACCCCTAGACGAACGGACCATTAACAATTTAGAGGTTTTTTCAAATCTCTCGATTGCGGATGCAAATATACAACGTTTTTAAAATTCTGCAATAGTTTTTTAAAAAATTTAATACGCTTTTGCAAATAACACTCTTTTCCTAGATATAGCGCCTGTTAAAACACACTTTCCTGCTTCTTCTTTTGCATCATTTGGAATACATCTAATAGTGGCTTTGGTAAGTTCCTTAATTTTTTCTTCAGTTTCTATCGTTCCATCCCAATGTGCTGAAACAAATCCACCTTTATTCTCAATGATATCTTTAAATTCTTCGAAAGTATCAACCTCTGTTATGTGTTCATTTCTATATGCAACAGATTTTGCAAACAAATTATGCTGAATATCTTCTAATAAATTTAAAATATACTCAGACAATCCATCTTGAGAGACTATCTGCTTTTCTAAAGTATCTCTTCGAGCCACTTCAACGGTGTTATTTTCTATATCTCTATTTCCAATTGCAATCCTAACTGGCACTCCTTTTAACTCATATTCAGCAAACTTTGCTCCTGGCCTTAGAGTATCTCTGTGATCAAACTTTACTGAAATCCCATTAACTTTCAACTCTTTAACCAACCCTTTTACTTTATCAGAAATAGCATTCAGCTGTTCTTCTCCTTTATATATAGGAATAATTGCTACTTGAATTGGTGCTAATTTTGGAGGTAAAACCAAACCAAAATCATCAGAGTGAGTCATAATCAAGCCACCAATTAATCGTGTAGAAACTCCCCAAGAAGTTGCCCATACATACTCTTGTTTTCCTTCTTTAGAAGTATACTTTACATCAAAAGCTTTTGCGAAATTCTGTCCTAAAAAATGTGATGTTCCAGCTTGTAATGCTTTACCATCCTGCATTAAGGCTTCAATAGTATACGTTTCTAAGGCACCTGCAAAGCGTTCACTCTCAGATTTGGATCCTTTAATTACTGGCATTGCCATAAACTTTTCAGCAAACTCAGCATATACTTCTTGCATTTGTTTAGATTCCGAAATTGCTTCAGCCTCCGTAACATGCGCTGTATGACCTTCTTGCCATAAAAACTCAGCGGTACGTAAGAATAAACGAGTACGCATTTCCCAACGAACAACATTTGCCCATTGATTAATCAATAATGGTAAATCTCTGTAAGATTGAATCCAACCTTTATAGGTGTTCCAAATAATTGCTTCCGAAGTTGGTCTTACGACTAACTCCTCTTCTAATTTTGCTTCAGGATCAACTCTTAACTTTCCATCATTATCAGGATCACTTTGCAACCTATAATGAGTAACCACAGCACATTCTTTAGCAAAACCTTCTGCATTTTTTTCTTCGGCTTCAAATAAACTTTTAGGAACAAATAAAGGGAAATAGGCATTTACATGTCCTGTTTCCTTAAACATTCTATCCAATTCTTTTTGCATATTTTCCCAAATGGCATATCCATAAGGCTTAATTACCATACACCCTCTAACAGCAGAATTCTCTGCTAAATCGGCTTTAATAACAAGCTCGTTATACCATTTCGAATAATCTTCTTCCCTTTTTGTTAATTTTTTACTCATATCTTCTTAGATGCATGGTTAGATTAGGAACACCGTTAGGTAATTCACAAACACCCGCAAAATTAATATAAAAAGATTAGAGGGGCTAGTAGGTTTTAAAAAATTATTCTCTTAATAGATACAAACAACACTAAGAAATTAAACTTTGGCATAACTATTGCATTAGAGTGAATAGTGAAATTTATGTTAAATTTGTTTCACTGATTTTCAATAATCATTTAAAATTATTTAGTTATGCGATTCACAACTACTTCACTCAAAAGCTCAAAACTTATATTGTTTGCTATTTCACTTACAGTATTAACTTCTTGTGCAACATATCAATCTACTACTGAAGATGGTATTTATGCTTCTAAAAAGAAAAAAACGAGAGTTATTGTAGCTGATTCAGATGAGTATGATGCATATGAAGAAAATTATTTTACTTCCCAAGTTGCAAGACTAGATAGAATTAATGGCACAGATATATTTACAGATATTGATAGCTATTCTTCTCTTAATGATGAAGATGATTTGATTATTGAAAATGATACTTTAGATTATAACCCAAATAGTTCTTGGGGTGAAGGTAGTAATACTACAGTAGTCGTTGTCAACAATGGCATAGGTAACTATAGCGATTTTTGGTGGGACTGGAGATGGAATAACTGGAGATGGAACCGATGGAATAGATGGGGTTATGCTGGCTTTTATGGTAGAAACTGGGGCTGGGGCTTTAATAATTTTGGTTTCTATGACCCATACTTTATTAATAATGGATACTTTAATGCTTTCTATTGTCCTCCTGGGTTTGGTTTTTATAATAGGTTTAGAGGAAATGGTTTTTTTAACAATCGATACAATCGATTTAATCGAAGAAATGGATTTTTAGCAAACAATACCAGAAGATATAATACTTCTAGAAGAAACTATGTAACCAATACGCGAAGAAGCGCTACAAGCAGAAGAAATTCTTCAACAATCAGGAGAAACAATACCATTAGATCTAGAACTAGAAATAATACTATTAGAAATAGAACTAGAGGCACGAGTACTAGACCAAGAGCTAATACCAGAACTAGAACTAGGTCAAATTCTACTCGTACTCGAACTAGATCGTCTTCAACACGTTCTCGAACTAGATCATCTTCTACTAGAAGTAGAGGTTCTTCTACCAGAAGGAGTAGTGGGAGATCAAGAGGAAGAAGAGGATAAAACTATACTTGTAACGCCTCTATTTCTATAAGAGGCGTTACCTTTACAAACAAGCAAATATCATTTATCAGATGAAAAAAATTACATTCATCTTAGTCCTAGCTATGTCTAGCTTTGGACTGAGCGCTCAATCATTGGGCTATGAAGACTTATCAATTTTATTTTCTCAAGACGAAGAGAACGGAACGGCTAGATTTGTAGCTATGGGAGGTGCCTTTGGGGCATTAGGAGGCGATATTTCTTCAATAAATATCAATCCTGCTGGATTAGCAATGTTTAATAACAGTAGTGTCTCTGCATCCTTAGGAGTAAGGAATACTAATTATAGAACCAATTATTATACAAATAATACGACAACCAACGATGATTATTTTTCTCTTTCTAATGTTGGAGCTGTCTTGGTATTTGATGATATAAATAATAGTGACTGGACCAACTTTGCTATTGGAGTAAATTATAGAATAAAAACAGACTTTGATAATTATTTTACTGCGTCTGGGAATAGTGGTTTTGCTTCTTTTGATGCTTTCCCATTAGACATAAATACTCCTGCATTAGTCTATGACACTGCCGAAAATCAAACCTTTAATACTACTTTAAATGGAGAGATTGCAGAATATAATTTTGTGATTTCTGCACAGCACAAAAACAAATTAAATATTGGAGCAGCAGTAAACACCTACAGCGTAAGATTTAATCAACGTTCTACTTTACTAGAAACAAACAATGATGGAAATGGCAATACCTTAGATGCCAATTTTTATCAAGAATCTTTTACTACTGGAACAGGTTTTTCTTTAAGTGCAGGTATACTATATAGAGCTAGTGATAGTTTTAGGTTTGGTCTATCTTATCAAAGTCCAACTTGGTACACAGAGATGTTTGAAGAAACAAACATCACAAATAATGATGGCTATTTTGGAGATACAATAATTGAAGTTAGCAATGATAATGTCATATATGATAATACAGCAGGAGGTTTTCTTCCTTCACAAAGTTTTGCCTATAGATTAAGAACTCCTGGAAAACTTACTGCTAGTGCTGCAATTGTTTTTGGGAGAGTAGGATTGATTAGTTTTGATTATACTTCAAAAAACTACCAAGGTTTGAACTTAACTGGAGCTGATTTTTCTTTAGAAAATCAATTTTTTGACAACCAATTAAGAAGCACCAATAACTTTAATATTGGTACAGAATGGAGATTGGCTAATCTTAGTCTTAGAGGGGGATATAGCTACCAAGAAAGCCCAGATATTAATGCTATTGATACTGACAATTTAAAAAGATACTCTTTGGGTGCTGGATATTCGTTTGGAAATGTTAAAATAGATTTTGCATACAGCAACGATAATAGAACAGGGCTTTATAATTTCTACCCTCAGTTTTCACAAGTTAACGCTGCCGAAATAGAAATAGATAATAGACGTATCGTAGCAACTTTGACTATAGGATTATAACTTTTTAATACACATTAAGAAAATCCTGAAATATCAGGATTTTTTTATGCAACAAAATATACATAAACATTCACTTTTTTGCCCTAATTTTGCAAATCTATTATTTAGACTTAAAATAATGAGCAAATTTAGCTTACATATCGAAAACACTTCTAATGAAACCATTATAAAATTTGTGAGTTCTCAAATTCTAATTAATGGAGGAAGTTATGAATTTAACAATATAGATGAGGCCAAGACTTCACCTTTAGCACAACAGTTGTTCTATTTGCCTTTTGTAAAAAAGGTATATATTACTGCTAATTTCATTGCCATACAGAAATATGAAATTGTTGAATGGACTGATGTTCAAGAGGAATTGAAAAATCAAATCCTAGGGTATTTAGAAAGTGGAAGTTTAGTCGTACATGAAGAAAGTGCTTCCGCTAAAAAAGAAGCTATTGAGGTATATGCCGAAGTTACTCCAAACCCTTCTGTTATGAAGTTTGGAACGAATAAATCACTCACTACCAAAGATGTTGAATACAAAAACATAGATGAAGCTAGCGCTTCTTCTCCTCTAGCACAATCTTTATTTAACTTCCCTTTTGTAAAACAAATTTTTATCTCTGATAATTATGTTTCCATTTCAAAATATGATATGGTAGAATGGAATGATGTATATCCTGAATTAAGAACGTTTATTAGAACTTATCTACAGGATAATAAAACGATTATAAAAGAATTACCTCAAGAGAAAAATACAAGTGAAAATGTAGTGCAGTCAGAACCTCTTGTTTTAGAAGGAACTCCAGGGAAAATTGTTGACATTTTAGACGAGTACATTAAACCTGCTGTAGCTTCAGATGGTGGTAACATTGCTTTTAAGTCTTACGATGAAAACAGTAAGGTTGTAAGCGTAATTCTGCAAGGAGCTTGTAGTGGGTGTCCATCTTCTACAGCAACATTAAAAAATGGGATAGAAACAATGTTAAAAGAGATGCTTCCTAATCAAATTAGCGAAGTCGTTGCTATTAACGGATAACCTTAAGTAATGTCTAAAACTATTAAACCATATAAAGATTCTGATTTAGGAAAGAAAGAGCAAGTCGCACAGATGTTTGATAATATCTCTGAAAATTATGATGGGCTTAATAGAGTTATTTCTTTCGGGATAGATGTAAAGTGGAGAAAAAAAGTAATTAAAATTTTATCTAAACATAGCCCAAAAACTATTTTAGATATAGCAACTGGGACTGGAGATTTGGCTTTAATGATGGCTAAATTAAATCCTGAAAAAGTAATTGGATTGGATATTTCTAAAGGAATGTTAGAAGTAGGGAAGACAAAAATTGCAAAAGCAAATTTATCTGACACCATAGATATGATTGTTGGAGACTCAGAAAACATGCCTTTTGATGACAATACATTTGACGCAATTACTGTATCTTTTGGAGTACGAAATTTCGCAAACCTAGACAAAGGACTTACTGAGATTAATCGAGTATTAAAACCTGGCGGAACTTTTGTTGTTTTAGAAACATCAAACCCCACTAAATTTCCCTTCAAACAAGGTTATAAGTTTTATACCTCATTTATTTTACCTACTATTGGAAAACTATTTTCGAGAGATAAAGTAGCCTATTCGTATTTATCTGAATCGGCAAATTCTTTTCCGTTTGGGCAAGAGTTTGACAATATTTTACAAAAAAATGGGTTTATGAATACCGAACACACTCCAGTAACATTTGGAGTAGCTACTATTTATTCTGCAACAAAGTAACAATGAATAAGAGATTTTTAGTATTAAGTATTTGTATATTGTTTTCGTCAACAATTTTTTCTCAAAGAGAGAAGGTAAATTATCTTCCAGATTTTGACAAAAAACTATATCACTTTGGTTTTTATTTAGGATTAAATCAAAACGATTTCAAAATAGATTTAAGGCCAAGTCCTTTTTTGGCAGACATCAGGGTAAAACCAACTACAGGTTTTAATGTTGGATTGATTGCAGATTTAAGATTACACAAAAACATTAACCTTCGTTTCGAACCAGGACTGATTAGTAATTCTAAAACCATAACCTTTAACCATCTTAGTGGAGCAAGAGACAGTGTTAGAGAGATTGGTTCTACTTACTTACACTTACCACTTGTTTTTAAATTTAGCACCAATAGGTATAACAATATTAGACCTTATTTGTTGGCTGGAATTTCTTATGATTATAACTTTTCAAGTAATCAAAAAAATCCAGACGATAACTTTAGTGGAAGTTTTAGAATGAAGACAAGTAATTTTATGTATGAACTTGGTGTTGGTGTAGATTTCTATCTGTACTTTTTTAAATTCTCTCCATCTATTAGAGGAGTCTTTGCTCTTAATAATGAAATCGTAAATGATAATCCTTCAAATGGTCCCAGTCCTTGGACAGCACCTGTAAACTTTTTAGGTACTAGAGGAATATTTATCAATTTTGCTTTTGAATAACTTATCTTCTAAATTCGCTTAACAAAATAGCTGTAGCTGTAGCTACATTTAGGCTTTCTGTTTGCTGAGTATTCCCAAATCTTGGAATTGTAATACTATTTTTCGCTATGTTTTTAACTTGTTTTGAAACGCCATTTGCCTCATTACCCATAATCAAAATAACTTCTTCAGGCAAAGATGAGTTATATACATTCTGACCTTCCATATCGGCAATAAAAATAGACTTATCAGATGTCTTTAAAAACTCTACTATATCAATATAACAAATAGGAACCCTTGTTAAAGAACCCATACTTGCTTGAATCACCTTTGTATTGTAACAGTCAACAGTATTTTTAGAACACACCAACTCCGAAACTCCAAACCAATCACATAATCGAATAATGGTTCCTAGATTTCCTGGATCATTAATTTCATCTAAAACCAAAGTAATCCCTTTACTATTACTAATTTTATACTCTGGAATTTTAAATAAAGCCAAAACCTTATTGGGCGATTTAAGGCTGCTTATTTTTTTAAGTTCGTTTTCGTTTATATAAATTGATGTTGCTTCACCTACATCAAAAAGAGATTCATCGGTAAGAAAAATAGTTTCTAACTCAAATGAAGAATTCAAAAATTCAGACACCACTTTTACCCCTTCGACAATAAATAAATTATGCTTTAGTCGATACTTTTTTTGTCTTAAACTTGTTATAAGTTTGATATGATTTTTAGATAAACTCATTTTATCAGGATAAACTGCTCAAAAGTAGTATTTTTGAAACTGTATAGCGAATGCTTTTCATGAAAAAACTCTTTCTCTTTTTTTTGGTGATTATTTTTTTAGGTTCCTGTAACTCTGTTAAGCGGGTGTCTGAAAAAGAACATTTATTAACAAAGAACACTGTTTATGTAAATGGGAAAAAGAAAAAAGATAATACCCTAAATTCATTGATTATACAAAACCCTAATAATAAGACTTTTGGATTACCTCTATCTTTGTACTTCTATAACTTAGGCGATAAAAACAAACCCAAAACTGCTTCTGAATGGGGGAAAAAGAAACCTAAAACCTATAATTTTATAAAAGGTGTCTTTTCTGAAAAACAGAGTATTGCTTATGCGAACTCTATGATTGGCTTAAATAATTGGTTTTTAAAAAGCGGCCAAGCTCCTACAATTATTGATTATAAAAAATTGAAGAAATCGGTTGTAAATTTAAAATCCTACTATAAAACTCAAGGTTTCTTTAAAGCTAGTGTAACAACCAAGATTGATACTCTTAGCAATAAAAAAGCAAATATTGAATATTTTATTACTACAGGTAATCCCACGTTTTTAGATACTATAAATTATAAAATAGAATCTAAAATTTTAGATTCTATATATCGCAGAGAAAAAGATAAAACTTTTTTAAAGTCTGGAAATCAATATAATAATGAAGACTTCATACAAGAAGCGGCAAGAATTATCAAGCTTTTTAGAAATAATGGTATTTATCACTTTTCGGAAAATTATTTAGGGTTTTACGATTTAGATTCCACAAATATCAATTATAAAACCAATGTTGACTTAGTTATTAATGGACAAAGAATCGTAAGAGAAAACGGTATCCAGACATTAAAACCTTTCAAGATTCAAAAGCTTCGTAATGTGAATGTTTTTACAGATTATACATTCGCAAAACGAGAAGAACTTTATTCAGATATTATTACCTATAAAGGATATCAATTTATAGGGCACGACAAAGTAAAATATAATCCCAAATACTTAGCACAATCTTTATTTGTAAAATCTGGAGATATTTATACTGACACACTAAGAAACTTAACGAGAAAACACTTACGGTCTTTAAAAAACTTTAAGTCTATTACCATAAGATATGACACTGTAGCCAACTCTGATGAAGAACTAGATGTAAATATTTTTCTTACTCCAATAGAAAAATACACATTAGGGCTAGAAACAGAATTAACTCACTCTAACATAAGAGACTTAGGAGTCTCGGGTAAGTTTTCTATCATTAATCGAAATACATTTAAAGGAGCAGAAATTTTTAAACTTTCTTTTTTAGGCTCTTTTTTCAATGCGTCTCAAGATGCTAATAAGAGTAGTAATTTTTTCAACTCTTGGGAGATTGGAGCTGATTTATCTTTAGAAGTACCTAGATTCCTTGCTCCTTTCGGTATAAACAAATTAGTTCCTAAGAGAATGAATCCTAGAACTATGTTTTCAATAGGTACTAGTCTGCAAAAAAACATTGGATTAGATAGGCAAACTGTAACTGCTTTTATTGATTATAAATGGCAATACAATGCTCGTAAAACAATACAGTTAGAAGTTTTAAATACACAATATATTCGAAATGTAAATGTGGCCAACTACTTTGACATCTATAACTCTGAGTACAACAAACTAAATGAAGTAGCTAAAGTTTATTATAGCGATCCTAATTACGAGTTGCTAAGACCAAATGAACCCGTAACTTTTATGAATACCGTATTTTCTGATACCGCATTTCAAAGTGGAAACCCCTTGTTATATCAAGATAATTTAAATGCTTTAGATCGATATAATATTATTACATCAGATTTTTTAATCCCTACTATTGCATACTCGTTTACTTACAACAATCAATCTAATTTTAGAGACAATGACTTTTCTTTTTTTAAAGTCCGATTAGCTAATTCTGGGAATATTATGAGTTTATTTAGCTCAAATACTAACAACAAGAAAACCGTATTTAATATTCCTTTAGCACAATATTTTAAAACAGATGTAGAGTACAAGAGGTTTTGGGACACAAATAATAATTCCGTTTTTGGGATTAGAGCATTCATAGGGGCCATTATCCCTTATGACAATTCTGAAATTCCTTTTACAAAGAGTTATTTTGCTGGAGGATCTAATGATATCAGAGCTTGGCAAACATATGACTTAGGCCCTGGTAGTAGAACTACTGGACTAGAATATAATATTGGAAGTTTAAAACTATTAACAAGTGCTGAGTATAGATTTGATTTGTTAGGAAGTTTAAAAGGAGCATTATTTGTAGATGCAGGAAACATTTGGGATGTAACCAATTCAATTTTCGCAAATGATGATGCTAAATTTAATGGTTTTGAGTCTTTGAAAGATATGGCGGTTGGGTCTGGTTTTGGCATTCGTTATGACTTTAATTTTTTAGTATTAAGACTTGATTTAGGGTTTAAAATGCACGAACCTTACCTAAGCGGAAACAGGTGGTTTAGAAACTACAATTTTTCTAATGCTGTATATAATATTGGTATCAACTACCCTTTCTAAGGCACTATACCTTATTAGCCTATATCGATTTCGTCTATTTTTGATCTTATGAAATAGAAAATCACTCTTTTTTATGTAAATTTTTGATTACTTTTGAAACCTTAATCTGAACGTTAAAAAATTAAGAAAATGAGTCATCAAATAAAACCTGGAGTTGCAACAGGTCAAGAAGTACAAGCTATTTTTAAATTAGCAAAAGAGAAAAGCTTTGCATTACCTGCTGTAAATGTAATTGGCTCAAATTCTATAAATGCAGTCTTAGAGACAGCTAAGGAATTAAATGCTCCTGTAATTATTCAATTTTCAAATGGTGGAGCACAATTTAATGCCGGAAAAGGGTTGTCTAATGAAAATCAAAAATCTGCAATAGCTGGCGCAGTAGCTGGAGCTAAACATGTTCATTTGTTGGCAGAAGCATATGGGGTTCCTGTAATTCTACATACAGACCATTGCGCAAAGAAATTATTACCATGGATAGACGGTTTGTTAGATGCTAGCGAACAATTTTTTAAAGAGACTGGAAAACCATTATACAGTTCACACATGATAGACTTATCTGAAGAGCCTATCGAAGAAAATATAGAAATCTGTAAAGCTTATTTAGAGAGAATGAGCAAAATGGGGATGACATTAGAAATCGAATTAGGAATTACAGGTGGTGAAGAAGATGGTGTAGACAACTCTGATGTGGATGCTTCCAAATTATATACTCAACCAGAAGAAGTTGCTTTCGCTTATGAAGAATTATTAAAAGTAAGCCCTCAATTTACAATTGCCGCAGCTTTTGGGAATGTGCATGGAGTTTATAAACCAGGGAACGTTAAATTAACGCCAAAGATTTTAAAAAATTCTCAAGAATATATTTCAAAAAAATATAACGTCCCTCATAATACTATAGACTTTGTTTTTCATGGTGGATCGGGATCTACTCTTGAAGAAATAAGAGAGGCTATCGGTTACGGAGTTATTAAAATGAATATAGACACCGATTTGCAGTATGCTTTTAATGAAGGTATTAGAGATTATATGACTGGCAATATCGACTACTTAAAAACTCAAATTGGAAATCCAGAAGGTTCAGATCAACCTAATAAAAAATATTACGACCCAAGAAAATGGTTACGTGAAGGTGAAATTACATTTAAAAATCGTTTGGTAAAAGCTTTCGAAGACTTAAACAATGTAAATACATTATAAGAAATTAACTCATTAAATAAGATGCATTATGGCTTGGTTTAAGAGACAAGAAAAAGGGATACATACCGCTACTGAAGACAAAAAAGACACTCCGAAAGGATTATGGTACAAAACACCTAGTGGGAAAATCATAGACACTGAAGAATTAAAATCTAATTTATATGTAAGCCCTGAAGATGGTTATCATGTAAGAATTGGTAGTAAAGAGTATTTCGAGTTATTCTTTGATGATAATACATTCGAAGAGCTTAATGAAAAACTTGTTTCTAAAGACCCTTTAAAGTTCGAAGACACTAAAAAATATCCAGACCGACTAAAAGCTGCTCAAGAAAAAACCAAACTTAATGATGCTGTAAGAACTGCAGTAGGGAAATCTAATGGAAAAGATTTAGTGATTGCTGCCATGGATTTTGCTTTTATTGGTGGATCTATGGGTAGTGTTGTAGGAGAAAAAATTGCGAGAGCAATTGATTATTCTATCAAAAATAAACTTCCTTTTTTAATGATTTCAAAATCTGGTGGAGCTAGAATGATGGAAGCATCATTATCTTTAATGCAACTAGTAAAAACATCAGCAAAACTAGCACAATTAGCAGACGCGAAACTTCCTTATATCTCTTTATGTACAGACCCTACTACAGGAGGAACTACTGCCTCTTTTGCCATGTTGGGTGATATTAACATTGCAGAGCCAAATGCTCTAATCGCATTTGCAGGACCAAGAGTTGTAAAAGACACCACCGGGAAAGAACTACCAGAAGGATTCCAACGTTCAGAGTTTGTTTTAGAACATGGCTTTTTAGATGGCATCTATGAAAGAAAGAACTTAAAGAAGCAAATAAATTTGTACATAGATTTAATACAAAATAGTCCAATAAGAAATTAAGGTTTAGAAACTTATCTAATTTAAAAATAGTTGTATATTTGCAGCTTCGATGAAAAAATCATTGATCTACATAAAAATCATTTAAATAATATTGGCATGTATTTAACAAAAGAAGTTAAAGAAACAATCTTCGAAAAACACGGTAAAGGAAAAAACGATACTGGTTCTTCTGAAGGACAAATTGCGTTATTTACGCACAGAATTAACCATTTAACTGAACATTTAAAACAAAATCGTAAAGATTTTAACACAGAGCGTTCATTAGTTAAATTGGTAGGTAAGCGTAGAAGCTTACTAGATTATCTTAAAAAGACTGATATTACAAGATATCGTGCGATAATTAAAGAATTAGGAATTAGAAAATAATCCCTACACAAAAGAGGTAGCATTTTGCTGCCTCTTTTTATTTTAAAAAGTAATTGATTACTTCCATTGAAACAAACACACAACAACACAACAACACAAAATCAATTAAAGTAAAAAATTAAGAATTAATTATGATTCCAAAAGTATTTAACGAGGTTATAGACCTTGGAGATGGAAGAACCATCACATTAGAAACAGGAAAATTAGCCAAACAAGCTCATGGTTCTGTTGTTGTGCAAATGGGAAAAGCAATGTTATTATGTACGGTAGTTTCTAACTACAAACAATCTGACGTTGATTTTTTACCATTAACCGTAGATTATAGAGAAAAATTTGCTGCTGCAGGTCGTTATCCTGGAGGTTTCTTCAAAAGAGAGGCAAGACCAAGTGACGGAGAAGTATTAACAATGCGTCTTGTAGACCGTGTTTTGCGTCCGTTATTTCCAAAAGATTATCATGCAGAAACTCAGGTAATGATTCAATTAATGTCTCATGATGAAGATGTTATGCCAGATGCATTAGCAGGTTTAGCTGCTTCTGCTGCGATTCAATTAAGTGATTTTCCTTTCGAATGTCCTATCTCTGAAGCACGTGTTGCAAGAGTAAATGGAGAGTTTGTTATCAATCCAAGTAGAGCGCAATTAGCAGAATCTGATATCGATATGATGATTGGAGCTTCCGCTGATTCTGTAATGATGGTAGAAGGTGAAATGGATGAGATTTCTGAAGAAGAAATGGCAGATGCTATTAAATTTGCACACGAATCAATTAAAGTACAAATCGAAGCTCAAGTTCGTTTAGCTGAAGCATTTGGAAAGAAAGAAGTTCGTGAATACACAACTGCTGAACAAAATGAAGAATTAGCGAAAAGAATTCATGAATTGGCTTATGATAAATGTTATGCAATTGCAAAACAAGGAACATCTAAAGCTGAACGTGGAGCTGCATTTGCAGAAGTAAAAGAAGAAGTAAAAGCTTCCTTTACAGAAGAAGAAACTGAAGAGTTTGGAGGATTAATCTCTAAATACTACAGCAAAGCTGAAAAAGAGGCTGTACGAGAATTAACTTTAAGCGAAGGGATTCGTTTAGATGGTCGTAAGACAGATGAGATTAGACCTATTTGGTGTGAAGTAGATTACTTACCATCTACTCATGGTTCTTCAATTTTTACTCGTGGAGAAACACAAGCATTAGCAACCGTTACTTTAGGTACTTCTAGAGAAGCAAATAAAATAGATATGCCATCTTATGAAGGTGAAGAAACTTTCTATTTACATTATAACTTCCCTCCTTTTTGTACTGGAGAAGCACGTCCTTTAAGAGGAACATCGCGTCGTGAAGTTGGACATGGTAACTTAGCGCAACGTGGTTTAAAAGGTATGATTCCAGACGATTGCCCATATACAGTAAGAGTTGTATCAGAAGTATTAGAATCTAACGGTTCTTCTTCAATGGCAACAGTTTGTGCAGGTACAATGGCATTAATGGACGCGGGTGTTCAATTAACAAGACCCGTTTCTGGTATTGCAATGGGATTGATTTCTGATGGTGAACGTTATGCAGTATTGTCTGATATTTTAGGTGATGAGGATCACTTAGGAGATATGGACTTTAAAGTAACTGGTACAGCTGAAGGTATTACAGCTTGTCAGATGGATATTAAAATCAAAGGATTAAGTTATGAGATTTTAGTAAACGCATTAAAACAAGCACGTGATGGTCGTTTACACATCTTAGGAAAGTTAACTGATACTATTGCAAAACCTGGAGAAGAAGTAAAAGCTCATGCTCCTAAAATGATTAACAGAAGGATTCCAAATGACTTAATTGGTGCATTTATTGGTCCAGGTGGTAAACATATTCAAGAATTACAGAAAGAAACTGAGACTACAATTGTAATTACAGAAGACCCTGTTACAGAAGAAGGTATCATTGAAATTTTAGGCACAAATCCAGAAGGAATTGAAGCTGTAATTGCCAGAATAGAATCTATGATGTTTAAACCAGAAAAAGGTTCTGTATACGAAGTAAAAGTAATTAAATTGTTAGATTTTGGTGCAGTTGTAGAATATGTAGAGGCTCCAGGAAACGAAGTTTTATTACACGTAAGTGAATTAGCTTGGGAACGTACTGAAAATGTTACAGATGTTGTAAACATGGGAGATGTTTTTGATGTAAAATATTTCGGATTAGATCCTAGAACTCGTAAAGAGAAGGTATCTAGAAAAGCTATTTTACCTAAACCAGAAGGTTTCGTAGAAAGACCTCCTAGAGACAACAACAGAGGTCGTGATAATAGAGGTCGTGACAACAGAGGAAGAGATAATCGTGGACGTGACAATCGTAGAGACGATAGAAAGCCAAGAGAAGACAAAAAAGAAGATTAATTTTTCTTTTTAATCATATAAAAATCGCCAAAATATTTTGGCGATTTTTTTGTTTATATACACCCTATCTTCATTAGTTTTATTTTCTTTGTGTCTCCCAATGAAAATTCAAAGAATTACATATTTATCTTTAGGCTCTAACTTAAACAACAGGTTAGAGAATCTGCAAAGCGCCGTTCAACTGATTCATAAAAAAATTGGTGGAATTCAAAAAATTTCATCTGTTTATAAGACTGCCTCTCTAGGTTTTAAAGGCAATGATTTTTTAAATATTTGCTTAAAAGTTTCGACGTATTTAAATCCAGAAACCTTATTACAAACTACACTCTCTATTGAAGAAGAGCTTGGGAGAAAAAGAACAGACTCATCAGAATATACAAATAGAATTATTGATATCGATCTTTTATTGTTTGATGATGAGATTATTTTTTCTAGACATTTAACGGTTCCTCACCCAAGAATGTTAGAGCGAAAATTTGTGATGGTCCCATTAGAAGAAATTGCTAAGCACACTATTCATCCTATTGTTAAGAAACAAATTACTTCTTGTCTACAAGATTGTACAGATACTTCAGAAATTATAATGACTTCTGAAAAACTAGAAAGACCAATTCCAATTTCTGAAAAGTACAATTATATTGCTATAGAGGGTAATATTGGGGCGGGCAAGACATCATTGGCTAAATTAATATCAGATGATTTTAATGCAAGATTAGTCTTAGAGAGATTTGCTGACAATCCTTTTTTACCTAAGTTCTATGAAGATAAAGAGCGGTTTGCTTTTCCGTTAGAAATGAGTTTTTTGGCAGATCGTTATCAGCAACTTTCAGATGATTTAGCTCAGTTCGATCTTTTTAAAAATTTTGTAGTTTCAGATTACTATATTTTTAAGTCTTTAATATTTGCTCAGGTAACACTACAAAAAGACGAGTATGCATTATATAGAAAGATGTTTGATTTGATGTATAAAGAAATTACTAAGCCAGATTTATATGTCTATTTATATCAGAACACAGAACGTCTTTTAATGAATATTAAGAAAAGAGGAAGAGTGTATGAACAAAATATAGAAGGAGAATATCTACAGAAAATTCATGATGGATATACCAACTTTATTAAAACAGAACAAAGCCTAAATATTCTAATTATTGATGTTTCAGAATTAGATTTTGTAAACGAGAAAATAGATTATGAAAACATCATACAGAAAATTGAAAAGTATTAACATTTTTTTAGTATTTTTGAATGCTATAATTATTCCCCCAATTAATTAGATTTCGTTTTAATGATTATCATGAGGAGAATTTTTTTAGTCGTCTTTTTTACTACGTTCCTATCTCTCGATGGGTATAGTCAATTCACTACTGACGAATATACTTACAGAAAAAGCATTAGTTTAGATAACAGTAATACCTGGGCAGTTGGAGCAGGTTTTAGTAACTTCATTATGCATGGAGATCTAAGATCTATTGGTACTGGTGAATTAGGTAATTTTTGGAATTATGGATTTTTTGCTTACGTCGATAAGATGTTTAATCCTTTATTAGGGTTAGAATTTAGAGTTAATTATTCAGAAATATCGGGAGGTGCACAATACTTTTCAAGTATTTATGATGTGTTATATGTTCAAAATACCCAAATCGACGATCGCTTATTTTTTGAAGGTAGAGCATATGGTGCCGAACTAAATTTAATCTTTAGTTTTACGAATTTATATATTACCAATGCTACAAAATGGCATGCTGCTGGATATTTTGGTGTTGGATATCATCAATATGACTCTCAACTATTTAGAAATGAACTAGACGGCACAATAACACCTTTAGTAGATTTTGGCTTAAATCCGGCTAGAAATAGTGTAAACCAAGCCAGTTCTATTTATTTATCTGCACAGCTAGGTATTAAGAGAAGAATTAGTAAAAGAGTAGATTTAGAGTTTAGAACAGGAATGTATTTTAACTATGAAGATCATTTAGACGCTACTATTTCGAATAAACAAGATTGGGAAACTTTCTTTGTATCTAGTTTAGGAGTTGCTGTTAAATTAGGAAAAAGAAAAGTATTTACTATATGGGGAGACACACCTAAAACTACTACATCTAAATTTAAAATTGTGGATACAGACGGTGATGGTGTAATGGATCAATTAGATGTAGAACCTAATACTCCAAAAGGAGTTAGAGTATATGGAAATGGTAAAGCTGTAGATGCAGATCAAGATGGTCTTCCAGACTACAAAGATGAATGTCCTCTTGTACCTGGACCAATTGAAAATAATGGATGCCCATTAATGAAGGATACCGATGGAGATGGTATTTTTGATAAAGATGATGTATGTCCAACGCAACCAGGGCCTAAAGAAACAAAGGGATGTCCTATAAAGGAAGAACCACCTAAAAAAGATAACTCAAAGGTTATAAAAGACATTAATAAACTATCTGCTAGTATTTATTTTGCTACTGGAAAATTCTTTATCACTGCTGATTCTAAAGTGATTTTAGATAAAATTGCAAAATTAATGATTGAGATTCCTGAAGTTGATTTTAATATTGAAGGACATACTGACAACAGAGATAAACAATCCTATAATTTATATCTGTCACAGAAACGTGCAGACGCTGTTAGAAAGTACCTTATAAGAAAAGGAATTAACGGAAAGAGATTAACGTTTAAAGGATATGGTGAATCTAGACCGAAATACACTAATGACACGCCACAGGGAAGGCAACTTAATAGAAGGGTTGAAATTCTACCAATACAAGAAGAAACTAAAGACTAGTTAATTAAACAATAAAAAAGGGAGCTAAAAAAAATTAGCTCCTTTTTTTATTTTAATGTACAAAAGTTCCTTTTACTACTACTGTAGCTTCAATTTCTAAATCTACACTTGAAGATAAATTACTTTCAAAAGAAAAGGTAATTTTTCCTTCCTGCTCAAGTTTACTAGCAATACTTAATATAATTGCTGGATCACTAATTTCTACACGATTATTAGTACCTATATTTGAAGTAGGAATAACCATATCTCCAAATTTTATTACAGAAGATGATAAATCTACATACATATCGCTAACCGAATAATAGACATTGAGAATCTCTATAGATTCCAAATGTGCAATATGTCTATTAAAAAAAGAAGAAGAAGATAGGTATAAATCAACATCTTTTTGAGTTATAGAAGTGCTACTAGTTCCAGTCTGTGTTGGAATAACTAATTTTTCTGTCATTGTATTTTCTAAAAAATACGTAGCTCCAGCATTAGAATCTTGATTACAGGAAATAAAAAGAAATGAAAAAAGTGCGAATGCACTAAATAACTTTAGCGTTTTCATTGTAGGGGGTTTAGGGGTTAAAAACGTGATAAATGTATGAAAATACTTTTAAATAACAATATCTCTAAGAAAAGTAGTAGCGTTATTTGCTTTTTATTTCTAATTTTTCAGCGAAATATTGACAAAAATCTCTCATTGTAGCACTCATTTTATCATCATTTGTGGCCCTTTCAAAAGTATTTGCCATAGACACTAATGTTTGATGAAAAAACTGTTTCATTTCATCTACAGGCATATCTTTTGTCCATAAATCCATACGTAATGTGTCTTTCTGTGCATGATCCCATACAGAAATCATAATAGCTTTAGAGGCAGCAGCATCTACCCCACCATCTTTAGCTGACCATGAAATTTCTTCAGGGATTCTATTTTCGTCTAATGCTATCGTGAAATTAATTTCTGAAGTATGTTTTGTTGCCATTATCTTTTAGGTTTGTATTTAGATTTTAAGAATAAATCTTGTGGTTTTGTTTTTAATAATTCTTGCAAATTTACATCATTATAATACATATAAGATCGTACTATTTGCCATCCTAAATAAACACCTATTCTACCAGGAGACAAATTGTCTTGTGATAAATAAAATTTGGAAAATGGAGCATTATCAATAAACTGTTTATTTAATTTTGTGTCTGTATTATATAAAATATTTCTATCTAAAAAATATTTCCATACCTGTTCTTCATTAGAAGTTGCCCACTTAAATTTTTCTGCTGAATATCCTATTTTAATATGATTTGGAACCAATGGTAAATATAAATCTAACAAATACATTTTTTTCCCTTCTTCAATTATCTTTCCTAAAAAACTTCGGTCATTGTCGGGCAAGAATTGACTAGAAATTATTTCATTTGCAACATCTACAATAATATGTTTATCTGTATTGGTTTCTTTAATATAGTTTGGGTAGTCATTATAAAAAGGGTGATTGACTCCTAAATAACAATCTAAAGATATGATAAGAGACTCCTTATTATATATTACTCTGTAATTGTAATCTATATTGCTAATAACAGTGGTTAGATTTGGAGCATAAAAATTAGCATCATAATACTTAACATGTTTAAATAAAAGTGTTAAGTCAGCTTCTAAAGTCTCTAAAGAAGTATATTTTTTCAACGTTTCGTTATACAACTCTCTTTCATCTGCATTAGAGATTTTTTGTATCCATATAGAGTCTGGAACATTTTTTGGAAAAAAAGAAGGATACTCTATTTTAGTCTTTTCTAAGGTTTCTTTTGTTGTATTATAAAAATCAACTTCAAATCTGTCTATCTTAAAATCTACCTCTACATTGGACACATCTACACTATTCTTTTGCTTCTTTTCACAAGAAAAAAAGAGAATAGTTGTTAAAAAAAGTAGCATTAATTTTCGCATCTGCTTTTGTATCTTAGCTCTAGCTTTAGAACGTCAAAAATACTAAAATAGTTTATCAATGAACACCCAAAAAGTCACAGATTATATTGTTAATTGGTTAAAAGAATATGCTACGAAGGCAAATGTAAATGGTTTTGTAATTGGCATCTCTGGCGGCATAGATTCTGCAGTTACTTCTACATTATGTGCAAAGACTGGTTTTCCTGTATTGTGCTTAGAAATGCCTATTCATCAAGCAGAAAATCAAGTAAGTAGAGCTTTGAATCATATTTCTTGGTTACAAGAAAAGTATAGTAATGTTACTTCTAAACAAATTAACTTAACACCCGTTTTCGATAGTTTAATAGACTCTTTACCAAAAGTTGATGACGAAGAACATCGATTTATGGCTTTAGCAAACACAAGAGCAAGGTTAAGAATGACATCATTATATTATTTTGCCGGATTAAATGGTTTATTAGTTGCAGGAACTGGGAATAAAGTTGAAGATTTTGGTGTAGGTTTTTATACAAAATATGGAGATGGTGGCGTAGACTTAAGTCCTATTGCTGACTTGATGAAGTCTGAAGTTTACCAAATTGCTGATATATTAGGGATTAATAAAGAAATACAAATGGCTGCCCCAACTGATGGTTTATGGGGTGATGACAGAACAGATGAAGATCAAATAGGAGCATCTTATGATGAACTTGAATGGGCCATGCACATGCAAGAACAAGATAAGTCTATCGATCAGTTTTCAGGTCGTGAAAAAGAAGTGTATCGAATATACACGCATCTAAACAAAATGAATCAACATAAAATGTTGCCCATTCCAATATGTAAAATTCCTGAAAATTTAAAGTAATTTTACACTATATAGCATTTTTCTTACTTTAATTTTAGCTCTACGTCTTTGGCTTTTTGTAATTTCAAATGGAATAAACAGAATGAGTGTAATGGCTTTTATAAATATAATAATCTTTTTCATAGCACTAGGGTTTGCAGCATTTTGATAACTAATTTACTAAAAATTTATCATAAACCTCTTAGTTTCTTTATTATATTCTACAAACTATACTACTCTAAGTAGTTTTTCATATAATCTCTTCTTAAGTCCTATATAATTATTGATTAATTCTAAATCAATCACTTGAGATTCTTGGTCTTGAGTTTCTTTAATTAAATCTTTAATTTTTTTATCAATCAAAACTCTTCTTAGATTTAAAATAGAATCTGTAACTAGTTTAGGTAATACTTCTTTAGCTTCTGTAACAAAAATATTTTTTCGTTCCCAATCACTTAATTCATATTTCTCATCATCCATTAATATTTCTGTAACCATGGAGGTAATTTCTTTGTTCTGATGGTTTATAAAATAATCTGTTTCAATCTTATCAGCCTGATTTAGTTGATGAATTATTTCGTAGTAAATAGATTTAAAAAGTGTATTTGAGAATTCAATTTCATCATCTTGTAGATTTAGATATAATTCTTTAGAAATTTGGTTTGAATATTTTTCTTTTTCTAAAGTAATGTTCCCTTCTTCATCTTCTGACTCTATCCAATCTATAAAGTCCGCTTCATTATTACCATAGAGTAATAAGATTCTGATAATTTCTTTTTCTAGAAGGTATAAAGAATCTACATCATCTAATTGCTCAGATTGTCTTTTTACGACTTCAAAAGATCTTTGTGTTTCGTAATGTTTCTTTGCCTCTTCTTTATTAGTTTTTGAAATTAGTTGTGCCAGTTCACTAAACAGAACACGTTCAGAAATATCCATGATTCTAGCACACTCTTGCACGTAAACTTCTCGTTGAATACTATCAGGAATTTTAGAGATACTCGTTACAATATCTCTAATTAACCCTGCTTTTTTTACAGGGTCGTTTTGAGCAGATTCCATTAATAAAGACACCTTGAAATTGATAAAATCTTGAGCCTTATTTGTTAGATACTCTTTTAACTCAATATCTGAATGTGATTTGGCAAAACTATCAGGATCTTCTCCTTCAGGAAAAGTAACCACTTTAACATTCATTCCTTGCTCTAGGATTAAATCTATTCCTCTTATAGAAGCTCTTATTCCTGCTGCGTCTCCATCAAAAAGAACAGTAATATTTTTTGTAAGTCTATTTACCAGTCTAATTTGATCAGAAGTCAATGCTGTTCCCGAAGACGCTACTACATTTCCTATTCCTGATTGATGGAATGAGATAACATCTGTATATCCTTCTACTAGAAAGCAATTATCCTGTTTAGCAATTTCTTTTTTGGCATGATAGATTCCGTACAATATTTTACTCTTATGGTAAATATCACTTTCAGGAGAATTTAGGTATTTTGCAGCTTTTTTATCATTAGTTAATATTCTACCACCAAAACCAAGGATTCTACCAGACATACTATGTATAGGAAATAGTACTCGTCCTTTAAACCGGTCAAACTGTTTAGTTTCTTTTACAATAGTAAGTCCTGTTTTCTCTAAATATTTTAAATCATATCCTTTTTTTAATGCTTGGTTGGTAAACGCATCCCATTCATCTAAAGCATAGCCTAATTCAAATTTTGTAATGGTTTCTTCTCTAAAGCCTCTTTCTTTAAAATAGGAAAGACCAATAGCTTTTCCTTGATTAGAATTTAGCAAGATATCGTGAAAGTAATCTTTAGCGTATTTAGAAACCAAGAACATACTTTCTCTTTCATTAAGTTGTTCTTTTTGCTCGTCAGATTGTTCGGTTTCTTCAATTTCTATATTGTATTTCTTAGCTAGATATTTTATAGCTTCTGGATAGGAAAAATGTTCGTGTTCCATTAGAAAAGAGATAGAATTCCCTCCTTTACCTGTACTAAAGTCTTTCCATATTTGTTTTACAGGAGAAACCATGAAAGAAGGTGTCTTCTCATCAGTAAAAGGACTTAATCCTTTAAAGTTGCTTCCCGCTTTTTTGAGTTGCACAAATTCGCCAATAACCTCCTCTACCCGAGCGGTTTCAAATACGCGATCTATAGTGCTTCTGCTTATCATAAATTAAGATGCAGCTCTTAATTTTTTCAAGGTAGTTTTGGTCAATTTAGACTCTGCATAAGCTTTTGTCACTGCAAACTCTTTTTCATCCGAGCTTGGTAAATCAAACATTGCATCTGTAAAAATTGCTTCACATAAAGAACGAAGTCCTCTAGCTCCTAATTTATAGATTACTGCTTTCTCTACAATATACGCAAGCGCTTCATCATCTATTGTAAAGGTAACCTCGTCCATTTCAAACAGTTTTGAGTACTGTTTTATGATTGAATTTTTAGGTTCAGTTAAAATTGCTCTCAATGTTTTCGCGTCTAGTGGATTCATATGGCTTAAGACTGGTAATCTTCCAATGATTTCAGGGATTAAGCCAAAAGATTTTAAATCTGTAGGAAGTACATATTGCAATAAGTTTTCTTCATCAACTTGATCTTCATCTAATGATGCACTATATCCAACTGCTTGCATATTTAAGCGCTTGCTTATAATTCTATCTATTCCAGAAAAAGCCCCTCCAGCAATAAATAATATGTTCTTTGTATTTACTTCAATAAATTTTTGCTCTGGATGCTTTCTTCCTCCTTTAGGGGCAACATTTACAACGGCTCCTTCTAGCAATTTTAGAAGTGCTTGTTGTACTCCTTCTCCTGATACATCTCTGGTAATTGATGGGTTATCTCCTTTTCTGGCAATCTTATCAATTTCATCAATAAAAACAATACCTCTCTCTGCCTTTTCTACATCATAATCTGCAGCTTGCAATAAACGGCTTAAGATACTCTCTACATCTTCTCCAACATAACCCGCTTGGGTTAATACTGTTGCATCTACTATAGAAAAAGGAACGTTTAACATTCTAGCAATGCTCCTCGCTATTAGTGTTTTTCCGGTACCTGTTTCTCCTACTAAGACAATATTACTTTTTTCTATTTCTACTTCATTATCATCATCTTTGGTTTGCAATAATCTTTTGTAATGATTGTATACCGCAACAGACATTGCTCTTTTTGTTTCATTTTGACCAATTACATACTGATCTAAAAATTCTTTTATCTCAAGCGGTTTTTTTAAAATAAGTTCTTTAGATAAACTCCCCGTTTTTGCATCTGCAATTTCTTCTTCCACAATGCCATGTGCCTGTTCTATACATTTATCGCAAATATGAGCGTCTAATCCAGCGATTAAAAGGTCTGTTTCTGCTTTCTTACGCCCACAAAAGGAACATTCTAAATTTTCTTCTTTTGACATTACTTTAGGTTTTGTAATTATTTTCTTGACAGAACTTCGTCAATCATACCATATTCTTTAGCTTCTTCAGCCTTCATCCAATAATCTCTATCCGAGTCTTGGTGTATTTGCTTAAATGTTTTACCACTATGTTTCGCTAAGATTTCATACAACTCATCTTTAATTTTCAATGTTTCTTTTACAGCTATTTCCATATCAGAAACCTGACCTTGAGTACCACTCATTGGCTGATGGATCATAATTCTAGAGTGTGGCAATGCGGAGCGTTTTCCTTTCTCTCCCGCGCACATTAAAACAGCCCCCATAGAGGCTGCCATTCCTGTACAAATTGTAGCAACATCTGGCTTAATAAACTGCATTGTATCATAGATGCCTAACCCAGCATATACACCTCCTCCTGGAGAGTTAATATAGATTGAGATATCTTTATTTGCATCTAAACTTTCTAAAAACAACAATTGAGCTTGAATTATATTTGCTACTTGGTCATTAACTCCAGTTCCAAGAAAAATAATTCTATCCATCATTAAACGAGAAAAAACATCCATTTGTGTGATATTCATTTGACGTTCTTCCATGATATATGGTGTTAAACTACTTGTTAACTTACTATAGTATGCACTACTTATTCCATGATGTTTGGTAGCATATTTCTCGAATTCCTTTCCGTGATCCATTCTATTATTTTTAATTTTTAACAATTGTAAAGATACTAATATCTAGTAACTATAGAAAGCAAAAAACGCCTCTACTATATAGAGGCGTTTTTAATACTTATAAATACGGTCTTATTTATATACTTCTTTTACAAAGTTTTCGTAAGTAACTTCTTTTGTTTTAAAAGACATATTTTCTTTATAAAATTCTAGTAATTTTTGAGAAAGTAGTTGATCTTGTAACCTTCTAGCTTCCTCTTGGTTAGATAAAATTCTATTCGCAATATCTTCTAATTCTTTTTCTTCAGGGTTCATATTACCAAACTGTGCCATTTGTGCTTTAATAAAACCTTTAGCATATTCTTTAAGTTCGGCATAATCTAATTTGATATTATTATCTTTTATAATCTTATCTTGAATTAGTTGATATCTTAAGCCTTTTTCTGATTTTGTATATTCTTCTGAAGCTTCTTCTGTAGTTAATTCTTTTTCTCCAGCATTAGCAATCCACTTTTGCAAAAACTCTGCTGGCAAATCGAACTTTGTATTTTCAATCAAGTGCTCAGTAATCGCATTTAACAATTGTTGCTCTGCTTGTTGCATAAATTGTTTTTCTGCGTCTTCTTTAATTCTATCTCTTAATGCAGTTACTGTAGTAACACTTCCATCAGCAAATAATTTATTAAATAAATCTTGATCTAAATCTGCAAGTTCAATTTCTGTTATCTCTTCAACTGTAAAAGTTACTTTAATATCTAATCCATGAGCATCATCATGATCAATCCCTAATGCTGCAATTAATTTGTGGTCATCGGAAAATAATCCTTTTGTTTTCAGCGTAATAACATCACCTACCTTAACGCCAACAAATTTCTTTAAGTTTACTTTTCCTTTAATATCTTTTAAAGCAACGGTAGACTTTTTATTAATTTCCTTTTCTTCACTTATAAAAGTTCCTGTAATATTTGCTTCTTCAGTAGCAACATCTAACGTTGACATTTTACCGTAACGAGATTGTAAATTTTCAACTTCTTTATCTATTAAAGAATCTTCAGCTATAATATTGTACTGCGTTACTTTCTTTTTGGGTTTTAAGTTTACTTCAAACTCAGGCGCTAAACCTAATTCGAATTCAAAAGAAAAGGTTTCGGCATCCCAAGAAAAATCATCTTGCATTTTTGGTAGTGGATTCCCTAAAATATCTAATTTTTCTTCTACTAAAAACTTACTTAGAGACTCTTGTAACAATTTGTTCACTTCATCAATCATCACTGATTTACCATACTGCTTTTTTACCATACCCATTGGCACATGTCCTTTTCTAAAACCTGGTATATTCGCTTTCTTACGGTAGTCGTTTAATACTTCTGTAACTTTTTCTTGATAGTCTTCTGCAACAATGTCTACTTTAACTACTGCATTTAATGCATCTACATTTTCTTTTGTAATATTCATTATTTAAATCTGTAAAAATTGGCTGCAAAATTACAGCTTTTTATGAAACCTACAAAGGTTTAAGTGGTTCTATTTCAGTTATATTGAAATAAAAAGTTAGGATCTATTTTCAGAAGTTTCGGTAGCTTTACGTTCTAATTCCGCTTGAAATTCCTCCATAACTGGTTTTACGGTACTATCTGGAATATCTGCTACTTTGATATACATTAAACCATCTACTGCATTATTAAATTTAGGATCTACATTAAATGCAACTAAACGAGCATTCTGTTTTACATATTTTTTAATAAGTACTGGAATTCTTAAGGCTCCTGGTTCAATCTCGTCTATCACCTTGTCGAATTTCTGCATATCTGCCTTAGCGGCATCAAAAACGAAATCTTTATCGGCATCTTTTAGAGATACTTTGAACTCTTTTTTAGGGTGAATATACTGTGCAACATAAGGATCGTAGTAATGTGACTTCATAAATTCAATCATTAAAGATTTAGAAAATTCAGAAAATTGATTACTAATACTTACTCCTCCCATTAAGTATTTATGCTCAGGATATCGTAAGGTTACATGAACAATTCCTTTCCATAAAAGGAACAATGGCATAGGTTTTTGTTGATACTCGTTTATAATAAAAGCCCTTCCCATTTCAATAGTACTCTCCATCATAGAATACAATTCAGGCTCGAATCTAAACAAAGTGTGAATATAGAAACCTGTAATTCCGTATTTCTTATAAATATCTTTTCCTAAGCCCATTCTATAGGCTCCTACAAGCTTATTTACTTCTCTATCCCATAAGAATAGATGGTGATAGTACTTGTCAAAATTATCTAAGTCTATAGCGTTATTTGTTCCTTCTCCAACGTCTCTAAAAGTAACTTCTCTTTGCCTACCTATTTCATGCAGTAAATTCGGAATCTCTTTTGCTTCTGCAAAAAACACTTCATAATTTTTACTTTCTAAAAGCCTTCCTTTACCACTTCTTAAGTTAGCGACCTCTTTAACAAAAGAATCTATACTTTTTTGTGATGTAATCTTTTTAGGAGACTTAGGAATCTTTAAATTTTGTTTTGAAAGTATTTTTTGTGCAGCCTTCTCAAAAGGATTTGCTAACATATATGTTTTCTTTCTTAAGAAATTTGAAAAAGCAGGAATATCTTCATATTCATTCTGATCCTTAACAGATATTGGCTTTCCAATTCTTACTTTTATGACTCTATTCTTTTGAGATAATAGCTCTGAAGGTAATTTTGCTGTTCGTAATGTATCATTCATACGAGAAAGCATATAAAACAACTTACTGTTTTTAGCATGAAAATAAATTGGAACAACCGGAACTTGTGCTTTCTTAATAAGTTTGACTGCTCCTTCTTCCCATGGTTTATCAACCATTAATTTTCCATCTTTATATGTAGAAACTTCTCCTGCTGGAAAAATACCTAAAGGGAGTCCGTCATTTAAATGCTGCAAAGCATTTTTGATTCCAACTATACTAGATTTAGCATCCTTATGATTTTCAAAAGGATTGACTGGCATTACATATGGTTTTAAAGGGTCTATTTTATGTAATAGAAAATTTCCAATAATCTTAAAATCTGACCTATAATCTAGTAAAAGTTTTAACAATAAAATACCATCTATACCACCTAAAGGGTGATTAGATACAGTAATAAAAGATCCATCTTTTGGTATTCGTCTTAAGTCTTCTTCTGGAATTTCAAATTCTATTTCAAACTCTTTTAAAAGAGAATTTAAAAAATTTAGATTCTGTTTACCTTTATGTTTATCATATACTCTATTTATAGTAGATATTCTAAGAATCTTTAATAGAATCCATCCAATGAATGTCCCAAGAAAGCCAAACTTATCAACTTTAATTACTTTAGATATATCTTTAGACGTGACTAAACTCATTCGTGAGATTTTGACATAAATACAAACATACTTAAAAAATGGAAACGTTCTACCATTTATTCTTTGATTATGATTTGTAGCGTTTCTTTATTAATTTGAGTCAATAAAGCTTCACCTTTCTTTAAAATTAACGCTTTAGCACTTTCATTAAAGTGCCTAATCGTATATAGGTTTAAGTTTTTCTTGTACCTAATTTTATATAATGACTTCATTTCTTCTAAAAAGTGACTGAACTTATGAAAGTTATCTTCAATACATACCGAAAAACTAATTGCAGAGTTTTGAATTAGATTAACTTTCAATTGAAACTCATCTAGTTTTTTAAATATATGACTAATATTACTCTCTACCATAAAAGAAAAATCTAATGAAGAAATAGAAATTAAAATTTGATTTCTTTTTACGATATAACAAGGTGTTTCTGGAAACATAAAAACACCTTTACTAACTTTAGTTCCTGGTTTTTCGAATGCTATAAAGGAACGAACATGTAATGGTATTTCTAAATTTTCTAATGGTTTAATAGTTTTTGGATGAATGACGGACGCCCCATAAAAAGCCATCTCTATTGCTTCTTCATAAGAAATTTGCTCTAACAACGTTGTGTCTTGGAAAACTCGCGGATCTGCATTTAAAACCCCATCAACGTCTTTCCAGATGGTTACACTTTCAGTTTTTAAACAATAAGCAAAGATTCCAGCTGTAAAATCGGAACCTTCTCTTCCTAAAGTTGTTGATACATTTTCATTATTACTACTAATAAAACCTTGAACAATGTTAAGTTCTTCTTTATTTAAATTTTGAAGAATATTTTCTTTTGTCTTTTTCCAATTAACTTTTGCTGCTCTGAATGTACTATCTGTTTTAATATAATCTCGAACGTCTAACCAATTATTATCTATTCCTATTTCAGAAAAATAGGCACTCACTATTTTAGTAGAAATTAGCTCTCCAAAACAAACAACTTGATCATATACAAAATCGTAATCGGTATTTTTATTTTGAGAAAAAAAGCCAGTCAATTTTCCCAATAAAATATTTACTTCTTTATAAATAGTGTGATTCCTTTCAAATAAACCATTTATAATAGAAAAATGAAAATTTGTAATATTTTCTATTTCTTCAGAAAGGTTTTCTTTATGAATATAAGCATGAACGACTTTTTCAAATGCATTAGTCATTTTACCCATCGCAGAAATAACGAGTAATACATTTTTAGTACCCTCATGTTTCAAAACATTTGCTACATTTTTAATACTCTCCACATCTTTAACCGATGCTCCTCCAAATTTAAAAACTCTCATGCCTTGTTTTAATAAATTTTTTCAAATTACCTTCTTTCATATGTACCACTCTCCAGTCTTCTAAAATAGTGGCTCCAGTGTTTTTGTAAAAATCGATTGCATTTTTATTCCAATCTAACACTTCCCAAGTTACTCTTTTCACGCCTTGTGTATTCGCATATTCTAAAAGCGTACCATACAATGCTTTTCCAACGCCTATACTTCTACTATTTTGAGTAACTATTAGGTCTTCTAAATGAATTGTTTTACCCACCCATGTAGAGTAGCGTTCGTAAAACAATGCCATTCCTACAATACCAGCATCTGTTTCCGCAACATACACCTTAAACTTAGGTGGATTAGAAAAACCATCATTCATTAAATCGTTAACAGATATTATAACCGCGTCAGGTTCTTTTTCAAATACCGCTAATTCTGTGATAAGTCGATGTACATCATTCATGTCATCTTTTATAGCAAATCTAATACGCAAGCTCATTTTGGAAATTTAAATTCAAATATAGAATAAACTAACATACCTATTAAATAAATAGTTAACGAAATCGTTGTCGTAAAGCAAAAAAGATAGCATATTTGTAGAACGAAAATTCTCGAGGCGCAATGGCAAAAACGAATCAAACTTTAGGTGAATTTATCATCGAAAATCAATCTTCTTTTAAATATACTTCCGGTGAATTATCCAGACTTATTAATTCAATTAGATTAGCTGCTAAAGTAGTAAATCATGAGGTCAATAAAGCAGGATTAGTAGATATCATTGGTGCTGCAGGGGATACAAACATTCAGGGTGAAGATCAACAAAAATTAGATGTTTACGCAAATGAAAAGTTTATTCAAACACTGACGAATAGAAATATTGTTTGTGGAATTGCGAGTGAAGAGGAAGATGACTTTATTACTATTAATAGTCAAGACGAAAATCATCAAAACAAATATGTTGTTTTAATTGACCCCTTGGATGGTTCATCCAATATTGATGTCAATGTTTCTGTTGGAACTATCTTTTCTGTATATCGAAGAGTTACTCCTGTTGGAACGCCAGTAAAACTAGAAGACTTCTTACAAAAAGGGAATCAGCAAGTAGCTGCTGGATACATTGTTTACGGGACTTCTACCATGTTAGTATATACTACTGGACATGGCGTGAATGGTTTTACACTAAACCCTGCCATTGGTAGTTATTATTTATCGCATCCTAATATGGAATTTCCCGAAGATGGAAATATCTATTCAGTAAACGAAGGCAACTATATTCACTTCCCTCAAGGAATTAAAAACTATATCAAATACTGTCAAGAAGAAGAAGGAGATAGACCATATACAAGTAGATATATTGGCTCTTTAGTTTCAGATTTTCACAGAAACATGATTAAGGGTGGAATTTATATGTATCCTAAAAGTTCTAAAAATGAGAATGGTAAATTACGTTTGTTATACGAATGTAATCCCATGGCTTTTTTAGCTGAACAAGCAAATGGAAAAGCTAGCGATGGCTTTACAAGAATTATGGATATTAAACCTACAGAACTTCACCAACGTGTGCCCTTTATTTGTGGCAGTAAAAATATGGTAGAAAAAGCTGAGGCGTTTATGAGGGAAGCAAAATAATTCATTTTCTTTTCTAAAAGATAACTTCTTTCTATACTACCATAAATTATCAAAACGTTACCTACTTGTTTCCGCAAGTATTAATGGTTATTTTTGTACTACTTAAAAATTTAAGATTAACTTTTAAAAACATAAAATATGGCTTTTGAATTACCAGCTTTGGGTTATGCGTACGATGCATTAGAACCTAATATAGATGCAAGAACTATGGAAATACACCATACAAAACATCACAACGGATATACTACAAAATTAAATGGGGCAGTTACAGGAACTGATTTAGAAGGTAAATCTATTGAAGATATTCTTGGAAATTTAGACATGAGTAACGGAGCTGTTCGTAATAATGGAGGTGGATTTTACAATCACTCTTTATTTTGGTCAGTGATGAATCCAAATAATAAAGGCGAATTATCAGGAGATTTAAAAGATGCTATCGATGCTGAATTTGGTTCTTTTGAAGCTTTTAAAGATGCGTTCTCTAAAGCTGCGGCAACACAATTTGGTTCAGGTTGGGCATGGCTTTGTGTTCATCCAGGAGGAAAAGTAGAGGTTTGCTCAACACCAAATCAAGACAACCCATTAATGCCTGGTGTTACTTGTGGAGGGACTCCAATTTTAGGACTAGATGTTTGGGAACATGCATATTACTTAAACTATCAAAACAGAAGACCTGATTATATTGAGGCTTTCTTTAATGTAATTAACTGGAATGAAGTTGCTAGCAGATATGCTGCTAATAAATAAGTAGAAATCTTATTAAATAAAAAGCACCCTAAAATAGGGTGCTTTTTTTATTTTTCATACATCAAATTTACCTAGTAAGCTCTTTTATTATTTCCTTCATAAAAGTTAATAAATGCTTCGTTTACTACTCGATGTCCTCCATCTGTAGGATAATCTCCTGTAAAATACCAATCTCCCAGATTCTCTGGACAAGCTCTATGCAAACCTTCTACTGATTGATAAATTACTTCAACTGCTGCATTGATATCTGATGTTTTCAACATTTGTGCAATTTTAGTTGAAATTTCCTCTGTTGAAAAAGGCGCGTATACTTCTTTTACATAATTTACAATACTAGCATCTTCTTGACTTCTCTGCGCAATTGCTTTCTTGTAAACATCATCAACAATATGATATTGATTTGTCTCCTTTAATAACTCTAAAGCAGCTTTAAACGCAATAAAGTCTCCTATTCTTGCCATGTCTATTCCATAACAATCTGGGTATCTAATTTGTGGGGCAGAAGAGACTACTACAATTTTCTTAGGATTTAAACGATCTAAAATTTTAATGATACTTTTCTTAAGTGTTGTCCCTCTAACAATACTATCATCAATAATTACTAAATTATCTGTTGGTTTTACTACTCCATAAGTAACATCGTATACGTGAGCCACCAAATCATCTCTACTATTATCATCTGCTATAAAAGTTCTCAATTTTGCGTCTTTAATCGCAATTTTTTCAAAACGTGGTCTTTCAGATAATATTTCAGTTACTTTCTTAGCAGACAACTCTTTCCCTCCAGATAGTATTTTGGCAGTTTTTTGCTCGTTCAAGACATCTTCAGCTGCTTCTGTCATTCCATAAAAAGATGTTTCTGCAGTATTAGGAATAAAAGAAAAAACAGTGTTTGAGATATCGTGACTGATAGATTCTAATACTTGAGGAAAGACATACTTTCCTAAATTTTTACGCTCTTCATAGATACTGGCATCACTACCTCTAGAGAAATAAATACGCTCAAAAGAACATGATTTTTTTTCTTTTTGATCTAAAATTTGCTGAATCGATGTATTTCCATTTTTCTTAATAATCAAAGCATGGCCTCTATCTAACTCTTTTACATCTTCCATCTGAACGTTAAAAACTGTTTGAATTACAGGTCTTTCTGAAGCTACAACTACCGCTTCGTCATCTTCATAAAAAAAGGTTGGTCTAATCCCAGAAGGGTCTCTTAGCACAAAAGCATCCCCATGTCCTAATAGCCCCGCCATCGCATAGCCTCCATCCCAATTTTTAGAGGACCTTTTTAAGATTCTTTGAATATCTAAGTGTTCTTCTATATATGGTGATGCTTCAATTTTAGACATTCCTTTTTCTTTGGCTTGCAGATACAGGTCAGCCACTTCTTCTTCTAAAAAATGTCCTATTTTTTCCATAACAGTTACGGTGTCTGTAAACTCTTTTGGATGCTGTCCTAATTCTATCAACTCATCTAATAACTGCATAGAATTTGTCATATTAAAATTCCCTGCTACAATTAAATTTTGATGCTTCCAATTACTTTGACGTAAAAAAGGGTGTACGCTCTCCATGCTATTTTTCCCGAAAGTTCCATATCGAACATGTCCTAAAAAAAGGTTGCCAATGTAAGGCATGTTTCTTTCTTGCCAAGCCACATCATCAAGCTTATTTGGATTTTTTTCAAAAGAAGCATTTAATCGGTCATTAATCTTACCAAAAACATGTTGAATAGGTTGCGACTTATTAGATCGGACTCTGCTAATATATCTCTGTCCTGGTTCTGCATTAAATTTTACACTTGCCAATCCTGCACCATCTTGCCCTCGATTATGCTGTTTTTCCATCAACAAGTACATTTTATTTAATCCGTAAAAAGCCGTTCCGTATTTGTTTTTATAAAATTGTAATGGCTTTTTGAGTCGAACCATTGCAATACCGCATTCGTGTTTTAGAGCGTCACTCATTTATTTTTAATCTTAGTTATTTCCAATAAAAAATCCGCACAGTTTTGTGCGGATTAAATTTATGATAATTCTATATCAAATTGTGTTAATTCTTTAAAAGCTTTTAGACGCTCTTGCACTTCATCTCCTTTCAAGTCCTCCATCCTTAGGGTTCCAAACTTCTCTACACAGAACGAAGCTAAATTAGAGCCATATATAATAGCGTTTTTCATATTCTCAAAAGAGATGTCTTGTGTCTTCGCTAAATACCCACAGAATCCACCTGCAAATGTATCTCCAGCTCCTGTTGGATCAAAAACTTCAGCCAGCGGTAAAGCTGGTGCAAAAAACATTTTCCCTTCATTAAATAATAAAGCTCCGTGTTCTCCTTTTTTGATCACTACATATTTAGGTCCCATTTCATGAATCTTCATAGCAGCATTTACTAGCGAATATTCTCCACTTAACTGACGCGCTTCTTCATCATTAATTGTAATAACGTCCACTCTCTTTAGCACTTCATGTAAATCATTAAGCGCGATATCCATCCAAAAATTCATTGTATCTAACACTACCAATTTTGGTTGTACCCTCATCTGATCTAAAACAGAAGCTTGAGTTAATGGATGTAAATTTCCCAGCATTACAATACCTGCATCCTGAAAATTTTCGGGCACAACAGGCTCAAAGTTTTCGAGTACATTTAATTCAGTGATTAGAGTGTCTCGAGAATTCATATCGTTATGATATTTACCGCTCCAAAAGAATGTTTTTCCTTCTTTTATAATTTCTACACCATCGGTATTGATTCCTTTAGCATTCATCATATCTAAATATGATTGAGGAAAATCTCCTCCTACTACTGAAACTACACCTGTTTGCACTCCAAACTGTGAAGCTGCTAAACCTACAAATGTTCCAGATCCTCCTAAAATTTTGTCTGTTTTACCAAACGGAGTTTCGATAGCATCAAAAGCAACGGTTCCCACCGCTAATAATTTACTCATTTCTTGTTTTTTTGCCGTAATTTTGCAACGAATTGCATTACTGATTTTAAGGTGCAAAAATAAGTTTTAAAAATGACAATTAAAGAAATACAAGAAGAAATTGTTGATGAGTTTGCAATGTTTGATGATTGGATGGAACGCTATGAATATATTATAGAGCTAGGTAAATCCTTACCTTTAATTGATTTGCAATATAAGTTAGATGAAAATTTAATTAAAGGGTGTCAGTCCAAGGTTTGGTTATATTCAGAGGCTATTAATGACCATCTTGTTTTTACCGCAGATAGTGATGCTATTTTAACCAAAGGCATTGTTGCTTTATTATTAAGAGTATACACAAATCAATCTCCAAAAGACATCTTATCAGCTAATAATGATTTTATTGATGAAATTGGATTACAAGAGCATCTCTCTCCTACAAGAGCAAACGGATTGGTCTCTATGTTGAAACAAATTAAATTATATGCAATTGCACAACAAGCAAATACTACGAATTAGTCGTATCTTTGCTGCGAAATTTTTGAAGACATGACAGAAGAAGTTGTACAAGAAATAGGAGATAAAATTGTAAGAGTTTTAAAAACGATTTACGATCCAGAAATCCCTGTTGATATCTATGAGTTAGGATTAATTTACGATGTTTTTGTAAATGAGGAAAACGATGCGAAAATATTAATGACTTTAACTTCTCCTAATTGCCCGGTTGCGGAAACATTGCCGGTAGAAGTAGAAGATAAAGTAAAGACGTTGAAGGAGATTAATAATGCCGAAGTAGAAATTACGTTCGATCCTACTTGGACACAAGATATGATGAGTGAAGAAGCAAAATTAGAATTAGGAATGCTTTAATATGGCAGAAGAAATCATAAACAGAGTTGCAAACAGTAAACTAATCAATATTGATTTAGAAGAACTATATCCTGAAGGAAAAAGAGTGCTTTTTGACATCAAAGATTGGTTATTTGAAGGTGTAATCTTAAAGGAAAAAGATTTCAGAGAGCATGTTGTTAATCATGATTGGTCTCAATACCAAAATCAATTTGTCGCTTTGACATGTTCCGAAGATGCGATTATCCCATCTTGGGCCTATCTATTACTTTCAGCAGAATTAACTGCTTATGCAAAAAAAGTAGTGGTAGGTAATTTAGAGTTGCTAGAGACACTTATTTTTCAAGAGATAATTGCTACCTTAGATATTGAAGAGTTTAAAGACAAACCTATCATTATTAAAGGTTGCGCAGAGAAGCCTATCCCTCCAAGTGCTTTTGCTTTTTTAATAAAAAGAATTCAACCTATTGCTAAGACAATTATGTATGGAGAGGCTTGTTCTACGGTTCCTCTCTACAAAAGAAGAAAGTAATTAAAAGTGACTTCTTAAGTATTTTTTTGTCTAAACTAAAAGTGTACTTTTGCACGCATTAAAAAATAAATTTTATCACAATGAAAAAAGGAGTGTTCATTTTATTATTGTTTGTAGGCTTTACGACAATAGCTCAAGAACAAAAACAAGATTCGGTTTCTAACTGGACCAAAAAAGGAGTTTTTAGCTTATTATTTAATCAATCTTCATTCTCGAATTGGATTGCTGGTGGAGAAAATTCTGTAGCAGCAACTATTAATGTTAACTACGACTTTAACTACAAAAGTGGTGATTGGGCTTGGGATAACAAGATTATTTCTAGATATGGTATTAGTAATGTAAGCGGAACTGGAACCAGAAAAACAGATGATTTATTAGAATTCAACTCATTACTTTCTAAAAAAGCCTCTGATAATTGGGCGTATTCTTTCTTTGCAAATGTGAGAACTCAATTTACAACCGGATACGATTATACAACACCAACAAAAACTCCTACTTCTGAGTTTTTTGCTCCTGGTTTTGTAACAACTGGTCCAGGTATGGTGTATAAAAAATCAGATAACTTTAGTCTTAATTTATCTCCAGCAACTGCAAAAGCAACTTTTGTAAGTCAACAATTTGCTGGACAATACGGAACAGATGCTGGAGAAACATCTCGTTACGAAGTTGGTTTTTATGCTGCTTTATATTACAAAGCAACTTTAATGGAAAATGTAACTGTAGAAAATATCTTTAATGCATATTCTAATTATTTAGAAGATGCTCAAAATGTAGATTTAAACTATCAAATTAACTTTGTAATGCAAATTAACAAGTATTTATCTACCAATTTAAATCTTCACATGATAGTTGATGATAACGTTTCTAGCTCAACTCAATTCAAACAATTATTTGGTTTAGGAGTAAATTATATTTTTTAAAACCAAATAAATAAATTTAGAAAAGTCGTTAGAATTCAAATTCTTACGGCTTTTTTTTTGATATATTTACATACTAAAATCAGTCAATGACACTTTTACTTGTTTACGCAACAGTATCTATTTTCTTTTCGTTTTTATGCTCTATTTTAGAAGCTGTTTTACTCAGTGTTACCCCCACTTTTATCAATATAAAAAAGAAAGAAGGTTTTGCTTATGCAGAAACTTTAGAGAATCTTAAAAAAGACGTTGATAAACCTTTAATTGCTATTCTTACATTAAATACCATTGCACATACAGTAGGTGCTATTTTAGTTGGAGTTCAAGCAGAACAATTACCATATAAGGTTGAAGTTTTAGGTTTTAATATTGTTGGAATTGTTTCTGCAATTATGACTTTACTGATTCTTGTTGTCTCCGAAATTATACCAAAAACTATTGGCGCATCTTATTGGAAACAGCTTGCAAACTTTACCTCAAAAGCTTTGATTATTTTAATGTTTCCATTAAAATATACTGGGATTTTATGGTTATTACAATTAACAACTAAATTAATAGGAAACAAAGGGCATGGAAGTGTTTTAAGTAGAGAAGGTTTTATGGCGATGACTGAAATTGCAGAACAAGAAGGTGTTTTTCAAGAATCTGAAAGTAAAGTCATTAAAAACTTATTGAGTTTTAAAGAAGTGCTAGTTAGAGACATTATGACTCCAAGAACTGTCTTAAAATCTGCTGATGAAAAACAAACCATTCAATCTTTTTTTGATGAGCATCCAATGTTGCGTTTTTCTAGAATTCCTATTTATGGAGAAAATCCTGATAATATTACAGGGTATTTTCTAAAAGATCAATTACTAGAAGCTATTATACGTGGTAATGGTGATAAACCTTTAAAAGAAATTAAACGAACAATTTTAGTTACAGAAAGAGATTTACCTATTCCTAATTTATTTGAAAAGCTAATTGACCAAAGAGAACATATTGCATTAGTTGTTGATGAATATGGTTCTGTTAGTGGTTTAGTTTCGCAAGAAGACATGATTGAAACCTTACTAGGTTTAGAAATCATGGATGAGAGTGACAATATTGAAGATCTTCAATTATTAGCCAGAAAAAGCTGGGAAAGGCGTGCCAAACGTCTAGGTATAATTGATGATGTAAATACTGAAGAATAAGAATTACTCCTCCTTATACTCGTAATACAAAAAGTCGTTATAAGGAAAGCGCTGAATATGAATCTTTTTTACTTCTTCGTACGTTTTTTCTTTAAAAGCATCTAAGTTGTCTTTCTGTAAAGCAGAGATAAATATAGATTCTTTATCAGAATCATTCATCCATGTTTTTTTCCAGTCTTCTAAAGTATAATGTATTTCACTTCTTTCTGTTACCAAATCATCTTCATCAATAGTTTCATGAGTATAGGCATCAATCTTATTAAAAACCATTACCGTGGGTTTATCAGCACAATTGATTTCATCTAAAATTGTGTTTACAGAAGCTATATGATCTTCGAAATTAGGGTGAGAAATATCTACCACATGCAATAATAAATCTGCTTCACGCACCTCATCTAAAGTCGATTTAAAAGATTCTACCAATTGCGTTGGTAATTTTCTAATAAATCCAACCGTGTCTGTCATTAAAAACGGAATATTTTTAATCACTACTTTTCTAACTGTTGTATCTAATGTTGCAAATAACTTATTTTCTGCAAACACATCACTTTTACTAATTACATTCATTAAGGTAGATTTCCCAACATTGGTATATCCTACCAAAGCTACACGAACCATCTTACCACGATTCTTACGTTGAACTGCCATTTGTTTATCAATGATGGTGAGCTTCTTTTTTAGTAAAGCAATCTTATCACGAATAATACGCCTATCTGTTTCAATTTCTGTCTCTCCAGGTCCACGCATCCCAATTCCTCCTTTTTGTTTATCAAGGTGAGTCCATAAGCGGGTTAGTCTAGGTAATAAATATTGATGTTGCGCTAATTCTACTTGCGTTTTTGCGGAGCTTGTTTGTGCTCTTTGAGCAAAAATATCTAAGATAAGATTGGTTCTATCTAATATTTTACAATCCAGAATTTTTTCAATATTACGTAATTGAGCTGGTGATAATTCATCATCAAAAATAGCTGTACCAATTCCATGAGTTTCTATATAGGCTTTTACATCTTCTAGTTTTCCAGCTCCCAAAAATGTTTTTGGATTTGGTCTTTCTAATTTTTGCACAAAACGTTTTACCGCTACTCCACCTGCTGTATGTGTTAGAAACTCCAATTCATCTAAAAACTCTTCCGATTGAGATTCGTCTTGATGTTGGGTAATAACACCTATTAATACAGCTTTTTCTGATATGGCTTCTCTTTGATCAATCATAAGCCGCAAAGGTAACAAGAAATCTCATGTATCAATATAAAAAAGCCCCAACTACGTTAAGGCATAAATTCAGGCTAATTCAAATAACACACAATAACCAATTATGGTTATACTTTCACAAATCTCAATGGCAATCTGTATACTTTCATTCTTTCGCTAGAAGTAGTTTTTATTGACTGGTAGTTTAATTTACCTTTGATATAGCTTTCTATGTTTCTGTCTTTTGTTTCTACTGAAAGAACAACAATTTCTTTTTTATTGTTAATTATAAAAGTTACTTCAGCTTTAACCTCTTTACTAGAAATAGGATCGTAATTTTTTAACAATTTTGAAATCAATGCTCTTACTTCTTTTCTTTCTTTTTTAATGTCTTCTTTTCTTTTGTCATCTCCTGTGTTGGCAAAAGTAGTGGTTGCGCTCATTGCGAATGCGAATAATAAAACAGCTAATTTTTTCATCTTTTTGTTTTTAAGGGCTTTTATTTGTGTTTGTTTAACACTGTAAAAGTAATTTTGAAACCTTTTAAAAAAAACTAAAGTAGATTAGTAAAACCTTGTCTTTAGGTAATAAAAATGGAAAATTTTGAGGAGTTTACTAGAAGTTTACATTGATGATTTCACAATAGAGTTATCGGATATAAATTAATCCGTTAAGAATTCAAAAAGAAGCTTAAGCAATTGTAAATCTTTTGAGAAGATTTAACAGTAAATTGACAAAAAAATGAGTTAGGGAATTGTTAGCAACTACTTAGAATCATCATTCATTTTACCTAATAAGGTTCTATCATTCAATACATACTTTTTATATTTTCCATCCTTATAACGGTAATAAATAAAAACAGGCATTACGATAAAAGAAAAATACAGCACCGCTAATCCCATTATAATTTGTGCCTTTTCATGTTCTGTATTTACAAGATAAATACCAATGGCTACCCAAATAATAAAAATGATAAAGAGTACTTTAATAAAATTTTTCATGACTTCAAAGGTAATAATTCCCTAAGTACCAGAAATAGGTCTGAAGAAATAAATTATGAATTTGTTACTTCGATTAACTTATTTCTGTAAGCTGTTAATAATTTTGATTTGGAAATAAATCCAACATATTTTTTATTTTTTATTACAGGTAAATTCCAAGCACCACTTCCTTTAAATTTATCCATAATAGTTTCCATAGAGTCTTCATAAAAAATGAGGTCTGGCGCAGCTTTCATAACATCTGAAACGGATGTAGCCTCATATAACTTCTGATCGAACATAATGGGTCTGATATCATCTAATAATACTATTCCTAAAAATTCGTCGTCTTCATCAATGACAGGAAATATATTCCTTTTTGACTTTGACACTGCAGTTTTTAGCATGTTTCCCAAACTCATCTCTGTGTTTACTGAAACAAAATTTGTTTCAATAATTTTATCAATGCGCATCATCATCAAGGCATTTTTATCTTTATCATTGGTAATCAACTCTCCTCTTTTTGCTAATTCAGCAGTATAAATAGAGTTAGAGACAAAGTATTTTGTCAAGCCATAAGAAATTGTTGCTACTAACATTAAAGGCACAAACAAATCATATCCACCCGTAATTTCTGCAATTAAAAAGATGGCAGTAAGTGGGGCATGTAGTACTCCCGCCATAAGACCTGTCATTCCTATTAAGGTGAAATTGGATTCAGACACATCAAAACCAAACTGATTGATAATTTTAGCAAATACATTTCCAAGCGCACTTCCCATAAAGAGAGTAGGAATAAAGATACCTCCAACTCCTCCAGCTGCAAAAGTAGTTGTCATCGCAATGGCTTTAAAAACAACAATAACTAACAACATTACTATGACCATCCATACATTATCAAAATTAATCTCATACGGTATGTCATTCAATGCGGCAGCTGTGTTTCCGTTTAATAGGTTATTTATCAGCCCATATCCTTCTCCATAAAGTGGAGGGATTAGGTATAGCATTAATCCTATAGCAACTGCTGCAATTCCAATCTTAGCATACCCATTAGAAAATCGATTGAAAAAATTGGTAATAAAAAAATACATCTTCGAAAAATACACAGATGCAAAACCTGTACCCACTCCTAACAAAACATAAAACGCAATATCCTTAACTCTCCATACATCTTGTAATTCAAATCCAAATAGTACATCTGTTCCAACAAAAAAATACGAAGTAATTACTGCTGCCACAGATGCTAGTAATAAGGGTACTAATGAAGCAAATACTAAATCTAAACTGAAGATTTCTATTGCAAAAATAATAGCTGCTACGGGTGCTTTAAACATAGAGGACATTGCTCCAGCTGTAGCACAGCCAATAAGTAACATTCTAGTTTTGGTATTCATATGAAAAAGCTGGGCAACATTAGATCCTAGGGCTGCTCCGGTACTTACCGCAGGGCCTTGCAACCCAACAGAACCTCCAAAACCGGCAGTAATAGGCGCTGTTATTAACGATGCAAACATTTTATAGCGCTCTATGATTCCGCTTCTCTTAGAAATGGAATACAACGTAGTTGAAATTCCGTGTCCTATTTCTTTTTTGATGATGTATCTTTTAATTAGATAGACTAATAACACCCCTATAATAGGAAAGATAAAATATAACGAGTAATGATAATTTTTAATAAACCCTTCTTCTAACGTGGTCTGAATAAATAATGTAATATATTTTAAGATGGTGGTTCCTAATCCTGCTAAAAATCCAACGATAATACTTAAAAGGTATGCGAATTGACGCTCAGAGATATGTTTATATCTCCAGATAAGTATTCTCGTATATATGTTCCTTTTTTTAGGCATTTATTTTTTTGAAGACTTCAAAATATCCATTCCCAAATATTTATCATCCTTATTCATATACCAAGCTCTTTTCTTAGGCATTTTAATTCCTTGGATGGTTTCCATTTCTGAGAGTAAGATATATTCGCCATCATTCTTAGACTCATCATGATAGAATTGATAAGCTTCTAGTGCAAAAGTATCTTGATTAAAATAGAAGTACCAAGTATCTTTTCCTACTTCTTTTTTATACGTTACCCTTAAGGTCAAATACATCTCTCCCATAAACTTATCTAAGTTTACTTGTTCATCAATAATAGCCCCTGGGTCTTTTAACTTCATAGGCATTCCATACAAATAAGTATAGTAGTTTTTATACTTATTAGCCCGCTCGCAGCTTAACTTATGTTCTTTTTTAACTTCTTTTGAAGGACTCACACCGTTAAAATTAATCGAACATTTGCCTTTATCAACAGTATATTCTGTCGTGTTTTTCCCTTGAGTTGCTTTGATATAAAAATACTCCTTCGGAATATCAATGGTGATTTTACTATCTCTTTTTGGCTTGTTCGGAGTTTCCATTGTTATGAAGAAAGTTCCTTTAAAGGTGTCCCAATTTCCTTTTGGATCGTGGTACTGAATGGCTTTTTCAAGCAACTCTTTCCCTTTAATCTCTTGAGATTGGATTGAAATTGAAGTAAATGCAATAATAAAAAGTATGGCTAATTTTTTCATACCCTAAAAGTAGGGAAAATCTTATAAGCTAGTGGATTGTATTCCCACAACTTCAATTCCGTTCACAGTTAATGTAGTCACTTTGCTAGGATTGTCAGTTAACATCTTGATAGATTTCACTTGTAAATCATTTAAAATTTCTCCCGCTACTGTAAAATCTCGAGCATCCTTTTGAAATCCAGCTTTTTCATAAGCTTCTGCTTGTGGAACACCAGCTCGCTTGAATTCTGCGCTTTTCATCAATGCAAAATGTCCATTTCCTTTCCCTTCTTGATTTAACCAAATCACAATTCCTTTTCCTGCTTTCTGAATAAGTTGCTGAGAAATTTCCATTTGCTCTCTACAATCACATTCAATACTATTAAAATAGTGTCCATAAATACACAAAGAATGTATTCGACAAAGCACTTCTTCCTCTTCTTCAACATCTCCCATTACAATAGCATGACTTTCTCTTTGCCCATCGTGATACAAGAATTCTTTAAACAATCCAAATTTGGTATTAATTTGACTTTCAGCTAATTTAACAATCATACCTTTTTCTATTAAAAAATCCCGCTAGTGCGGGATTTCATTTTTATTCTTTTATCTCTAATTTGATACTGAGTTCTTGCAATTGTGCATCATCAATATTTGCAGGTGCGTCAATCATCACATCTCGTCCTGAATTATTTTTTGGGAAGGCAATAAAATCACGAATCGTTTCTTGCCCGCCTAAAATAGCAACCAATCTATCTAGTCCGAAAGCAATTCCTCCATGTGGTGGTGCGCCATATTCAAAGGCATCCATTAAGAATCCAAATTGCGCTTTTGCTTCTTCATCTGAAAAACCTAGGTGTTTTAGCATGATTGCTTGAATCTCTTTATTATGAATTCTAATCGATCCACCTCCGATTTCATTTCCGTTTAATACTAAATCATATGCATTTGCTTTTACTGCTCCTGGATCTGTATCTAACAATGCTAACTGTCCTGGTTTTGGAGAGGTAAATGGGTGGTGCATTGCATGATAATGTCCGGTCTCCTCATCTAATTCTAATAAAGGAAAATCTACGACCCATAATGGAGCAAACTCATCTGACTTACGTAATCCTAAGCGTTCTGCCATTTCCATACGTAAAGCGCTTAATTGTGCTCTTACTTTATTAGTTTCTCCAGACAAAACACAAATTAAATCACCAGCTTTAGCATTGGTAACTTCTGCCCATTTTGCTAAATCTTCTTGATTGTAAAATTTATCTACAGACGATTTAAAAGTTCCATCTTCATTACATTTTACATAGACCATTCCTAGAGCTCCTACTTGCGGACGGCGAACCCAATCTACTAATTTATCTATTTCTTTTCTTGTATACGACGCTCCATTTGGAATTGCAATTCCTACTACCAGTTCGGCATTATTAAACACCCCAAATTCTTTGTGTTGCGCAACTGAATTCAGTTCACCAAACTCCATTCCAAAACGAATATCTGGTTTGTCATTTCCATACAAACGCATCGCATCATCATACTGCATTCTAGGAAACTTATCTACTTCAACTCCTTTTATTTCTTTTAGTAAATGACGTGTTAATCCTTCAAACGTATTTAGTATATCCTCTTGTTCTACAAAAGCCATTTCGCAGTCAATCTGAGTAAACTCTGGCTGACGATCTGCACGTAAATCTTCATCTCTAAAACACTTTACAATCTGAAAATATTTATCCATTCCGCCAATCATTAGCAATTGTTTAAACGTTTGTGGCGATTGTGGTAATGCATAAAACTGTCCAGCATTCATTCTACTAGGCACTAAGAAATCGCGAGCTCCTTCTGGCGTTGACTTGATTAAATAGGGTGTTTCTACATCAATAAATCCATCATTAGACAAGTACTTACGAACTTCCATAGATACTTTATGACGGAATAGCAAACTCTCTTTTACTGGGTTTCTACGAATATCTAAATAACGATATTTCATTCTAATATCTTCTCCTCCATCAGTATCGTCTTCAATCGTAAAAGGAGGAACCAGAGCTTCGTTTAAAACTTCTAGCTTGGTCGCTAAAACTTCTACATCTCCTGTTTCCATTTTAGGGTTTTTAGATTGACGCTCAATCACAGTCCCTGTAACTTGAATGACAAACTCACGCCCTAATCCTTTGGCCTTTTCAATCAACGCTGTGGAAGTTCTTTCTTCATCAAAAATCAATTGCGTAATTCCGTAACGATCTCGAAGATCTACCCAAATCATAAATCCTTTATCTCTCGATTTCTGCACCCAACCTGATAAGGTAACTTCTGTATTGATGTGTGACGCTCTTAATTCGCCACAAGAATGACTTCTGTACATTGTGTTTCTTTAATTCAGGTGCAAATTTAATCAAATCCTTAGAATAGCACTATATTTCGAGGAGCATTTGTTCCCATAAAATCTTTGTAGATTTGTCTTATGAGTAACGTAATTAATATACAAGAGAAATTTGATCTCTTTTCTGACCAATGGTCTCCAAAAAAAATTGGAGAATTGAACGGGCAACAAATTTTATTAGCAAAAATTCAAGGAGAATTTGTTTTTCATAAGCATGATCATGAAGATGAATTGTTTATGGTGATGAAAGGACAATTGATATTAGAATTAAGAGATCGAACCGTTGTAGTAAATCCTGGAGAATTCTTTACAGTACCTAAAGGGGTAGACCACAAACCAATTGCTAAAGAAGAGACACATTTGCTCTTATTTGAGCCATTAAGTACTAAACATACTGGAGATGTAATGGCAGATATTACTGTTGAAACTTACGAAGAAATTTAAGATGTCTAAATTATATATTGTTCCTACGCCTATTGGTAATTTAGAAGATATGACTTTTAGAGCAGTAACGGTTTTAAAAGAAGTAGATACTATTTTAGCAGAAGACACACGTACTAGTGGCAAACTCTTAAAACATTTTGAGATTACTAAGCATATGCAAAGCCATCATATGCATAATGAACATAAAACGGTAGAGAGTATTATAAAGCGATTACAAAGCGGAGAGTCTTTTGCATTGATTTCTGATGCTGGTACACCAGCGATTTCTGATCCCGGTTTTTTATTAGCACGCGCTTGTGTTCTGCATAATATTGAAGTAGATTGTTTACCTGGCGCTACTGCTTTTGTGCCTGCCTTGGTAAACTCTGGCTTACCGAATGATAAATTTGTGTTTGAAGGTTTTTTACCTGTAAAAAAAGGGCGTCAAACACGTTTATTATTGTTGGCTGAAGAAACTAGAACCATGATTTTTTATGAATCTCCTCATAAACTATTAAAAACTCTTGGACATTTTGCCGAGTATTTTGGCGCTAACAGACAGGTTTCTGTTTCTAGAGAGTTGACTAAGATGTTTGAAGAAACTATTCGTGGAACAGCTACTGAAGTCTTAGCACATTATACAGCCAAACCCCCTAAGGGAGAAATTGTAATTGTGGTGGAAGGGAAGAGATAATACCTTTGAATTAATGAAGATTTGAGCACAAAAGCTCCTTTTCGATAAAAATTACACCTTTTTCTTTTCGTTTGATTGTGAAAATCAACTAGCTCAGTCTTTTATAAATTGTGAATAGTATAATTTAAGAGAAGAATGAGTTTAAAAAATAGCATATTAATTTTTTAAGTGTTCCTTTATTTTCATAATCATAATTCTTTAGCTCACATCTGTTTTTTTAGTGTTTTATAATAAAAAAAAACTCACTTTTACAAGTTAAATATTTCACTATGACAAATGCTTATATTAAAGGCACAGGCTCTTATGCACCTATGAATGTTGTAAAGAATAGCTTTTTTGAATCTATCGGGTCTTCAGATAAATGGATTTATGAAAACCTTGGTATTAAAGAGCGTCGAATTTCTAAAGGCGAAACAACAAGTGACTTGGCTTATAAAGCCGGCAAAGCTGCAATTAAAGACGCTGGCTTATCACCTAAAGACATTGATCTTATTATTCTAGCTACTGCCACTGCGGATAGACTCGCTCCATCTTGTGCATGCTTTGTACAGGAAAAACTAAACGCTAAAAATGCTGTTGCTTTCGATATTTCTGCCGTTTGTTCAGGAGCTTTATTCGCAACCTCAACAGGAGTACAATATATTAAATCTGGAATGTACAAAAACGTACTTGTCATAGGAGCTGATACTTTTTCTAATATCATAGATTGGACAAGAAGAGATGCTGTTTTCTTTGGTGATGGCGCCGGAGCAATCGTTCTTTCTAGCACTAAAGAAGATAAAGGTTTTATTGATTTTATTTTACATACAGACGGAACTGGTAAAGAACATTTTACAATTCCTGCTGGAGGATCAGAAATTCCATCATCTAAAGCAAGTATTGACCATGGACAACATTTTTTTAAAATGAATGGCCGAGAAGTATTTAAGACTGCTATTGATGTTGTTCCAAAATGCATCCATGAAATACTTATAAAAAACAATCGTACTATAGATGAAATTAAATTTCTTTTACCTCATCAACCAAGTATAAGAATCCTTCAAGAAATTGCTAAGCGAGTTGATTTACCTTTTGAAAAAGTAAAAACAAATATGGATCGCTATGCAAACACCTCTGGAGGCACAATTCCAATAATTCTAGATGAGACTTTAAAAGACAATACCATTGAAGAGGGAGAATTATTACTATTCGCAGCTGTAGGAGCTGGTTGGACTTGGGGAACTGCCTTATACAAATGGTAAATTCATTTCTTAATTTATAAACAATTAATATGCTTTCAAATACAACTTTTTTGATTACTGGTATTGCAGACAAAAATTCACTTGCCATGTATGTTGCCAAAGAAATTATTAAACAAGGAGGAAATGTAATTTGCACTGGTTTAGGTGTAAGTCCACATCATTCTAATTTATCAGATAAAGCAAAAGCTTTCCTATCTAAGAATTTTAAAGATTTTAAAGAAGCTGTGAAAGAAGAATTAGGAGAAGTTTCTGTAGAAATTTTAGATGTTACACTAGATGAAAATCTAGATTCTTTTTCACGCCATCTTTCAGATAAGAATATCAAATTAAATGGATTCCTTCATGCAATTGCTATGGACAAAACTATTCGGAACAAAGAAGTAAAACCATTACTAGATGTTACTAAAGAAGAATTCTTCGATACCATGAATGTATCTGCCTATTCTCTTATAAGTTTATCTCGCTACCTGCTAAAATATGGAGTTTTACAGTTCGGATCTTCTATTTGTTCTTTAAGTTATATAGCTGCAGCAAAAGTAACTTTTCACCCCTATAGGAATATTAGTATTGCGAAAGCTGCATTAGAAAGAATTACTGTAGAATTAGCAGATGAACTTGGAAGATTACATAACATTAGAGTCAACGCTATTCGGTTTTCTCCATATATGGGTAGCAAGGCGGGCAATGCTACATTAAATTTAGAAGATGTGAAAACTTCTAATCAAATGAGCCCTCTAGGAAATGCAAAGCCGATGGATTTAGCTCATGAAATTGTTCACTTATTTAGACCCAATCTTTCAATTACTGGAGAAATTAGGCATGTTGATGGTGGGTATCACATTACTGGATAAAATGACCAGTGATATAGATTATAACACTCTTTTTTACATGAACAAAATTTCGAGTAAGTCTATTTAATTTTATCGACTTAAATAGTATGCGCCAACTCCTATCCGACATAAAAAACTGTACGATATGTGCAGAACATTTAGTACTAGGTCCAAGACCTGTTGTTACTGGGCATCCAAATGCTAAAATTGTAATTATCGGTCAGGCTCCTGGGACTAAAGTGCATGCTTCTGGAATTCCTTGGGATGATGCTAGTGGAAAACAACTTCGCAAATGGTTGAATGTTTCTGATGATACTTTTTACAGCAAAGAAATATTTGCGATTGTTCCTATGGGTTTTTGTTATCCTGGGAAAGGTACTAGCGGAGATTTACCTCCGCGTAAAGAATGTGCTCCCCTATGGCATCAGCCTTTATTTGATAAAATGCCAAATTTAGAACTCATCATCTTGATTGGCATGTATGCACAAAACTATTACTTAAAAGATCGAGCAAAAAGAACATTAACAGAAACAGTTGACAATTACCCACAATATCTACCGAAATATTTTGTATTGCCACACCCATCTCCTAGGAATCGCTTTTGGTTGACAAAAAACCCTTGGTTTGTTCAGAATGTAATTCCTGAGTTACAAAAAAGAGTACTTCAAATACTATAAAGTGGAAATCGTAATAACGCTTCGTTCGTTTCTATAATCTATGAATTATTAGACGTGTTTTCCAACTTCAAAACCATGTTTTCCTAAATATTGATTTCCGCTATCAATGGCATCTCCTTCCAAAGTGGTACCCATAGAATCGTTCCACCTATTTAAGTATCCAAATAAAGAAATGACTCCTAACATTTCTACAATTTCTCCTTCATCCCAATACTCGTGTAATCTTTTTTGAATCGTTTCATCAACTTGATTTGGAACTTGACTTGCTGCTAATGAAAAGTCTAGTGCAGCTCTTTCTGCTTCAGAAAAAGCATGATGAGTTCTATATTCCCATATATTATCTAATTGCTCTTGTTCGGCTCCATATCGTTCTGCGGCTCTAATTGCATGTGCTTGACAGTACCTGCAACCTGTAGCGTTACTAGATACCCAAGCAATCATTCTTTTTAGTGCTGATGTCACACGTCCTTCATTTGCCATGACCGCTTTATTTAAATTGATAAAAGCTTTTGAAATAGCTGGTCTGCGTTGCATGGTTAACACAGAGTTTGGGCAAAATCCCAAGGTCTCATTAAAAAATTCTGCTAATTCTTTGGTTTCTAAATCATGTTCCGCAGATAGAGGAGTTACTAATGGCATAGTGTGTATTTTTGTTGTTTATTATTTTAAATAGTAAAACTACGTATTTATCTGCTATTTTCTTAGCAAACTAAAATGACCTTTTCGTTCTACTGTTATTCCATTTATATCTGTGAGTTTTGTACGAAACCAAAAATCGGAAGAGGATAATTTCATTCCATTATAGGTCCCATTCCAACCCGAGCTTGTTGGATCTATCTTTGCAACTAATTTACCATATCTATCATAGATAAAAATATCTGATACGGTAAAGAAATCTTTGTCATATCCTTTTAGTCCCCAAACATCATTAATCCCATCATTATTAGGTGTAAAAAACTGAGGGTAGTCTAAAATAATAAATTCAAATGCTGCAGTTCCACATCCATTAACATCTCTAAGATAAAGTGTATGCCTTCCAGGAGAGAGTCCTTCAAACAATCGTTGATCCGAATAAGGTCCTGTGATTTGGTCTAAAGCAAACTCATAACTCCCAATACCAAATATATTTCGTCTAATTTTTATAAAATTATTCGAGGTATTATCATTAATAATAACATCATTTACAGTAACTGTTGGTATTTCTGATTCTGAGACCGTAAAAAATTGCACTTCAGAAACACAACCTGCTATAGAAAAAGCCCTTACGGTATATCTGCCACCTGAAGTAATAGTTACGGAACTTGAAATTCCTGCAAGATCTTGTCCATCTTTTTGCCATTGATACAAGTAGCTCCCCGCTGGGTTTATTGCTTCAATGGTAATACTACCTTGATCTATACAGAGTGTATAGTTATCTCGTATATCAAATGTTGGAATATCTGGGTTAATTGTCACTGTAACTGCAATTCTTGTTACAGATACACAACCAGAATTAATTGCTTCCGCATAAAAAATGGTATCAGCTCCCACAAATGGAATATCATAATTGACGCCCATATGAATGGGTGTCGTACTTGTTAACGAATCATACCAATATACTTCTCCTTCCGAAGCCAAGGCTCTTATACTAGCTGGACCTGGAGCGCAAATAACATCATCATTTGTATCAATAATTACAGGACTCTCTACCACTGCTGCTGTTACAGGAACTCTAGGCACAGTTAGACATGCATTTGCAGAAACAGTGACATAATATACTGTTGTATTCGTAATATTTGGAGTTGTAAATGAATTTCCAGTTGCTAATAGTGTACCTCCCGTCATTGTATCATACCATAAGATTTCTCCTTCGCTTGGCGTAGCTGTCAATATTGTACTTCCAGACTCACAGATTTCACCTACCGTAGTTGTTAATACTTGAGGTACATATATACTCGTACTTCCAGAAATATTAATATTAGGATCTCCAGGCATTCCTCCATATTCAACCATATATCCTTTAGGTTGATAAAACCCAGAGGTATTTCCATCAATATCTAAATCATTCCAAGAACCTACATCTCCAATATCTGGATCTGTTACATGTGCATAATCTTCATCTCCAGAATTATTGGGCTCTGCTGGTGACGTATTCCAATTAGCAAAATTTGGAGTCGTCCCATTTACTCCACCGTTCCAAAAAATTGTTCCAGATTCTGGCCCTGTTACCCAACGCCATACACCCTCTTCATCTGCATCACTTCCTCCAATCCAACCTGCACCAGCAGCTTGACTTCCTACTAAGTTCGATTCATCTAATGTGGTCACTGTAGCTAAGTATCCTTGTAATCCAAAATAAGTCCTGCTTTCAGCTGCTTGTCTAGCAGACTCCCAATCGATTCCAACATCAGAAATATATTCATAATAATGTCCATTGGTTGGTAAAAAATTTGCTTGTCCAACATTAAATGAGAAGAACTTTTCTCCGGATACAAACTGACTAACACTTTGATATACAACATCTCTTACTGCTAATTCTAAATCTGAATATAAAATCTGACTCCCGCTTACTGGTTCTAATGTTAGTTTTCCTTCAACTGTATCCCAACTTGTTGTAATAGTTGGATGACTTCCAATTAACGTCAATCGATCTGAGGTACTACTATATCCAGAGGAAATTTGTATATAAAAAGCTTCTATTCCTGTACTACTAGGATCCGTAATCGTAAAATTACCAGCTATATGTATCTGATCTAAAGGACAATAAGCCTCTCTTCCGCTTACAGATATAACTGGCTGTGAAGTTTGAGCAAATACACATCCTGTGATAAAGCACAAAAATAGCGTGATATTTTTTTTATAAAAAGGAATCATTTTTTGAGAATTCACTTTATAATTATAGGATTGTCGTTACTTTTGTAAAGATACAAATACATAATCCATTTTTATACTATTATTATGGCAACAAATACAGTAACTACCGTTTGGAAAGAAAATATGTTATTCGAATCAGATAATCCAAGCGGACATTCTGTTCTAATCGACACTTCTCCAGATCATGGCGGAGAAAATAAAGGTTTAGGGCCTAAAGCAATGATGCTTTCTTCTCTAGCTGGATGTTCTGGATTAGATGTGGTTTCTTTATTAAAAAAGATGCGTGCAGAAGTATCCGATTTTAAAATGGTTGTTACTGGGGAGCTAACGGAAGAGCATCCTAAATACTATCATAAAGTAGATGTTGCATATCATTTTTATGGAAGTGATTTAAAGGAAGATAAAATTAATAAGGCTGTAGATCTTTCTATTGAAAGATACTGTGGAGTTATGGAAATGTTTCGTCAGTTTGCAGAAGTAAAAACAGAGGTGTATCTTCACGAAGAGTAAATGTAAACATATTCACAGTTCAATATAAATTGCTATGCGTTGGACATTAAAACCAAAACCTAATTTAGAAGTTATTCAAGAATTAGCTAATTCTTTATCTATTGATAAGACCTTAGCTACATTATTGGCGCAACGTGATGTTTCAAATTTTGATGAAGCAAAAAAATTCTTTCGCCCTAGTTTAGAAGATTTACATGATCCTTTTTTAATGAAGGATATGGATATAGCTGTTTCTAGAATTGAAAATGCAATTATAAATAATGAATCTATTTTGGTGTATGGAGATTATGATGTAGATGGCACTACTGCTGTTTCTTTAGTTTCTTCATATTTAAAAACAAAATACCATAAGGTAGCCACTTATATTCCTGATAGATATGATGAAGGCTATGGTATTTCTTATAAAGGAATTGATTTTGCTTCTGACAATGATTTTTCTTTAATCATTGCTTTAGACTGTGGTATTAAGGCTATTGATAAAGTTGCTTATGCTACAGAAAAAAATATTGATTTTATTATTTGTGACCATCATAAACCAGGCGACAAAATTCCAAATGCTAGAGCTATTTTAAACCCAAAAAGAGAAGACTGCTCTTATCCGTATGACGAATTGTGTGGCTGTGGAGTTGGTTTTAAATTGATTACTGCATTGGCCTCAAAAAAAGGGGATTCTATAGCAAACTTGACTTCTTATTTAGATTTAGTAGCTACTGCAATTGCGGCTGATATTGTTCCAATGACTGGTGAGAACAGAATACTCGCTTATTTTGGTTTACAGGTAATTAATGAATCTCCTAGAAATGGTATCAAAGCAATGATACATCAACTTCATAAAAGCAAGCTAAGCATAACTGATGTGGTATTTATTATTGCCCCGAGGATTAATGCTGCAGGTAGAATGAAACATGGTAATTATGCTGTTGAATTATTAACGGAAGTAGATTTTGATACTGCTATTGACTTTGCTTCCTCTATTGAAAAATATAATATAAATAGAAAAGAGGTTGATAAAAAAATAACCCAAGAAGCATTAGAACAAATTCAAGAAAATAACGAGAAAGATCGTTTTACAACGGTTGTATATCATAAAAATTGGCACAAAGGTGTTATTGGAATTGTAGCTTCTAGATTGATAGAAACCTATTATAGACCTACCTTAGTATTTACTAAAAGTGGAGAGGTATTGGCTGCGTCTGCAAGATCAGTAAAAGGGTTTGATGTATATAATGCGCTAGAACAATGCTCTGAGTTTATAGAACAATTCGGAGGACATAAATATGCTGCAGGATTGACATTACTTCCTGAAAATTACGACTCTTTTAAAGCAAAATTTGAAGAAGTAGTTTCTAAAACTATCGATGAAAAATTATTAACTCCAGAAATTTTGATTGATACCGAACTAGAGTTATCTGACATCAATCAAAAGTTCTTTAGAATACTTCAGCAGATGGCTCCTTTTGGTCCACAGAATATGAGGCCCGTTTTTAAAACCTCTGGAGTTAGAGATAATGGTTATGGAAAACAAGTAGGAAGTGATAAGAGTCATTTAAAACTAAGCATTATTGAAGGCGCAAATAAAAAGACCTATAATGCTATTGGTTTTGGCTTAGGCGATAAAATAAATAATATTAATAATAGTTTTGATATTGCTTATTCTTTAGATGAAAATGAGTGGAATGGGGTAAAATCCATTCAACTTCTTTTAAAGGATATCTTGTAAGCTATTTTTTTTCTTTGATTAGATAAATATAAACAGGATAATGATCGCTGTATCCTCCGGTATAATTTCCATTAGAAAAACTTCTAAAAGGATATCCTTTATATCTTCCTTTTTTACTTGTTAAAAAACGCTTATTAAAGATTCCAGCTTTAAACATTTTATAGGTCGAAAAATCTTTTTCTCCTTTGTCTAATAATGGTGAGGTAAAGAAAATCATGTCAAACAAATTAATATTGTCTCTATAACCAAGTGTATTAAAACCTCTGTTATGCATATTCTCAAAAGGATTATACAAGTCGCCCTCTTTTACCTCTTTCTTTTTTCCTTTGGTTTTTAATACTTTTTTAAAACTAGAATTTATGGGGTCATCATTAAAATCACCCATCGATAAAATTTTAGCATTAGGTTCTTTTTCTTGAATCTTAGCTATAATTTTAGTGTTTTGATATGCCGCTTTTTCTCTTAAAGGCCTGCTTCTAGCTTCTCCTCCACTTCTAGAAGGCCAATGATTTACAATCACATGAATTAATTCATCATCTAAATAACCCGTTACCAGCAACTGATCTCTTGTATAGACTTTTCTATTATTTCTATATATATTAGGATTGAAAGATTCGTGGTTTACAGGTTTAAAATACCTTTCTTGATATAATAGGGCAACATCTATACCTCTTTTATCAGGAGATTCATAATGTATGATACCATATCTCTTATCTTTTAAATATTTAGATTTGATTAAATCTTCTAAAACAGCTCTATTTTCAACTTCAGATACACCTATCAATGCTGGAGCATTTCTTGCTTTTTCGAATCCAATCTGAGCAATAACGCTCCCTAATTTATCTATTTTATCCCAATAAACTTTAGACCGATTTGCTTTTAATTCCATCATTGGACTCGCTTCATCATTCTTATTAATGTCGTTAATTGTATCAAAAAGATTTTCTAAGTTATAAAAAGCTATCGTTCTTATTTTATATGATTTTTTGTTTTTCTGAGCATATCCAACAGATAACGAACAACTTACTATCAATAAAAGGGCTATTTTTTTAATCATTATATCTTATTTAAAGCACAAACTTAAAAAACTAATTTAAGCTAAACGCTACTTAATGTAATATTAACATCGCTAGGTGTTAAATTTTGTTAATTTTGCGTCAAATTATATTATATTTAGAAATCCAATAATTTATTTATGAGAAAATTAATAATGACAATGCTTTTTAGCATTGCACTAGTAACATGTGCAGCGGCTCAAAACATTGTAAAAGGAATTGTTAAAGATAGCAGTTCCGAAAATCCTATCGAAGGAGTTTCTGTAAAAATACTTAATACAAGTGTAAGCGGAACTACAGATGTTAATGGGGTTTTCACTTTATCTAATCTCTCTAATGGTAGTTTTGTTCTTGAAATAAAATTCAAAGGCTATGAAACGCAAAATTTTCCAATTGAGTTTAAAGGAAGTACAATCGATTTAGGCACTATTTTATTATATGGTGATGTCGCTGAATTTCAAGACCGAAGTATCATTACTATTACCGATGATGAGTTAGATGATGATTCGAGTGCTTCTGATAACATTTCAGGTTTACTACAGGCCACTAGAGATGTTTATTTAAGAACTGCCGCCTTTGACTTTGGAGGCTCCTTTTTTAGAGTAAGAGGATTAGATTCTGAGAATGGTACTGTTTTAATTAATGGTATAGAAATGAACAAGCTTTTTAATGGCCGACCTCAATGGAGTAATTGGGGTGGATTAAATGATGTTACTAGAAATCAAGATTTCTCTAACGGCTTAAGTCCGTCTAACTACACATTTGGAGGTTTGCTAGGAACAACAAACATTATTACTAGAGCTTCAGAACAAAGAGCAGGTGTTAGAGTCTCTTATGCTTCTTCTAATAGAAGTTATGTGCATAGAGTGATGGCAACCTATTCTTCTGGAATCTCTGAAGATGGGTGGGCATACAGTATTTCAGGAAGTAGAAGAGCTGGTGAAGAAGGGTTTAATGATGGTTCTTCTTACAACGCAAATTCATTGTTTATTTCTGTTGAAAAGAAATTTAATGACAATCATAGCTTAAATCTAACTTCTATCTTCGCTCCAAACAAAAGAGGTAAGTCTTCTTCTAATACACAAGAAGTTTTTGATTTAAAAGGAATAAAGTATAATTCTTTTTGGGGATATCAAGATGGTGAAATAAGAAATTCAAGATATAAAGAATTGGTTGAACCAATTTTTATGCTAAACCATTACTGGACCATTAACGAGAAAATTTCACTGAATACCAATGTTGGATACCAATATGGTAAGTTAGGAAATAGTAGATTAGAATTTGGAGGAACTGATATTAACCCTAACAGTGGTTTCCCAGAAGGTGGTGGTGCAAATCCTGACCCAACCTATTATCAAAAACTACCAAGTTACGCGGCAAGAAATTTCCCAGACGACCTTTCCATTGCATTTGGATTAAAAGATCAATTCATAAATGACGGTCAGATTAACTGGTTAGCTATGTATCAAGCAAATATTGCCAACTCACTGGCTGGAGGAAATTCTATTTTCGTGCAGTATGAAGATCGAGTAGATGACACACAGCTTACGATAAATTCATTATTAGATGCTACTATTAATGAGAACATCACATTTAATGGAGGAATTACTTTTAGAAGATTGAAATCTGAGAACTTTGCCAATATGCTTGACCTATTAGGAGGAACTGGTTTTTTAGATGTTGACGCATTTGCAGATGACTTAACAAACAATCCTGATCAAATTCAAAATAATTTACAGAATCCAAATAGAATTGTAGGTTTAGGGGATCGATTTAGATATAACTTCAACATATTTGCTAATGTTGCCAATGGTTTCGCACAGGCTCAGTTTAAATATAATAAGATAGACTTTTATGCCGCGGCTAGTGTTACAAATACGACTTATCAACGAGAAGGGTTATTTCAAAATGGAGGTTTTGCAAATAATTCTCTTGGAAAAGGCGAAAAAGTATCATTTACAGGAATTGCAGCAAAAGGTGGATTCACCTATAAATTAACGGGTAGACACCTATTTGATTTTAATGCAGCTTATATTACTAAAGCCCCTTCGATTCGAAATACATTTACAAACTCAAGAGAAAATCATGATATAGTTCCAAACATATCTGAGGAGAGAATTAAATCTTTAGACCTTAGTTATGTCTTAAGATCTCCAAAGCTTCAAGCAAGGCTTACGGGTTATTATACAAAGACTGAAGATAGTAATGAAGTATCTTTTTTCTTTGCAGATGGTGTAAATATTGAAGGGTCGAATGAAAGTACTGCTTTTGTACAAGAAATTTTACAAGGAATCGACAGACAATATTTTGGAGGAGAATTAGGAATTGAATACCAGGTTACTTCAACCATTAAATTAAAAGGAGTTGCTTCGGCTGGACAGCACACTTATGCAAACAATCCTAACTTATATTTATCTTCAGAAGATTTTGCGAGCACTCAATACTTAGGTGAGGCAAATATGAAAAACTACAAGTTAGCCAACGGACCACAAAGAGCCTTTTCTTTAGGTTTTGAATATAGAGATCCAGATTTTTGGTGGGTAGGAGCTACTGCAAACTTTATGTCGAACGCATATATAGATATTAGTCCATTACAAAGAAGTTCTAATTTTTATACAGATTCTGATGGTCAACCGTTTAATGACTATGATACTAATGTAGCAAGAGAGTTACTGCAACAAGAGAGAATAGGTAGTTATATGGTTACTAACTTAATTGGTGGTAAATCATGGAAAATAAATAATTCTTTTATTAGTGTTTTTGCAAGTGTAAACAACTTATTTAACACAATATACAAGACCGGTGGATTTGAACAAGGTAGAAATGCAAATTACAGACAGTTGCTTTCTGATACTTCTTTAGACACTCCAGTTTTTGGACCAAGGTATTGGTATGGTAGAGGAACTACCTACTTTTTAAATGTAAACTTTAGATTTTAATAAACAGCATAATATAACAATAATGAAAACAAATAAATTTTTAAACTTACTGATTTTTATCGCTTTTATAAGCGCCTCAGTATCGTGTGTAGAAGATGGAGATTTCACAGTCCCTGCTGGTACTAACATACAAGAGCCTGTACTAACTGGAACGGAAACTACTTTTAGTGCAGTGTATTCTGCATATCAACAAGCATTAGCAAATGGCGACAATTCTGTTACTTTTGATCAAGATATATATATTACTGGATATGTCATTTCTAGCGATCAGGCTGGAAACTTTTTTGAAGAAATAATTATTCAAAATAAGGTAGATGATAGTAATCCTGTAGCAGATCCTAGATTAGGTTTAAAAGTAGAAATAAATGTTCCTAGCTTGTATACTACTTACCAGACAGGAAGGAAAGTATATATTAAATTAAACGGTTTAAGTGCTGGTCTTTCTAATGGTGTTATGACTATTGGAAAAGGAACTTCTATAGATCAAATACAACCATTCGAGTATCAAGATTTCGTTTTAAGAAGTAGTGAAGTAGCTACAATTACTCCAAAAGTAAGTCCAATAGGGAATTTAACTTCTGCTGATTTAAACACATTAATTCAGTTAGATAATATGCAGTTTTATAGAGATCAAATAGGATTAACTTATGCTGGTGAGGCAAGTGATCAATTTGATGGTTTTAGAACCTTAGAGAGCTGTGATGACAATGCTACTATTTCTTTACAATCTAGTACATTTTCTGATTTTAAATCAATAACTATAAGTCAAAATAAAGGAGCTATACAAGGGATTTTTAGTAGAGATTTTGGAGATGATTTTAATGTATTTATTATTAATAGCCTTTCTGATATTAATTTTGATGATGTAAACAGATGTGATCCTCCCGAATTAAACTGTGGTACCGCTGCTGCCGAAGGAGCAAACACTTTATTTGAAGACGATTTTGAAACTCAAGCTACATTTTCTTTAATTTCTGGTAATGGATGGACAAACCACATTCAGGAAGGAACTGAAGGATGGGAAGCATATACTGCTACAGGTTCTAATGCCTCTTTAGGTATTTCTGCTAGAGTAGGATCTTTTAGATCTGGTGATACAAGTACAGTTTCTTGGTTAATTACGCCTCCTATTGATTTTGACGCACAGGATGGTGAAACCTTAACTTTCCAAACTTCAAATAGCTTTGCAGATGGAAGTACAATGGATGTATTATTCTCGACTGACTGGGATGGCACTACAGCCGGAATAACTGCAGCTACTTGGGGAATTCTACCTGCTGCCTATGTTACACAAGATTCAGATTCTTTTGCTTCATGGTTTAGTTCAGGAATCGTAGACCTATCGTGTGCTACAGGAACTGTATATATTGCTTTTAAATATACTGGAAGTGGAGATTCTGGATTTGACGGTACTTACGAACTTGATGAAATCAAAATAAAATCTAACTAATTAAAAAGTTTAGACAAAACAAAAAGCCGCTTCAATAGAAGCGGCTTTTTGTTTTAATATTTTTTAGTGAATTATGCCCATAAAAAAACCGAGCGAATTCGCTCGGTTTTTTTATACATACAATTTATATTAGTCTACTAATATAATTGCTTTATTATCCTTTAATTCAATTGTTCCTGAATTGATTGCTATTGTTAATACTTTGTCATCATCAGCATGCGGGATTAATTTACCATGTAAATCATCAAGTTCTAAATGTTCTTGAGTATGTACATGAATATGTACCGTTCCTTCTTTTAAAATAGAGACAATAGGTGCGTGATTGTTAAGCATCTGAAACTCTCCATCTACACCAGGTACAGATATTGAATCTACCTCTGATGAAAATAAAATAGCTTCTGGAGATACAACTTCTAAATGCATATTAATTTATCTTAAATTAGTACTGATTAAGCTTCTGCCAACATTTTCTCTCCAGCTTCAATTGCTTCTTCAATTGTTCCTTTTAAGTTAAATGCTGCTTCAGGTAAGTGATCTAACTCACCATCCATAATCATATTAAATCCTTTAATCGTTTCTTTAATATCTACTAATACTCCAGGAATACCAGTAAACTGTTCTGCTACGTGGAAAGGTTGAGATAAGAAACGTTGTACACGTCTTGCTCTACCTACTGCCATTTTATCTTCTTCAGATAACTCTTCCATACCAAGGATAGCAATAATATCTTGTAGCTCTTTATAACGTTGTAATAACTCTTTTACTCTTTGAGCACAATCATAATGATCATCTCCTAAGATTTCTGCAGTCAAAATTCTTGAAGTAGAATCTAATGGATCTACAGCAGGATAAATCCCTAACTCTGCAATCTTACGAGATAATACTGTTGTTGCATCTAAGTGAGCAAACGTTGTTGCTGGTGCAGGGTCTGTTAAATCATCTGCAGGTACATATACTGCTTGTACAGAAGTAATAGAACCTTTCTTAGTAGAAGTAATACGTTCTTGCATTGCTCCCATCTCTGTTGCTAATGTTGGTTGGTATCCTACTGCTGAAGGCATACGACCTAATAAGGCAGATACCTCAGAACCAGCTTGAGTAAAACGGAAGATATTATCTACAAAGAATAATACATCTTTTCCTTGTGCTTCTCCAGCTCCATCACGGAAATACTCAGCGATTGTTAAACCAGATAATGCAACTCTTGCACGTGCTCCAGGAGGTTCGTTCATTTGTCCAAATACAAATGTTGCTTTAGAATCTTTCATTCCAGCCTTATCTACTTTAGATAAATCCCATCCACCATCTTCCATAGAGTGCATAAAATCATCTCCATATTTGATAATACCAGATTCTAACATCTCTCTTAATAAATCATTTCCTTCACGAGTTCTTTCTCCTACCCCTGCAAACACCGATAAACCTCCGTGACCTTTTGCGATATTGTTAATGAGCTCTTGAATTAATACTGTCTTACCAACTCCAGCTCCACCAAATAAACCAATTTTACCTCCTTTTGCATAAGGTTCAATTAAATCGATTACTTTAATTCCTGTGAATAAAACTTCGGTTGATGTAGATAAATCTTCAAACTTAGGTGCAGATCTATGAATTGGTAATCCATCTTTACCTTCTTTAGGCAAATTTCCTAAACCATCGATTGCTTCTCCAGTTACATTAAACAAACGTCCATAGATATCTCCTCCTATTGGCATTTGAATTGGATTTCCAGTAGCCAACACTTCTTGACCTCTTTGTAATCCGTCAGTTGCATCCATAGAAATAGTTCTTACAGTATCTTCACCAATGTGCTGTTGTACTTCTAATACTAAAATTGAACCATCAGCTTTTTTAATTTCTAACGAGTCATAAATCTTTGGAAGTTCAGCAGATTCAGTGTTAAATTCAACATCAATTACTGGTCCAATAATTTGAGAAACTTTACCTGTTATTGTAGACATTATTCTTACTTTAATTTATATTTTTTTATTAGAGAAAAAACTACTCCTCTTTTCGGCTGCAAAGGTAATTTATTTCCTTGAAAATGAAAAGTTTTTGAAATTAATTATTTTCAATTTATTGCATAAAAAAACCGCATCAATTATGATGCGGTTTTTAATATGTTTTGAGTTAAAATTACTTATTAGTAACTTTAATTTCTACTCTTCTATTATTAGCTCTACCTGCTCTAGTTTTATTAGAGTCAATTGGGTTTGCAGAACCATAACCTTTAGCAGACAGTCTTGAAGCATCAATACCATTATCTGTTAAATACTTCATTACAGCATCTGATCTTTGTTGAGATAATCTATCGTTAGTCTTTTTACTACCAGTACTATCAGTATGACCAGCTATTGCAAAATTAGCTTTAGGGAATTGCTTCATAATAGCAACAATACCATCTAACTTATCAGATACTCCTTTTTTGAAAGAAGATCTTCCAGAATTAAATAAAATAGATTTTGCAAAATCTCCAATTTTAGCCTCTTCTTTAACAGAAATTACTGGCTCTGGACATCCATTATTAGAAGCAGGTCCTGCTTCGTTTTTACAGTTATCATCTTTGTCTAATACACCATCTCCATCAGTATCTGGCCATGGGCAACCTCCGTTAGCTTTTGGTCCAGCTACAGTAGCACATTTATCATCTTTATTTAATACTCCGTCTCCATCAGTATCAGGACAACCATTGTTGGCTTTTGTTCCTTTTTCATTTGGACACATATCATCTTTGTCAGCAATACCATCTCCATCTGCATCAGGACATCCATTTAAGGCTGCTAAACCAGCAGTATTAGGACAAGCATCATCAGAATCTTTAATACCATCACCATCGGCATCTGGACATCCATTAAATTCTTTTAAACCTGCTTCTTCTGGACAAGCATCGTCTTTGTCATAGATACCATCTCCGTCAGTGTCTTTACCACCAAATCTGAATACTAGACCAAAAGAAGTTTGATAATGTGAAGGTACTTTATCAGCAAAATTTTCTTTCGTTCCAGTTTGAAAATTGAAACCTATATTTTCATTAAGCCAGGTGTTAAATCCAACACCATAATTTAACATGCCTTCTCCTGTATCTCCTAAAGAAACATAACCTCCCCCAAGATACACATAAGGATCAAACCAAGAGGTTTCCCCTAGTAAATTGTTTAAATCATACTTAACATTTAAATCTAATGCCCAGTATAATAAATCTGAATCATCTGGTACGTTAAGGTTAGTGATGTTGTTCAAAGACCCAGCAAACTGGACTGTAAATCCTTTCTTAATATACTTCTCACCTGTTACTCGAGATAACATTGTTATGTAATTCCAATCTTCGTTTCCGAGTAAATCCTGAAATTGGTCTCCTATACCATTAGTTGTTCTGAAATCTACTACATTAACTCCAAAACCAACAACCCAAGGATTATTAGAATCTTGTGCGTTTACATTGCTAGAAATTACTAACGCAAACAAAGCTATCACAGCTAATTTTAATCGTTTCATTATTAAATATTTAAATTAAAAGTTCTTTATTATTAAGAACAAAAGTAAGTTCTTACTTCTAATTTACAAAGATTTTTGTAAGAAATCTTCAATAATCTTACATTATACACTAAATCTTTTATATAATTTCTAAGGTTTTGCCTACTTTTATAAATGCATTTATAGCTTTATCTAAATGTTCTTTGGAATGTGCTGCTGACAATTGAACTCTAATTCTCGCTAAACCCTTAGGCACCACAGGGAAAAAGAATCCTATAACATAAATTCCTTCTTCTAATAACATATTAGCCATTGTCTGTGACAATTTAGCATCATATAGCATTACGGGTACTATCGCTGCATCCGCTCCAACCAACTCAAAACCAGCACTTTCCATTTCTTTTCTAAAATAATTGGTATTCCACTCTAACTTATCCCGTAGAGAAGTGTCAGAAGATAAAATTTCAAATACTTTAATAGAAGCCCCTACAATAGCAGGCGCTAAAGAGTTGGAAAATAAATAAGGCCGAGATCTTTGTCTTAAAATTTCAATAATTTCTTTTTTGCCAGTCGTATAACCTCCCATAGCACCACCTAAAGCTTTCCCTAAGGTTCCAGTAATAATATCTATTCTCCCTAATACATTTTTCAATTCCAATGTTCCAATACCTGTTTTACCTATAAAACCAGCAGCGTGACATTCATCAATCATAACTAAGGCGTCATATTTTTCTGCTAAATCGCAAATTTTATCTAATTCAGCTACTATTCCATCCATAGAAAAAACACCATCCGTAACAATAATTTTAAAACGATGCCCTTGTTTATTTGCTTCCATAAGCTGTGCCTCTAATGAAGACATATCATTATTATCGTATCTATATCTGGCAGCTTTACATAATCGGACTCCATCTATAATAGAAGCATGATTTAAACTATCAGAAATAATCGCATCGTCTTTGGTAAGCAAGGGTTCAAAAACACCCCCATTTGCATCAAAAGCTGCAGCATATAAAATAGTATCTTCAGTTTGATAGAACTCTGCAATTTTTCCTTCTAATTTTTTGTGAATGTCTTGAGTTCCACAAATAAAACGAACAGAAGACATTCCAAAACCATGAGTATCCATTGTATCTTTTGCTGCTTGAATAACTCTAGGGTCATTAGACAAGCCTAAATAATTATTAGCACAGAAATTAACGACTTCTTCTCCTGTTGAAATTTTTATAACAGCATCTTGAGCACTGGTTATTATTCTTTCCGATTTATAAAGACCTGCATCTTGAATTTCTTGAATTTCTCTTTGTAAATGATTCTTAATATCTCCGTACATATTTTTAGCTTGTTTTGTTTTGCAAATTTAATTTAAATTTCTTCTACACTTATTTTATCATTTATATAAATGAGGATTTTTTTTACCACTTTGTACCCTATGGAACTCATCGCAAAAGCATATTTTTGAAGTTGCTGCCTATAGTTTTCTGAATGCTTTCCTGTTTTATAGTCAATAATAACTACTTCCTTGTTTGGATATATCACCAATCTATCGGGAATGATAATGTGATGATCTCTTGTAACAATTTCTCGTTCGTTATAGACTTCTAGTCCTTCTAAGTAATACATGGCTACTTGTGTGTTATTTACTAGTTCTTGTATTAAACTTAAAATTCGTTCAGCTTCTTTTTTGTAAATAATCCCTTGTACTACATATAATTTTACAATCTCTTGGATATTAGATTTGTCATATATTTTAGCCATCATCTCATGAATTAAATTACCATAAGTAATTGCTTCTTCTTTTTTTGTATCCCATAATAAGGATGAGCTTGAAAGCATATGCAGATGGTGATCTTGCCATGGTGTATTTATATATTTTTCTTGATATGTAAGCTTGTTATGAGATTCTTTTTTTTCACTTACTCTTTTAATACTTCCAAAACTATATTCTCTTTTCTTTGTGTCATATATGTTAAGGGATGTAAGGTAGTTGGTGAAAAAATCTGAATACTTTGTGTTCTTTCCTAAATTTTTCTCCAAGACTTCTTCTGTAAGAATATAAAGTTGCTCTTTAGCTCTAGTAAGTGCTACATAAAGAAGATTTAAATTATCCAGCTCTAATTTTTCTCTTTCTTTTAAATAAACTTCTTCCCCTTTTTTTGAGATTACAGACACTTCTTTGTTAAAACTCACTAAAAGCTCTTCAAAACCATTAAACACATCTTTAGGTAATTCGTTTAACCATACTTTAGGGTTTATTTGGCGATATATATCTAAATCACAAGGGAAAATTACGATAGGGAATTCTAAGCCTTTAGATTTATGGATAGTCATTATTTGGACCGCATTAGGGTTTTGGGGAGCCACAATGCTTAGTGCGTCTTTTTCTCTTACCCAAAAATCTATAAGATCTTGAACCGTAGCATCTTTTTTCTGTTGTCCTAACACCTCATCTAAGAAAAACTGTAGATAGGCATCAGAAGTAGTTAATAAATCAAAGCATCTAATAATATACTCAACCTTTTCATAAAGTGGTAATTGATTGAATAAATCAATATTAAAATACACTCCGAATAAACTTTCTAATTTTTGAAATAACTCTTGTTGTTCTATATAAATAAGGGTTTTAAAGAAAGGGTGTTTATCTTTTGTTTTCGTTAAGTGATTAGACAGGAAATATAGTAACTCAAATAAAGCATCTTCGTTTTTTGGATTCGATAGATAGTTTAAAAATTGAATAATAAATGTTACATTCTTACTATTCTGAACTAATAAATTTTCAGAAGAAATAATTTCTATACCTCTTTCTGATAAATAATTAGCTATAATAACACCTTCTTTTCTTCTTCTTACAAGAATACATATATCGCTAAGGACAAATTCTTTAGACAATGTACTAATATTCTCAAAGACTTGCTTAGCGTATTTTATATCGTTTTCTTCTTTATTTTCAATTTTTTCAATAAAAGATATTTGCACATACCCTCCCTTATTTTTATTCTCTTTTTGATGTGACTTTTCTAAATATAAATCTTTGTATAGTGCATTTTGCATATAACTTGCGCAGTGTTTAAAAAAGGAATTATTAAAATCGATTATTTCGCTATAACTCCTATAGTTATACTCAAGTTTATTAATTCTTTTAGTTAGAAAAAAAGGATTTGTTTTCTTCTGTTCCTCAGAGCCTAGCTCTATAAACTGTTCTGCTTTTCCTCCTCGCCATCGGTAAATTGCTTGCTTTCCATCTCCTACTAAAAGCAATCCTGTTCCTTCTTGGGATAGTGCATTCTCAATTAGAGGAATTAAGTTTTGCCATTGTAGCTGAGATGTATCCTGCATTTCATCTATAAAATAATGATGAAATTTTTGACCCATTCGCTCATAAATATAAGGAGCAGGTTGTTCTTTAATATTTTTAGAAATTAATTGATTAAACTCAGCATTCAACTGAATATTATTCTCTTCTTTTATCGTTTGTAATGCTGCATAAATTTGATTTAAAACCGCCAAGGGAACTATGCTTTTATGAGTTAACTTATTTAAAAGGTATTTTTTATATAGATTTTGAGATTCAATAAACAATCTTATTAATTCAGGCTTTATGTTTTCAATACCAGCTTTTGAATCTTCGTTTAATGATTTGGTATAAAACTGATTGTTCTCAATTGCTTTTTCTATAGTTTCACTTCTTTTTAAGAAATTAAATTTTTGATTTAAAACATGTAAATCAGAAAAGAATTTAGGTATGGTTCCTCTATAAAAATCAGTGTGTAGCAATCCTATAGTTTCAATAACCGTTAGTCCTTCTGAACCAATTTCTTTAAGTCTCTTTACTATTGTTTTTTGATTTGCAGAAACTTTCTTTTTCAATTCAGAAAAATCATCCAACTCTTTGTCACTTAGTTTCTCAAAGTGAATAGCATCATTTTCACTCAATATAATTTTAGAGAACTCATTTAAATCTCTAGAAATATCCCAAGATTTATCATCATCTGCTTTATCCAGTGAATACTCAATTAATAATTTAGTTAACTTCTCATCAATCCCAATTTTTGAAATCAATACTTCTACAGCTTGATTTAGCAGTTCATTAGGATTCATCTCTATCTCAAAATTTTGAGTCAGTCCTAAATCAAAAGCAAAACTTTTAATAATTTTATAGGTAAAGCTATCTATAGTTGTAATATAAAAAGCTGAGTAATTTTGAAGAATTGCTTGTAGTATTTTGTCACTTCTGATAGCAATTATATTTTTATCAATTGCCAACTCATCCGATAGCATATTTAATAACTCACTATCTTTTTTTTCTGAAAAGTCTTGTAATCTCCCAAGTACTCTTTCTTTCATCTCAGCCGCCGCTTTATTTGTAAAAGTAATTGCTAAAATTTGTTGAAAAGCAAAGACATTCTCAGTCTTAAGTAAAACTTTCAAATATTCTTTTACTAGTGTAAACGTTTTTCCGCTTCCAGCTGATGCATTATATACTTTAAATGTAGATGTTTGTTGCAATGAAAAAATTTACTGCAAAATACAAAAAGCCAAACAGAATTTGTTTGGCTTTTTTATAAAATAATAGAATGTTAGCCAAGCCCAACATCTAAAGCCATCATGACTATAAAGCCTCCTATAAAACCTAGAGTTGCAATATCTGTGTACTTATCTCTTTGTGTTTCGGGAATTACTTCTTCTACTACAACAAAGATCATTGCTCCAGCAGCAAAAGCTAGTGCATAAGGTAAAATTGGAGTGAAAAAAGAAACTGCTAATGCCCCCAATACTGCTGCAATAGGCTCAACAACAGCAGACAATTGACCATACCAAAAACTTTTCAATCTACTAACACCTTGTCGTCTTAAAGGCATTGCTACAGCAAATCCTTCTGGAAAATTCTGAATCCCAATTCCAATCGCTAATGAGATTGCTGCAATAATCATTTCGGTTTGTTCTACCCCTACTAAAGTAGATGCTGCTCCAAATAAAACACCCACTGCTAATCCTTCAGGAATATTATGTAATGTGATGGCTAGCACTAGTAAGGTTGTTTTATGCCATCCAGTTTTAACACCTTCCGCTTCTGACTCTTTAAAATTAATGTGCAAGTGAGGTAATAATTTATCCATTCCAAATAAAGCTAGTGCTCCTAATGCAAATCCAACCGCAGAAGGAAATACTTTCATAAAGCCTTCTCCTGGGCTATTCTCTATCGCTGGGGCCAACAAACTCCAAAAACTTGCTGCGACCATTACTCCTCCAGTAAAACCAAGCATTCCATCTAAAACTGCTCGGTTCATTTTTTTAAAAAAGAATACTAATCCCGCTCCTAAGGCTGTTAATCCCCAAGTAAAAAGGGAAGCATATAATGCCGCCAAGATTGGGTTTTCTTTTCCAAATTCAACTAATTGATCAAATGTGCTCATTATGATTGAATAAATATATTATTAGATATTTTATGAGAAATAGAAACTATACGTTGGTTAATTGAAATTTTTAACGACCCATCAAATGGTTCTTTAGACAATACTTTAATTTGTTGGCCAAGTGAAATTTCATGCTTGTCTAAATATTTTAAAAACTCAGATGAAGAATCATTAACACCAATGCATATTCCTGATTGATTTTCTTCTAAAGTAGATAATAGTCTTTTTTCAACTTTTTGGAAATTTCCATCTTTGTCTGGAATTGGGTCTCCGTGTGGGTCTCTTTTAGGAAATTCTAAAAAAGCATCTAATTCAGCAATTAATTTTGATGATTTTATATGCTCTAATTGTTCGGCAACATCATGTACTTCATCCCAAGAAAAATTTAACTTCTCTACTAAAAAAACTTCCCAAAGTCTATGATTCCTAATAATATTAGCAGCTGTTTTTCTGCCAAAATCTGTTAATGTTACTCCTTGATATTTCTTATATACCAAAACCTCTTTAGCAGACAATTTTTTAATCATATCTGTAACAGATGAGGCTTTTGTTTCTAATTTTTTAGCAATCGCATTTGTGCTAATTCCTTTTCCAGAAACTGCCTGTAAATGATATATCGCTTTTAAATAATTTTCTTCAGAGAGTGTAAACATCTTTATAAAATGATAGTGCAAATATATGTTATTTTTACTTTTATAAATAAATTTTTAGTCTTATCTAAAAATTTATTTACTTTTGTCAAAATAATTACTTTTTCATTCATGAAGTTGCATCAAAAAATAGTCTCTATTTTGTTTTTAGCTCTTTCTATAGTTGCTCAATCTCAAAATACACTTTCTGGGAAAATCCTTGAAAATGGAGATGCTGTGCCTTATGTGAATGTCTATTTAAAAAAAACCAAGTTAGGTACTACATCAGATAATAAAGGTTTTTACCAAATCAAGAATATTCCGAATGGAAGCTACACTGTTATTATAAGTAGTATGGGATATGAAACAAAATCGATGAAGATTTCCTTTCGTGGCAATCAACAAATTACCAAAAATTTTACACTGAAATCCAATAATTCATTAGATGAAATTGTTGTTTCTGGAACATTAAAACCTGTATCAAAATCGGCAAGTCCAGTTCCTATAGAAGTGTATAGCAAAACGTTTTTTAAGAAAAACCCTACTCCTTCAATTTTTGAATCGTTGCAAAATGTAAATGGGGTTCGTCCTCAACTAAACTGCAACGTGTGTAATACTGGTGATATTCATATAAACGGATTAGAAGGTCCTTACACTTTTGTTTTAATAGACGGAATGCCAATCGTTAGTGGGCTCTCAACCGTATATGGTTTAACGGGAATCCCACAAGCTTTGATTGAAAGAGTAGAAGTTGTAAAAGGTCCCGCTTCTACTTTATATGGTTCAGAAGCTGTGGGAGGAATCATTAATATCATTACTAAAAAACCATCTAATTCTCCCAATTTATCTGTAGATAGCTTTTCTAGTTCTTGGGGCGAAGTGAATACTGATATTGGACTACGATATCAAGTCTCAGAAAGCACACAAGGGTTAATGGGAGTAAATTATTTTAATTATCAAAATGTCATTGATAATAACAATGATGGTTTTACAGACTTGACGTTACAAAACAGGGTTTCTATATTTAATAAATTAAACTTTGAACGAAAAAGCAACAAACCATTCACATTAGCTTTCAGGTATATATATGAAGATCGATGGGGAGGAGAAACAAATTGGAGCAAACAGTTTAGAGGTACTGATCAAGTTTATGGTGAAAGTATTTACACAAACAGATGGGAGACGTTTGGCACATATCAATTACCTACAGTAGAAAACATCAGTTTTCAGTTTAGTGCAAATGGTCATTATCAAGACTCTTTTTATGGAACAGATTCATATGACGCCAACCAATTTATAGCTTTTGGGCAATTTCTATTCAATAAAAAAGTTAAAGAGAAACATGATTTCTTACTAGGAATAGCGTATAGATATACTTCTTATGATGATAATACTTTTGCCACTTTGACTGAAGACGGAATGAGAAATAACCCTTCGATTACACATTTACCAGGTGTTTTTATTCAAGATGAAATTAGTTTAAATGGTAAAAACAAATTGCTGTTAGGTGTTAGGTATGATTATAATAGTTTGCATGGAGGGATTTTTTCTCCAAGATTAAATTATAAATGGAGTTCTAAAGACAAGAATGATATTGTTAGGCTTAGTATAGGGAATGGATTTAGAGTTGCTAATATTTTTACAGAAGATCATGCTGCATTAACAGGGGCAAGAGAGGTAGAGTTTGATGGTGAGTTAAAGCCAGAAACCTCATGGAATGTAAATTTAAATTACGTGAAGAAAATAACTACTAAGAGTGCTTTTATTACCATTGATGCTAGTGCTTTTTATACGTATTTTTCAAACAGAATATTACCAGATTACGAAACTGATCCTAACAAAATTATTTATGCAAATCTAGAGGGTTTTTCAGTTTCTAAAGGAGTTTCGTTAAATTCTGACATTACTTTTCTTAATGGACTTACGATTAATATCGGCGCTACATTAATGGATGTTTCCATTACCGAAAACAATGTAAAGCAAAGACAATTACTAACGGAGAGCTTTAGTGGTGTTTGGAGTATCTCTTACCGGTTTAAAGCAAGCAGAATCAAAATTGATTATACAGGGAATATATATGGTCCTATGAGACTGCCTTTAATTAGCGATACAGACCCAAGGGCTGCGTACTCTCCATGGTTTAGCATTCAAAACATTCAACTAACTAAAAAGATAGGCAATAGTTGGGAATTATATGGAGGCTTAAAAAACCTTCTAAATTTTACACCTGCAGCAAATAGTATTGCTAGATCTTTTGATCCTTTTGACGAGAGTGTAGTTTTTGATCAAAACGGGCAAGCTATATCAACTCCCAACAATCCTTATGCATTAACTTTTGATCCTAGTTATGTATATGCATCAAATCAAGGAATCAGAGCATTTTTAGGTTTACGTTATACCTTTTTTTAAATTTGTATGATGAATAAACTACTCATATTATTATTTATTTGTGTCAATACTATCATTTACTCACAAGAAAAAAAAGTTTTAAAAATATACTCTTTCGCTGAAGTGGAAAAATTGCACAAAGTAACTCCGAAACCTATTGTTGTGTTTATTTATACCGATTGGTGTAATATTTGCCACGGGATGGACAAGAACACCTTCACAGACAATAAGGTAATAACACTTCTTAACAAGTCATTTTACTTTATAAAGTTAGATGGCGAAGAGAAAAAAGACATTACTTTTCTAGGGAAAAAATTTGTATATAAACCATCAGGAGTAAATACTGGGTCTCATGAACTAGCAATTGAATTAGCAACCATTAGAAAAAGGGTTAGCTATCCAACAACTACTATTTTAGACAACAATTTTACGATTGCCATACAATTAAAAGGGTTTAGAAATAAAAAGGAAATGAAGTCTATCTTAACTAGAGCTTCAAAAAAATATTAATTGTTAATATTTGTGATCCCAAAGTCTATAGTTTAACACTCTTCTGTTTAAACTAAACACTAAGCCTGCAGATACTTGAGTATGTGTAACCATACTTATAATATTGCTTGGTGCTCTCTTATACATCATTTGTGCATTAAACCCAACTCTTGGCGAAAACCAGAAAGTAGTTCCTAAGACAGCATTCATAGTTCCAGTTCTTTTTGCTCCCGACACATTACTAGGTGCACCTACAACACTTAGACCTAATCCAACATAAGGCACCCAATTTTCGTCAGAAGTATTAAAATCGTATCTTATAGTACCATCTAAGGAAAAGTAGGAGAAGTTATTATTGATAAATCCTTTTACTTCATTTATGGGGCTTAATACCATACCAGCATCTAAGGTTAGTCCTTTGAAAAAATATCTAGAAACATTTAATTTAAGTACTTGAGAGCTATATCTTTCTCCAAGAACACGCTCTCCATCAGTTCCATAAGATGTAAGCACACTACTTACTCCAACTACCCATCTATTATCTTCATTTTGAGCGTTGACACCAACATTGCTTAACAATAAAACTATCAGTAAAAAAAATATGTTCTTATTCATAATATTTCGGGGCTAATATTTACTAACTAACTTAATTTCAGCAAATATATTGTATTCTATAAGAAAACAAAATGGAAATTTACTTTTTATAATTAATTGATAGTACCTTTACCAAAATTTTATATCGTTGAGTAAGCAAGAAATTGTAAATCAATATAAAAAATCTGTAAAAAGAGAACAGATTTTAGAGTTTCTAAACCAGAAAAATCACCATTTTCAAATCACGAATTTGGTTGGATCTTCATTGTCTTTTGTTATTTCAGAGACATTTAAATCTTCAGAAAATACCTATGTTCTTATTTTTAATGATAAAGAAGATGCTGCCTATTATTTGAACGATTTTGAGAACTTATTAGGAGATAAAAATGTGCTTTTTTATCCTGGTTCTTACAGAAGACCCTATCAAATTGAAGAAACCGATAATGCAAACATTTTATTGCGTTCTGAAGTTTTAAATAGAATCAACTCTAGAAAAAAGCCTTCGGTTATTATTACCTATCCAGATGCTCTTTTTGAAAAGGTAGTTACTAAGAGAGAACTAGAAAGAAATACCTTAAAAGCGAGTGTTGGAGATTTAGTAAGTCTAGACTTTATAAATGAGGCTTTATTCGAGTATCATTTTAATAGAGTAGATTTTGTAACTGAACCTGGAGAATTTTCTGTTAGAGGTGGTATTATTGATGTATTTTCTTTTTCTAATGATAAGCCTTATCGAATTGAGTTTTTTGGTGATGAAATAGAAAGTATTCGAACTTTTGATATTGAAACGCAATTATCCGAAGTGAAACTGAAGAAAATAAGTATAATGCCTAATATAGAGAACAAAACCTTACAAGAAAAAAGGCAAAGTTTTCTTACATATATTTCCTCTAATAGTAAAGTATTTTTAAAGAATATTGATGTACTCTCTGGTAGATTAAATTTATTATTCGAAAAAGCAGAAGTTGCTTTCAAAGAATTATCTAAAGAACTTAATCATTCTACTCCTAAAGAATTGTTTTGTAATGGGACGTTTATTAAAAATCAGTTACAAGAATTTACCGTTGGTCATTTAACACAAGGGAGTCATTCTGAGCTTTTTTTGGAATCCAATAATAAGGTGCTAAAACAAATAAAATATCATACCAAACCTCAACCTTCTTTCAATAAAAAATTCGATCTTTTAATAGAGAACTTAAACGATTATCACCTAAAAGGTTTTAAAAATTATATTTTTTGCGCCAACGAAAAACAAGCAAAACGATTTAACGATATTTTTAGTGATGTTCCACAAGAAGTACATTACCAAACCATTGTTTCTTCATTGCACCAAGGATTTATAGATATCGATCAAAAAATAGTCTGTTATACCGACCATCAAATATTTGAACGTTATCATAAGTTTAATTTAAAGAATGGTTATGCAAAAAAACAAGCCATTACATTAAATGAAATTAACAAACTACAAATTGGCGATTATGTAACTCACATAGATCATGGTGTAGGTAAATTTGGTGGATTACAAAAAATTGATGTTGACGGCAAAAAGCAAGAAGCCATAAAATTAATTTACGGCGATAGAGATATCTTATATGTAAGTATTCACTCTCTTTATAAGATTTCTAAATTCAATGGAAAAGATGGGAAGGCTCCTAAAATATATAAACTGGGGTCTGGTGCATGGAAAAAAATAAAGCAGAAAACAAAAAAGAGAGTTAAGGAAATTGCCTACGACCTTATACAACTCTATGCAAAAAGAAAAATGCAAAAGGGCTTTGCTTTCGGGCCAGATACTTATATGCAGCACGAATTAGAAGCAAGCTTTTTATTTGAGGACACTCCAGATCAATTTAGCACAACTCAAGACGTAAAAGCAGACATGGAGCGAGAACAGCCAATGGATCGCTTAGTTTGTGGGGATGTTGGTTTTGGAAAAACAGAAATTGCTATCAGAGCTGCTTTTAAGGCAGTAGATAATGGGAAACAGGTAGCCATTTTAGTTCCAACAACCATACTGGCTTTTCAACATTTTAAAACGTTTTCAAGTCGATTAAAAGGGTTTCCGATTAAGGTAGATTACTTAAACAGATTTAAGACAACAAAACAACGAAATACTGTTATCGATAGCATTAATGATGGAAGTTTAGATATTGTCATAGGAACACATCAATTAACAAATCAAAAAATAAAATTCAAAGACTTAGGGCTCTTGATTATTGATGAAGAGCAAAAGTTTGGTGTTGCTGTAAAGGATAAGCTAAAAACCATAAAAGAGAATGTAGATACACTTACATTAACTGCCACTCCTATTCCAAGAACTTTGCAGTTTAGCTTAATGGCCGCTAGAGATTTATCTGTAATCACTACACCTCCACCAAATAGACATCCCATAGAAACTAATGTGATACGATTTAGTGAAGAGGTAATTAGAGATGCTATTAGTTATGAGATTTCTAGAGGAGGGCAAACTTTCTTTGTCCATAATAGAATTGAAAATATTAAAGAAGTAGCTGGATTAATTCAACGATTAGTTCCAGATGCTAAAATAGGTATTGGGCACGGACAGATGGATGGAAAAAAATTAGAAGCCCTCATGTTTGGATTTATGAATAACGAGTTCGATGTACTAGTTGCTACAACCATTATTGAAAGCGGATTAGATGTTACCAATGCTAATACCATTTTTATTAATAATGCCAATAACTTTGGACTCTCTGATTTACATCAAATGAGAGGTCGTGTCGGCAGGTCTAATAAAAAAGCTTTTTGTTATTTTATTACACCTCCATATCATATGATGACTAATGATGCTCGAAAAAGAATTGAAGCTTTAGAAGTGTTTTCTGATTTAGGGAGTGGAATTAATATTGCTATGAAGGATTTAGAAATTCGTGGTGCAGGAGATTTATTAGGGGGAGAACAGAGTGGTTTTATTAATGATATTGGCTTTGAAACCTATCAAAAAATATTAGCTGAAGCCATTGATGAGTTAAAAGAGAATGAGTTTAAAGAATTATATAATGTAGAAGATAAAGCGCCTAAAGAATTTGTAAAAGAAGTACAAATTGATACTGATTTTGAGATTTTATTCCCAGATGATTATATCAACTCTATTACAGAGCGTTTAAATTTATACAGCGAATTATCTTCTTTAGAAAGTGAGTTTGCATTGCAAGATTTCGAAACAAAACTTATAGATCGTTTCGGAGAATTACCAATCCCTGCTATTGATTTGTTAGACAGTATTCGGCTAAAATGGTTTGCAAAAGAACTAGGTTTGGAAAAAATTGTACTAAAACAAAAACGATTAATTGGGTATTTTGTATCAGACCAGCAAAGTCCCTACTACCAAACAGAGCAGTTTACTAAATTCTTAAAATACGTTCAGCAACATTCTAAAGATTGTGTGATGAAAGAAAAACAAACGAAAAGTGGTTTACGCCTTTTAGTTACCTTTATCAAAATTGATAGTATTCAAAAAGCACTAGACATATTAAAAAACATTTAACCCATGGAGAACAACCATCTTAAAAACCTTTCTGGACTTATATTGGCTACATTATTTATAAGTACATCTGGTGTTTTAGGAAAATATATTGCGATGCCTTCTGAAGTCATTGTATGGTTTCGTTCTTCTTTTGCTTTGGTTTTTTTATTCGTGTTTTGCAAAGCAAAAGGGATTCGTTTAAAAGTTTCTGTTAGAAAAGATCATGTACCTCTGATTATTAGCTCATTATTTATGGCCGGTCATTGGATTACTTATTTTTATGCTTTAAAATTATCAAATGTTGCCATAGGTATGCTCTCTTTATTTACCTTTCCTGTACTAACAGCCTTATTAGAACCCGCCTTTTTAAAAACAAAATTGAACCCCATCCATATTTTTTTAGGCTTAATTGTACTCGTTGGAGTTTATATATTAGCTCCAGATTTTAATCTAGAAAGCTCACAAGTTCAAGGGATTTTATTTGGGTTATTATCGGCATTATGTTATTCTATTAGAGTCTTAATCTTAAAACAACACGTAGCAAATTATCATGGTTCTATGTTGATGTTTTATCAAACTTTTGTCATTACAATAGTGATGTTACCTTTCTTATTCTACATGGATCTTTCTGGTTTTCAATCGCAATTTCCCTATTTAATATTAATCGCTTTATTAACAACAGCAATAGGACATACATTAATGGTACACTCTTTAAAATTCTTTTCAGCTACTGCAACAACCATTATTAGTAGTGTTCAACCCATCTTTGGAATCGTACTTGCCTTTTTCTTTTTAAGTGAAATCCCACATACAAATACCTATATAGGAGGTGCTTTGATTTTAGTTACTGTAGTCATTGAAAGCATTCGATCTAAGAAAAAATAATTTTTTGGAACAGTATTTGAAATTGCTTTCAAAAACTACTAATTATGAAAAAGCAATTCAAAATTTCAATCCCTGAGCCTTGTCATGAAGATTGGAAGATGATGACTCCAAAAGACAAGGGAAAATTCTGCAAATCTTGTTCAAAAACAGTGATTGATTTTACTAAGAAGTCAACTAAAGAAATTCAAGATTATTTGAGTCAGAATATACAGAAAGGAGTTTGTGGTCATTTTTATAAAAAACAACTAGATCTCATTGTTATTGAAATTCCTACAGGTGTACTTGCCTATGAATTGTCATTTCAAAAACTATTCTTTTTAGCACTCTTAATAGTTATGGGAAGTTCTTTAATGAGTTGTGTATATGACTCAGGCAAAAAACAAAAGATAGAAAAAGTAGTGTTCGTAGATAGTATTTATCAAAAATCACTAAAAACAGATGCTTCTTGCAGCGTAAATGCGCTAGAAAATATTCCCACTGTAGGAAAAATAACAAACAACGAATTATTAGATGGAATGATAAAAACTGTACTTACAAAAGATTTTAATAGTTCTATTGACAGTATAATTGAACTTGAGGAAGAAAACAATATGATTCAGGGAGATCTAATTATGGGCATGGTTATTCAAGAAGCTCCAAGATTTCAAGAAGCTAAAGATTTTACAAGAGAAGAAGCCAAAACTCATTTCGACACAAAAATTTCAAAATTTATTAGGAGTAAATTAACTATTTGGCAACAGCATTTAGGCTTAAAACATGGACAGTATAAAGTAATTGTTACATTTAAAATTGATGCATTAGGAAATATCAATACAATTAAAATAAAGTCACCAGATGCTGTAATTAATAAAGAAATTGAAAAAGTTTTAAAGCAATTACCTCAATTTATTCCAGGAACACAAAAAGGAAAACCCATTAGCTCAAGCTATACTCTTCCCATAAAACTTGTTATTGATTAAGCTTACCCTATTTTTAAATTTAAACTCCTTATTTTTAGAACTCAAAGAGTTAACTTATGAGATACTTACTTTTATGTTGTTTATTGTTATTATTTAGCTGCACTCCAAAAGAAACTGTCCTTTCTGGAAAGGACATTATTACTAGGAGCATACAAAAACATGACCCCAAAAAACAGTGGGCTACTGCTAAAATAAAGATTCGTACTCAAGAGCCACGTCTTCAAACTCCAACAAGATATTCTATTGTCAAACTAGATAATGCAACAGGAGCTTTCTCATTACATCGTAATAGAGATCATTATATTTCTAATCATCTTATTGATAGTGTTGGAAATGCTGTTACCTTTTTAGACCATAAAATTGTTACCGACACTACACTTATCAAAAAATATCGACTAGAACCAAAGCGCAACTCAAGATACAGACGTTATTTTCAATCTTTTACAGGTTTTCCGATGTCTTTACAAATTGAAAAGTTTGAAAAATTAGACAGCATTGGAAACACTACAGAAACAGTCTTTAACAATATTGATAGTTACAAAGTAACTGTTGCACTTAAAGAACCCATGTTTTCAAAACACATGAATGTCTATTTTGCAAAAAAAGATTTTAGAATGATTGGTATAGACATGATATCCCTAGAAGAGCCTACTAAAGGAGAACGCATATATTTTGAAGGCAGTATTCAGATCCAAAGTTTTACGCTTGCACGCTATAAACATTGGCATGACCTATCGTCAGGAGAATACTTAGGTTCAGATATTATTGTGAAAGAAATTAAGTAAGTTCAAACATTTTTCCTGGCAACGGCCTTATGACTCCTTTTAATTCTAATTGTAATAATATAGATGCTAATTGATGACTGGGAATGTCACATGCAATAGCAATAATATCTAATAATTGAGCATTGTTGTCTTTTAAATAGTTATAGATCTTTTGTTCTTTAGCATCTAAGGCTACAAATAACTGTTTTTGAATTTCTTTTTTAGGTTTTGTTATACTATCCCAACCCAATATGTGAATAATATCCTCTGAAGAGTTTACCAAATGTGCTTTATGATTTTTAATTAAATTGTTACATCCCTTACTAAACAAATCTGTTGTTTTCCCTGGCACAGCAAACACATCTCTATTATATGAGTTGGCAATATCTGCCGTAACTAAAGAACCCCCTTTCTCAGCAGATTCTATAATAATGGTGGCTTTGGTCAGCCCAGCTACAATCCTATTCCGTTGTAAAAAATGTTCTCTTAGCGGTTGATCATTATGCCAAAACTCTGTTATAAAACCTCCGTTTCTATTTACATCATTTATATATTGTTTATGACTTTTGGGATATATCTGTTTAAACCCATGTGCCAACACTGCTATTGTTTGAAGCTTATTTTTAATAGCTGCTTTGTGGGCGCAAATATCTACTCCATAAGCAAAACCACTTACAATTATGGGGTTGTAGATGGCTAACTCTTCAATTAATTGATTGCAAAAATCGCGCCCATAATGTGTCATTTTTCTAGTTCCTACAATAGAAAGCGTTCGTTGATTACTAAAGTCTATAGTGCCATCTTTAAAAAAAAGAATAGGACCGTCTATACAGTGTTTTAAATTTTCTGGATACCCATCATCTAAAAAATAGGAATACTCTATATTATGATCTATTATATATTGTAGTTCTTTCTCTACGAGAATTAAATTAGATTCGTCCAATAAATTGGCAATAGCATTTGTTCCTATTCCATTTATTTTTTGAAGCGTTCCTAGATTTTCTTTAAATAAGTTTTCTACATCCCCAACCGTTGAAATTAATTTTTTGGCAAGGATATTCCCAATAGTTTTTACTTTCTGCAGACGCAGAATAGCAAATAATTTTTCTTTTTCCAATGTGCAATATTTTGATTATCAATGTACAAAATTATTGTTAATAATTTTTAACTGTATTACCAACATCTTACTTATAAATTTTTATATTTGTTTGAATGACAGTAGCGAATTACATACACGATTTACTCTACAGACACGACTGTGTTATTGTACCAAATTTTGGAGGTTTTATTACCAATACAATTGGGGCAAAACTACAGGAAGCTACACATACTTTTTATCCACCTACAAAACAGGTTTCTTTTAATTCGCATTTAAAGCACAACGATGGTTTACTTGTTAATTATATAGCTAAAGTAGAGGACATTTCGTTTGAGAAAGCTTCTGAGAAAATACAGACAGTTGTTTTAAATTGGAAGAAAGAGATTGTTTCTAGCACGGTTTTTTTAGATAAGATTGGAGGGTTAGCCTTAAATGATTCGCAACAAATTGTTTTTGAGCCTTCAAAAGATGCAAATTACCTCACAAGTTCATTTGGGCTATCGTCTTTTAATGTTCCAAGTGTAGAACGTTATCAACAAAAAGTGGTTCCTTTAACTGCTGCTAAATCTAAAACTGGCATTTCTACTTTAGTAAAATATGCAGCTACAGCAGCTATTGTTTTAACTCTAGGAGCATTTGGTTGGAACGGTTATCAAAACAACGAGCAACAAAAAGAAATTGCCAAAGAGCAAAAAGAATTAGAAAGTAAAATTCAGAATGCTACTTTTGTAATTAGTAATCCGTTACCCACAATTAACTTAAATGTTACAAAAAAAGTAGCAAAGCCATACCATGTTGTTGCGGGTTCTTTTCAGTTTGTAGAAAATGCAGAAAAAAAAGTAACTCAATTAAAAGCTAAAGGATTTAATGCCATCATTTTAGGAAAAAATAAATGGGGGTTAACACAAGTAGCATACGATAGCTATGCGAAGAAATCCGAAGCATTTAAAAACCTTGCTGCGATTCGAAAATCTGATTCGAAAGATGCATGGGTTCTGATTAAACGTTTCCAATAAATTTATCTTACTTCTCATAATTTCAATAACTCATTTTAGCGTGTATATCTTATCTTTGTGCAAACTTTTATGATGAGAGCAAAATCACCCAAAGAATCATTAACCATATTAACTGACCTCGTTTTACCAGGAGAAACAAATTATTTAGACAATCTGTTTGGAGGGGAGCTATTAGCAAGAATGGATCGTGCTTGTAGTATTGCTGCAAGAAGACACTCTAGAAGAATTGTAGTTACTGCATCTGTGAATCATGTTGCTTTTAACAAATCTGTTCCTGTAGGAAGTGTTGTAACTATAGAGGCTAAAGTTTCTAGAGCATTTAAATCTTCTATGGAAATCTATGTTGATGTTTGGATAGAAGACAGGCAATCTGGATCTAAAACAAAAGTAAATGAAGGGATTTATACTTTTGTCGCAGTAGATGAAACTGGAAAACCTGTAGAGATTCCTCAAATTAATCCTGAAACAGACTTGGAAAAGGAACGTTATAAAGGGGCCTTAAGAAGAAAACAATTAAGCTTAGTACTTGCGGGAAAATTAAAACCCAATGAAGCTACGGAGTTAAAAGCTTTGTTTACATAATTTTACTTTGCTATGACTAGAAAAGAATTTTTAGTTACAATATGGAAAAAAGCTATTAGACCTGTTATCTTAGTAGTTTCTTTATATTATTCTTTTCTTTTTTTACAAAACATTCTTGCTAACGAGAATAACCAAAGGTTTATTTTTTTTGTAATTATTATTATAATCAGTGTTAATATTGCTTTATATCTAATACAGTTTCTACTCGCTAAAACTGTTACGTATTTTTCGAACAATTTACCAAAACCTGCAATATCTTTATTAAAAATAATCGGGGAAATTATTACTTATTTAACTCCCGTTGCCTTTGCTTTTTTAATTTATTACGCTTGGTCTAAAGATGAAACGCTTGCTTTTATTATTCTTTGTTTTATTTTAATTAGTGAAATACGTCGCATTATACTAGAAAATAAGAAGCGATAAAACAATGTTTACCTCTTTTTAATCCATGAAGATGGATTTAAACGTTGACTATTTTTAAATAACACAAAAACCAACTTCGTTTTTCCTGTAACCTTGTCTGTAAAAATAGCTCCTAATTGCTGACCCGTAGTTACGGTATCTCCAACTTTCACAAATACACTTTCTAAGTTCTTATATGCAGAGATGTAATTTCCATGCTGTACCAATACATTTTTTTTGCCTTCTGCTAACACTTGAACTGCTAAAACTGTTCCATTAAAAATGCACTCAGCATTTTTTCCTTTATCAGTGATAATATGTAAACCCGTACTATTAATAGTAATTCCGCTTAATGTAGGGTGTGCTTGCTTTCCAAATCTCCGAACTACTAAACCGCTTTCTACTGGCCAAGGAAGGTTCCCTTTGTTCTGTTCAAATTTTATAGCTAGTTTTTTTGCTTCTGGAGTTAGTGCAAAACCTTTTGATTTTTTTACCCCTTTTTTTGCATTCGATTTAGCAATAGCCTCCTTAATTAATTTATCAATATTTGCAGCAATAATGCGTTCTTCTTTTTGCTTTTTTCTAAGTTCTCTTTTGTATTTATTTTCTTGGCGCTTTATTTTGCTTATTAGTTTCTCTTGACTCTTCTTATCTAACTCAATCTTTTCTTTTTGACTTTCTTCTGAAGCAACTAAAGTATCTTTTAATACTTTTTGATACATTAAAGAATCGTTTAACTGCTTAATAACAGTAGTCTGAGAATCAATTACTACCCCTTGCTTTTTACGATAGGATGTATATTGTTTCATATACTGTAATCGCTTATAAGCCTGATAGAAATTTTTTGATGATAACAGAAACATGGTTCTACTTTGTTGAGAATTACTTTTGTATGATTTGAAAATCATATCTGCATAATCTGCTTTTAATATTTCTAATTGTTTTGAGAGCTTTAAAATATGTTTCTCATTGATATCAATCTCTTTAGAAAGAGCTTTGGCTTCTAAATTTATGGTTTCAATTAGCCTATTTCTAACATTAATTTTTTGATTGATATCTTTAAGATCATTTAACGCATTTTTCTCTTTCTTTTGAGCATCAAATAAAAGTTTGTTGACTTTTTTAATTTCTATTTTTAATTTTTTCCGCTCAATCTCTAATTGCTTTCTCGTTTTTTTCTGAGCAAACGCTGAAAAACTTAGCAATAAAAATAAAAAGAACGCTATGTGTTTACGAGAAAACATCATTTTAAAACCATACGTTTATACCCTCTTGGAATTCTATATGGAATGTTTATAGGCTTGTCTAAAACAATGCTCTTATAATCTAGATTAATATACGTATACTTTAATCCTTCTATGGCATTCATAGTAATCCCTATTGGAACTCTTGTTGTGTTAAACTGCTTATATCCTTTATAATCAACTCTTAGGCTTTGTTTCTTTGACTCATTCGTCAGATATAATTGATTTAGCTTAAAATGATTGGGATTGATTCTTAAAAAAACGTCGAATAGTCGATCTTGAATTTTAGGAGTCAATTTATATGCATTAGGCTCGATCTCTGCTTCATATTTTTTCCCTTTCATTTCGAAAATACTTTGACCTAGCAACATATTTTGTAATTGCGTAAAGTTGATATCAACTCCTAACATTCTTTTTAACACGCTATAATCTCCTTCGAAATATCCTTTTTGATTGGGTATTGACACATAAAAACTAAATGAGTTAGGAGTAATCTTAGCTTTAAAAACTGTAATTACTTTATTTGCTTTTATCCATATTACAGAATCTTTTCGCATCCTTAATCTTACTGTAAAAGTGTTTCTTGTTCTTTCTCCTTCTTTATTAGTATTGGAGTAGATAACTCTCATCTTAGAATCTAGCGTATTGGCATTAAATGTATTTTCTAAATGTTTTTTAACAATTCTTCTCGCCGACATTTTTTTTATGACCCCATTAGCTTCTGTAACATTTTTTATTGTCTTACAAGACGAAAACACTATCAATAAGAAAAAACTAAAAAGAATACTTTTTTTCATTTAATGGCTCTTAACTTCTTTGCTTTATTTTTAAATTCTGCGGCTTTAAGGCTGTTATTCATCCCTAAGTATGCATTAGAAATTTCTTCGTAAAAATCGGCTTCTAAACTTTGGTTATCAATTACAAAATCAATACCACTTTCTAATATTGATAACGCTTTTTTATATAATTTCTGATTATTTAACGATTTGCCTCTCATTAAATAAACAAAAGGTTGCGCTGGGAATAGTGAAACTGCCTGATCGCTATACGTATTAAAAATATTTTTATTTTCTAGATACGCTTTCTCTAATAGTAATTTCAAAGTGTTAAACGATGCATTATTTTTAAAACTCTCTATAAGTCCGCTTAAGTCATTTGCAATACTTTTTTTCTCTAGAAGATCAGGCTTTCTTTTTTCTAGACTAGATTTTATCCTCCTTAAATTTCTAGAAAGTCCTTTTTCAGATGCTAAAACATTCATTAATGCTATAGCTTTTTGATAACTTCTATCCTGCAAATATAGATACACTAAAGCTTCTCTTTTAGAAGAATTGAGTGTTACAATTTTCTCTTGAATCTCAATAGCTTTTTTAAAATCTCTTTCCTTTTTGTAAATCTCTACTAAATGAGAAAGCATCCATATATCTTTAGGTTTTTTCTGTAATGCTTTTTTTATATAATCTTTAGCTTCGAAAGTTTTATTAAGAAGTAAATAGTTTTTAGAAAATTCAAAAAAGACAGAAGTATTATTGGGCAAAATCTCATCACACTTTTCTAAATTTCTAATGGCTTTTTTATAATTTGTAATCGCTTTTTCAGAAAGTGCTTTAAAAAAAAATTGTTGGAATGTTAGTTCTTTTTCTTCAGAAATATCTTTTGCTTCAGGAATACTATCTTGAGAAAAAGAAACAAAAGGATTGTAAAAAAGCCCTAAAAAAACTAATATGACAATCCTTTTATTCATGTAAGGTATTATGTTAATTCGGTATAGTCTCCTATACTAACTGAGGTGTAATTTCCATTGTATTTTGCATGATTTCCAATCATTGCATTCTCTAAAGTAGCATTTGTAATGCTAACATGAGACTGTATTAACGAATTTTTAACGGTAGAATTCTCAACAATACTGTTTTCACCAATCGACACATAGGGTCCAATAGTCGTATTTTTTAACACTACATTTTCTCCTATAAAACAAGGTTGAATGATTTCAGAATTGTCTAAAATGACTGAATTAGAAACCAGATTATTTCCTTTTCCATGTTCAATTCCTAAAACTGTTTTATTTGTATCTACTGTTGGGTCTTTTTTACCACAGTCCATCCATACATCTACTTTACCAGGAATAAATTTAGCTCCTTGTTGTTTTAAAGATTCTAAAACCTCTGTGAGTTGAAATTCTCCAGATGGACGAATATCATTATCAATTAAATGTTTAATTTCTTGCTTAACTTTATCGCCATCTTTAAAATAATAAATTCCAATAATAGCTAAGTCAGAAATAAACTCTTGAGGTTTTTCTATAAAATCTGTAATATAGCCATCACTTAATTTAACAACTCCAAATGCTCTAGGATCTTCTACTTGTTTCACCCAAATAGCGCCATCTGCATTCGCATCTAGAGTAAAATCTGCTTTAAAAAGGGTATCTGCAAAAGCAACAACACAAGGACCGCTAATAGATTCTTTAGCACAATAAATAGCATGTGCAGTACCTAATGCTTCTTCTTGAACATATACAGAGCCTTTGGCTCCTAATGTGTCTGCAATCTTTAATAATGTTTCTTTGGTGCTCGATGGAAATCCTTTTGCTGCTGGCCCAATAATAAAAGCAATCTCTTCTATATCTTGCTTTACAACACCTGCGATATCTTCTACTAACCTTTGTACAATTGGTTTACCTGCTATAACAGTTAATGGCTTTGGTACTGTTAAGGTATGTGGTCTTAATCTTGACCCAATACCAGCCATAGGAACAATAATTTTCATCTATTTTCTTTTCAATAATTTAGAGGCTGCAATATAGCATTTATAACTGATTCAAAAAGAGAGTAAGTCATTTTAAATTCCTTTAGGAATGGCATCAATCAATGATTTTGTATAAAGTGTTTTTGGGTTTTTATAAATCTCATCGGCATCTCCTATTTCTTCAATTTTTCCTTTATTCATAACTACTAATTGATCTGCCATATACTTTACCACAGACAAATCGTGTGAAATAAAAATATAGGTAAAGTTATAGGTCGATTTTAATCGATTTAACAAGTTTAAAACCTGTGCCTGAACAGACACATCTAATGCAGAAACAGACTCATCACAAATAATAATTCTGGGTTGTAAAGCAATCGTTCTAGCAACCCCTATTCTTTGCCTTTGCCCACCAGAAAACTCATGTGGATATCTATTAAAATAAGTAGCCTCTAACCCTACTTCTTTTAACAATTCCAAAACATATGTTTTTCTCTCTTTGTCAGTAGATAAAATCCCATAAACCTTCATAGGCTCCATAATTGCTTTTCCTATTGTTATTCTTGGGTTTAAAGAAGAAAAAGGATCTTGAAAAATAATTTGAATCTCTTTTCGTAAATTTTTTAATTCGTATTTCTTGAGCTTAGTAATGTCGTTTCCTCTATATAAAACCCTACCAGATGTAGCGGTTTCTAGATTCAATATCGTTCTTCCTAAGGTTGTTTTCCCGCAACCAGATTCACCCACTAATCCTAAGGTTTCTCCTTCATAAATTTTAAAACTGACATCATTTACAGCTTTTACAACAGAACGTTTTTTAAACCAGCTCCCTTTGGATATATAATACTTTTCCAAATTAATAATCTCTATTAAAGGTGGCAAATCATATATTTTATGATGAAATTTATCCCTTTCTTCTTTAGTATATAATGTGTCGTTCACAGAATTTTCTATAAAATCTTTAACTGTAGGCAATACTTTATGACGTGAATTAAGTGATGGTTTCGAATTAATAAGTGCTTTAGTATAATTCTCTTTTGGTTGGTTAAATATTGTAGAACTCAATCCTTGTTCTACAATAACACCTTTGTGCATGACCACAACTTTATTTGCAATCTCAGAAACTAAAGCCAAATCATGGGAAATAAATAAAATCCCCATTTTTGTCTCGTGTTGTATTTCTTGGAGCAATTGGATAATTTCTCTCTGCACAGTAACATCTAAAGCTGTTGTAGGCTCATCTGCGATTAACAAATCAGGTTTACATGCAATAGCTATAGCTATCATTATTCTTTGCTTTTGGCCTCCACTTAATTGATGAGGGTAAGAAGCATAAATGTTACTCGGCCTCGGTAATTTCACTTTCTTAAATAATTCAATTACCTCTTCTTTAATTTCTTTGGAAGATAGGTTGGTATGCTGTCTAAATACTTCCGATACCTGATAACCGCATTGTAATGTAGGGTTCAAAGAGCTCATAGGCTCCTGAAAAATCATGCCAATTTTTTTGCCTCTAATGTTCAAAAAATCTTTAGCCTCATAAGTTACTATATCTGCTCCTTGAAAAATAATCTCTCCTTCGATTTTAGCATTATTAGAAGATAATAACCCTAGAATACCCAAAGATGTCACAGATTTTCCACTACCAGATTCTCCAACAACTCCTAGTATTTCATTTTTTTCTAATTGAAAAGAAACATTCTTAACAACTGTGTTTTTCTCTAATGAATCAGAGGAAAATGAAATAGAAAGGTTACGGACTTGTAGCATTTTAAAAAATATTTTCTAAAGATACCAATATTAAAGACATCACTGTTTTAGGTGAGATAAAAATTTCACCATTTTCTGTTATTGACAGGTATGTAATGTTGTCTTATTTTTACTTTGTAATTTTTTTTAAATTATTCTTTGTTTTAGTTACAATATTAATAATGAAATCCTCCCCCCTTTTCAAATTAATATTTTTAAAAACCCAAGTATTAAAATACTTGGGTTTTTGTTTTTATACAGTTTGTAATATGTCTTCTTTTTTCAGTGAGTGAAAAAAATCACTGTTTTCAGGGATTGATTTATTCATAAAAATATTATACGTTTGCCTAGCATTATATAAAATTTTAAGATTATTTAACATTATTTATTCAATTTAAGTCCATTTATACTACACTCTTCCCAAAACAGACTTAACCCCTGAATATTGAAAATATCTTATCAGACTTATTATTTAAAAAAAAGTCACGGACCAATACACCTTTAGGTTTATTGAGAAGTTGTAGCGTGCAAAAAGAAAAATTAATCAATTAACCCTAAAACCAATTTCATTATGAAAAAAAAACTATTTAGTTTACTACTTGGAAGCGCTTGTTTTTTTGCTCTTTCAATAGGAGTTTACAAGAAAATCGCCAATGATCGAGCACAGGCTCAAGTCTCTGAAAAAAGAGAAAAGCATAGCGAGTTTCTGAAAAACAGCCCTTACAAAGAGTCCTTAACTTGGAACAAAAAAGTTAGGAAGAAAAATGGTTTACCACCAAATAAATATTTTGAACAAATGTGGGAGTTAACCATAAACCCATCTACAGGAAAATTAGATGATGGAAAGCTAACATTACTTAGAGAACAATTAGTTCAAGAAAGACAAAATCAAAGAAACCCTGGTAATGCAGCCAACGCTTGGACAGAAAGAGGTCCAAATAATGTTGGAGGAAGAACAAGAGCTATCCTATTTGACCCTAATGACTCTAGTAACAACACTGTATATGCAGGAGGTGTAAGTGGTGGTCTTTGGAAAAACACAAACATTTCTAGTAGTAGTTCACAGTGGACAAGAGTCCAAAATGTTCCTGGAAATTTATCAGTCTCTTCAATTACTGTAGATCCAAATAATTCTAACATTTGGTATGTAGGTACAGGGGAACAATACACTGCTGGTGATGTTGTTGGTTCTGGGGTTTATAAAACTATTGATGGAGGTAATTCATGGTCTGCTGTAAATATTCCAGCCGCTGGTGACGCTACTTTTGAATATAGTGCTACTAACTTATTCTTATCTGGAATTTTTTATGTAAACGACGTTATTGCGTGGAATAATGGAGGAAATACCGAACTTTATGTGGGTGTTGGAGCATTTGTGTATGGCGATGCTTCTAGCCCATCAAACTGGCTGGGTTTACAAACCGCTGGTATCTATAGATCTACTAATGGAGGTAGTACTTGGTCTAGAATAGAATCATCAAATATGAGTCATGTGCAAAACGGAAGAACCTATTACTATATTCCAAATGATTTTGAAATAGCCGCAGATAACAAACTCTGGGTAGGAACTATCGGAAATGCTTTTGGTCAAGGTGGTGGTAGAGTATATAGTTCTACAAATGGTTCTACATGGACAGAAGCTGGAGCATCTCCTTTAACCGACTCAAATAGAGTAGAAATTGAAGCTTCCGCTACGAACGCAAATAAATTATATGCTTTAACGCAAGGTGTTAGTTCTCCTGTTCATATTTATGGAACAACCAATGGTTTTGGTAGCATTACTACAAAAGCATTACCTAATGATGCTGATACTGGGATTGCAGCAAATGATTTCTGTAGAGGTCAAGCTTTCTATGACTTAGTTATTGAAGCAGATCCTGCTAACGATAATATTGTTTATGTAGGAGGGATAGACCTTTTTAAAACTACCAATGGTGGTTCTTCTTGGTCTCAGCTCTCACACTGGTATGGAGGTTTTGGTTTTCAAAGCGTACATGCCGATCAACATTCTATCGCTTTTGGAAATAATTCTTCATCAAGAATGATTTTTGGAAATGATGGTGGAATGTATTACTCTGGAAACTCTGGAGGTACTATTTCTGTAAGAAACAATGGATACAATGTTACTCAATTTGTAAAAGCGGGTATTGGTCCTGATGGCTCTGGAGACACCACAGGTATTTTTTCAGCAGGTGCTCAAGATAACGGAACACAAGCTTTTAAAAACCCAGTGGCTGGCATTAATAGTTCTACTGAATTGAGTGACGGTGATGGTTTTTATACGTTTATTGATAAAGACGGTCAATATATGATTGCTACTTATGTGTATAATGTAATCTATCGATTTAATTTGCCATGGAATGGCTTGTCTAGAATTCAAGGAGGAGCTACAACACTTGTAAACAGTCAAACTACTGGAGATTTCGTAAATCAAATGGGATATGATAGCGATGCAAATCGACTCTTAACAAATAATTCTTCGGGAACTAACTATTCTATCAGAAGTGTAAACGTAGCTTCTAATAGTAATGGAACTATGACAAATGCTGCATTGACTGCTAAGCCTACTGCGTTTAGAGCCTCGCCTTTTGCAAATAATACTTGGTATGTTGGAATGGCAAATGGAGGTCTTTTAAGATTAACAAATGTTGGAAATTCATCTGCTACTTGGACTACAATCACAACTCCTTTTGTGGGCTCTGTTTCTTCAGTTAGATTTGGAGCAACCTCAAATGATCTTATTGTTACCATGCATAATTATGGAGTCACTAGCGTTTGGTATTCATCAAATGCAGGTGCTAGCTGGTCTAATAAAGAAGGAAATTTACCTGACATTCCAGTAAGAGATTTCTTACAAAATCCGCTAAACACTAATGAAGCTATTTTAGGAACGCAATTAGGAGTTTGGGAAACAGAAAATTTTGGCGATGCAAATCCAACTTGGACTCAAGCATACAATGGCATGAGTGATGTTAGTGTAACTGCTTTTGACTACTGGGCTGTAAATGGCGATGACAACAACAATAAAATTATTGCATCTACTTATGGTCGTGGGGTATTTACGGGTCAATTCACTGCAACCTCTGCTCCTGATACTGAGGCCCCAACTGCACCTTCTGGTTTGACAGCTACCAATACAACTGAGACAACCACAGATTTATCTTGGACGGCGTCTACAGATAATGTTGGGGTAGCGTCTTATGATATATATCAAAATGGTTCTATTATAGGAAATGTTGGAACTACCAACTATCAAGTAACTGGATTAACGGCTAATACTGCATACAATTTCTATGTAATAGCTAAAGATGCCGCAGGAAATAATTCTGCACAAAGTAATACTGCAAACGTTACTACAGAGGCACCAGACACGCAAGCTCCAACAGCGCCAACAAACTTAAGTGCTTCTAATGTTACAGACTCTAGTGCTAGTTTATCTTGGACTGCATCAACTGATAATATAGCAGTGGTATCTTACGATGTATATCAAGGAGCTACCGTTATTGGAAATACTGTAAACACTAGTTATCAAGTTACTGGATTAGCAGCAAACACCAGTTATGCTTTTAGCGTAAAAGCAAAAGATGCGGCTGGGAATGTTTCTGACGCTAGTAATGTAGCGAATGTAACTACAGATGCCGTTCAAATAACCTATTGTTCTTCTCAGAGTTCAAATATTAATGATGAATACATTGGAAGAGTACAATTAAATACCATTGATAATGCTTCAGGGGGTCAGTTTTACACAGACTTCACAAGCATTTCTACTACCTTAACTAAAGGAAATCAATATACTGTAACGATTACTCCAACTTGGGTAGGAACAGTTTATTCTGAAGGATATTCTGTATGGATTGATTATAATAAAGATGGTGATTTTACAGATGCAGGTGAACAAGTATTTTCTCAATCTGCTACGCAAACGACTCCAGTAAGTGGAAGCTTTACAGTTTTGGCAGGCGCTACAGAAACCTCTACTAGAATGAGAGTTTCTATGAGTTATAATGCAACTCCAACATCTTGTCAATCCTTCACTTATGGTGAGGTTGAAGACTATACGGTAGTTATTGCTGCAGCTGGACCAGATACAGAAGCACCTAGTAATCCAAGCGGACTATCTGCTTCAAATACTACTGAAACTACAACTGATTTATCTTGGAATGCTTCAACAGATAATGTCGGTGTTACTGGATATGATGTATATCAAGGTGCAACGAATATTGCAAGTGTTAGTGGAACTAGTTACCAAGTAACTGGACTTTCTGAAAACACTTCATATTCATTTACCGTTAGAGCAAAAGATGCTGCTGGCAATGTTTCTGGAAATAGTAATACAGCGAATGTTACCACCTTGGCTGCTCCAACTTGTTCTGATGGCATTCAGAATGGAGATGAAACTGGAGTTGACTGTGGTGGATCGTCTTGTGCTCCTTGTTCTTCAAGTAATGTGGTATTAAACGAAAGCTTCTTCGAGTCTGGATGGGACGGATGGGCAGATGGAGGTAGTGATGCCTTTAGATATTCTGGATCGCGTTCTTATCAAGGCAGTTATTCTATTAGAATCAGAGACAACTCAGGAACAGCATCTTCAATGACTTTATCTAATATAGATGCTAGTCCTTATGCTCAAATAGAAATAGACTTCTATTTTTATGTATATAGCATGGAAAATAATGAAGATTTCTGGGTTCGGTTTTACGATGGTTCTAGCTGGACTACTGTAGCTACCTATGTAAGAGGATCTGGGATAGAGAATAACACTTTCTATCAAGGAACAGTTGTTTTAGATGCTGCTCAATATAATTTCGCATCAAACTCAGGATTTAGATTCCAATGTGATGCTTCTGGTAATAATGATCATATTTATATTGATCAAGTTACTATTACAGGTATTACAAGTGGAGCTCCAGCAGCAAACTCTTTAGTAGCTCTTGGCAGAAATATAGGTCAGACTGAAGGGTCGAGTAATTTTAATGATGATTTAATTATCTATCCTAACCCTGTAAAGAACATTGTGAATGTTAATCCTAGTTATAATGTAAATGCTAATTACAGAATTGTTGATCTAACTGGAAAAACAATCATGAGTGGTTCTATGTTGAATAACACAATTGATGTTAGTAAACTAAAAACGGGTGTATATCTTTTAGAACTTTCTGATGAGGAAGAAAAGTTTGTACAGAAGTTTATAAAGCAATAATTTATTTAATCTGTATAAGCAAAAGAGCCTAGTTTACACTAGGCTCTTTTTTTATCACTGAAAACAGTGAGTCAAAAATTTCATGGTTTAAGGGGATTGACAAACATTGAAAGAACCTATATATTTACATCATAATTGTTCATTATATTCTTGTTATAATTATAATTAGTTAAGAAATACCTCCCCCTTTCTTAATTAATACTTTAAAAAACCCAAGCTTAAAGCTTGGGTTTTTTGTTTATTTGCATTCTAAATTATACTTGTGAATTATCTATCAATAGAGAACATCTCTAAATCTTACGGAGAGAGAATTTTGTTTGAAAATATTTCTTTTGGCATTAATAAAGATCAAAAGATTGCTTTCGTTGCTAAAAATGGAAGTGGTAAGACTTCTATTCTAAATATCATCGCAGGGAAAGATTCTTCAGATACCGGGAAAGTAATTCAAAGAAAAGGTATTCAAATTTCTTATTTATCTCAAGAGAATTCTTTAGATCAAGATTTAACTATTGAAGAAACCATTTTTTCTAATGAGAATGTAGTTCTCAATATTATAAATCAGTATGAAAAAGCATTAAAAAACACTGAAGATTCAGAAGCCTATCAGAAAGCTTTTGAATTGATGGAACAACATAATGCTTGGGATTTTGAAACTCAGTATAAACAAATTCTTTCTAAACTAAAGTTAGATAACTTATCTCAAAAAGTTTCCTCACTCTCTGGAGGGCAACAAAAAAGATTGTCTTTAGCAATCATCTTAATTAATAAACCTGATTTATTAATTTTAGATGAGCCTACCAATCATTTAGATTTAGAAATGATTGAGTGGTTGGAAGCTTTTTTTGCTAAAGAAAAAATTACTTTGTTTATGGTTACTCACGATCGTTATTTTTTAGAGAGAGTGTGTAATGAAATCATTGAATTAGACCATGGTCATTTATATCGATATAAAGGAAATTATTCTTATTATTTAGAAAAGAAAGAAGAACGAATTGCTCAAGAACAATCATCTGTAGAGAAAGCTAAAAATCTTTTTAAAAAAGAATTGGATTGGATGAGAAGACAGCCTAAAGCTAGAACTACAAAATCTAAATCTAGAATTGATGATTTCTATACTATTAAAGAGAAAGCACATAAAAGAAGGCAAGATCATGAGGTTCAACTAGAAATTAATATGGAGCGATTGGGGAGTAAAATTGTTGAACTCCATAAACTTCAAAAATCGTTTGGAGACATTAAAATTTTAAATGGTTTTGAATATGTTTTTAAAAAAGGAGAACGTATTGGAATTATTGGGAAAAACGGAACTGGGAAATCTTCATTTTTAAATCTTTTAACTCAACAAGAACCTGTTGATGGTGGAAAAGTAGTGGTTGGCGAAACGGTAAAGTTTGGTTATTACACTCAAAAAGGGATTCATATTAAAGAAGGTCAAAAAGTAATTGAGCTTATAAAAGAATTTGGAGAAGAAATTCCTTTAACAAAAGGAAGAAGGATTTCGGCTTCTCAATTATTAGAACGTTTTCTTTTTGACAGAAAAAAGCAATATGATTTTATTGAGAAATTAAGTGGTGGAGAGCAGAAGCGATTATATTTATGTGCGGTTTTAATTCAGAATCCTAACTTTTTAATTTTGGACGAACCTACAAATGATTTAGATGTAGTTACACTTAATGTTTTAGAAAATTTTTTATTAGACTTCCCAGGAAATTTGATTGTAGTATCTCATGATCGGTATTTTATGGATAAAATTGTAGACAGTTTATTTGTTTTTAGAGGGAATGGTATTGTAGAAAATTTTCCTGGTAATTACTCAGATTTCAGAGCATACAATCTTTCTAAGCCTAATGAAAAAAAGGAAATTACAAAATCTACTCCCAAGGAAAAGCCTAAGCAAAAAACCAAATTATCATATCAAGAAAACCGAGAGTTTGGTGCTTTAGAAAAAGACATTGCTAGGCTAGAAAAGAAAAAAAATCTTATCGAAAATCAGTTCAGCAATGATGAAATCTCTCCAGATAAAATCACTCAGGTTTCTGAGGAGCTACAAGAAATTATACTTTCTTTAGAAGAAAAAGAAGAGCGATGGTTAGAGCTTTCTATGAAGCTTGAGGGCTAATCTATATACTCAATTACATCCTCGGTAAGAATTTCTTCATTATTAAAACGCAATACCAATTGCGCAACAGCAAGCGTATCTTTCTCGCAATATTTTACAATTCTTTTCATATCTTTTTCTTGATAATATACCCTTGCAACATCACTCCCATCAATATCGTCTTTTGGTGAAGGAATCCCTAAAACATGAGTTAATAGTTTTAAAGATGAATAGTGTTTATAATCTCCAAACTTCCACAATTCCATGGTATCAAGATGGGAAACCTCCCAAGGCTTTTTTCCGAAAAGATTTAATTTATTCGGCAAAGCTATCTGATGAATAATCATTCTTCTTGCTAGGAATGGAAAATCAAATTCTTTTCCATTATGTGCGCACAACATTTTGTTTGCTTGGCTAAAGTGTGTATTTAGTAACTCTTTAAAGCTACATAGTATTTCTCGTTCATTATCTCCATAAAAGGATTTTAATCGAAAGGTTTTTACTTTATTCTTTTCAACAAAATAACCCACAGAAATACAGATTATTTTTCCAAATTCAGCCCAAATTCCGGCACGTTCATAAAAATCTTCTGGAGTAATTTCTTCCTTTCGCTGGTAGGCTGTTTTTTGCTCAAATAATACTTTTGTTGTATCAGATAATAACTCCCAATTTTCATATTCGGGAACGGTTTCAATATCAAGAAATAAGATATTGTTTAAGGATACTTTTAAATTCATAGTGCATTTTTTATTTTAAAAGTACAAAAAAGCCTCGATAAAATCGAGGCTTTTTTATATAAAATTATTGAGTAGTTATCTAACCACTAATTTTTTTGTTGCAGATTTACTTCCTTCTAAAACTTTGAGGATGTAAACTCCAGATGTTAAATTAGAAATATCAACTAGTTTATTATTTGAACTGAAACTCGTTGTGTACACTTGTCTCCCTAAAACATTAAATATTCTTACTTCTTTTTCAGATATAGAATTGGTAGTAATGGTAAATCTTTTATTATTTACCGGATTTGGATACGCTGCAAAACCTTCGATAGTATTATCTCCAACAGAAGCTACCGTATTTTGATAAGTTCCAATTGGAAAAGGAGTTGCTGCTGTAGAATTTAATGTTTCTCCTTCTAAACCATCAACACCACTGTATGACCAATTTCCTGGTGTAAACGTGGTTCCTTCTGGCCCTGTGTTAGAATTTCTATATGCCCAACCGTCTAAGTACTCCCATGCTTCACCTGTACCATCATTATCTACATCACCAAATACATCAATAATTTGTCCGCTTTCATATAGCTCTATAGAATCGTCTCCATTAATATTTACAACTCCAGTATTATAATCTGTTGAAATACCAAAGAAAGTAGCAAAATTTGTTGTTTCATTGGATACATAAATAAATGTTCCTGCAGGAATAGGGGCTCCATTGGTAGGTAAAGGGAATTCCACATTTCCAGCTGTAGATCCACCTCCGTTAGAGACTGAACTTATTCCGTATAAACTTAAGTCTCCAGTAGGGATTTCCGTTAATACAAATAACTCAACACCTTTTGGTGTTCCACCTGAAAGAGGCCCGTCATATACTCCAGTAATCACCATACTATTAGTTGGCGCTCCATAAGCATTTCCATTAACTGCGATTAATTCATCTGGAGTAACCCCTGTTGATGAAACTGTAATGTTTCCTGTATAATTCCCAGCAGTTAATCCGTCAGCCAATCTAACATAAACCATAGTTTGAGCTACCGTTCCTGAGCTTGGAGTAATATTAACAGAACTTGTGAATGTCCCGCCTGAAGTTAAAGAAACTTCATAGTTTGTAGGAGCAGTTACAACTATATCATTTGTTAAAAACAATCCTTCCACTGTAAAATCATCTTCTGCTGAAGGTCCTCCTACACTAATTACATAGTTCATATCATTTAAGAAAGCTGTAACAGTAAATTGTGGTACAGCTGGACTTACAATTCCTGTAAGTGATCCTGTATTATTTGGAGCTCCTGCTGAAGAAGCGGTAATATCTCCCATATATGTGTTTGCTGATAAGCCATCAGCTAATCTTATATAAAGTGTGGTAGCAGCTGCTGTTCCTCCTGCTTGAGGAATTATTGCAGAACTTGCAAAGCCAGTTCCTGAAGATAATGACACCTCAAAGTTTGTTGGTGCTGCTATATCGATATCTGCTGTTAAATTTGCTCCTGAGATTGTAACCGTCTGTTCTGCTGAAGGTCCAAATCCTTCAAAATAATCAAAACTTGTTGTTGAACCAGTTACTGTAATTTCTGGATCTGTAGAAGCAGTAGCCATATAAGATCCAAAAGGCACATGAGTACTTAAAGAACCACATTGGCCATCAAGAAGATTTGTTCCTCCAAAAGTCCAATTATTTACATCAAATGCTCCAGCATTAGGTGTTGCTCCGTCTTTTCTATACAAGTAAGAATCTACATGATCCCAAGCAGTCCCTGTTGCATCCTCATTATCAACTCCTAAACGATCAATAACAGCCGAAGACGAATTCAATATTTGCCAACCATCATCTCCATTACCGTTAATATTACTATTCTCAAGTACGTTTACTGTAATACTAAATTCAGTATCTATAGTTGTTGCTGAGTTTGTTAAATAAACAAATGCATCTGTAACTGATCCTAGAGCAGAAATATCTATTGTAGTTGACCCTGGGCTAAAACCGCCCCCATTGGATTGTCTTACAACAGACCATCCTGTAAAATCTATTGTTCCATCTACATAAATTTCTAAAGTTCTACCGGCTTGGCTAGAACATGTAGAATCCATGTATCCAGTAATCACTGCTGTTTGCCCAAAAGAAAGAGCAGAAAAACAAAGCGTTAATAAAAGTGTTATAAAGTAATTTTTTTTCATGTTTGGAGTTTTTAATGAAATAATAAAGGCTAAAGATATAAAATATATCTACTTTTTAAACCTTATAGCCAATTAATTTAAGGTTAATAAAAGGTTTTAACAAAACTAAAAGCAGGCTAGATAGCCTGCTTTTGTTTTTTTAATTTCAGTGTTTTTTAGAAACTATATCCAGTCCAAGCAAAAACTGAAGTATCTGCCCCTCCTGACGTTCCATTTGTTGCATTGATTGTTGCTCCTGGAGCGTTCTTAACATCTGAGATATCTAATCCATTTGCTGCATTTCCAACAACTGTAATTGATGTTACTGCTGTAGCGTTTCCTTTGCTATCTTCTAAGTCAATAAAATCCGACATTGTTGCACCAGCTCCTAACATTACATAAGCTCCTGTAATTGTTGCAGTAGCTCCTCTTCTAACTTTGATCCCATCTGAAAAATCAACTCCGCTAGCATTGTTTATGATTGTTACATTATTGACAGTAAATACAGATTGGTCAATATCTGTTGGAGAATTTCCATCTAAGTTACCGTCTGCTTCAATTCCTCTTGGATCAGAAGTTACAGCATTATATCCGTTTTCTCTTACACCATATAAGTTTGTACAAGTTCCTGTATATCCTTGTGTAAAATCGAACATATCATCTTTAGCATTTACAACTAAAATATTTGAAGCATTTACGGTTCCTCCAAAGAATTCGATGGCATCATCGTCTCCATTTAAAATTGCAATGTTAGAGATTGTAGTTCCGTTTCCAACTCCGTTTAATGTTAGTCCATTGTGTTCTGCTTCATCATCAATTCTTGCTCCAGTGTATTCTAATTTTACATAATTAACAATTCCTGAATTATCAGCTGCATTATCTCCTCCAAAAAAGACCGTATTATTTACCTCAGTAGCAGCATTACTTGCTGCGCCGTTTTGACGGCTTAATGGCGCATTTCCATTTATGATTAATCCTCCCCAATCTCCAGCTTGTGGATTTGATGCATTAGAGGTAAAAATAATTGGGCTTGCCGCAGTTCCGTCAGCGATAATTTTACCTCCTCTTTCGACTAGAATATATACGTCTGTTCCTCCAGCTAAAGCATTTATGGTAACTCCGGCATCTATGGTTAATGTTGCGCCAGATTTTACGAACAAAGCGCCATTTAAGTTATAATCTGTTCCTGCTACCAATCTTAAATTACTTGTTAGGTTACCAGATAAGTCTTGAATGGTTGGTTGTGTTGTACCTCCAGTATTGTCATCATCATCTAAAGAACAACCTGTAAAGGCAAGTGCTGAAATTGTTAAAGCAGTTAGAAATATTTTTCTCATTTTAATTAGTTTTTTTATTTTTATTTTTATAATTAACTGACACAAAGATGCTTAATGAGTGTTTCTTTTTTATTAGCTCTCTTTTAAACAATTGTTATCAAATACATCTTTTTTTTAAAAACTATAGGTTAACCCTAAACTTAGGTTAACACCTTTTTTATAATTCCCTAACACTACATTATCTCCTCCGTTGGCTCCCTCTCTACTCAATTGAAAAGAAGGGTCTAATAAATTCTGAGCTTTAAATTTAATATTGTAGTGCTTTCCTACTTTTAATGATGACACCCAATCAAAAGTTGGAATTCCTTTTTCGAGAATGTTTTCAAAACCTCTAGTTCCTATAGAAAATACACGCTGACTAAAGTAATTGAACACTAATGAAGAAGTCAGTTCGTTTTCTTTAAATTTTTTCGAATAAGAAACATCAAAATTTACGAGTACAGGAGTTGCTCCTTCTAAATCACTAGATGTATTTGTAAACTGAGCAACCGAAGATTGATCTAAATTTACTTTAGAAAAAAGGAATGATGTATTTAAGCCTGCATCTAATTGATATTCATCATCAGCGTCTTCATCATTCTTTAAAAGATTTTTTCTTGCTTCGAGCTCTACTCCATAAACCGTCGCTTCATTTCCTACATTTAAGTAGGTTAGCGTATTTCCTCCACTTGGAATTTCGGTTCTAGCAATTGGGTTTTGAATTAGTTTATAAAATCCTGTTGCCGAGATTAATTCTCCTCTAGATAAATAATACTCATACTTAATATCTAAATTGTAATTGTCTGAAGCAATTAAGTTGGGATTTCCTTGACTTGAGAAATTTACGTCCTGATATTTAAAAGGAGCCGTTTCTTTAAACTGAGGCATTGTATAAGTTTTGCTCACTGCAAATCTCAAAATGCTATTCTCGTTAAAGTTATATTTTAAGTTGGCACTTGGTAACACATAAAAATTATTAATTTTAGAAGCTCCTAAATCATCGCTATTTGCAATATTGGTATTGAAGGTAACTTTTTGTTGAAAAGATTCTACTCTAAGTCCTCCTGAAACAATTAAGTTTTCATTAATTTGATAGGTAAGATTTCCAAACCCTCCAAAGTTCAATTTTTTTCCTCTATAAGTAAATGGAATAAATGCATTGGGATTATTGGCAGTTCCTCTACCGGTTTCGAGTCTAAATATGTTTGTTGCAATTGATTGCTGATTAAACACAGCATCAGGGTTGTCAATTTCAATTGGGATTCGAGTATTAAACCCGTGATTAAAAATAGTTGCTGAGAATAATCGTTCTGTATAACGGAAGTTTCCTCCAATTTCTAATATACTTTTGTCTTCTTCATCTTCTTTTAACTTATAAGTTAACTTCCCTAATAAATTGTTATCAATCTCTTGTAATTTTGAAAAATATCGTTCATTTTCACCGGCACTATTTGTTTGTGGGCTGTAAAAATTATCTCTAAATAAATATTTATTTGTTCTACGGTCTGGCTCATTTCCTTGTGTGAAATTTAACGATCCTTTTGCTTCTAATTGAATTCTGTCTGTAATTTTAAACTTTCCTATTAATTGGTTTACATATAATTCATTATTGTTCACTTGCTGTCTTCTTTGAAACTCTAAATCTCCTGTTTGTTGAGGATCTACAAACCCTAAGTAATCTCCTAATGTTTGCTTATTATTGTGAATAAATAAAAAGTTATACGCGATACTATTTCCTTCTCCAAATTTATATTTTGCATTTCCCATTAAAATCTGAGATACATTATATTCATATTTTTGGAAATCTTGATCTAAGAAAACAGCTCCTGCGCTATTTGTTTGTTTTATATTTCCTTCCGTATAATTATAGCTCCCATCAAATCCTCCTACTAAGAATAAACTTAAACTAGACTCTTCTCCAATATCATATTTTCTGCCTGCAGAAAAAGAAATACTATTGTCCATTTGAAAGTTCTGAGTATTTGGCTTGAATGAATTAACAAATGAGTATTGATTTAAGTCTGTAACTGGAATCGTTAAACTTTGGGTTCCTACTTTGTTCGTTCCATCTATGGTTAAGAATTTTTTCGAGAACGTTTGTGTGTTTCCTCCTGTAGAAAAACCTATTTCGAAAGATTTTCTCTTGGTTAATTCTTTGGATACAATATCAATATTTGCTCCAGCAACATCTCCAAAAATTTCTGGAGAAAAAACTTTATTTACCCCAATATTTTGAATGATGCTTGTATCAAAAAAATCTAAAGAAATATTTTTATATTCAGGGTCTTCCGATGGTAATGGAATTCCATTTAAAGAAGTTGAATTAAAACGATCTCCTAAACCTCTTACCAATACACTTTTAGAGCCTACAGAAACTCCCGCTGTTTTAACAACTGCAGATTCTGCATTAGAAATTCCTTTTTTGGATAGCTCTTGAGCACCAATTTTAGTTTGTATGCCAACTGCTTTTTTCTGTTCTGTCAATAATACCGTAGTTTTCTCTTTCCCAACAGTTGCTTTTATCTTAACCTCATCTAATGCAACACCTTCTTCGGCACTCATTAATCTATTTATTGTGATCGTTTCACCAGCTTTTACAATGACAGGCACTTCGATTGTTTTGTATCCTAAAAAACTAAAAACGATGGTATAGCTACCTGCTTTGATAGAAATTGTGTAGTTTCCATCCATATCGGTTTGTGTACCAATCGTGGTCCCTTTTATAATAACATTTGCAAAAGATAAAGCTTCATTATTCATCTCTTTATCCGTAAGTTTCCCTTTTATAGTACCTTTATCTTGCGCATTTACAAATTGACTAAAAACGACTGCAAGAATTACTAAGATTTTTCTCATGTATGGTTTATATTTATACCTGCAAAAGTCCAGTCGCTTTGTAAAATCAATGTTACTTAGGAATTATGCTTCTGTTAGCACAATGTTATTAGAATGTAAAGAGATTAAATGATTGTTAAGAGAAACGCTTTTCATTTTTTATTCTCTATTTTTGGATAGCTTTAAATAAGTACTTATTATGAATAATAATGATATAAAAATCCTATTAGTAGATGATGAGCCAGATATTCTAGAGATTGTTGGCTACAATCTAAAAAACGAAGGATATCAAATATCTACGGCAAAAAATGGTTTAGAGGCTGTTAAGATGGCTAAAAAACTAACTCCTCATTTAATTTTATTAGACATTATGATGCCTGAAATGGATGGTATTGAAGCTTGTGAAAAAATAAGGAATACCAAAAGTTTAGAAGATGTTATTATTGCCTTTTTAACTGCTAGAGGTGAAGATTATTCTCAGGTAGCTGGTTTTGATGCAGGTGCCGATGATTATATTACCAAACCTGTAAAACCTAAAGTGCTAATAAGCAAAGTAAAATCTTTACTTCGTAGATTAAAAACAGACAAATTTGTTGAAACTTCTACAAAAATTGGTGATATTATTATTAATAGAGACGAATATGTTGTTTTTAAAGCTGATAAAAAAATCGTGCTCCCTAGAAAAGAGTTTGAACTCCTTTCGTTATTAACTTCTAGACCTGGAAAAGTGTTTAAAAGAGAAGCTATTTTAGATACTGTTTGGGGTAATGAAGTGGTTGTAGGTGGAAGAACTATTGATGTACACATTAGAAAATTACGAGAAAAAATTGGCGACCATCACTTTAAAACTGTAAAAGGAGTTGGCTACAAGTTTGTATTAGAAGGAGGAGATAGATAACTTTGTCTTCTTATGAGGTTTAAAAAAACGTATTCTTTTGCACTTTGGTCTTCTGTCTATATCACACTAATATCCATTGTTTTTGCCTTATTTTCCTACTTTTTCTTTTCTAAAAACATAGACCTTTTTTCTATCTTCATTTTTGAAGTTATTGTTTTTGTGTTATCTTTTTTTATTATTCAATATAGAGCTGAACGTTTTATATATGAAAGGGTAAAGAAAATATATGACGAGATTTCTATTTTAGATGTTGATGATTTAAAAAAGAACTCTATTACCACTGATATAGAAACATTATCTAAAACAGTTCAAGAATTCGTTGAAGGGAAGCGAATTGAAATTCAGGATCTTACAGAACGAGATAGCTTTAGAAAAGATTTCTTAGGTAATGTTGCACACGAACTTAAAACACCTCTTTTTACTGTACAAGGCTACATATTAACTCTATTAGAAGGCGCTGCAGATGATGAATTGATTAGAACTAAGTATTTAGATAGAACGAGCAAAGGCGTAGAGCGCTTAGTTTCTATTGTAAAAGATTTAGATATGATTGCTAAATTAGAAACAGAAGGAATGAAAATAAATTTTGAGATTTTTAATATTTTGGAAGTCATTCAAAATGTTTTTGACCTTTTTGAGATGAGAGCCAAAAAGCGCAATATTACTTTACAGTTTGATAAGTTTTATGAATTCCCTGTTTTTGTGAAGGGAGACATAGAAAGAATTGAGCAAGTACTTATTAATTTGATTGTAAATTCAATTAAATACGGGAATCCCAATGGAATTACTACTGTTGGCATAGAATCTTATAATGAGCAAAAGTTTATTATTAAGGTTACAGATAATGGCGAAGGAATCAAACAAGAGCATTTATCTCGATTATTTGAACGTTTTTATAGAGTAGATCAAAGTAGATCTAGAGATCAAGGAGGTTCTGGTTTAGGTTTATCTATTGTGAAACATATTATTGAAGCTCATAATGAAACCATTTTATTAAAAAGTGTCTTTGGAGAAGGTTCGGAGTTTTCATTTACGCTTGAAAAGGCTAAATAACGCTTTATTTATTATAAACTTTTCTACATAAATCCCTTTAATTTTTTTAGCTTCTTCAATCATTGAAAATGAAAAGATATTTTCGTTAACACAAATAGCTTTTTGTTTATTTGCTAAGTAGCCTCCCAAATACTCTTGTTCTGTTTGATTTCTTGTAGGTATCAATATTGCTTTCTTTTCTAGAGCAGCGTAATCCATGACAGATGAATATCCTGCTCTCGAAACAACAATCTCTGAAGTATTTAATATACTTTGAAGCTCTTCTGAAAGAACATAATTATAAACTGTAATATTTCCATCAACATTCTTTCTTTGTTTTGTTTCAATAACACCACGAATAAAAACTACTTGACCATCATATTCCTTTAATTCACTCAATAGTTTTTTCTCTAATTCACTTCGATTTGGCTCAACTCCTGAAAGAACTACAGCAACATCATATTCTTTCTTACGCTGCTCCTTCTTAAAACGACTTAATATTCCAATATATCTTTGATTTAACTTGCTTTTTGATTCTGATAGTTTTCCTGAAAAGACAGATTGGGCTTCATCTGGGATCCAGCATTCATCAAACTTCTTAATAATTCTTTGATGCACATAACTTGTAAAAAAAGTAGTCCAGCCTGATAGTACGTTTATTTGATGGGTTATATAAACCGAATGAACTTTTGTGCTTCTAACCCCAAATCGATTATCTGAAATCATTCCAATCACATCCTTATCTTCCGACACATAGTGCTCAATAATGTTTCTCTCCATCAAAATCGCCTTTCTAATTTTTAGTGTCTTGGAAAGCAAATGCCACTTTAGGTTTTTTGCGTATGAAATATCATAAGAAGGAAGCGCTATTGTTTCTAATTCAGGAAACTCTTTTTTAAGATATTGGAGGGCATTTCCATCACTAGCAAGTATTGGCGTGAAATTATTTTTTACTAATAATTCAATAATTGGCACGCATCGGGTGGCATGACCCAATCCCCAGTTTAATGGTGCAACAATTATTTTTTTCATCTGTTTAAAATTTTGTAGTTATCTAAAAAATGAAGAAACTAAAAATTTCTGCACATTCAGGAACTCTCATAAATTTTAATCATTCCATTGTGTGAATTTTGAATGATGAAAATTCATGCTCGTTTCATCTTATACTAAATCAAAACCAATATCTTTTCGGTACTTCATGTTTTCAAACTTAATGGAGTCTATACTTGAGTAAGTTGTATCCAACGCTTCTTGAATCGTTTCTCCAAAAGAAGTGACTGCTATAACCCTACCTCCATTGGTAACAATCGTGTTTTCTTTTTTAATGGTTCCAGCATGATAAACCGTAGATTCTGAAACACTATGAACTCCAGAAATCTCTTTTCCTTTTTGATAAGCTTCAGGATATCCTCCTGAGACTAGCATTACGGTAGCAGCAACTTTTGGATTAACATCATATGATTTTTCATGCAGTGTTTGATTGGCGACTCCGTCAAAAAGATCGTATAGGTCTGATGTGATTCTAGGGAGTACCACTTCAGTTTCTGGATCTCCCATACGTACATTATACTCTATAACTAGTGGGTTCCCGTTCACATTCATTAAACCTATAAAAATAAATCCTTTGTAATCGATTTTATCTTTTTGTAAACCATCAATTGTTGGTTTTATAATACGTGTTTCTACTTTATCTAAAAAATCTTTATCTGCAAATGGCACGGGAGAAATAGCTCCCATACCACCTGTATTTAAGCCTTTGTCTCCTTCTCCTATTCGTTTGTAATCTTTAGCCGAGGGCAATACTTTATAACTTTTACCATCAGTTAATACAAAAACAGACAATTCGATACCGTCTAAAAACTCTTCTACCACCACCGTAGAAGAAGCTTCTCCAAACTTCTGATTCGAAAGCATTTCTTCTAATTCTGCTTTAGCTTCTTGTAATGAGTTTAAAATCAATACACCTTTCCCTGCCGCTAATCCATCAGCTTTTAAAACATAAGGCGGGTGAAATGTTTCCAAAAACTGTTTCCCTTCTTCTAAAGTTTCATTTGTGAATGATTGATATCTCGCGGTTGGAATTTGATGTTTCTCCATAAATTGTTTAGAGAAATCTTTACTCCCCTCTAATAAAGCACCGTCCTTTTTAGGGCCAATTACTGGAATGTTTTTTAATTCAACATCTTCTAAAAAATAGTCATGAACCCCTGCTACTAATGGAGCCTCTGGCCCCACTACAACCATCTTTACATTGTTTTCTAACACTACTTTTTTAATTGCCTCAAAATCTGTTGGATTGATATTAATATTTGTTCCAACCTCATTTGTCCCGGCATTCCCAGGAGCTATAAATAACTGATCAACTTTATTGCTTAGCGATAATTTTAAGGCAAAGGCATGTTCTCTTCCACCAGATCCTAAAATAAGAATGTTCATTTGTGTGTTGTGTTTAAGGTACAAATATAAGTTGATTGATTATTTTTTTGCCTCAATATCCCCATTTATTAAAGTACTTTATTGCCGATATTACATGAATAAAAAATAAACGGAGTTTCTTACTTGATTCTTTTTTATGTAGATGCGTAATTTGCTCACTTGGATAGTACATTTTCTTTTTCCCGATTTGGTCAATTTTTTTACAAATATCTACATCTTCCATATATAAGAAGTACCGCTCATCAAAACCTTTTAAATCAAAAAAATCTTGTGTTTTAAATAGCATAAAACAACCGTGAATAAAATTTGGGTGAAAAGGTTGATTTAAATCTAAATCTCGATATTCTTGAGCTTTGACTCTATTTTTAAAAACTGGGACTCTTCTTATAAATAAGTCAAAGAAAGTAGGGTATTTTCTAGAGGTATATTGAGGCTTCCCATCTGCATATACTACTCTTGGTGCAATCATAGAAACATCTGCATTGAGATTTAATGCCTGTATTAAATTAGAAATAACATCTGGGCTAAAAATGACATCTGGGTTTAAAATAAGGTGATAATGAGATGTACTTTCTATTTTCTCTAATACAGTATTATGAGCTTTTCCAAAACCTAAATTTTTACCTACAAAAAAGTACTCTATTTCTTTATGTTTAAAATGTTTTTTTAACTTATCATTTGGGGAGTTATCGACTAAAAATAATTTTTTAGTAACAGGAATATTTAAAAAGCTATTTACTGTTTTTTGTAGTATCTCTAAGTCCTCATTGTAGAGGACTATCGTGGCCGTTATTTGAACCTTCTTTTCCATTAATAGGCTTTCTCTTCACCTTCAAAAACATTAAATATTGTTTTTATGATAATCTTTATGTCTAAAAAGAAAGACCAGTTTTCTATGTAAAAAATATCTAGTTTAATTCTATTTTTAATGTCTGATTTCTTTTTAATCTCACCTCTATAACCACTTACTTGTGCTAATCCAGTAATTCCAGGCTTTACTATATGTCGTTTTAAATAGTCATCTACTTCTTTTTGATATTCTATTGAAAGGCTTTCTAAATGGGGTCTTGGTCCAACAACACTCATATCTCCAAATAGCACATTGATAAATTGAGGCAACTCATCTATACTGGTTTTTCTTAAAAATGCTCCTATGTTAGTGACTCTAACATCATTTTTTGTTGCGTGAACTTTATCTGACATATCGTTCATTTTCATTGATCTAAACTTATAACAGACAAAATGCTCTCCATTTAAACCTTCTCTTGGTTGTTTAAAAATTAAGGGACCTTTGGATTCAATTTTTACTAAAACCCATAATATTGGCACTAACCAAGATAATATTAATACGCATACAGCAAGAGAAAATATAATATCGAAAATTCTTTTTACATAAAAATTCTCTGCAAACTCAAAAGGTAATTTTTTAACATTTAGAACAACTAGTGTGTTGTCATAAAATTCTATGTCTTGATTTTTACTATATAACTCGTTAGAGTTTGGTATCAACTTTAATACTATATTTCTTTCGTTAGTGAATTTTTTTAGTTCTTTTATGAGCTCTTCATTTACATCAGAAAGAGAACAATATACCTCATCGACTTCATTCTGATTCATATATTGAAAAGCTTCTTTAAGTTCCCCTAAGTAATTCGGATTCTTGTATAATTTATTTGAAAAGAAACCAAGAAACTTATATCCTAAGTTAGCTTTACTCTTAAAAATCTTAATTACCGTTTTAGAAGAATCATCGTATCCTAATACAATTGTAGTTCTAAAATTTTTACCTAGAGATCTATATTTTTTTAAAAGATAATATCCAAGAAATTTAAATACTGATATCGCTAATACTATTGAGACTAATATTAACAATTGATTATTGACAATAACCCCTTCCTTAAAAATTCCAAAATACGCAAAGTACCCAAATACAAAGAATAGAAACTGCCGAGCTAATAAAGTTATAATTCTTAGTTCATTTGTAAATCTATATACCTTATAGAATCCTAAAAAATAAGATATTAATAGCCAAAATGTAGTAATATAAGACAAGAAGTAGAGATTAAAGAACTCTATATCTGAAGTGTAATATGCTACAAAATTTATTATTAAAATATCTAATAATATTTGTAAAGGCCTGATTAAATATGAATATCTTTTTTTCAACTACTCTTTTTTAGTTGTTTAATAATGTATCTACTTTCTTTTTAAAATGTAACAAAAATTGTTCTTCAGAAAACTTCTTTGCATGGTTTTGTATCCAATGAGCATCAAATTTATCTATTTTTTCTTCAAAATAATCAATTGCTTGCTGTAAAGATTTTTGGTTTTGCTTCTCAAAAAAAACACCAGAAGATTTTTCTACATTTTCTTTGTTTTCTATAACTGTTTCTAATGCACCTCCCTTATTAAAAGCAATTACGGGTAGTCCATGAGCCATAACTTCTAAAGGAATCATTCCAAAATCTTCTTCTCCAGGAAAAAGTAAGGCTTTAGAACCTCTAATTATGGTTTTTAGATTAGCCCAACTAACCTCGCCCATAAAAGTAATATTCTTTTTCGCATTTTTTTCTAATTTTTCTTTTTCTGATCCTTCGCCTACAATGATTAATTTTTTGCCATTTTTATTAAACGTTTGGATGAGTAAATCTATTTTCTTGTATGGTGTAATTGCGCCAAAACTAAGGTAATATTCTCTTTTATCAGATAATGCTATCGGGTCTTTAAATAATTCTTCAGATATTGGAGGATAGACTACTTCTGCATCTCTTTGATAATATTTTTGAACTCTATCTTTCACGTTTTTAGAGTTGCTAATAAACATATCTACATTATTAATAGTTTTTTTATCCCAACTTTTTAATCTTTCTAAAAAGAAACTCATAAAAGGCTTTACTACTGGGTTAACAGCATCTAAATACATTTGTTTATGACTCCAACAGTAACGCATCGGAGAATGTATATAACATATATGAGGAGTATGATCGTTATTTTTTATTCCTTTTGCTGGGCCAGATTCAGATGAAATTATTAAATCGTATTTTTTTTCCAATTTTAAAGATTTTATACCTATTGGATATAAAGGAAAAATCTTTTGGTATCTTTTTCTTAAAAAAGGCACATTTAGTATTGAAGTAATAATTTTATTATTATTCAAGTATTTTCCATACTTATCTTTGCTATAGAACAACGTGTATATATCAGCATCTGGGTATAGTTTTAAAATAGATTCTACTACTTTCTCCCCTCCTCTTCTAGTGATAAACCAATAATGAACAATTGCTACTTTCATAGTATTCTAAAAATCTCTTAAATTTAAGTAGTTATTTCTTTGAAAGGACAAAATCTTTCAATCTAATTAAAATAATTAAAGCACTACATACTGCTATAAAATATGTTCCTGTATTTTCAATAAAATTAAACGTTAACATAAAAAAATTAGCAAAAAGCAAAAAGATAAACAATGGAATATATTCAACTTTACACTTTTTAACTGCTTCATATATTACTCTCTGACCGGCTCCATAAAAAAACATAATTAAAAGACCAACCCAACCAAAGTCTAAATATAATCCTCCAAAAAAAGTTATGAATGTGTACCCTCTAGGGTGATTTTCTTGTACTTTTTCTAAATTAGTATTTGTGAATCCACATTTATTTGTGAATTTATTTACCGTTGCAAAAGTATACTTTCCGTATTGAGGCCTTAAAGGTTCTTTTTGGTAATGCTTCATTAAGAAATCAAATTCAAAAACGCCATGTACATAGTATTGACCAACTTGAAATCCTGAAATCATTAACTCTTTCGCTGTTTTATTTTTGGTGTCATGTATTTTTTCAAAAACCCAAGGATAGGGTTTCAAAAAATCATTTAATAAAAAACCCGTAGTAATAGAAGTATAATTTTCGTCAGTTCTAGTTTTTTCTCTTCCTATGATAATAGAAGTAGCTATCACAAATAATAGTGTAACTACAGCTCCAAAAATGAATAATTGCTTTTTATTAAATCTAATTTTCCGAAAATAAATATGGATAACTAATAAAAGTATTATTGGAATAAAAAATGAATTTCTACTCCCTCTTATAAAGCCTTCTATAAATGGTAAGAGAAATAATATTATTGAAATTATATGAAGTTTTTTATCTTGAATTTTTGCTTTAAATAGCAAAATGATTGGAACAAAATACAATTGTTTACAAATAGAAAAAAAGATAAAAATAAATCCTGGTTTGGTAAGATTTAATAAATCTCTATTAGTCCAAACATCATTAAAAAAACTCACGTTTCTATATAAAAACAAATCTATATAACGCACTGCAAAGCTTAAAAGAGTAATATAAATAAGAATGTTAACTTCTTTCTTTTTTATTTTCCATTCTGGTTTTTTCCTTTTTGAAATTAAAGGAGACACTAATAAATATCCAAGAATTAAAGTAGTATAAGATCCCACTATATATATAAATGCTTCCCTTGAAAAAGGGTTTACTATGCTTGCTGGGAATATAAAAAAGATAACTAGCCATGTAAATATTCCAAAGAATAGGCTGCTAAAAAAAGGTATGTGTTTACTAAAGTTTATCATTAATTACATTTAAGCAATAAAGTACAGCGTTATGCAAGATATAATATAAATAATAATAAGACTTATCATAGATTTCTTAAAGATGATTTTCTTTAAATATAAAACTAAAAACTGAGATAAATTTGCTAAGAAAAAGATACTGTAGAGGATAAACGTTAGTCTTAACAATGTCATTTGATCCCTCATTAAATAGAGTATTATAATCGATATTATTAATAAAGCTAAATAATAGAAATTATTCTTTTTTGCTAAGCCTTCTCTATCTACAATATTCGAATTTAATGCAGTAGCTATCCACATAGTCATTTGGCAAAAAATGATGAAAAATACCGTCTTGTTTTCTATATATGTTTCAGAAAAGAAAACTGAAAAATGAGGAACTATATAAGGTGTTATTATATAAATAACAACTGATAGAGAAAAAATAAACAAATAGAAAGTAGAAAAATATTTATCTAACTTTTCTGGAACTACCGTATAAATATCTTTAAAAAAACGAATAGAGATTACTTGATATATCATTACTACAATTGCTGCAAGTCTAAAATAAAATCCATAAACACCTGTAGTTTCATAATCAAAAAAATGCTTTGTCAAAATCCTACCCGAGACTGATAAGAGAAATAAAAAGGAAGATGATATAAGTAAGTGGAAGCTAAATTTTAAAATCTTTTTGTAGTAAGTAAATATGCGCTCTTTTTTAGTTTTAATTAAGTCATAAACTCCATAGGCACCAAAAAACAATGCGTAAATAAAAATTCCTTTATTAATATTATCTACATTAAGAGGCATTAGTTTTAATAGATATAAAATGATGAATATCATTAGTAGAATGTATATCCCAGCATCTAAAAAAACAGCTTTAAAAATATTTTCATGACTTTTAAACTTGGTAGAGAAAAATTGCTGATTAGCAATAATATACGATATGTTTACTGCCATATATATTTCTATTGTATAAAGTGAAAATGCATAAAAAAGAATTTGATTTACTAAAAAGAATAATAGTAACCATATTGGGTGAAGTGCAAACCCTGGTTTTATTTCAAAATTCTTTTGCTTTAAAATATAGTAAGGGTAAGCTCCCGAAACTCCTAAACTAATAAATGCATTAATTAGCATCCCTACACCTGCCAAGGCATACTCAAGAACACCAAAATCTCTTTCTGTTAATATATCTGCCAATAAAATAGGTGCTAAGAACACCATCCCTTTAGCAATACAAAATGAAATAAAAAAGCCTATATTTTTTTTCAATTATTCTTTTTTAAGTTGTTCGAAATGCTGGTGATATATATATAATATTGGAATGAAAAAGCAGAAAAAGACAACACCATGTTGCCGAACTAAAACACTTTCTATAACTAAAAACAAAGCAAAAGTTAATGACATTAAAAACAATAATATATTCTTCTTTCTATATGCAGAATACAAAACATATCCAATAAAAAAAACAAAATATACGCCTCCAATAATTCCAAATTTTATAAACTCTTCTATATATTGACTATGTGTATTATATCCATACACCATTCCTTTTTTAAATTCAACCTCCCTATATTGTTTATTCAATTCATCCTTATAATCTCCCGTACCTACTCCAAAAACAATATGCTCTTTAATTATTTGATATGCACAATACCATTTTATCAATCTTAGTTCTAAAGTATTAGAAGTAACCTTGTCATATTCAAAAGTAAAGACTTGATGGTTGTAAATATTCTTTTCTATATTCCACTCAACTTTTGATAATCTAGAAAACTTTTCGACCAGATTCGATTTTTTAAAAATAAAGAAAGTAGCAATTATTAAAACTAGTGGAATAAAGAGTTTCAATAAGCCTTTGCTCTTGAATGTTCTTTGTATAAAAAAAACAATAGATACAAGAATTGAAACCCCCATGGTTACTCTTGCACCCAAAATTGTTATAAAAAAAAGCAGAAAAGTAATTTGCAGAAAACCAAAAAAATCACTGGTCTTCTTTTGTACGACCTGATGCATTACAAAAAATAAAGCAAAAGAATAAAATAAAGAAAAGTACGCGTGATGTATACCAGTAAGCTTTAGCAAAGACAGTGCTGGTAAACTTATTAATGGACCATCTACCACTAATAATTTATGGTAAAATAAAATTGCAGCTAATAAAAACAACCAATATTTGAAAGCTACAAAAAGGTCATATAAATATTTCTTAGAAATTGTTTCTGTAAATAAAATTACTGGCAATATTAGAAAGGGTAAACGAACAGTAATTTCGTGTTCGGCTAGTGATGTGTTTTCTGTATAGAGGAGCCCGACTAAATGAAAAACAAAATATCCTAAAAATAAAAAACCTATTTTTTGGTTTAGTCTTTTAATTTTGTTGATTAAGTTTCTATCTAATATATAAAACAGTGTTAATACAATAATAGATATCGAGCCAAGTTTATATCCAATTGTATTGAAAAACAATACTGTAAACAAGAGTAATACATAAATGAATTCTCTTGGTGTTTTTTGTATTATAGTTCGCATTTACTTTATTATTTCTTTTACAATCACACCTGTATTTTTTGCGAATCGAATTGGCAATTTTCTATCTATTTTAATTATCTCTAATTTATCTATAATGGTAGGTCTTAATGAATCGCCTTCATCAAAATTTGCAGTAAAAAAACCTTTAGAAGCTCCTGCATTAATTGTTAAACTAGTTATTGATGAATTATAACATCTATTGATCCATATTCCAGAAAATAGTTTATGTTCAATTTCACCAGCATCTTGCATTCCGGACATGCCTATATCATCGCCAACACCAAATTGGTCTATAATAATTTCATCTATTTTATGATTCTTACCTGTTAAGTAGATTCCATGTCTATCTGAAGACTTGATATGTAATTTATGAATAGTTACATTTTCCGGGTTATTTCTCCAACCATCTAGAGCAAGTGCCGCATGATTGTTTTTATACTTTTCTCCACCTGACCCGAAATCATCAATTTCTAAATGCTTAATCAATATATCTTTGCTTCCATAGTAAATATGACAGCCTCTAGAACGAAGCTTTCTTTTATTTTTAGTAATATCAGATCGGATATACACAGTATCTATTCGAATGTTTTGTGCTTCTGTTATCCCTAATCTATCATAAGTAATAATTGTTCCTTTTAAAGTAATACTTTTAAGATTCTTTTTTTTATTTACACCTTTCTTTATAAGAATCATGTCAAACTCTGCATGATCAAATTTCATCTTTAAATTTTCCCTTCCATCAAGTATTAATGCCATATTATAAAATCCTTTTGGGAAAAAAATTTCTAAATCAGTTTGCTCTGCTAAATCTAGCACAGATGTTATTTTTGGCTTATTTGTTACAGGATGGGTATATGTAAATGACGAATCTGGAAAAATACCATATCTCCTTACATCGCCAATATCAAATGAATCATTTAAAACTAATTCTTTTTCTTTATAGCTTATTTCTTGAGGTTTTTCTTGTTGAATCTCTTGTTTCTTTTTATCAACATTAACTGAAGTGTTATTACAAGAAACAAAAGTTATAAGTATAAGAAGTAATACAATTCTTCTCATTCGAAGTTTTTTTTAGTACGAAAATATACTTCTTCAATGAGTAAATCATCATCGACCTTCAAAAATTTCTCTCTTGCTTTATGGATGTCTGTGTCTATATATCTAAGCGGTTGATTTACATACATTCCACTTTGGTTAAGGTCTTTAGAAATTACGGAATTCCCACCAATATTAATCGCATCTTTTACAATAACTCCAGGGTTAAAAATACATCTAGAGCCTATATAAACATTATTCCCGATAATTATTTGTCCATCTATTCTAATTCTTTCTACTCCTTTTGAAGCATGTATATACCCATGTGTCCAAAACTGTGTTCCAATCCCCGCTACTTGACTATGTTCTCCAAATATGATACTTTGCATTAAATCAAGATAGTTTCTACTAGTAATACCAGTTCCTTTACCAATTATTAACTCAGAAATTCCATATGAAACAGTTGAAGTTGCTCTTTGAAATCGGTTTTGTTTTCCAATTCTAGCTTCTTCTTTAAGGATAATATTAAAAGGTCCTTTGAAAAAATTTAGTGATTTTATGACTGCATTTTCCCCTAGGGAAATCTTATCTACTTTTATGAAATTAAAATGACCTATTTTGGCAGTATCTTTTAATTCTATAGAATCTGTATAAATAAAAGAAAAACCTATTTTAGATTTCCAACTAATCTTATGACCCATCATTTTTAAAAATAAATGAGCCAACTTACTTGGTAGAAGTGCAAAAAGGGCGGTTCCAATTCTTTTCATTAAATAGTTAAGGATTAATAGGTTAATATATAGCTTATAAGAATAAAATTCATCGTATTATTTTAAAAATTTAACGTATTGTATTTTACCATTCTTTTTATCTATTCTTAACTTACCAACTAAAAATATATAAATTAAAGCAAATAACACAAAAGATGTTATGGTGTATAAACCCAGAGCTCCATTTATAAAATTAAATACAGGCATAAAAAAATTGATGATTATAAAGTAAAGAAGTAAAGGTACAAATTGAAACCTACCTCTTAAAACAGTATTATAGATAGTTTTTTGAAATGCTCCAAAAAAGAACATAAAAACAAGTGAGAACCACCCAAAGTCAATAAAAATAGGGCCATAAAAAGTAGTATAAACTCCCGGTCTTACAGGTGCTTTTTGAATTTTATTTAAATCAATATTAGTTCTGAAAACGATATTTATAAATTTCGCGAATATATTAAAGGTATATGCGCCATAATGGTGATCCTTTTCATAATTGTTATATAAATATCCAAACTCATACACTCCATGTAAATAATATTGTGCAAAATTAATAACAGTTAATCGAGAAGCTTGAACTGTTTTGTTTTTAGATCCAATAATTTTTTTCTTTGTTGCATCTGTAGGCGTAATTGTAAAATTATAATTTGATCTCTTTAAAATATGTTCAATGGCGTCTTTGTCTGTTATTGCAAAGTCTTTTGTCCTTTCTATGAATAATTGTGTTGAATATATTGCTACAAAAAACAATAACACGGATACTAATAAGATTCTTCCAAATGTTATTTTAATTTTCTTAAAGTAAAACATTATCAATCCAAAAAGGATTAGAATCACGAAAATTCCAGATCTAGATCCCATCATTAAAAAATCAAAACTTGGGGAAAAGAATAAGAAAATACTAATTCCAAAAAGAAGTTTATTCTTTGATTTTAAGGTATAATACACAAATAGCGGTAAAAAACTAAAAGGAGTGGTTATGGCAGAAAAAATACTGAGTATAGAAGCACCTGCCTTTTCTAACAAAATTCTATTGTAAGAAATATCATAGGCAAAAGAAGCTCCTCTTAGATAAAATTTATCAATAATTTTAAGAAAAAAGCCAATGAAAGCTATGAAAATAACTATCCAGAGAATTTTCATCAATACTTTTTTGTCAAAAGTAAAGCCCAACCTTTTTTCTTTTCTTACTGGAGAGATTATTTTTAGGCCAAAAAGAAAAAAAAGATAGTTTAAAAAAAGATATAAGAATGGGGCAAAACCTATTCCGTGTTTTACCTTTAATGGAACTAAAAAATAAATAAGAATCCAAAAAAACAATCCCAATAAGGTAGCTTTAACCAGATTATTCTTCTGTATAAACCTTATATTTATATTATTATCCATTGTGCTTTATAATTTCATCAAACGCACAAAACAAATCATTAATATTCTCTTCAGAAGTACAAGTTGGATCATTGTAAGGATCCGATATTTTTCCTTTATAACTAGATCTGTTTAATACATTAATAAAATCTATTTTCTCATGATTCTTTAACTTTGGGAAATCTCCATTTAAAACTTTCTCAACTATTAACTTGAGTTCTTTTTCTATGGATTCCATATAAATACAATTTTTGGACTTATTGTTAATTGTTTTTACTAATGTAACTACTGGTTTGTTCATTAAAACACATTCAATTGCTATTGTTCCAGTTACAGTAATAACTAGATCAATTTTAGGTATAATGTCATCCATTTTTACATTGTGATGTAAAAATTGTATATTTTTCTTTTTATTTACAAACGTGGTTAATTCATCTGTGAGTTCGTAATTTGATTTTGGGTTGGGCTTTACAATTAGAGTCGCTCCAACTGGTAAAGATTCTGATAATTTTTTTATGAGTTCTTCTTGATCTCTGTGTTTTTTCCCCCATACATCTATATTTGCTTCTGGTTGCATTTGCAACGGGTATAAAACTAAAAACTCTTTAACATTATCTATTTTTTTTAAAGCACTTTTATCCCAGTTTAAAATATTCTTCTTTTTTTGTTTCTCTAATCGGTACTTAATTATCGGGTGAGGTGTGTTAAATCTTTCACCTCGTATATATGATACAACTTTCTTAAGTCTATCATTTACTTTTTTCCTTGTCTTTGTTTGTATTGAGCTCATGTAATCAGGTAGTGTTTTCCTATATATAATTTGATCAATTAACTCTGCAGCTTTTGTTTTAGGCAATATCTCTCCACTCCCTTTAAAAACATCTAGTGTATCGTATCTATAAAAAGAGAATCTCCCTACTGGGTATCTACATGAAGAAGGGTTCAAGTATAAAATATTTATTTTTTTACAATTAAGTATTATTAAAAGTTCATGAAAAGTCGTTGCTTCACCAAAAACAATTTGAGGGTTTATTTCTTTAACTAGCTGCTCAATTTTATCATTGTAATAGTAAAAGTAGTTTGATTTTTTTTTATGAAAATGATTATGCTGCCTATCTAATTTTATAATTGCTTCGATAGAAGCATTTTTACTTCTCACTTTTTTTTTATTACTAGGATAAGGAATCACATGCTTATAAAAATTTCCTTTAGGGGTAAATTCTTTATTCTGGATAATCCAGTGAATTTCATATCCTTTTTTTGAAAGCAAATTTGCAATAAGCTCAAAAAAGTATGTTTTATATCTATTTTCTACAAAAAGGATTCTCATAATTATTTTCTTCAATCATATCCAAAGATAAAGGTTCTCCTTTTAGAAAATCTTTAATAAATTTTTTTCCAAGTACTTCTTTATAATATTTTGGGTGCAACCCATTTCCTGGTCTAATAGACCTTATATTTTCTTTTGTTAATTCCTCTCCTTTCTTTACATTCTTAACAATGAATAAAGAACGAGAAGCTAACTTAGACAAACTAGACGCGTCATTACCCAATTTATACGTTACTTCACCTATTGCTTTTTCAGCATTTCTAACTGATTTTACCATTGCTGAAAATTCATCAAAATCTAATGAAAATGATGCATCAGCACCCCCAATTGATTTATCAATAATAAAGTGTTTTTCTATTACTTTACCTCCTAAAGCTACAGATACTGTTGGTGCTATATCTCCTAATGTATGATCAGAAAGGCCAGGAATTACATCAAATTTTTCTACAAAATCATGTAAGGTCAAAAGATTGGCATCCTCTATTGGAGCTGGATAAGATGTTGTACACTTTAATAATATTATTTTATTATTTCCTACATTTCTACAAGTATCAATTGCTAGGTTTATATCAGAAAATGTAGCAATGCCTGTACTTATAATAATTGGTTTTCCTGTTTGAGCACATTTTTCTATTAAGGGAATATCTCTTATTTCGGGAGAAGCTATCTTATAAGCTGGAGTATTAAGCTTTTCTAAAAAATCTACTGCAGTTAAATCAAAAGGGGATGAGAAACATATAATATCCTGTTCCTTAGCAACTTCAAAAAGTTTTTCATGCCAATCCCAAGGGAGATGTGTTTCTTTATATAAATCATATAAAAAATTACCATCCCATAATGTTCCATGGTCGATTAAAAACTCAGGTCTTTTTGAATCTAATGTAATAGTATCTGGCGTGAATGTTTGCAATTTTATAGCGTCTGCCCCTGCTTGTTTAGCTTTCTTAATACTATCTATAGCAATATCAATATCATTCCCATGATTTGCAGAAAGTTCTGCAATAATAAAGCAAGGATTGTTTTGTCCAATTCCCTTATTGCCTATCTTAAAATTTTTCATTTTTTCATTTTTATACATCTATAAATTCTGAAAAACCTTTGTAAAACCTTTTACCTACATTTATTTCATTATAACTAGAAATATCTTGATTCAATTGGTCCTGAATACTCCAAATTAGGTCTTTAAAGCCAAATTTGTGCCTAAATAAAACTGTACTAGAGAACCTTGGGTTAATTTCAAAAACGACAGGTCCTTTAGAGGTTATTCTTAATTGAATATTAATACTTCCTGTTAAATTTAATTTTGTTGCAATTTGATTCAAAACATTCGTAATTTCATCATTATGTACTACTTCTCCATATCCACTATACCCGCCTGTTAATTCTCTTTTTAAAATAATACTTCGAATCATTCCTGCTTTAGATCTAAAAACTCCGCAGGTATATTCTCCTTCTTTAGAGGTTAGATATTCTTGTACTATATAATCTGGATGCTTACATTTTAAATAATCAAAATCTATTTGATCTTTTACAATATATACTGATGAAGAACCTGAACCATATCTAGATTTCATAATTACAGGGTAATCTATTGATGTATTTACATCGGATAATAATTTTGTTTCAGGGAAAGGTAATTTGTTTTCTTTCAAAAAAAGTGCAGTCTCTAATTTATCAAATCCAATTTTTAATGCCTTCTTATTAGCACAAATAATTTTTGCGTTAGCTATTTTATCCAATACGCTTTCCTGATATAAAAATCTTAATTCAGGTTCTGCAATTGGTATAATAATATCTATCTCTTTATCAAAAATAATATCTTCTAAAGATTTTAAATAATTTGTATCTGTACAAGCCAACCCAATAATAAAGTCTTTAAAGATGAATTTTCCTGCATTTTTCTCCGAAATATCGCAACCTACTAGATAATTTACAAAATCAGATTCTATTAAAATTTTACCAATGCTCTGACCGATATCTCCACCACAACCTGTTACCAATATGCTCAATTTCATATTACAATGTACTATTATTTCTCTTTAACACTTTATGTAAATATTCTTTTTCTTCATTTTTCACCAAAAAAGTCTTTAATAAGTCAATATTATAAGGTGTGGCTTGAGGAGTATAAACATTATTACTTGTGTTAAATATTCCCCAGTTAGCTATTCCTCCAACGTTTCTTGCCTGACCAACTGAACCAACGTTGATTAGCATAGTCTCTTTAATATTGTAAATCATTGGGTAATGTGTATGCCCCATAAAAACATAATCATGACCGCTAAAACTTAGTTGTTCTAATACATGTTTTTCACTATCAGGATAAACATATTGATCTTCTTCTAATGGGGATCCATGACATAGTAAAAAATTATGCCCATCAATTTTAACATCCTTTTTATCTGGTAATTTTTTTATCTCTTCTATTAAAGAAGCTGGTAAATACTTCTGATAATATGAAAAACAGTTCCCATATTTTTTAACTATTTTTTCTCTGAAAGATAGATCTGAATTTAAATACTTTGAAAAAATTCTCTCATGATTACCAGCAATAATATGATGATCCCATTTTTTTATTTCAGAAAAGACTTCCAAAACATCATAATAATACCCTAATTGATCTCCTAATAAAAAAACAACATCTATATTTTGCTGTTTCATACTTTTTATAACTTCCCTAAAAGCATAAATGTTTCCATGGATATCAGATAATATAGCGATTTTCATAGTTTACTATTAGTTTCTAATAAAACTCTTTTTACTACTTCCAGAGGATCAAGTAATTTATTTTCTTCCTTGAGTCTAATAAATTCTTTGACTCTGGGAAAAACAGATTCATCTATATTTCTAATGCTTTCTTGCATTCCAGAATTCATTACCCCAGGATTAATATTGAAAACTTTCACATTAGAATTATCTTTTTCTTGCGCTTTTAGAACATTAAAAAACATTTCGTTAGCAGCTTTGGTCGCACAATATAAACTCCAACCAACAATTGCAGATGTTGATGCTCCACTTGAAATATTTAAAATAGTAATTTTCTTTTCAGAAATTTCTTTAAACAGATAATTTGAAATAAAAATCGGAGCAATAGTATTTAATTGTATAATGTCTTGAATTTCTTTTGTCTCAAACCCTCCAACTTTATTAATCGGATTTATAGTAGCTGCGTTATTTATATAAATAACTTCTTCAGCTTTTTCAAAGTACCTTAAAATATTTAAATTCTCTAAGCTTTTAATTTTCTGAAGATCGGCTTGAATAAATACAAACTTTTCTTCATTAAGGAGTGAAAGTTGTGCTTGATTAATCTGTCTAGAGATCCCTACTATCAAATAATCTTTTTTATCCAAAAAGTGATAAAAAAATGCTTCTCCTAACCCTCTATTAATTCCAGTAATAAGTATAACTTTCATGCTTAATCTGATTAAGATATTAATTCATTTATCAAACTCAATATTCTATCTTTTTGCAATCCATCAATAACTTTCCCTTGATTAATCATATATTTATTTATACATGCGTTGTCAATTTTAGACAAAATTTCTTCTATTTTTTTAAAATTAAAATTACTAAAATTATCTACACCATAAAAACATTCTTGTTTTTTAAACCAAGTGTAAACATCCTTTTGATTATCTACAAAATAACCTGAGATAATAGGCATTTTAACACATGTCAGTTCATATAATATAGTACTTGTCGGTGAAATAGCAAAATTGCAAGACTTCATAACTTTTAGTAGATGTTTTTCAGACAAATTTTCATGTATTTTTAGTTTACTTGAAAATGCTTTTTTTAAATCAAAAACTCTATCATGTTTATAAGCTGCTCCAATTACTAGATTAATCTCTTTAATGTAATTTATCTTTAAGAGGTTTTTGACTACCTGATAAGAAAAATCAAACTCATCTGCCCCTCCAAAACAAACAAAAACAGTGTCAATTTGGTCAATTTCCCTTTTAGATTGAGCTTCTTTCAGAAAAGAAGGTCTTAATAAGGAATATTTAGTTCCTAGTGCAAATTTAGTATAGCTTTCTGTCTTAAAATTTGACGCTTCCGAAGAAGAAGAATGATTAATCACAAGATCTGCATACATAAAATATTGTTCTAAATCATCTATATAAACCAAGCCATAACCAAATTCTTTTATATTCTTCTGATATATAGATTTGAATTGATATCCATCAGCTATAATTATATGTTTTTGAGGGTCAAAGTTTTCAGAAAGCCATTTTGGCTCTTCACAAATTAAAACGGAATCTGGAATCAAGTATGGTTGAGTTATATTTGAAAAAACGGATTGAGGTGTACTTTCTCTTGTAATAAAAATAAAATCATATTTTTCTTTTACTATTTCCACCAAACTAAAAAGTCTATATATGTGTCCTAATCCCGAGATTGAATTACCATCCGCTCTAAAAAGTATTGTTTTTTTCATCTAGGTATAATTTATACTTAAGCTCAGCTAATTTCCAGTCCGTATCAGAATCTATATCTTGAGCTTGCAATTCTGAAATAATAAGCCCACCTGTTTTAGACATTAATATTTTTTTTTGATCTAAGAAAGAAATAGTGTTTATCCAGTAAAATTGACCTGCATCATGATATCTTGACTCAAGATCCTGAGACCTTGTATTTATATGTTCTTTTATTGTTATTTCAACTCTATTCTCAATTATCTTTAATGAACGTTGTATTGGAAAAGAAAATTCTACTATAGGAAAAACACTATCAAAATCATTATCTATCATTTTCTGATGAGCTTCTCCCAATTTTTCTTTTGTTATTAAAGCTGCTGTTGATAAAATACAACATACTTGATCAAAAAATTGTTTTTTCTTTTTATATTCAAGAAGTACTTCTTGAATAACATCTGCTAAAGTTGCAAAATCGTTTGCGTTTTTGTGGCTTCTTAAAAATGGAACTTTCGCTCCATATTTTTTAGCAATTTCAGCAATTTCTGTATTATCTGTTGACACCATAACTTCGTCAAAAAGATTACTTTGTAAAGCTGCTTCAATAGAATACGCTATAATTGGCTTCCCTAAAAAGGGTTTAATGTTTTTTTTAGGAATTCTTTTACTTCCTCCTCTTGCTGGTATAATGGCTAGTCTAGTCACGAAGGAAAGATACTACTTTTTCTATAACAAATTCTTGTTCTTTATTAGTTAATGTAGGATACATAGGTAAGCTTATACATCTGGAATAATACTTTTCAGAATTTGATAAATTGGCCTCAGCATACCCTATTTTTTGATAGTAAGGAAGTGTATGAATTGGAATATAGTGGATTTGAGCAAAAATCTGGTGTTCTCGCAAATAATCATATAATTCTTTCCTCTTTTCAACCTCAATCACAAACAAATGATGGGCATTGTAATTTCCTACTGGTAAGCTTTGATATTTTATCTTTCCAGCAAATGCCTTTTTGTAGGTATCTGCTATGTGATTTCTTCTTTCTAATCCTACATTATTTTTAGCAAGTTGAGTAATCCCCAATGCACATTGAATATCTGTAAGTCTATAATTAAAACCTAGTTCTTGCATTTCATAATACCATCCTCCATCATTCTTTGACATTCCTTCTTTTGTAATTCCGTGAGTTCTAAGCTTTCTTAATTTATCATAAAGACTTTTAGAGTTCGTAGTAACCATACCTCCTTCACCACAAGCTATATGTTTTACAGGGTGAAAAGAAAATACACTCAGATCAGAAAAAGAACCATTTCCGCATTTTTGATGCACTCCATTACTATCTGTAAAATAGGCTCCTGGAGCATGACAAGCATCTTCAATAATCCATAGATCATGTGCATCTGCTAACGCTCTAAAAGCTTCTAAATTTACAGGAAGTCCAGCAAAATCTACAGGGATAATCCCTTTAAAAAATCCTTTGGGTTTACTTTCTAAAAGCTTCCTCGTACTTTCAAAACATAATAAATAAGTGTCTTCGTCTATGTCTGCAAACCACACTTCGCCTCCCACATATCTAACACAATTAGCTGAGGCAGCAAAAGTAATGGGTGTTGTAATTACTCTTTCTCCTCTTTTTAAGCCTAAAGTTAAAACTGAAAGATGTAAGCCTGAAGTCGCGTTATTTACTGCAACCGCATATTTCGCTCCCACATAAGCTGCGAATTTTTCTTCAAACTCGTCTATTTTAGGCCCTTGTGTTAAGAAGTCTGCAGATAATGTTTCTAAGACTGCATTAACATCCTTTTGATCTATATGTTGTTTGCCATAAGGTATTGGTTTCATTACAAAGAGAAGTTAGTATCTACATGTTCTTTAATCAACCTCCTTAAACTTTCAATTGTTTCCCACTCATTATTGTTATTTGAGTTATAACTAAAGCCTTTAGGAACTATTTTTGCATTAAATGTTTTTATAAAATCTTCTATTTTCCAATTGGGAGAAGTAGGTAAAATGGTGTAATACTTCCCTAAATCATAAGTATTCAAAGAATCAGAGGGTGTAATCATTTCTTCATGTACTTTTTCCCCTGGTCGAATTCCTACAATTGGTTTTTTACAATTTGGTCCAATAGCTTCTGCTACATCTATTATCTTATAAGAAGGTATTTTAGGCACAAAAAGCTCGCCTCCCCAAGCATGTTCTAATGCATGCATTACCATATCTACTCCACCTTGAAGTGAAATATTAAAACGGGTCATATTTGGGTCTGTGATTGGCAGAGTATTATCTTCTCTTTTTTTCTTAATAAAAAAAGGCATTACAGAACCGTTAGACCCCATTACATTTCCATATCTAACAACCGAAAAACGAATCGGGTTTTCTCCTTTTATATTATTTGCAGCAATAAATAATTTATCTGAAGTTAGTTTTGTAGCTCCATATAGATTAATTGGAGCGCAAGCTTTATCTGTTGATAGTGCTACGACTCTTTCTACCTTTGTTTGCAAACATGCTTCAACTACATTTTCTGCACCTCCTATATTAGTTTTAATGCACTCATCAGGATTATATTCAGCAATATGAACATGTTTCATTGCAGCGGCATGTATTACATAATCTATATGCTGAAAAGCTCTAACCAACCTTGATTTGTCTCTTACATCTCCTAGGAAAAATCTAATTTGAGGGTATTTCTCTATAGGGAATTCTTGAGCCATTTGAAACTGTTTTTGCTCGTCTCTAGAGAAAATAACCAGTTTTTTAATTTCTGAATGATTTTTTAATATGTGTTTCGTTAATGCTTTTCCTAAAGAACCTGTCCCTCCTGTAATTAATAACGATTTCCCATTTAAATCTAGCATAGTTCAATTTTTATCTAAGTTCTTTAAAACTTTTTAATATTCTATCTTTTTCAGAAAGCAAAATTTCATCTTCTTTGAGCATCCAATCTATCTCTAAATCAGCATCATTGTACAATATACCGCTTTCAGCATTTTTATTATAATAATTATCACATTTATATACAAAAATAGTGTCGTCTTCTAATACCGAAAAGCCGTGAGCAAATCCTCTTGGCACAAACAATTGCTTATTGTTCTCTTCTGACAGAATTAATGAAAAAGTATTTCCATAAGTATCAGATTCTGGCCTGATATCTACTGCTACGTCTAGAACCTTTCCTTTAATTACTCTTACTAATTTTGCTTGTGCGTGACTCCCTTCTTGAAAGTGTAACCCTCTTAATACTCCTTTTTGTGAAAGAGATTGGTTATCTTGTACAAAAGTCACCTTTAAACCTGTTTTCTCTTCAAATTTTTTTTGATTAAAACTTTCGAAAAAACTTCCTCTACTATCTCCAAAGACATCAGGTTCTATTACAAAACACCCTTTTAATTTTGTTTCTGTAACTTTCATTAAATATCAAATAAGTTATTTCCGTAACCACTCTTAAGCAATGGTTTTGCCAACTGTCTTAATTCTTCTTTTGAAATAAAACCACTTCTATAAGCTGCCTCTTCTATAGACCCTACTTTTAGACCTTGTCTTTCTTCTATTACCTGAACAAATTGTGACGCTTGCATTAATGAATCAAAAGTTCCTGTATCTAACCATGCCGTTCCTCTATCTAAAATACTCACCTTAAGGTTTCCGTTTTTTAAATACTCTTTATTTACATCTGTAATTTCTAATTCTCCTCTATGACTTGGTTGGATATTCTTTGCGACATTAATAACAGAGTTATCATAAAAATAAATCCCCGGCACTGCAAAACTTGACTTTGGGTTTGTTGGTTTTTCTTCTATAGAGATTGCCTTACCGCTAGTATCAAAATCAACGACTCCATATCTTTCTGGATCTTGAACATGATAAGCGTAGATAATTCCTCCCTTAGGGTCATTATTCGCTTTTAGTAAATCAGATAAACCAGTCCCATAAAAAATATTATCTCCTAAAATTAATGCTACTTTGTCATTTCCAATAAATTCTTCTCCAATAATAAAAGCTTCTGCTAAACCATTTGGATGCTCTTGTACAGCATATTCAAAATGGCATCCAATCTGGTGTCCGCTTCCTAATAATTTTTTAAAAAGGGGTAAATCTTGAGGAGTAGATATGATTAATATTTCACTAATTCCTGCCGAAATTAGTGTTGATATAGGATAATAAATCATGGGTTTATCATACACCGGCATTAACTGCTTACTTACTGATAGAGTAAGTGGGTGTAATCTTGTTCCTGAACCTCCTGCTAAAACTATACCTTTCATTAGTTATTGTATTTTTCTATGTACCATTCAACAGTTTTACGTATTCCAGACTCAAAGTTTTCATCTGCTTTCCATCCTAAATTATTTTCTAATTTAGTGGCATTTATGGCATATCTAAAATCGTGTCCTGGTCTATCTTTTACAAAATTGATTTGCTCTTTATAGGATGTCTTTTTTGGTTTTATCGTATCTAATAGTTCACATATCGTATTAGCAATATATAAATTGTTTCGTTCATTTTTCCCTCCAATATTATAGGTTTCACCAATAAGTCCGTTTTTATATACTAAAGATATTCCTTTACAATGATCTAAAACATACAACCAATCTCTAATATTTTGTCCATCTCCATAGATTGGAATAGAATCACCTGATAGTGCTTTTCTAATAATTGTTGGAATCAATTTTTCATCATGTTGCTTAGGCCCATAGTTATTAGAACAATTAGTAGTTACTACTTGCATTCCGTAGGTATGAAAATAACTTCGAACTAGAAAGTCCGATGAGGCTTTTGAAGCACTATATGGACTATTAGGTGCGTATGGCGTGTCTTCTGTAAATAATCCTTCTTCCCCTAAAGTTCCATAGACTTCATCTGTTGAAATATGATGAAATCTAGATTGTTCAAAACCTTTTTTATAAATATTTGGGCCTTCCATCCAATGATTTTTTGCCACATCTAATACATTAAATGTACCAAACACATTGGTCTTAATAAATGCGTCTGGATTCTTAATTGAGTTATCTACATGTGATTCTGCTGCAAAGTGAATCACTCCTGCAAACTGGTATTTTTGAAACAGATTCTCAACTAAATTTCTATCGCAAATATCTCCTTTTACAAAAGTATATCTTGGATGTTCATTTACCTCATTTAAATTACTTAAATCACCTGCGTAGGTTAATGCATCCAAATTAACAATATGAATGTTATCATACTCATTTAAATAATACGGAATAAAATTAGCGCCAATAAACCCAGCCCCACCTGTAACTAAAATTGTATGCATTAAATTACTTTTTATAATTGTTTAAAAAAGTATTTAATTCTCTTAAAAGCAAGAAAAGTATAATTCCAAATACACCAATCACGAAAAACACAATTGTTTTAGAATCTCTTAAACTCCCTGATTTTGCTCCTACTTCTTGAAAACTTGAAACAACATTAATAATTTCAGATTTTTTGGCCTTATCTTCAGTAATCCTTGATAAATAAGAATTGATGGTTCTATTTGTTTCAAAAAGTACTATTTCTTTATTTGCATTAGATCTACTTCCCATATCAATAGAAGTTCCAGGGGTCGGTTTTTTAGATTCTTCTATTAAAGCTCTCATATATACTTTTCTTAAAGTATCTGCCTCTTTTAGGTCTTTTTGATATAAAGCAAAGCTTCTATCTAAGTTCTGATTTTCTGATTCTTTAAGTTTCTTAAAATAATTATTATCTATAATAGAAGATAGAATAACATCATCAAACTTTGTGAAAATCTTATTTTGGGTAGATTTAACGTTGATTTCGTGAACCAAATAATCATAATCTGTAAACGCCTCTTTAAAGTCTAAAATCTTATAATTTTTAATTGCCAAAGTATCTACTGCTAAAATCAAAGCATCATAAGCATTGATTATATCGTTATCGTTTTTAATTGGTTGTATAGAAAAACCTCTAAGAGATTCGGCTTCTTCGGGTGTAATTTTAAAAGTACTACTCAATAACTGGTATTCTTTTTGACCCACTAAATCATTGTAAAACTTTATATTACTATATAATTGATTTGTACTATTAAAATTAGGTTTCACTAGCATTTTAGATTCGTAAACGACTTCTTTATCAAAATCTAAAAAATATCCTATTGCTCCAGATACTACTCCTACAATAATTATTTTTATAGCATGCTTCCTGAAAAATAAAAGGATCATTATTAAAAAATGAAAAATCCCTTTAAATATCGAAACTATAAAATTTATAAGTTTGGTAAATCCCCTACCAATAATATCAAATAATGACCCTAAATCTACTTCTTCTTCGTTATTGTTTTGTTTTGTTGACATAAGTATATGGTTAGTATTTTATATATAACTCTAAAAAATTTGTTCTAGTATTTTATGTGTAATTGCATATGTAGGCGTTACTCCAGACATCCCTAATCCTCCGGAGGCTAAAGTGGCGCCCGTTTCTAATGGATTATCTGAAGCATAATACGCATATCTTACCTTTACATCTTCCGAAATATTTCCTCTGATTCTCGATGCAGATTGAATTGCTTTCTGATAATGAGCACCTTCCATCTCTAATCCAATAACATTCCATGTTGAATCGTGAAAGAATTTTAAAAGGTCTTTGTTTTGTAATGAAGTGCCTAATACCGTTACCATAGCTCCGTCAAAAGACTGTACTCCAAAGCCTTCTAAATCTTCTTTTGATAGCTCGTTTTTAAATGGATAATTATCTGCTGTTCCTTCAAAAATATGTGAAGAAGGTATCATAATATCTCCTTTTCCTCCTTCTAAAATACCTGCTTTACCCATTATAGAAACTGACTGAACATCTAAATGAATCGTTTCAGAATCTGTTTTATAAGGCTTTAACAATTCATCCATGGTTTCATAGGCCTGTTCTCCAAAAGCATAATCCATCACTATAATTACTGGCTCTTCGTCTAAAGAGTTTACTTTGCTATATTCAGAGGCGTCGAAATCAATTTTACTTGTATCGATTATTTGCACATTAATATTTGTTCCAGAATTATCTTTTAGGTAAATCAAACCATTGTTAGAAGCATGCTTCTTTACTACTTTTTGAAGTGGTTGACTCTCTTCGTTACTTAAAAGCTCATAAAGAGAAAAACCTTCTTTTGTTTTGGCTTCTCTTGGCAAGGCCTCTTTAGCATAAATAGAGTTTAACACGCTATGCATGTTTGCGCTAATTATATGAATAGGCTTATCTAACAAGTCATTTTCGAGCAATGTTTTCTTTATATTATTTGCCCAAATTTCTCCATAAATATGATGTCCTATTTGTTCATTTAAAATTGAACTAAAAGTAACAACTCGTTTCTTAACATGACAGACCTCATTAATGGCTAGCTTTCCTAACCAATATATAATTTGAAAAAATCTATCTGGATTTTCTTCAGTTGAGAAATTATTATACACACTAGCAACCTCATTATAGGTTCTTCCAAGGATATTCCCAAGGTGAACAATGGTAACTTCTCTTTCTTTATCTGATAGTGTCTTGTTGTGTAAAACAACATCCTCTAAATTTTCCCATTCTCGAATACAAGCTCCATTATCGTTTAGAAGAACTCTATCTTTTATTTTGTGTGACTCAATAAATAGAAATGTAATATGAGTTAAAATATCATAGATTTCAGATCTTCCTCTTGTAATTTCAATATTCATTTGATCTTTATCTATTCGATAACAATTACGTCGTCTCTTTGGAGGTATAATTGAGGTAAAATGTGAATTAGAATACCCTTCATCTGCAGTTAAATTGATAAATTGACATTCTTCAATACCTTCTGGCAATCTTTCAATCACATAAATTAATCCATTTAACTCTACTTTGTCTTCTGCAATAGAACCGTATATTTCAGGTCTTAACAATAACAATGATTTTCTTAATGTTTCTCCAGAAACACCCATTGGCTTGTAAAAGCCTCTACTAAACAAATGTCGCATAGAAATGTATAATTTTTCTATCGCGTTTGTAGATTCCTGTGCTCTAGTTCTTTCTTTATATTTAATTTCAGGCATGTCTTATTTTTCGGGGCAAAGATACTAATTTCGTCTTGAGTTATTTTTTAATTAAAATACCATCATACCTCTTGCTGTCTTTTAAAAGCTTCATAGCGTTTAAAATTACTTTATCATTTTTCAATTTATTTTTATAAACGCCTTCTTCATAATAGTATCTTGAGATAATTTCTTCTTTTATCAATTCAATTAATATATCTTTATTGACAGCTATTTTATCTATTTTGTTTTTCATTAGTTTTTTCCGAATCGCTTTGTATTCTTGACTTACTAGTTTTGCATTGTCGAGGGCATTTTTAGCTTCTTTAAATAATTTCTCTTGTTTCGTAACAAAAGTAGTATCGATTTGTAAATATTTTTCAAATGCTTTAAAGTTAGATTCAGAAAAACGAAATTTTTCTACTCCATCCACTTGTTTATTTTTATGATAATAATCCGTTGCAAAATTAAAAATAGCTCTAGACCTAAGTAACTTTTTAGTTTGATCTGTTTTTTTAGATCTGTCTATTTTTACGTCTGGTAAAACGCCACCTCCATCAAAAACTACTCTACCGTTTTTAGTTGTAAATTTATTTACCCCACTATCAGAAAATTTGGGAACATTCCCATTCTTATCTCTATTGGCATAATCTAATTCTTGAATACATCTACCACTAGGTGTATAATATTTAGAAATTGTTACTTTTAATTGGGTTCCATAACTCAAGTTTCTATATCGCTGAACTAGTCCTTTTCCAAAAGAACGTTCTCCCATTATTACAGCTCGATCATAATCTTGTAAAGCACCACTAACTATTTCCGAAGCCGAGGCAGAGCTACCGTCTACCAAGACGGTAATTGGCATATCTAAATCTAAAGGTGTGCTAGTTGCTCTGTATGTATTACTCCATTTCTTAACCTTTGCTTTTGTAGAAACAATAGTACTGCCCTTAGGCAAGAAGAAATTCGAAATATTTATGGCTTCTCCTAGAGAACCTCCAAGATTTCCTCTTAAGTCAAATATCAACTTTTTCATTCCGCGTTTCTTCAAATCTTTAAACGCTTTTTTAACTTCAGAAGATGCTTTATTGCTAAACCTAGTTAATACTATATATCCTGTTTCTTCATCAACTAAATCATAAAAAGGTACTGGATTAACAGTTACCTTTTGTCTCGTTAGCTGCAACGAAAACACCTTGCCTTTTCTTAAAACCTCTACATCAACAGTTGTATTAGGAGTTCCTTTTAAAAATTCAGAAAGTTGGTCTTTCTCCATATTCTGTAAAGATTGACCATCAACTTTAATAATAACATCTCCTGCTTTTAAATTAGCTTTATCTGCAGCATATCCTTTATAAACATCTGCTAATGTAATTCCTGCTTTATCATAATAGACAGAGATTCCTATTCCTGCATATTCTCCTTCTCTTCTAATCTTGGCTTCTTCTACATCTTGTTCATTATAGTAGTTTGTATAGGGGTCTAAATCTTTTAATGTATTTTTTATCGCTTTATTAGTTAACTCAGCTGGATTTACTTCATTTACATAATACATATTCAATTCTTTAAATAATGTATTATAGATTTCTATTTGTTTTGCTACTTCAAAAAAGTCAGATTTAAAAGAAAATGAGATTGAAATTGATAGGATAACGATAAGCGTCAGCGAATATTTTTTGATGTTATTTTTCATCACTCTTGAGTTTTAATTCTTTAATATGTCTAGTGTAATACTCTAAAATATAAGCTAGCAAATATGATGCTAAAAACGAAGAGTATTATGGTTTGTTTTTTAAATCGGCTACAAATAAGTTTAATAATTTGTGCATGCTTTTTTGAACATCAATAAATTTTGGTTCTTCCTTACCAATAAAGGTAATCATAAATATAAAAGAATCTGTTAAAGATTCGTAAACAATATACTTATCTAACCTATAAGCTTCTCTTAAAAGCCTCTTTATTCTATTTCTATCTACCGCTTTTTTGAATTTCCTTTTAGGCACAGAAAATGCTGCTTGGACAGGAAACTCTGAAGTATGTGTTGTCTTTAAATACACTAATTTAAAAGGATATACTTTTAAAGAAGATCCTTCTTCAAATAGCTTACCAATTAATTTTCTGCTTTTTAAACGTTCTGCCTTACCTAGCGTAAACTTCATAGCTACAAACTTACAGAAAAGTAGTACTCAATAATCATTTTAATTACTATTTTTGAACAAAATTTATACCTAAATGAAACCAGATTTATTTCAAGCTCCAGATTATTACCAAATTGATGATTTACTTACAGAAGAACATAAGCTCGTTAGAGAAGCTTCTAGAGATTGGGTAAAAAGAGAAGTCTCACCAATAATTGAAGACTATGCTCAGAAAGCAGAATTCCCAACACAAATCATTGGTGGACTTGCAGAAATAGGTGCATTTGGACCGTATATTCCAGAGGAGTATGGGGGTGCTGGATTAGATCAAATTTCTTATGGTTTAATTATGCAGGAAATTGAACGCGGTGATTCTGGTGTGCGCTCTACTGCTTCTGTTCAATCATCTTTAGTAATGTACCCTATTTGGAAATATGGGAACGAAGCCCAAAGGCAAAAATTTTTACCAAAATTAGCCAGTGGAGAATGGATGGGATGTTTTGGTTTAACTGAGCCTGACCATGGTTCTAACCCTAGCGGAATGGTTACTAATTTTAAAGACCAAGGTGATCATTATTTATTAAATGGCGCTAAGCTTTGGATTTCTAATGCTCCGTTTGCCCAGGTTGCTGTAGTATGGGCTAAGAATGAAGAAGGAAGAATTCACGGACTGATTGTTGAAAGGGGCATGGAAGGTTTTTCTACACCTGAGACCCATAACAAATGGTCTTTAAGAGCTTCTGCTACTGGGGAGTTGATTTTTGACAATGTAAAGGTTCCTAAAGAAAACTTACTCCCTAATAAATCTGGATTGGGTGCTCCCTTAGGGTGTTTAGATTCTGCAAGATATGGTATCGCTTGGGGCGCAATTGGTGCTGCAATGGATTGCTATGATACAGCACTGCGTTATAGTAAAGAACGTGTTCAGTTTGGAAAACCTATTGGTCAGTTTCAATTACAGCAAAAAAAATTAGCAGAAATGATTACCGAAATTACCAAAGCACAATTATTAGCTTGGAGGTTAGGTACACTTCGAAATGAAGGAAAAGCTACTTCTGCTCAAATTTCTATGGCTAAACGCAATAATGTAGATATGGCTATTAAAATAGCCAGAGAAGCTCGTCAAATGCTTGGAGGAATGGGTATTACTGGTGAATATTCCATCATGAGGCATATGATGAATTTAGAAAGTGTAATTACTTATGAAGGGACTCATGATATTCACCTTCTAATTACTGGATTAGATGTTACAGGTCTGAACGCCTTTAAATAGAGCCTTCTTTCTTTGCCTTTTTATCGCTGTTCATTAACATAATTACAGCAATCACAAGTCCTATTACGACGAGTGCAAAAACGCCTATCATAATAGTTCCGTTAATCCAAGAGACGATTGGTAGGTTTAATGATGTCATTTTATCCAATTTTATATCGCAAAATTAGCTCCCAAAAAGAGACTAAAACATGATAAATGTCAAGTGATTATGTATCATGTAAGAATAATGAGAAATTTAGATTGTTCTAAGAAACCTTTTTAAAAGAGGGTGCTTCAAAAATTTTCGGACATCTTTTACAATTAACTCCTTTCTTCTTGTATTTCTGACAGCATGTAGATTTTGGTAACAAACAAGGTGTTGCACAACAATCATTAGCTCTTATTAAAAGCTCTTTTTGTTTGCTTATTTGTCGATAGAAAACAATCATTTTTGTTAATTATACTGCAAAAATAAATATTTATTTAGAATAAATAAAAATAAAAACACTTCAGTTTTAAACAATAAAAATCTATCCATTTCATTATCTTTAAACCAAATATTTTTTTTGATCTGTAAAAACAATCATAACGTACTTAGCTTTAATCACATCTCTGAAATCTCAGATGCTTTATGGCAACAATTAGGATGTGATAGTAATGTATATTTTAGCAAAGACTATTTAGAATCTTTAGAAGTTAACAATCCTCAAATAGACTTTTCATACCTTATTTTATTAAATGACAATCATAAGGCTATCGCTTTCTTAACATTACAAATTATTGACTTTGATGTTGACTCTATTAAGAACGACTTAGAAAAAATATTAAGAAAAGTAACATCCATTGCTAGAAAAATAAGACTCTTACCTAAAGAGAAACCTTTAAAATTTTTGATTGGTGGCAACATTTTTGTTAGTGGTGAACATGGAATATTTATTAAAGAAAATATTGACAAAAACGTTACTATAAAAAAACTTGCGAAAGCAGTTCAAAGTTTTGTAAATGACAATCAGGGTAAAGAGATTGCCATTTTCATCTTAAAAGATTTTATAAAAGAGTCTTTAGATATCACAGATGAATTATTAGATTTTAACTATTATCCAATCAATATTGAACCAAATATGAGGTTAGAATTAAATAATGATTGGAATTCTTTTGATGATTATCTAGATGCACTAAAAACAAAATTTAGAGTCAAAGCAAGGAAAGCTTTTAAACAAAGTAGCTCTTTAACTATCGAAAGTATTACTGAAGAAAACATAGATCAATTGCTACCTGACATGACCTCACTATATAAGAAGGTAGTCTCTAGAGCTGACTTTAATTTGGGTGAATTCAATTTACATACCTATAAAGACTTTCTTAAGAAATTAGGAGACAAGTATATATTAAAAGCGTATTGTTTAGAAAACAAAATCGTTGGTTTCATGTCTGGATTGGTTAATAATGATTCCTTAGATGCTCATTTTGTGGGTATTGATTATGATTACAATAGAAAATATGCCGTGTATCAAAGAATGTTGTATGACTATATAGATATTGCTATTAAAAGAAAGCTTCATATTTTAAACTTTGCAAGAACTGCTAGTGAAATAAAAAGCTCAGTAGGCGCAGTACCACAAGAATTAACTATTTATGTACGTCATAAAAAATCGATTACAAATAAAATTTTAAAGCTATTTTTGACAAATATTCAGCCAACAAAATTTAATCAAAAATACCCGTTTAAAAAATTGCATAAAAAATAGATGAAAACGATACACGACTTAATTGATGTTTTAACACTCGAAAAAATAGATAGAAATACCTATAACGGTATCAGTAAAACAATTGGAAGCCCTAACGTTTTTGGAGGTCAAGTCTTAGCTCAGGCACTGCATGCAGCCTATAATACCATTACAAATGAACGCATCGTACATTCTTTACATTCTTATTTTCTAGAGCCAGGTAATTTATTAAAACCTATTACTTATAAGGTAAGCGAAATGAGGAACGGAGGTAGCTTTTCAACACGCAGAGTTACTGCTACTCAAGAAGATACTACCATCTTTATTATGGCGGCATCGTTTCATAAAAAAGAGAAGGGACATGAACATCAAACAACTATTAAAAAAGATATAAAGCAACCCGAGGTATTATTAAGTTGGAGTGAAATGTTAGAAAAGTATAGCGCGTATTTACCTAATAAAATGAAAGATTTTCTAAGTATAGAAAGACCTATAGAGTTTAAACCTGTAGAAATTATAAACCCTTTAGAAAAGAAAGATTTACCTGCAGTGGAAGATGTTTGGTTCAAATTAAAAGGTAATGCTGGAGATTTAGATCTATCTTTAAAACAACAAATTTTGACCTATATTTCTGATTACAACATCCTAAATGCTGCTTTGAAACCTAATGCCAGCAAGGCTAATTTTGGAAATACACAAATGGCTAGCTTAGATCACTCAATGTGGTTTTCTAGAGATTTTAATTTTGATGATTGGATGTTATTTTCTGCTGTTTCTCCAAATACTTCAGGAGCTAGAGGTCTTGCCACAGGAAATATTTTTACTAGAGAGGGTAAATTAGTAGCTACGGTAGCACAGGAAGGATTGATGAGACCTAAAAAACAATAATTATGTCTGCATATATATACGTATTATCAGTTAACGGATTACTTTTTTTAATCAGTATTATTTTTAACTATTTCCCTCCGAAGAAAATTAATAGCCTCTATGGGTATAGAACACACAAATCAATGTTGAATGATGACATTTGGAAATTTGCCAATGCTTTATTTAACAAAACACTCATTTCATTTTCTACAATTAGTTTTGTTGTCGCATTATTATTGGCATATCTCAACCCAAGTATGATGCAAAGCTGGGTTCCTATGGCTTTGCTTTTTTTTACATTAATCGTTTGTATTTATAAAACAGAACAAGAGATTAAGAAAAATTTTGATGACGAAGGCAAACGAAGATAATTTCTAAAAATTTGCTATTACTGAGAATGAAAGGTTTCTTCCAGGAGCGGAAACTCCTGAGGCAAACTCTCTATAATGTTGGTCAAAAAGATTTGTAATCGCTCCTTGAAAGGTCCAATTTGCGCTAACAATATATCTACTATTTAAACCAACAGAAACCCAACTAGGAGACCCATAGTATTTATCTAAATCATTAGTAGCATTGGGGTTTATAATCGGTGTTAAATCATGATTATCTATTCCTTCAGAAATATTAAAATTGGAAATATCTTTCTTTCCATTAAACCTAAGATTAGCGCCAAATTCTAAAGCATCATCATATTTAAAATTTACATCAAACTGACCAAATAAAGGAGGTATAGATGATAGCGGTTCTCCAGTATCATATGCTCTTCCTTTTGTATAAGTAACAAACCCCGAAGTATTAAAAGTATTCGAAATTTTTCCTTGGTAACTTAAGGTAAACCCTGTAATAAAAGCTGTATTCCTATTTTGGTTTGCAACAATGCTCCCTACCTCTCCATCAAATAAAATTGTAGAATTTCCATTTAACATAAAAGCATCTCTTATTATATAATTGTCTAACAATGTATAATATACATTTCCACTGACTCTAAATCTTCTGTCATTAAAGTACTTCTGAATTCCAATTTCTGCACTATAAGCAAACTCTGGTTTAACATCAATGTTTGGTACCGTTACAAAACCTGCTTTTTCTCTAACCCTACCTACATCATCAATATTTGGAGATCTAAAACCAGAAGAGACTACACTATTGATTTGCCAATTTTTATTAGGCTTATAGACATATCCTAAAGTAGCTGTAACTGCCGAATTATCTGTCATAATATCTAATTCCGGTAAAACGATAAATGTCTGATCTATCCATTTAGCTTCTAAATGTGTAAAAGTAAATCTAGCCCCAAAGTTTAAAGTAGATTTATCACTTACATCTTGTCTATACCCAATATAGGTAGCGGCACTTGTATATGAACTCCCTCCATCTGGATAACGAGACTGAACATTAAAATCGTTAGAAAAACCTATAACCTGATTACCAGAAATATTAAGTGTTCTACCATATGCGTTAGAATTTACATCATTATGTGTAAACTCAAAACCATAAGTCAAGTGACGATTATTACTTTTTGTTAGCGGCACTAAAAAATCTCCATTAATACTAAATATATCTACTTCTTCTTCTCTATAACTTCTGTCTAAACTATTAAATCTACGTTGAATTCTAGATTCTTTAATATTCTGATAAGCAACAGTAAAAGTTCCTTCTTTCATCCAGCTATTAAGCGGGCCTATGATATGAAGCTGAGAAGAAATTAATAATCTTTCCTGAGGACCGTAATACCATTCGGCAAATTTTAATGCTCCAGAAGATGTTTCTGTTAACCGATCAAACCTTGGAATATCTGAAGAGGTAGAATATTGTAAATTAACTTTTAAATCTGCTTTATTACTTAATGGAATATAAAACTTTTGTAGAACATCTGTTTGATTAAACCCTGTATTTCGTTGAAGATTTGAGTCTGAGTTTATCGTTGGGTTGGCACTGTAAAAACTATCTGTATTTTCCGAATAATCAAAAACCTTACCCCAATCTGTAAAACCATGCGCTCTGTTTTTACCCATCTTTAAGTCTCCAAAATCGCTATAGGTAATGCTTGTAAATGATGCCCATTTTGCAGAACTTAATTCTGCAGAAACATTGGTTGTTATTTCATTATTAACCGATGAGAATCTTGAAAAAAAACTGCTGTTAACTTCTTCTTTTTCAGAGACTCTTGGTGTTTTTGTATAATAATGAATTACACCACCTAGAGCATCAGAACCATAGATTACAGAAGAAGGTCCAAAGATAATTTCTGTCCTATCTAATTGATTAGGAGAAATGGTAATAGAATTTTGTAAGTGTCCTTTTCTATAAATCGCATTATTCATTCTTACTCCATCCACCACTAATAACACACGATTAGACTCCATTCCTCTAAGCACGGGGCTTCCGCCTCCAAATTGTGATTTCTGAACTTTGATTCCTGGGACCACAGCTAATAAATCTGCAGAGGTTTGGGGAGAAAATCTTTGAATCTCACCTTTTGTTAATACTGCTGTTTGCTCTGCTATTCTAGTAGATTTATTCTTACTTTTAAAAACCGATAAAACAACCTCATCTAACTGTTCAGATTCCTTTGTTAAATACACAATGTTATTCTTTGTAAGAATTGTTGCTTTTTTTATTTTTAATAACGCATAAGAGATATGAGAAAATAATAGTATTTCTTCATTCTTTAAAGAAGAAATATCTATCCAACCATTTATGTCTGTAGTTGTGTTAAATGTAAGCGATTCACTAAAAACAGTTACATTATAAATAGGCTTTCCTGTTTCTTTATCAATAACTCTAACTCTCTGACTATTAACAGATAAACAAACTAAAAAAAAGAATAAACAAACTACCGCTCTCATCAACTAAATACTGTTTCTAAAATGTTTAAAGATTTTGGTTTTTTAAAACCGCCCAAATGTAATTCAAAATATCGAATTATAATTTGCAAAATTAATTGTCTTTCACTTTTGGCAAATAATATGGTCTCTACACTATCAAAATCTATGCCTAACAACCTTTTAAATTGTATTAATTTTTCTCCTGAAATAGTATCGTTTATATTGGTAGAATTTGTAAAAACACCTTCTATTAAATTAAACCCTTCTTTACCCGACTCTGAAAGATCTGGATAGAATCCTAAAAACTTTGTTAAGTTTAATAAAAACAATAAATGAAAATTAGAAACCTTATCGTGATCATCAAGCCAAGAAACGGCGCTTTCTAAATAATTATATAAAGATTCGTTAGTTTCTTCTTCCTGAACACAGCTAGATAGTACTTCTGATAAAAAGAGAACTATCGATTGTTTTACTATACTTGTATAAATCGTTTTAACAGGGTAAGAAATATGTGCCTCCCTAATAGTTGATAATCTTCCTTTAGAATTATGATTAGCCGTAATATTTAATAACGTTAATGGCTGAAAATAAGCTGGTTTTAGTTTTCCCTTTTTTGATTTTAAAACCCCTTTAATCATATAGGATTTTAAACCATCAGATTCTGTATATAATTTTACAATTAAACTTGTATCGCTATACTTTATTACATGAATCACTATAGCTTTTGTAGTGACCAAAGCCATTAGTTTACAATAGCAATTTTAGTCACAGATGTTTCCGTGGCATCGTCATTAGATAAGAGCACAATATAAATTCCTGAAGCTACTTTTTTACCTGCTAGATTTCTTTTGTCCCAAACAACTTTTCCTCCTTGCAGTTCTTGTCCTTCGACAACATTTGTCTCATAAACTAAATTCCCCGCGACATCTACTATTTTTACATTAGTCCCTTTAGGCAAATGTGTTCCATTTCTTCCATCTATAGTTACAGTCTGATGATTTTTTAATGCAGGATTAGGGTATGCATATACATCGCCTAGAGTATCTCCAAATGGAGCAACATTACTTTTATAAGCTACCATTCCTTTATCAGTAGCAAAAAAGACTTTTCCGGTACTATCATCTACTCTTATTTTGACAATTTTATTAGAAGGTAATGGCGAATTCTGAGTGCTAAAATTTGCTAAAGTTGTCTGTCCACTAGGGTTCGTATAAATTACCCCTCCATTATCTGTCCCAAACCACTTATTGTCTGCACCATCTATTTCAATAGTATTAATTGTTTGGTCTCCTAATAATTTTTTAGGAATCCCATCATCTAAAATAATAATAGGACTTGCATCATAAATATCTGCGTCAAAAAGTCCACTTGCATTATTAAAAACTACCAACCCAGACAGGGTTCCTATCCAAATTCTATTATTTCCATCGGCTGCGACAGTTCTTACATTAGAATTTGGCAAACTCCCTCGGGTAGCTTGAGTAGTAAGCGCACGCATTCTATTTCCATTTTCATTAAAAACAAGTGCCCCATCTCTTCGAGAACCCATCCAAATACTATTACTTCTGTCTACAATAATTTCTGTCAAACCAAAAGCACCAGTTTCTTTAATAGAACTAATGTCAAATCCAGACCAAGTGCCTCCTGATGATAATTTTTTCAACTCCTGAGGAGTACCAATATTAGTCATCCATAAATTTCCTTGATTATCAAAAACACTTCCGCTTACTCTTATAGATACTGCGGCAGGGTTTGTAGCTCTAATATCTTGCAAGCCACTATTAAGATGGTTGTAAAAATTAGTTACTTCATTATTTTCTACAGTAAAGAGCCCTGCAGTTCTAATATCATTTATATTCTGTGCCTCATTAAAGCAGCTAATGAAAACCTTCTCTGAATTATTTGGATCAATAGTAACATCTACTAAATCAGGAAAAGGCTGTATATCAGAATAATTAACTGTTATCCATTCTTCTCCATTGTAATGACTAAAGCCTTTTCTTTCATTAGTAGGAGCAAATGTGGGAGTATATCCTCCGTACACAACCCATAAGTTATTTCCTGCAGCTGCTATAGAAAAGATATCGTTAGATAGCGGTCCTTCTGGGTGTATTTCTGTGAAACTTGTTGGGTTAGAGAAAACTGAAGTTAAAATTCCATACTCATTCGTTCCTAAAAAGATATTATTATCTATCGCCAACGAAGTGTTTAAAGTAAAATTAAACTCGGTTGTAGGGCTTACTTGTAATATTTGATTAAGTGCTGTATCTAAAACAAAGGCAGTATTAGATAGTGATATGTTAAGATTAGACAAAGAACTTTTAAAGTCAACTATCGGCTGAAAAAAATCTCTAACGAGCGTTAAACTTGTTCCAGAAATTTCAAATATCCTTGTATTTGAAATAGTGAATAATCTATTATTAAAGACATTAATATGAGAAAAATTTCCTGAAAACTGTTGTTGCCAATTATTAAAATCAATAAGATTAGGATTTGTAATATCTGCATTATAAACACCTAACTCTGTAGCTACATAAATAATATCATTATAAACAATCGTTTCATGTATTGCTAAAGAGGAAGAGTTATCCCCTATAAAATAGGTGTCTCCAAATTCTAATCTACTAATGTCATAAACTACAATAGCAAAAGGAGTAGATAAATATAACTTATCGTTGAATTCTGATATATGATTAATCCGCTTTTCTCCTGCTTGATTAAAATTGACAATATCTGGAGAAATACTAATCGCTCCATCTTCATCTACCACCTCTATAAGTCCATTTTCATAACCAATAACTAATCTGTTAAACGTTTCATTATAGTGTATTGCTGAAGTAGTTTCTCCTGAAAGTCCTTGTACTGAAGATAGTTTTTGAATTTCTTGTGTATTGGTATTGTAAATAAACACCCCATTGTCTGACAATGCATAGATAGTTTCATCAACTTTTACAAAATCTTTTACCTTATTATATGAGAAAAAATCCTCCCATGAACTGCTGTAATCTACCTGAGCAGATAAGGTGTTTGTAGAATATAATAAGAAAAGTAAAATGACTTTTTTCATGTAAGAAATCTAGATACCAAATATATTTATTTATTGTCAGACTACTAGTAAAACCTTAACAAGTGTTTTATATGATAAAAAACGGTTTAAAAACCGCTTAAGTATATCTCTCTTAGGAAAAAATAATGCAAACGAATAATTAGGAATCTCTTATAATGATAAGATGCACAAGGAAACAGTAATCCAATTAACCCCCCGGAAAACAATCACTGCCCCTTATCTCATTCAGGAATATAGGCAAGGGTTTTCCTTGTGCAATTTTATAAGACTGTAAAGATGTTTCATTTTAACAGAATAAAATGCTATAAAACGGACAAAAAGGGCTACAAAACGGACATTTTTATAGAAATCCTTTTTTAATGTATCATAAGAACTAATAAAATATTAATGTCTTTTTTTTAAAATCCATAGATTCGTAGAAAATTCAATGTACTTATATGAAACTCGAAATCGAAAGAAAATTTCTAGTCTTAAATACCGATTTTAAAAAGGAAGCTTTTAAAAAATCTCATATATACCAAGGTTTTTTAAGTTCTGATAAACATAGGGTAGTAAGAGTTAGAATTATAGACGATAAAGCGTATTTAACGATTAAAGGAATTTCCAATAAGTCTGGTACAACTCGATTAGAGTGGGAGAAAGAAATCGACTATAAAGAAGCAATGTCTTTATTAGACTTATGCGAGAATGGCATTATAGAAAAGTATCGGTATTTTATAAAAAACAAAACGCTGACTTTTGAGGTTGATGAATTTTTGGGAGAAAATGAGGGCCTAATAGTTGCTGAAATTGAATTAGAAAGTGAAACGCAACATTTCGATACTCCAGATTGGCTAGGAAAAGAAGTTACTGGTTTAGAACGCTATTTTAATTCTAATTTATATAAGGATCCTTTTAAAAATTGGTCATAAAAAAACCTCGAACGAAAGTTCGAGGAAATTTAATAAACCTACCCCCTAAAATAAGATTTATAAATTACTAAACGTCAGTTAATAAATTAACATATGTTTAGTGTAGCAAATATATATATAGTTTTCTATATATACAAGTGTTCTTATTAGTCGCTTTTTTTGCTTAAATATAATAGTAAATACACAAGAAATGGCTTGCACTTCCTAATAAAACAAACACATGAAATATAGCATGGTTGTAGGGTAATTTTTTTATAGAATATAAAATAGCTCCAATTGTATAAAAAACACCTCCGCCAATTAATAACTGTAATCCTTCTGTTGTCATTGTATTAATTAAAGGCTTTATTGCAAAAATAATTTGCCAGCCCATAAGCACGTACATTATGGTAGAAAGTTTATCAAACTTACCCGTAAAAAATAGTTTTAAAATAATTCCAGTAAGTGCAAAGAACCATGTCAATCCAAAAATAACCCAACCCGTAGTTCCATTTAAAACTACAACCGTAAAAGGTGTGTAAGTTCCAGCAATTAAAACATAAATAGCTGCATGGTCAAAGATATTTAAACGTCTTCTAAGCTTATCTTTTTTTGCTGCGTGGTAAAATGTAGATGCTGCATAAAGAATAATAAGACTTATTCCATAAACAACAAAACTAAACGGTTTTATAAATCCCTGATAGTTAATAGCCTTTAAAATTAAAAAAGGGAATGCGATAACGCTAACTATCAACCCAAAGCCATGAGTATATATGTTTAAAAGTTCTTCTACTTTACTGTATCTATGAATGATCTTTGCTTTCATAAAATTGATTTGTATCTTTCATATATAACTCATCTTTACTCAATTCATTATAAATAATATCAAACGTTTGATCTCTTATAGATTTCATTTTAGAAGCATCTAAATTTTCTGTTGCTATAAAACGATGTTGTTTTATTCTAAATATTCCAGGGCCTCCTCTTAAAACATCCCAAGAAAAAAGCCTCTTACAATCATAGTACGTTTGTGGAACAATCGGAATTTGATGCTCAATTGCTAAACTAAAAGCTCCATTTTTAAAAGCCCCTAAAATCACATGATCTTCGGGCACTAAGCCTTCAGGAAAGATACCAATACTAACACCTTCTTCTAGTCTTTTTTTAGCACGCTCATATACTTTCTTTCTACTCGTTTGACTAGTTCTATCTACCATGATAACAACCCTTTTATAGAAAAACCCAAAAATAGGAATCTTAACAAGTTCTTTTTTTCCTACAAAAACAATAGGGTTCTTAGAAAGTGCAATCAAAACAAAAGGATCCATTAAAGAAGCGTGATTTGGGCAAAACATATAGCTCTTCGTAGAATCTAGCTTTTCTTCAGTTTCAATTTTTAACCTAAAACCCATTGCATATATCAACAAAAAAGACCAACCTCTAACTAATTTCCAAAATACTGAATAGTAACTTTCCTTTGCAGTTAATATTAAAAGAAATGGTGCCATTATAACAATTGTTGTAAAAAGCAAGAGATAAAACCAAAGTCTCCAAAGTAGTAAAAAAGGTATTTTTAAATATCTCATACCTGCGAATGTAGTAATATTCTTTTGTTTGATTGATTTTACTAACGAAATCTGTATTTTTGTGTTGAAATTATATCAAATGTCAAGAATTTTAACAGGTGTTCAAAGTACAGGAACACCACACTTAGGAAATTTGTTAGGTGCTATTTTGCCAGCCATAGAAATGGCAAACAACCCTAATAATGAATCATTTTTGTTTATCGCAGATATGCATTCTTTAACTCAAATTAAAGATGGAAATCAATTAAGAGAAAATACCTATAGTACGGCTGCAACTTGGCTTGCCTGTGGTCTAGACATTTCTAAAACTGTTTTTTATCGTCAGAGTGATATTCCTGAAGTAACTGAACTTACCTGGTATTTAAGTTGTTTTTTTCCTTATCAAAGATTAACATTAGCTCACAGCTTTAAAGACAAAGCCGATCGTCTAGCAGATGTAAATTCTGGTTTATTTACTTATCCAATGTTAATGGCTGCCGATATTCTTTTATATGATGCAGAGATTGTTCCTGTTGGGAAAGATCAGCTACAGCATTTAGAAATGACACGCGATGTAGCAAACAGGTTCAATCATGTAATAGGTGATACTTTAATTGCTCCAGAAGCAAAGGTACAAGAAGCAACAAAATTAGTACCTGGAACAGACGGACAAAAAATGAGTAAATCTAGAGACAATATAATTAACATCTTTTTATCTGATAAAAAATTACGGAAGCAAATTATGGCTATTAAAACAGATAGTACGCCATTAGAGGAGCCTAAAAACCCAGATACTGATACTGTTTTTGCTTTGTATAAATTGCTTGCTTCTGAGGGACAAATAAAAGAAATGAAGATAAAATATGAAGGTGGAAATTATGGGTATGGTCATGCAAAACAAGAATTATATGAACTTATTATAGATAAGTTTGCTATTATTAGAGAAAAATACGCTCATTACATGGAACATAAAAACGAAATTGATGATGCGCTTAAAATGGGTGCAGAAAAAGCAAAAAAAGTTGCTGGAGAAGTATTACAAAGAGTTCGGAACAAAATAGGATATTAAACAAAAAGACCTCGCAAAAGCGAGGTCTTTTTGTTTTCTGCAAATATTATATTACCCCCATTGGCAAATAATTCCTCCCATTAATGCAATCGTAACAATCCAATATCCAGCATTGATTGCTACATATTTTACTGTCTTTTTCTCAAACATAGCTTGAGTTGCTAATACAGGGAGTATTAAGCCTACACCACCCAGAACACCATGTAAAGCACCATGTTTAAACGTTCTGTAATTATTCCCGTACTTTGTCATAAAAGCTTCAAAATCTGCTAGGCTAGCTCCTGTTAATTCTGTTGCTCCTGACTCAAGCATACTTGAATATGCTCCTGTTTGGTGAATTACTAAAAATTGTAAGAAAAAGGCTAGTATAAAGCTAAATACAAAGCATAGTAAAAAAATTAGCCCCATATTACTTCCTTTCATAGACTCTTCTGTAAAGCCCATTTGTTTCATCCATGCTTTCTGAAACAACATAGGTCCGTACCAAATAAATCCCATTACTAAAGGTACTAAAGCAGCAAGTGCAAGTATTAAAAAGTTCATTTCCATGATTAAAATTGTTTTGGTTAATACTCAAATATACCAAAATAACCAATTGGTTTTTAAATACATACAAACAAAAAGAGCCAAAACAATTGTTTAGGCTCTTTTAATTAACTTAATTTTTATATTATTTTACAACAATAGACTTTGCTATAGCTTCTAATTCAAATAAGAATTCTCTCTTTCCTACTGAAGGAGCATAAGTAAATCCTTCAACCACTATAAGGCGCTTATTTTTTTCATCTATCATTGCATAATTAACAAAAGGGCCAGCCATCCACGCATCTTTAACTTCCCATTTTCCTCTAGTTTCAAAAGTTTTGAATCCTTTTAAATCAATGTTATAAGTATGAGGGGTATAGGCTTTTTCTGTAATCATATACATTCCTTCTCTTGCTCCTGGTATGTATTTTTCACCTATAGAGTCTCTCATTTTTGAAAGATTATCACTATTTCTAACAGCCTCTGTTAATGGGAGTGAGTAGACTAGAATATTATTATTCCCAGCTCCTTTTGCAATTCCACTTCTTAAATGTTGGCGTAACCAAAGAAACTCGCCTGTGTCATCTACCGTTTTAAATTCTTTTGGAATTGTTAAAGAGATTTTTAAGTTACTTAAGGTTTTATATTTAGAATCGTCTAACCTTTTTTTCTGAAACAACTTTTGTGTTTCAACAATATCGGCTTCTCTAAAAATGCTAATAATTTCTTTAGCTTTTTCTTTTATAAGTTTTTTAATCCCTTCTTTATCTTTAGCAGATAGATACACTACAGTTTGCGGGCTTGCATATTTATTCTTTAAAGAGTTTACATTTTCTTTCTCTCCTTCTTCTATTATAAGTACATTTCTTGACACCCTCATCATACTTGAAAAACCGTTGGGTGCTACTTGAGATAAAGAGATAACTGCTTCTGGTTGTGGTAACCCTACTTGTAATTCTCCTAAAGAATTTCTAATCTCATCTCCTACTTCTCCTGTCCATAAACTTCCTTTTATAACAACGAGTACTTTATTAATTTTTCCTACAGATGAAGGCAATACGTATGAGTCTCCTCCTCCGCAAGAAATAAGAAAAGAAGAAACGAAAAGCACTATAATTATTTTTCTCATGATGGCTAGCTTTTATATATTTTTAATTTAGTTCCTGGCTTTATATTTTTAGCACTCCAAATATTGTTCCATTCTTTAATTTGATTAATAGAAACTGATTTAAATTTTTTTGCAATGGTCCAAAGTGAATCTCCTTTTTTAACTACATAGATTGTTGGTTTCCCTTTAGGACTCTTTTTAGAAGTTGTTTTTTTACTGGATTTAGGAATCCGAATTCTTTTTGGATAAATACTTAGTCTTTGTCCAATTCTTAATCGATTACTCCTTAATCCATTCCATTTTTTAATCTGACTTACTCGAACACCAAATCTATTGGCTATTTTCCCTAAAAAATCGCCGCTTCTAACTCTGTAACGGATTCTCTTATCCATTTCAAAATACTTTGGCAAGGGCTTTTCTCTTTTAGAGTCATCTTCATCAGCTAAAGCATATAGCTCTTTTTCGGTTTTTAAAAACCCAACTGTAGAAACCTTAGGAATCGTAACTGTATAATTTCGATTAGCGATATAGGGAATAATATCTAATTTATATGCTGGATTTAAGAACGTAAGAATTTCTATATCTATTCCTGTTTTTTCTGAAATTTGATCAAAACTAACGGTTCTTTTTATATGGATCGTATCGGTTTCAAAATGATGTATTTTTGGTACGTTACTTTTTAAGTCATGTTCTTTAGCATATTCAAACAAGTACATTGTAGCGTAAAAAGCTGGGACATATCCAGCTGTCTCTCGTGGTAGAAATGGACGAATATTCCAATAATTTTTATATCCTCCAGATCTTCTAATCGCTTTAGATACATTTCCTGGTCCTGAATTATAGGCTGCTAAAGCTAAATCCCAATCGCCAAATATGGTATACAGATTTGACAAGTATTCACAAGCAGCAACAGTAGCCTTGATAGGATCTTGTCGTTCATCGACATAAGAACTCACTTTTAGTTTATATTGCTTCCCGGTTTGATACATAAACTGCCACAACCCAGTTGCTCCAACTCTGGATCTTGCTTTAGGGTTTAATGCTGACTCTACAATAGCCAGATATTTCATCTCTAAAGGAATGTCATATTGATCCAAATATTTTTCAAACATTGGGAAATAATATGCTGCTTTAGCCATTAAACTTGGATAATACTTTTTTCGATATTTTAAATACGATTTAATGACTTTTTCTAATGCTGGATTATAAGCAATATGAAAAGGTGTTTTAGCATCAATAATTGCTAATCTTTCTTTTAACACCGTTGATGTTAATTGAACTGAACTAACATCTTTAGTGTCTATATTTTCTATAAAATACGAGTTCGCATCATATAATGGAGAGTTAAACTTAGCGTCTAAAACTAGACTATCTATAATTGCAATATCTAAATCAGAAAATAAATCTTCTTCAGCAATTTCTTTAATAGAATCTTTTGCAACTAAAAGTGAATCTTTCTTAATTTGAGCGAACACTCCCAAACTTATAAAAAGGAAAAACAAGAATATTTTTTTCTTCATATCTCTTATTAAATATCTAATTCTACAACAATTGGGCAATGGTCTGAATGCTTTGCTTCTGATAAAATATACGCTCTAGAAATCGATTCTTTTAATGATTCTGAAACCATGGCGTAATCTAATCTCCAACCTTTATTATTGTCCCTAGAATTGGCTCTATAGCTCCACCAAGAAAACTCTTGCTTTTCGCTGTTTAGATATCTAAAGCTATCTATAAATCCACTTTCTATAAAACTTCCTATCCAGGCTCTTTCTTCTGGCAAGAATCCAGAAACGCCTTTCATTTTGGGGTTATGAATGTCTATTGCTTCATGACAAATATTATAATCTCCACAAATGACCAAATTTGGAATCTCTCTTCTTAAGTCATTTGCATATTGTTTAATTTCATCCATGTAATTGAATTTAAAATTCAATCTTGCATCATTCGTTCCAGAAGGTAAATACATACTCATTACAGAAACCTTGTCAAAATCTACCCTTAAATTTCTTCCTTCAAAATCCATAGTTTCAATTCCAGTTCCATATTCAATATGATTCGGTTTTTCTTTACAGAAAACGGCAACTCCAGAATATCCTTTTTTTTGTGCAGAAAACCAATAATGGTAAGGATACCCTGCTGCTTCAAACACACTGGTGTCTAACTGCTCTTTATGTGCTTTGGTTTCTTGAATACAAATCACATCTGGATTGGCTTGCTGCAGCCAATCCAAGAAGCCTTTTTTTAACGCGGCTCTAATTCCGTTTACATTATAGGAAATGATTTTCATGGATTAATTTATAATGATTTTTTCTAACTTATCTAACTCTAAATCAATACTAGATAAGTTTAAAAATTTTGAAGATTGGATATCGTAAATAGCAAATCGTGTTTTTTTATGTTCCTCTCTGATGTTTTCTCTATTAGTATACCTGATGAATATTTGAGAATTTGATTGGATATAATTAAATGACTGAATATCAATGTTATTTGATACTTTTTTAAAATTTCCTCCTCTTAAATCTGAAAGGTATAAATCATGATGATCTAAAGAATTTAGCTTACCATCATTATTAGTGTCCTTAAATGCTATTAAGTAACCGATATACTTCACGGTTATGTCAGTATCTGTGTCATTTTTATTACGCTTTCTTTGAGGAGAAACTTCTGTTATAGATGCTTTTTTATCTAGTAAAGAACCCATCACTTGATAGTTTTTATCTAAAAAAACAACATTCACCAAACTTAAATATCCATAATAATAACCATCTCCAGCATATTTTGAGTATAAGTTCAATGTGCTTTTTCCTTTAGTATAATCTTTAACTCCAACTTTAATTAAAAAACCTGTTGAATTGTATATTTCTTCAGGAAAATCATACTCTAATCCTTGCCAAGCAATACTGTCTTTCTTGTTTTCTTCCAAATCGTCTCCAACAATTAAACCTCTTTCTTGCTGTTGTATTTGTTTTGGGAAAAACTCTTTAGCCAATTGATATATTCCAAATCCAAGTAATATTGGCAACATTACTCCATTTAAAATGATTAAGAATTTAATAAATTTATTATTCATAGCTTCTTTACTTTTATAATTCCATTTCAGGAATCTCTCCTTCTACAATTAGAGTTCCTTTTGTGGCATTTTGTATGTCTTCTATACTTACTCCTGGCGCTCTTTCTAACAAATGAAAAGCATTATTTTTAATTTCTAACACTGCTAAGTTGGTCACTACTTTAGTTACACATCCCACTCCAGTTAAGGGTAAAGAACATTCTTTTAAGAGCTTAGATTCTCCGCGTTTATTGGTATGCATCATTGCTACAATAATATTGTCTGCAGAGGCCACTAAGTCCATGGCGCCCCCCATTCCTTTTACCATTTTTCCTGGAATTTTCCAATTGGCTATATCTCCATTTTCAGCGACTTCCATCGCTCCTAAAATAGTCAGATGGACATGTTTTCCTCGAATCATAGAAAAACTTGTTGCCGAATCAAAAAAGCTTGCTCCTGGCATGGTGGTAATGGTCTGCTTTCCTGCATTAATAATGTCTGCATCTTCTTCTCCTTCAAAAGGAAAAGGTCCCATGCCTAATACTCCATTTTCACTCTGAAATTCTACTTCTAGATCTTCTTGTACAAAATTAGCTACTAAGGTTGGAATACCTATTCCTAGATTCACATAGTAACCGTTTTTTACTTCTTTTGCTATTCTTTTAGCTATCCCGTTTTTGTCTAACATCACTAACTTCTTTGTCTTACGGTTCTTTGTTCTATTCGTTTTTCGTATTTCTCTCCTTGAAAAATTCTTTGCACAAAAATCCCTGGAATATGAATATGGTTTGGGTCTAACGTTCCAACTGGAACTAATTCTTCCACTTCTGCTACTGTTATAGTTGCAGCACCGCACATACACGGATTAAAATTTCTTGCAGTTCCTTTAAATATTAAATTCCCTGCCGCATCACCTTTCCATGCTTTCACAAAAGAAAAATCTGCTTTATACGCAGACTCTAAAACATACATTTTACCGTCAAATTCCCTGGTTTCTTTTCCTTCTGCCACTTCTGTTCCATAACCCGCTGGAGTATAAAAAGCGGGGAAACCTGCTTGAGCTGCCCTACATTTCTCAGCTAATGTTCCTTGAGGAGTTAACTCAACTTCTAATTCTCCGGACAACATTTGTCTTTCAAATTCATCATTTTCACCTACATAAGATGAAATCATTTTCTTTATCTGTTTATTTTGTAATAAGAAACCCAATCCAAAATCATCAACTCCAGCGTTGTTAGATATACAAGTAACGTCTTTTACGCCCAACCTTACCAGTTCTGTTATCGCATTTTCTGGAATTCCACATAGTCCAAAACCTCCCAACATTAATGTCATACCACTTTTAACTCCTTGGAGTGCTTCCTGAACATTATTTACTTTTTTTTGTATCATTCTTTCTAATTAAAAATCAGTGTTATCGTCTTTCACAGGATCCACCACTTTTTCTTTTCCTTTTTCTTTTTCTTCTTCCTGTCCACAATTTAAATTGATTCCAACATATTCAGGTTTTTCAAAATCTTCTTGACTAATATTTAATGTTTTATCTGCATATACTTTTCTCATAAATAAAGCCCAAGAAGGAAGAGACATTGTAGCTCCTTGACCCTCTGCTAAGTTTTCAAAATGTATTGCATTGTCTTCTCCTCCTGTCCAAACTCCAGTGGCTAAGTTAGGTACAACTCCCATAAACCAGCCATCTGTATGGTTCTGTGTAGTCCCTGTTTTTCCTGCTATCGGATTTGTAAACTGGTACGGAAATCCTGTAATAATATCTTTATAATAATGATCTTTTGTTCTAAGTCGAACACCAGATCCTGCGGTGGTTACCCCTTTTAATAAATCGAGAACAACATAAGCAGATTCTTCACTCATTACTTCTTTTGTTTTTGGTGTAAACTGAGATAATACGGTTCCATTTTTGTCTTCTATTCTCGTAATCATACTTGGCTCTACTCTTAAGCCTTTGTTTGCAAATGTTGCATAAGCACTCGTCATTTCCATTAATGATAGCTCTACTGCGCCTAAAGCTATTGCTGGCACTACTGGGACTCTGCTTTCTATTCCTGCAGACTTTGCTAATCTTACTACATTACTAGGGTTTACCATATCTATAAGTCTTGCAGACATTGTATTTATAGATCTTGCTAATGCTTCTTTTAATGTTACTTCACCTGCGTATGTTTTCCCTGAATCATCTGGAGTCCAAGGTTCTGGAATTCCATATTTACCCTTTGGTATCGTATAAGGTGATATAGGGTAAGTATCGCATGGAGATAATCGTAGTTGATTAATAGCCGTAGCATACACAAAAGGTTTAAAAGTAGATCCTACTTGTCTTTTTCCTTGCTCTACATGATCATACTTAAAATATTTATGGTTGATTCCTCCTACCCAAGCTTTAATATGACCTGTTTGTGGCTCTATAGAGAGTAATCCTGAATGTAAAAAGTATTTATAATATTGAATAGAATCGTTAGGTGTCATAATAGTATCTCTCTCTCCATTCCAAGAAAATACCCTCATTTTAGTTTTTGCATTGAACGCAGAATCTATTTGTTTTTGAGAATACTTTTTTGATCTTTTCATATTACGATAACGATCTGAATTCTTTTTCGCTCTACGTAATATAGATGCTATCTGCTCCGATTCTAAATCATAAAAAGGTGCTGTTTTATTTTTCTCTTGCTCTTTATAAAAAAACTTTTGCAAGTTTGCTATATGTTCATGCACGGCCTCTTGAGCATACTGCTGCATCTTAGAGTTCAAGGTCACATATATTTTTAACCCATCTCTGTTAATATTATACAACTCTCCATTAGGTTTTGGATTCTCTTTTACCCATTTTTTTAAATAAGCTCTCAAGTATTCTCTAAAATAGGTAGCTAAACCGTCATTATGACTCTCTGGAGTAAAATTAATCTTAAGAGGTAACTTCTGTAAAGAATCTTTTTCTTGCTCTGAAATAAAACCATTTTTAGCCATTTGTTTAAAAACGACATTTCGTCTATTAAAAGATTTCTTTTTAGACACTTCTCTATTAGGATTATACTGTCTAGGATTTTTAAGCATCGCTACCAAAATAGCAGACTCTTCAATAGATAAATCTTTAGGCTCCTTTCCAAAATATATTCTAGAAGCAGAGCGAATTCCTATGGCATTAAATAAAAATCCTTGAGTATTTAAATACATAGCAATAATCTCTTGCTTTGTATATTGGTTTTCTAATTTGACAGCTACTATCCATTCTTTTACTTTCTGCATTACTCTTTTAAAAGTATTGCTAGAAGCTCTTTTAGTAAATAAGTTTTTTGCTAATTGTTGCGTTATTGTACTCGCTCCTCCTCCTTTCCCTAATTTTATAACAGCTCTTGCTGTTCCTCTAAAATCTATTCCAGAATGATCATAAAATCGTTCATCTTCTGTTGCAATTAATGCTTTAATCAAATTATCTGGTAATTCTTTAAAAGTAACTGGAGTTCTATTTTCGTAAGCATACTTTCCTAAGGTAACTCCATCTGAAGAAATAATCTCTGTTGCTAAATTTTTTTGTGGGTTTTCTAATTCTTCAAAAGTTGGTAATGCACCAAAAACACCCCAAGATGTTAATAGGAATAATAGAAGTATTGATGTAAACCCTCCTAATACTAAATACCAAAAACGTTTGATGTATTTTCTATATGTGTTTGTTTTTTTCTTCTTCATATTATTCTATCTTTTCAATTCTAAAACCAAAATCGGAAATTCCTTCTAAATTTTTAATTGACTCTATTTCACCGTTCTTTCTCATGGCATGCCAAACTTTAAGGTTATATTGTCCTGAAACAGGGAATGCTTTCTGTTCTTTATAAAATAATTTATTCTCTTTGATTTCTGTGAATCCAGTTCCTAAAAAATTCCCTTCATTATCAGTCATCTTATATTGTAAAGTATCTACAATTTTCCTGCCATTAGGAAAATTCAAATGAGTAATTAGATACAAATTGCTATAGAGATAATTATTATTGTTTCTTAAATTAAGGAACAAATTGTTTTTTGAAATAGTATCAGTAATTGAAAAATCAAACTCTACAGGAATCTTTATATCCCAAGAATTATTATCTAACTTTTTATATTCATCAAAAACACGATTGTTAGAATCACAGGAAATGATTCCGACAAACAATAGCATCAAAAAGAGCTTATTTTTTTTGAGTATTATTTCCATTTGACTTTTTATTCCTTCTTCTATTTTTATTAGGATGATTCCTTTTATTGGTTGTTTGCTGAGGTTTCTCTGAACCAGGCTTTACAGCCGCTAAGGTTTTCTTTTTGCCTTTCTTTCTATTTCTTCTTCTATTATTTTTAGGCGCATCAAAACGAGTTAAGCTATCTTGTCCAACTACATTTTCAAAATCAACCTTTGGAAGCTCCTCTACTTCAGATTCATATTCTTCTAACGAAAGTCCTGATTCATTATTTTTATTTAAGTTGATAATTTCTTTCACTTGCTCTAGTGTCAATCGATACCATTTAGATCTTTCCTCTTTATAGGTGTACCATAGAAACTCTTTAAAAATATCCATCTTAATAAAAACAGCTGTTCCTTTTTCAGTTTTTAATACTGTTTCTTGTTTAGGAAAATCTTTGAGTGCGTCTAAATAAGTGTCTAATTCATAATTTAAACAGCATTTTAATTTCCCGCATTGTCCTGCTAACTTAAGTGGGTTTAACGATAATTGCTGATATCTAGCAGCAGTAGTTGTCACCTTTCTGAAATCTGTAAGCCATGTAGAGCAGCATAGTTCTCTACCGCAAGAACCAACTCCTCCTAGCCTTGCCGCTTCTTGCCTAGCCCCTACTTGTTTCATCTCTACTCTAATAGAAAAGGCTCCTGCTAAATCTCTAATTAATTGTCTAAAATCGACTCTTGCATCGGCTGTATAATAAAACGTTGCTTTATTACCATCTCCTTGATATTCTACATCAGAAAGTTTCATTTTTAATCCTAAACGACTTATGATTTCTCTTCCTTTGGTTTGAGTTTCTAGCTCTTTATCTCTAGCTTTTTGCCAAATATCAATGTCTTTTTGTGAGGCTTTTCTGTATATTTTTTTAATTTCTTCACTGTCATGTGAAATCTTTCTTTTTTTCATTTGCACCTTTACAAGCTCTCCTGCCAAAGAAACAGAACCAATATCATGACCTGGGTTTCCTTCTACCGCTACAATATCTCCAATAGATAAGGTTAAATTATCAAGATTCTTAAAGAAATGTTTTCTTCCGTTTTTAAACCGAATTTCAAAAATATTAAATCTTTCTTCGCCTGTTGGTAATGTCATATTGGACAACCAATCAAATACGGCTAACTTTTCACTACCACTTCCACAAGTCCCAGAACCACAATTACCGTTACTTTTACAACCCTTAGGCACACCATTTTCTGTTGTGCCACAACTACCACATGCCATAAGATGACTATATTTTTCAAGAAGCACTAAGACTTCTTTTTAATTAATTTTCAGTTAAATGTTCTTTTTCAAAACAAACTACACTATGATAAATTTAGAGTGTATGTTTAATCAGTAAATATAAGCATTCTAAAAGAATAGAGAAATTGAAAAATTATAAAACAACCCTCCTATTTAGGCCTCTTTTATTTTTCACCCTTCAGTATTTCTGATGTCTTTTTTTGATTAAATTTCTTATAAGATACTCATTTAGGAGGCTTTACTCTCTTTAAGATAACTAACCAGCTTTTTATTTTATAAATAATTTAACTTTTGAGAGACATAATATTAATTATCCAATCAAATTTTATTCATAGTTTCGCCATCTTAAATAATTAATTTTTCTTCTTATCTAATTTATGCTATGATTAGGACAAACCCAACGAAAACTATCGTTGTTATCTTTCCAAGTAATCGTTCCGTTGATTAAAGAACAAAAATTATAATTGAAAAAAATGTCTAATTTTTTAAAAAAACTTTAAAATGAAAAAATTATTATTATTTGTTTTTATTGCATCTTCATTATCTACTTTCGGACAGATAAGGGAAAAAGGCGATATTGAATTAAGCCCTTTTATTGGATACTCAAGTTCCTTTTTAAATGGTGATGATGCTGACTCCGATAATGTTAGAAATGCTGTTAATTTTGGTGTAGTAGGGGATTACTTTTTTAATGATCGATGGAGTTTGCGATCTGGAGTTGTTTATAATGCCATGGGAGCTGATGATGGTGATGAATTAGCTCTAAACTATCTAAGTATTCCTATCAATGCTAACTGGCATTTTGGAAGCACTAGAAAGTGGAATTTAAATTTTGGCCTTAGTCCAGGGTTTTTAGTAAAAGCAGATTTCAATGGCAATGATATAAAAGATGCTGTAGAATCTTTTCAATTAGGAATTTCTTATGGAATCGGTTACAAATTAGAGATTTCTGAAAAATTCAGTTTATTATTCGATGCTCAAGGTCTTGTTGGACTTACTGACATTGCGAAAGACAGTAGTTTTAGCAACCAAAACGCTGGGTCTAGCTTAAACATCGGAGCTGTTTTTAAACTATAAAAAAGGGTACTTACTTTTATATAAAAAGGTCTAAGAACTTAAAGTTCTTAGACCTTTTTTATTTCTTAAACCTCAACTTTTCAGACCTTCCTTTCTTAAAGATTTTATTGCTATTGTGTGTTCCTTTTCTACGCTCTTTTTGCTCTTCATAAGGCAAATGAATGATTTCTTGACAGTCCGTAGAACACGTATTTTCCATTTTCTCAGAACATGCATCACATTGAATGAATAATAAATGACAAGCTTCATTTGCACAGTTTACATGAGTATCGCAGGCTTTTCCGCATTGATGACAATTTGCAATCACATCGTCTGATATTTTCTCTGCTCTACGATGATCAAAAACAAAATTTTTACCGATGAATTTATTCTCGATTCCTTCAGATTTTACTTGACGCGTATATTCAATAATGCCCCCTTCTAATTGAAACACATTTTTAAACCCTTTGTGCTTATAATATGCTGAAGCTTTTTCGCATCGAATTCCTCCAGTACAATACATCAACAAATTTTTATCTTCTTTGTTTTCTTTTAAGTCTTCTTCTATAATATCTAAAGAATCTCTGAAAGTATCTACATCTGGTGTTACCGCTCCTTCAAAATGACCTATTTCACTTTCGTAATGGTTTCGCATGTCTACACAAACTGTATTTGGGTTTGCCAACATATCGTTAAACTCTTTCGCGTTTAAATGCACTCCTTTATTTGTTACATCAAATGTGTCATCATTTAAGCCGTCTGCCACAATCTTATCTCGAACTTTCACTTTTAATTTTAAGAACGATTTATTGTCCTGCTCTATGGCGATATTTAATCGCACCCCCTTCAAAAAAGAAATGCTATCTAGATGTTCCTTAAATTCTTTAAAATTTTCTGCCGGGGCAGATAACTGAGCATTGATTCCTTCATAAGAAACATAGATTCTCCCTAAGACATCTAATTTGTCCCAATTTAAAAATAAGTGATCTCTAAAAATTTGTGGATTCTCTATCTTGTGATACTGATAGAAAGAAATCGTTAGGCGGTCTTTACCAGCCTCATCAATTAATGCAGCGCGTTCTTTAGCGCTTAACTTATTGTACAGTTGCATGCTATACTAATTTAGTTAAACAATATAAAAATAGATGTATCAATATCTATTCGGGCACAAAATTAGCATATTTTTTGACTTTAGTTTAAAATTCAACAATTGATTTTAATTCGATGAAATTTTAAATTTTAAAGGATTATTCACATTACAGATAAACAAGGCGTTTTATTTTTTATCATCTTTGCATAAATAATTTTAATTCTATTTATGAAAGTAGCAGTTGTTGGAGCAACAGGCATGGTTGGAAACGTAATGTTGCAAGTGTTAAAAGAACGGAATTTTACGATTACTGAATTGATTCCTGTGGCTTCTGAAAGATCGGTTGGAAAGCAACTGGATTATGATGGCAACCAATTTACAATTGTTAGTATGGAAGATGCTATTCGCTTGAAGCCAGATATTGCTTTATTCTCTGCAGGAGGAAATACTTCTTTAGAATGGGCGCCAAAATTCGCGGCTGTCGGTACAACTGTAATTGACAATTCTTCTGCTTGGAGAATGGATATCAATAAAAAATTAATCGTCCCAGAGATTAATGCTATTGAATTATCTAAGGAGGATAAAATTATTGCGAATCCAAATTGTTCTACCATTCAGATGGTGGTTGCATTAGCTCCTTTGCATAAAAAATATAGGATTAAAAGATTGGTCATCTCTACCTATCAATCTATTACAGGAACAGGTGTAAAAGCGGTTCGACAATTAGCTTCAGAATTTGTTGGTAAGGAAGCAGATAAAGCATATCCTCATCAGATTCATAAAAATGCAATTCCGCACTGTGATGTATTTGAAGAAGATGGATACACAAAGGAAGAATTAAAATTAGTTAGAGAAACTCGTAAAATTTTAGGTGATAATACTATTGCCATTACTGCTACTGCTGTTAGAATCCCAGTAGTTGGAGGACATTCTGAAAGTGTAAATATAGAGTTTGAAAATGATTTTGACTTAGCAGAAGTACGCGATTTACTATCTAAAACTGATGGTGTTACTGTGCAAGATGATATTGAAAATAATGAATACCCAATGCCATTTTATTCTGAAGGAAAGGATGATGTTTTTGTGGGTAGAATTAGACGCGATTTATCTCAAGAAAACTCCTTAAATTTGTGGATTGTTTCTGATAACCTCCGTAAAGGGGCAGCTACAAATACAGTGCAGATTGCCGAATATTTGGTTACTAATAATCTTATTTAAAAATACTCAATGAGTACATTTCATAAATTAACAATACGAGAAATTATTAAGGAAACCGCTGATGCGGTTTCTATTATTTTTACGATTCCTGAACAATTAAAAACAGAGTTCTCTTTTGTTGCTGGGCAATATGTAAATATTAAAAGTACTATTAATGGTGAAGAAATTCGTAGAGCCTATTCTATTTGTTCTTCTCCAAAAAGTGGAAGGTTAAAAATTACAGTAAAAGCTGTAGAAAATGGAACTTTTTCAACGCATGCCACTTCGCAATTAAAGGCAGGTGATGTTTTAGAAGTAGCCATTCCAGAAGGAAAGTTCATTTTAAATACAGAGGCAAATAAAAACTATATTGGATTTGCAGCTGGGAGTGGAATTACGCCTATAATGTCTATGATTAAAGAAGTTTTAGAAAACAACAACAATGCAACTTTTACTTTAATTTATGGGAATAAAACAATAGCTGATACTATCTTTAAGGCTGAATTAGATAGTTTACAACATCAATTTTCGGATCGTTTTAATCTACATTATGTCTATAGCAGAGCGCATGTAGAAGGGGCTAGACATGGTAGAATTGACGATAGTATTGCTAATTATTTTGTAAAAAACGTACATAAAGAGATTTCTTTTAAAAGTGCTTTTTTATGTGGCCCTGAAGAGATGATTCATGCCGTATCTGATGCTTTAAAAGGTTGTGGTTTTAATGAGGGTACTATTTTATTTGAATTGTTCACCGCTTCTACTGAAGAAGAGAATACAGATCAAATACAAGAAGGAACTTCAGAAATTACCATCTTATTAGATGACGAAGAAACCACATTTACGATGGCGCAAACAGATAATATCTTGGCAGCTTCTTTAAGAAATGACTTAGACGCTCCCTACTCTTGTCAAGGAGGAATTTGCAGTAGCTGTCTAGGAAAAGTAACTGTAGGAAAAGCCGTGATGACCAAAAACAGTATTTTAACAGATGCCGAGGTAAATGATGGTTATATTTTAACCTGCCAGGCACATCCTACTACTACAAAGATTTCAATAGATTTTGATGATGTTTAAAAACCTGTATCTTTAGCATATGGATTTTTACAATATTAAAAATGCTATATTATTTGGATTCTTTTTATCCTTTATGATAGGTCCTGTCTTTTTTATGTTGATACAAACAAGTATCATAAAAGGAGCTAGAGCGGCGATAGCTTTTAATGTTGGTGTAATTTTAGGGGATGTTGCTTTTATAGTTATTGCATATTATGGAAGTAGACATTTATTAGAGAGAATTAAAGACGACCCTCGGCTATTCTTTATTGGAGGACTTATTTTAATCGTGTATGGGGTCATTACTTATTTAGATAAATCTGGTAAAAAAGAAGCAGAAGCTTCTATGGAATTACCCGCAAACAATAATTATTTTAAGTTAATTTTAAAAGGTTTTTTTTTAAACTTTATTAATATAGGTGTTTTGGCATTTTGGCTAGGTCTTATAGTAGTTATAGGTCCTACTTTAGATATGAATCCTACTCATATCTTCTATTATTTTACAATTATCATTGTTAGTTATTTTGTTACTGATCTAGGTAAAATTGTACTAGCCAAACAACTTAAAAACAGGCTGACTCCCTTGGTTATTTATCGAATTAAACGAATTATGGGAATCTTATTAATTGTTTTTGGTGTTGGGCTAATGCTAAAAGGTTTTATTCCTAAAGAAAAAATTGACAGTTTTATTGAGCAAGTTGACAAATAAAAAAAGCGAGGTAAAAACCTCGCTTTTTTTATTTACTCTTATATTTCTTATTCTATCTCAAACCTATTATTTTTTTGGTTAACGTCTGCCATCAACTTTGAAGTATCGATCTCTACAGATTTAATGTCTTTACTAGTTTTAAAACTATAGGTTGGGTGTGCCCAGGTCCAGTCTTCTAATATTGTTGCCGAAGTTGGCTTGTTTCCTCTCATCATTCTTAAAGCAATATTGAAGCTTTCTTTAGAACCATCATTATACGTTACCTCAACATCAATAGGCATTGGCATTTTTCCAATTCTTTCTAAAGTTATTGTTTTTCCTTCTACAGATTTTACTCCATAATCAATAGTATGTGTTGTCTGTGTCCACTCATTTAAATACCAATCTAAATGTATTCCAGATACTTTTTCGGCAGATCTTTTTATATCATTTGGAGTTGGATGTTTAAAACTAAAATCTGTAAAGTATTTTTTAATTGCTTTTGCGGTATTCTCTTTCCCTATTACATATTCTAATTGAGATAGAAAAATATTCCCTTTACTATAACTAGCTGTACTGTAAGAATAATTATAATGATATCTATCTGCATGAGTAGACAAAGATTCTTCTATACCAAGTTGTACAGTTTTATAATACCTTTTGTAAGATCCAATATGAGGGTTCTCTTGATTTTGTTTTAGAATTAAGTCTTCTGCTAAATTTGAGATATACGATGTAAATCCTTCATCCATCCAAGGGTGTTTACTTTCATTACTCGCCAATAAGAATTGAAACCATGTATGCGCCATCTCATGTGCAGTAACTCCAAACAAACTTCCATAAGATCTTTTTCCTGTAATTAACGTAGACATCGCATATTCCATTCCTCCATCTCCTCCTTGTATTACTGAATATTGTTTATATGGGTATTGCCCAATATGCTCGCTAAAGTAGTTCATTAGCTGCGCGGTTGCTGGCTGTAATTTTTTCCATCCTTCTAAATACTTTGCATCTAACGTTTTCTTATAGAAGAAATGTAAATCAATTCCATTATTCATTTTATAGATATCATGATTGTATTCTGGATCTGCTGCCCAAGTAAAATCATGCACATTAGGTGCTTTAAAATGCCAACTTAATTTATCGGTATTTGGTAAATTTAATGGCTTAGATTTGTCTTCATAGCCATGCCCAACTTCTTGCGGATTCTGGATATATCCAGACCCACCAACAACATAATTTTTATCAATATGCAACGTAACATCAAAATCGCCCCAAATTCCGTGAAATTCTCTTGCTATATAAGGAGGTGTATGCCATCCTTCAAAGTCATACTCAGCCATTTTAGGGTACCATTGTGTCATAGATAAGGCTACTCCTTCTTTACTATTTCTTCCAGAACGGCGAATCTGCACTGGCACTTGAGCATCAAAAACCATATCAAAGGTTACACTTTGCCCTGGCTTAATAGGTGTGTTTAATTTTACTTCTAAGATGGTTCCAACAGTTTCATAACTTACAGCAATTCCATCTTGCTGTAAAGAATTTACTTTGATATATCCTATTTCAGAAGGAGACAATCTACTTATTCTATCTCCTATTTTACTACTTGGATCAGCAATATTTCTTGAACGGATATCCATTTGAGAATTAGGCTGAAATGCATTAAAATACAAATGATAATACACATTATTCAACTCATCTGGTGAGTTGTTAGTATATACTAGTTTTTGTATTCCTTTATATTGATAATTATTTACATTCATATCAATATCCATTGTATAGTCTACCTTCTGTTGCCAATAAGCGCTATTGTTGACTAATGTATTGTTTACTGATGAATTACTTTTTGTTATCGCACAAGAAGCAATAACCGTTACTACAATAATAAATCCTACTATTTTTTTCATTGTAATTATCTTAATTTATTTTCCGTTAACCATTTTGTTTGCCATAACTAATGCATTATATGCATTTACAATTCTGCCTGAAACTGATAATTCTGAGAATTTTACTTTTTCTCCATTCGGTTTTTCTCTTGACATTGACCCTGGTTTAATAACTTCTAAATCTATTTTAGTTCCAGAATTCATCAGGATGTGTTTTACTTGACTTGCAGATAATTTTGGATAATATGATCTTATTAACGCCGCTATCCCAGCTACTCCAGGAGAAGCCATAGATGTTCCATTAAAATATTTATATTCATTTTCGGGTGTAGTAGAGTATATTTGAACTCCTGGTGCGAATACGTCTACATTTATTTTTCCGTAGTTTGTAAAAGATGCTGGTAACTTTTCATTATAATTAGAACTAATAGCTCCTACAGTAAGAAAGTTGTCTGCTATTTCATTGATCATATCTGGAGCATCGTTAGGAAAGGTTATTGTTACATCAATATTTTGACCACTGTTTCCTGCTGCATTTACAATTAATACATCATTCTTTTCTGCATATTTAATAGCCTCGTATACCCATTCTTTCTTAGGGGAATAACCTTTTCCAAAACTAGTATTAATCACTTTAGCTCCATTATCTACAGCATAACGAATTCCTAAGGCTACGTCTTTATCATATTCATCGCCATCTGGAACGACTCTTACTGCCATAATTTTCACATTTTTGGCAACACCATTTATTCCTTTTCCATTATTTCTAGCAGCGCCAACAATCCCTGAAACATGTGTTCCATGTGCTTCATCTTTTACTGAGTGACCCGTTTTATTATTTCCATAAATAATAGTGGTCATTGAATTTTCATTATCATTTAATGGTTTCCTGTACTCTTTTTTAATCTCTTCTTCTTTTAATACCTCATCCGCATTTTTAACCAAAGTTGTTAGCTCGTCTATTCCTTCTTGTAAGGATGGTAAACCCAAATCAAACATTTGATTCGCAATAGCAACACTTCTTGCTAATTGTTGATCTGATGATACATCTATTTTAACTAAGTCTGCTTTTGTATATTTTTTGGTGCCTAATTTTTTTAAAATATTATCATTGGCAAAATTAACAGCTTGTAGAATTTGACCATATCTCGACTTATTATTTGTTGCTTGCGTTATTTTTTTATCATACTCCGCTTTTGCTTTTTGATATATGGTATCATTCACAATTTTAGGATTCTTTATAATTCTATACAATTCAGCGTTTTCTTTATAAATAGTTCCTAAAAAATTCCACCCATTAATGTCGTCTATAAAACCATTGTTATCATCATCTTTTCCATTTCCTGGGATTTCTTTTGGATTTACCCACGCCACTTCTTTTAAATCTTCATGTTCTAAATCGGTTCCTGAGTCTACGACAGCTACAATAACTGTATTTCCTTTTTTATTGGTTACAAACTGATATGCTTTTTCTAAGCTCATTCCAGGGATAGAGTCTTTTAATAAATCTAAATGACCCCATTTTTGTTTATCATTTTCTGTTAAAGTTCCTTTTTTAGCTAGAGCATTTATAGCTAACGGATTCCCTTGTGGAACTTTTACCGTACTTATCATTGTCTTACATCCTGTTAATAAAAACAGCCATAAGGAAAAATATACAATCGTTTTTATGTTCTTCATATTCTCTCTAGTTAAATACATCATTAAATTTATATGTTTCTTTTAATCTTACTCCTTTTTCTGTTTTTTGTACCGTACAAACCTCAGTGTAGGCATCATGTTCTAAAAACAAGTAATATTCTTTTTCTGCAGCTTCGTTTAAAAATGCTGCCTTTTCTTTTATGGTTAATAATGGTCTTGTATCGTAGCCCATTACATAGGGTAAAGGAATATGTCCTGTAGTAGGCAGTAAATCTGCCATAAAAACCAACGTTTTATTTTGATATTCTATTTTAGGGAGCATTTGTTTTTCTGTATGTCCATCCATAAATAAAACATCAAACCCTATTTTATTTTTTGAGTCATGTCCGATAAAGTTTAACTGACCACTTTCTTCTATAGGCAATATATTCTCTTTTAAAAAAGATGCTTTTTCTCTGGGATTAGGAACAGTTGCCCATTGCCAATGATTATTATTACTCCAGAATTTTGCATTTTTAAAAGCAGGTTTATATCCTGTCTTGTTTTGATTCCATTGAATAGCGCCTCCACAATGATCAAAATGTAAATGTGTTAAAAAAACATCTGTGATATCATCTCGATGAAATCCATATTTGGCTAATGAAGCATCTAAAGAAAAATCACCAAATAAGTAATAGTATCCAAAAAATTTATCTGATTGTTTATTCCCAAGACCGGTATCAATTAGTATAAGTCTTTCTCCATCTTCTATAAGCATACATCTCATACTCATAGAAATTAAATTATTAGAATCTGCTGGATTTGTTTTTTGCCAAATAGTTTTAGGCACAACACCAAACATTGCTCCACCATCTAACTTAAAATTTCCTGTCTCAATTGGATAAATTTTCATGGACAACAAATATGCAGAAAAAAGGTGAATTTCTTGTTATTTAAATTCTTAAAAAAGATGTAAAAAAGCTACAGAGAATCAGGAAATCAAAAAGAGCATTCAATTGAATGCTCTTTTAGTAATAATTATAAAAATTCCCCCAAATTTTTATTATTTATTATTTTCTTCTGTAAAGAAACAAATTGTATTGTTTCTTTTGTTTTAGTTTTCGACCACAACAGAGTTCAAATAGATGAATGGCATTGTTTTATCGACGAATGGTTACGCGATTCTTTTATCAACATTAACAATATCGCTATAAGAACTACTTTGTATAAGAGAATTAGAGAACTTTAAGTACTCTCTGTATCTTGTTTCTCTTACATTTTTTCTATTGCTTGGGCGAAATTTTAATACTACATACACAGCTACAATCATACACATTGTAAACAACAAAAATAATAATGTGGTGTTCATGTAAAAAATGAATTCAAATATCATACATCAAAATTAACAAGCACTTATTGTTTTAAAGTGTCTTTTTCGTTGAACGGTATAAATCTATCGTTGAAATGTATGTTTTGTCATTTAATTGAAAAAAACAGCATTGATATATCAATGCTGTTTTAGATTTTTACCCAAACAAATTATTCTTTTAATCATTTATTTGCACAAAAGTATCTGTTGCTAATGCATTAGGGTTTGAAGCCGTAATTTGGAAGATTGCATCATTAAAATCGTTATCTCCGTTAGGTACGGTAATATCTTCAAAGGCAATCACGGTTGAATTACAGGTTTGATCATAGAAAATAATACTTTGCTGTCTTCCGCTTAAGTTATAATCGATGTCTGTATGTTGTGAATAATATCCGTCAGTAATTTGTCCGTTTCTCCATCCATTGGCTATGACGAAGAAGCTAATAACTGTTCCAGGCTCAAAAGTCCCTAGAAGCCTCATGGTATTACCTCTAATTAATTCACCTCCAGAACCTTCTGCAGATGCGTTCGGGAAAATCACAATCTTATCTAGTTGTTCTTCGCTAGTTGGTTGGTTTCCTTCTTGATAGGTATAATAGCCCAATACATTCTTATATCCAGCTCCTTCATCTACAAATGTCAAGTATAAGTCTGTAGCTTCAGATATTACTAAATTTTTTACTGGATTTGTAAAATATTCAGGATGCGCCATCATTGCGTTTGTTCTTTCTGGCAATACATTTGCATAAATATTAGGCAACAGTTCACTACATACCTCAACATCATCCTCTAATCCATCTGGTGTTCCGTAGTTATTATACGTTGTAATTGTTTTGTACTCATCTTTTTTACGCTTTCTGAGAATTTTAAATCCTCCTCCACCTTTTGCAACAAACACCCATTCTCCATCTGCAATTATATAATTGGCAGAAGCATCATTTTCAGCCATATCCCAGTAAAACACTGGAGAGATATCTTCTCCTGAGTTTGTAGGGTGTGGAGAGATTGAAATTCCGTCTGACCCGTTAGCTGCATAAATATAATCTTCATCAGTACTTACTCCGTTCGTATTCCCTACCACTAGCATTGTTCCCTTGGATTCATTTCTAATATTTCCATTCGTAACATCTACCATCGCAATTCCATCTTTTCCTTTTGCGATATACAAATAATTGTTATTTATAGGGGAGAATTCCATCGTTGATTTTCCCCTATACGTCTCTACTACATTCTGATGAAAAATAGATCCTATATTGTACGATGTTGTATTGTAGTTATTACCAACATTACTCACTTTTACAGAAGCATTATCTCCAGTAACAAGACTCACAACAGATGAACCATTAGAAGCTCCATTTACAGCAACATACTTTGCATCTCTATAACTCTCATGAGCAATAGCAGATAAATTATTTTTATTTAATAAGACAGTACCCCCATGAGTTTTTCCTGAAGTAACATATAAATAATTATTAGTTACTCCAATTCCATTCGCAGATGCTGATACACCTGAACCATCTAAGATATTCGAAAGATTTACCCGCCTAAAAGCTTCAGTGAAATTGTATGCTGTAGCTTCTAATTCGTATAATTGAGCTCCATGTGTCGCATCTGACATTGCTAACCAAACTTTTAGGTTTGAAGAATTATTAACAAAACCCGAAGCTACAGCATTGATATCTGATTTAGGAAAGTAAGCCTGGCTTATGATGGTTGGAAAATTAGCATTGGAGAGATCAATAATCTCAACAGCTCCCGAGTGATTATCTCCTTGTCGATGATAACTTACATATGCCTTGTCGTCATTTAAAGTAATATGCGTTGCGCTTAGAGTAATCCCATCGACTACAAGCGGATCAACTTCTGCGACATGTTCCCAATAATACATTTCTTGGGCACCATTAACGCTTGAAGTAGACCTAGCTGTATTTAAACCACTTACTAACGGCTCTATAGTTGCTGTTCTATTAATATATGTAATTCTACTACTTAAGTTTCCACTATTGTTATTCACTTCATAAGGAAACTCATCTAAAGCAATATCTTCAATGGCATTACTTTCTTCAAACTTTGATTGACAGCCAACTAAGACTAATATAAATAGCACTGCAAGTAAAGATTTTGATTGTTTTAGATACGTCTTGAAAAATTGTTTTTTCATTTTAGTATTCCTTCTTTTTTGAAGCCTTATTGTATAGCAAATAAACCCTATACCCAAGGCAATCATTGACATAATCACCACATTGGTAAACATATCTTTGTTTGGTTCTTGTAATAATTCTAGTAACATTTTTTTAATTTTAAATTATGCTGTAAAATTAGACTTGAGTAAGCTATAATTACGGTAGTTTTCGTCTAACGACTTGGTTCTTTCGTCGAATAACCTCCTTGCGCTATTCGTCTATAAACCTGCACGTTTCGCCTGTATTGAAGATTTATAAGGGTTCCAAACATCTTCGAAAGATCTTTTGAAAAAGAATTCTTTATAGTATGCAAAGGTTCTAACAATTCTTAAGTATGTTCCTGTATAGAGCGTCATTAAAATCACATATGGCCACAGGTATAGTTCTTCTTTTCTTCTTTCAGAAAAAATATAAATACTCAACATTTGCACATATGACATAGTAAAATACAAAGTGAAGTTCATAGGAATTATAAACTGTAATTGACTGCTGTAGTTTACAATAATATCTATAATATAAACCCACCAAAGAATGTCTAAAACCACATTATAAAAAACATTTTCTGCTAAAGAAAAGAAAGTTGACCATTTGAAATTTGCATTAGGGAAATATACATCTTTATGCTTTCTTACTCTAAACCGAATAATAGACTTATCCCAACGTAATCTCTGCTTAGTTAATACTTTAAATTTAGAAGGCGCATTTGTTAGGCAAACGGCTTTTGGTTGAAAATAAATTCTATATCCAGATTTTCTAATTTTTACAGTGATATCACCATCTAAACCAGGCCCAATATCCCATCCTCCAATGCTATCAATTACATCTTTTCTAAAGGCTCCAAAGGCTCCAGAAATTATTTTATAAATCCCTAAATAAGAAGTAATAATTCTTCCTACAGACACTGTTTTTAAATATTCTATAGCTTGCAATTTTGCACACAAACTATCTTTATAGTTTCTTACTTTTACATTCCCTCCTACTGCCCCAATTTTATGATCTAAATAAAAAGGAATCAATACCTGTTCTATAGCATCTCTATCAAAAGAGCAATCTGCATCTAAATGCACAATGTATTTTCCTTTACTATATCTTAAGGCTAAATTTGCTGCAGAAGCTTTTCCTCCTCTCATCTCATTCCTGATAAACATATCTATTAAACCTAATTTTTCTAAGTTTTTCCCAATGATTGGCGTTTCATCATCGGATCCATCATCAACAATAATTAACTCAAAGTTTTTGAATGTTTGTTCAGCTAAAGACCTAGTCAACTTATACAAATGCTTCCCTTCATTTTTTCCTGGTATGATCACAGATACAAATGGGTTTTCATTAAAAAGATCTTGTTTAGCCTTTTTAAATTTTTCTTTCCTAGATTTTCCTGTAATTAAAAAAATTGCCGCAACAATATAATCTATAATAATATATCGGGTAAACTCAAAAATGACAAAATACCAGAATACGCGTAGAAACTTTTGGAAACCAACAACAAACCAATAGTTTACGTATTCTGGCAATAAATTATGTATGCTTAAAAAGATCATGAGAAGTATTGATGTGCTTGATCTGTTCCTAAAATCTTATGTGTATTAATTTTAATCTCTTGTTTTGTGTCTTCAAGGTTATCTGAAAGCAACTTAGAAAGATTGTATTGAATATTTTCTAATCTCTCTAATTGATTTTCCTTTGTTTCTGGGAGTAATAAATAATATTTATTAAATCTTTCTGCCGATAAGATGTCTGCATTTTTCAAATAGGATTTTATAATATCTCCAATCTCTTTTTTAAGTGCTTTTTTAACTTCTTCATTTAACATTTGAAGTTGGTCATTAAAAAATTCAATACTTACAAAAACACTGTTCCCTTTAGTTAATTTAACCCTTTTAATTTCTTGACTAACAATGATTTTAAAAAGGCTTGGATTCAGTCCTACTTTATTAATAGATGAGACATTTCCTGACGTGCTTATCTTATTTGTTTGAAATAATAATTGTTCTCCTTTTTGAGTAATCTGATAATTCCCAATTGATTTTTCTAAAAGTTCATCCAACTCATTTTCTGTTTCGCAATCTAAACACAATGCTTTCATTCCTGCGTTTTGAAACTCATGATTACATCCATTACAAGAGTAAATAGTTGATGGCTTATCATAGTCTATACCTATATGTCTTAAATGTTTATCACATTTTGGACACTCTAGCCCTTCTTCTTTTCTAAAGTCTTTTTCTGGAGCAACATGCGCGCACACAAAATGATGAATCATATCATGTGCCTTAATATCAATTGAATCGCACTTAGGGCAACATTCTCTAAAATTCAAATAATTCCCAGAACAGCTCTTGCATAAATGGACATAATCTTCTAATTGAAAAGACAAATAGTTTAGCTGTCTTGCCTTGTCTAAACTTTGTAATAAAGAAATTACTTCAGTTTCTTTGTAAAATAAAGAGATAAATGGGAATTCGTATCCAATATAACTTTTTCGACTCGCTTTTGGTATAATACCTGTATTTCGAGTGTAACAATAAGAGAGTGTTTTAAATTGTATTAAAACATCTAGAGACACTAATTTTGGAGCAACAATTTTTTGAATTCTTTTATTAATTGTTATGACTTTTTGCATGTATGATGACAATAATGTTAGTTCTATTGCCCCATCGGTATGAAGATATATTTCTTGTGGTAGTTTATAAATATTATTGATAAATATTGGTAATAAACTGGTTTGCACTTCATCATGAGTTCTCACTAATAAAACTATTTCTTTTGCGTGTGTAACATTATCGGTATCTATAATTAACCCATCAAGGTATTCTAAAGACTCTTGTTGTAACTCATTTACATGAGATACCATGAGTAAAGAATAACCATCTTTGATGATTTTTCTAGAATTCTGATGCTGCTTTATTAGGTTTAACACGACTTCTTTTTTTATAATTTACCGTTATAGAGACATATAAACATTCGCAGGGAATTGGTCTTTTTTATTTCCTTTCACATCAAAAATCAATGTCTCTTTATCTCCATTTTTTAAATGATCGTAATATGCTAAGTGATTATAAACATTGTGATCTACTGCTAAAATAATTGCTTCAAATTTTCCAGATACATGCTTAACAACCTCTAATCCATAATGTCTTTTCACTTCTTTAGGATCTACTAGAGGGTCTTCAACAACAACATTATACCCTCTTTTTACAAGCTCTAAACATAACTCTGCTGTTTTAGAGTTTCTAATATCATTGACATCTTCTTTAAAAGCAATTCCTTTTACTAGAACAGAAACTTTTTCGCCTCTAAACCTTTTATCAGAGAGTCTTCTTTCTAATAGTAATGCTATATGTCCAATCATACTTTCATTCGTTGCTCTAGCTTGTTCTAATAATCTTGGGGTATACTTATGCTCTTTTGCTTTGCTAATTAAGTAGTATGGGTCCACTCCAATACAATGCCCCCCTACTAACCCAGGGAAATAGTTGTGGAAATTCCATTTAGTTCCTGCAGCTTTTAACACCTCTTTTGTATTTATATCTAACACACTAAATATTTGTGAGAGCTCATTCATTAAACTAATATTCACATCTCTTTGTGTATTTTCTACCACCTTAGCTGCTTCTGCAACTTTGATATTTGGTGCTTTGTGAATTCCTGCTGTAACGACTGATTGATATACTTTTGCAACTAGGTTTAAAGCTTCATCATTACTCCCAGATACAATTTTTTTAATATTTGTAAACGTATGTTCTTTATCTCCTGGGTTGATTCTTTCTGGAGAATATCCTACGGTAAAATCTTCATTTAATTTTAACCTGGAAATTCTTTCTAGAATTGGCACGCAAACTTCTTCTGTACAACCAGGGTATACTGTAGATTCAAAAACGACACAATCTCCTTTTTTAAGATGCTTTGCAATGGTTGCTGTAGCAGATTGTATTGGGGTTAAATTTGGCTTTTTTAAATGATCTATTGGTGTTGGGACTGCCACAATATAAAACTTTGCATCTTTTAAAATTTCATTATTTGAGGTAAAACGAATATCCTTTCCCACAAATTCTGATGCGTCTAATTCTTCACATGGATCTTTATGTTGCATTAATTGTAGCACTTTATTTTCGTTTACATCAAAACCAATTACCTTAAACTTATCTGCCATATGAACAGCTAGTGGTAATCCTACATAACCTAATCCTACTACAGCAATATTTTCTGTTTTATCTTTTAGTTGATCAAAAAGCTGACTCTTCTTATAAGCTAATTTTGGAAAGTGATTTATTTCGACTTCTAAAGGTGCTTGACTTGCTAAATTCATTATATTATTTTTTATAGATTAATTCGATTTATATCAGCTAAATTACTGCGTCTTATCCTTTTTTATTTGAATTATTAGTCCATAAAACAGGTTTTATAGACTAATGGAGTATTGGTTTAGACGAATGGTTTTCGTCGATAATCGGGCATTTAATCAACAAAAAAGAAGCCTCATGTGTACATGAGGCTTCTTTTTTTTTAAGGCTATAGTTTACCTATTTTAACTTTGAGATTTAACTTATAAAATTTCCCCCATTCTGTTACTTGCTCTTTGTTTAGTGGAATGATTTCAGTTAAAATATTTCGCTCCGTGGGTTCATACTTTTTTTGAAACTCAGTCGGTGCTTTGTACGTAGAAATATAGAGTTTATTAATGATGCCCTCTGAGATCGTTTTATCAGGAAATTCTACTAAAACAATACTTCCCTTTTTTATATGGGCTAAATCTTTTAGATTGAAATAGGCTTTTATAAAGACTTTTTCAACATCGTGAATTGTCATTACATTTTCTGCTTTATAACAAGATTCTTCGCTGTTTTTAAGTATTTGACCGACAACTCCATTAATAGGTGATATGTATGAGTTTCCAAAGTTCCCTGTTCCTACAGAAATAGTTGTATCTGGTTTTAGGGTTCGTCTTTGTAATTTCAGAAAGTACAACTCCTTTAGTAGTAATCGAATTTGGCTTTCTAATAACATTTTTTGTTGTATAATACTATCTAACTTCGTTTTAGTATATACATCTAACAAAATTAGTTTTGTTACTTTTTTTTCTTGTTCTTTTAGAAAACTGAGTCTTTCTTTCAGGCTTTTTAGTTCTAGCTGTTTTAAATAGATTTCTTTCATCAAATCTTGAAGATTGATAAATTGCTTTTCTTTTCTATCAAAATTTTTCAAAGCTAAGGAAGCGTCACTGTCAAAATCATCTTGATAATAATTAAACAATCTACTCCCCAAACAAACTGTATCTCCTTCATTGATAAAAATTTCTTTTACTCTAATATCATTTGTGAAATTTACATCTACTTTTTCCATTAACATTTGGCCATTACCTTCAATCCATACTGTCTTTTTATAAACAAAACTGAATAACCAAAAACATAATCCTAAGATGATTATGATAAAAAGAATCCGATCTAAATTAAACTTCTTCTTTTTTATTTTAGGTTCTTTTAATGTTCTAATAATTGCTTTACCTTTTGTATAATTAAACTGTTTCATTTCTTATATTTTTATCCGCTGTACTTCTTGTTCTATATAACTTTCTAAACTGATTCCTTTTTTTGAGTCTACAATGACAAAAGCTATTTTTTCGTTTCTAAGTAATTTTTGTATCTCTATATCAGTTGAGAGGACAGTTACACTATTTATTTTCTTAGCTTTTAGAAAGGCTAGTTGAAATGGTAAAGAGTATTTTTTACTCTTTTCTAAACAAACAACTTCTATATTTTCTTTTTTTTCAAAAACAAAAGGAGTAAAAAAATCTTGGAAGTCGATAGATTCATTTAACTGAAACAACCTCGTTATCACTTTATACATTTGTCTTTTTAATTGGAGTGTGTTTTCTAAAACCTTAAATTGTTCTTCCATTAAATCTAATAGAAGTAAACCTGTTTCCATACTATTTAACTCCAGTTTTAAAACTTTTAATATTCGAATTCTTTCTTCTAAAATTTGCCAACTCTTATACTGATTTTGCAAATCTTTTAATTTTTCGTTATACTCATTAATATAGGTTAGTGAAGAATTATATTTACCTACAGAGACATCAGATTCTTGAGCTTTTAAAATTTTGATCTTTGTCTCAATAATTTTTTTTCGATGGTTAAAGCGAATAGGCGCTCTAAATCGAATTCCTACTGAAGGGAAGAACTTATGTGTATTTGTAGAGTAATTATAATTTTGTGTTGCATAGAATGACAAGTTTAAATCATTTAATGGCTGATGTTGAAGCTTAATATTATTCTCTTTATAGAATAGCTTTCCTGATTCTTTCGCTAGTAAAATACTATCTAATTCAATCTTCATTATAGGTAGCTTTTCTAACTTATGAAAAACATTTGAAACGCTATCCTTTAAGATTATGTTTTCTTTTTTAATCGTTTTTATCTGTGTTTTTAAAACAAGTATTTGATTGCTAGCTTTAATTAGCTTTTCTCTCTTTATTAATTTCTGATAGTATAGTTTGTTTAAAACATCAAAATAATTATTCTCAAAAACTTCAAATTTTTCGAATAACTGAATTGCTTCTTTATTTAAAACATAATTATAATCGATTCTAAATTGCCTTCTCCATAACTGTTTCTCCGCTCCTAGCCTTTCTAGTTTTAAAACTTCAATATCATTTTGTAATCGTCTAGATTTAAATCTATTGTAGAAATACCCCATTTTAAGAACATTCCATTCGAGCTCAGTTCGAACGCTTCCTTTTAAATAATTATTAGTTTCTTCTTCAATAGCATCTCTAAAATTATAGTTTGCAGTCGCTTTAAAAACTAAACCAATATCTTTTTTATATTGTTTAGACTCCCACTCTTTTAATTCTGTATTAAGAAGGTTTATATTCCTATTGTTCTTTATTGGATAATAGAAGTCAATTTCATTTTTAGCAATAAAGTTATTGGGGAAAACAAGTACTTTCCTTGTTTTTAAAAACAGTGTTTCTGCTTCATCAATTACATCATCAATGGACTGACTATAACTGATCGAGTTAAAAAACAATAATATGACTATATGTAACTTCTTAAAGTTCATGGGTATAAAAGTACTCATGAACTATAGTTTTAGGCAATTTAAATCGCTAAGAAGAGTCTCTAGTTAGATAAAAAGTAAGGTTTTGTAGATAACCTGTTATAGTAGGTTTAATCGTTTCATCAATTCACTCCTGTTAGATCTACTTACAGGAATAATATCTTGTTTTATAAGGACGCTATTATCTTCTATATCTATAATCTTAGACAGGTTTATAATAAAAGATCTATGCACTTTTAAGAAAGTATCATTAGGCAATTTATCTTCTATTTTCTTTAAAGTTGAATGAACGATGTGACTTTTATCGTTGGTTTTAATTTTAATATAATCTCCTTTAGCTTCAATAATATTAATATCGGAAAAACTAATTTTCACGAGTCTTCTATCTACATTTACATAGAGTTCATCTACACTCTCATTTGCTGAGTTAGCCCCCTCATTTTCCTGACTTGACTGTTTAAAGTTTTCCAATTTAGAGATTGCTTTGTCAAATCTTTCTTTGGTAATTGGCTTTACTAAATAATCTACAACACAGTCATATTCAAATGCATCTAGCGCAAAGTTTTTATCTGAAGTAGTTAATATAATTCTAGGCGGAGTTTTTAATGTTTGAATAAAGTCAAAGCCAGAAAAAGTAGGCATATGAATATCTAAAAAAATGGCATCTATAGAGTTTGCGTTCAAAAATTTCATTGCATCAATTGCATTAGAAAACTCTTCAACAATCGTTATAAAATCAAACCCATTACAGAGTTGGCCAACTATTAGCCTTGCTGTAGCATCATCATCTATAATTAAACATTTCATGGTGGTGGGGTTAAATTTTTTCTAAAAACAATTGTATCTGATCCATAACCTGCATAAAAGAAGCGTATAAGCTATCCGATTCTGATTTCAATTCATTCTCAAATTCAGCAGCTAAATGATAGCCGTTTTCGAGTCCCAATATACTAATTTTATGCTTTAACTTGTGAACGTCTTCTGCACTTTTTTTAAAATCTTTCTTTTTATAATTCTCTAAGAAACAGTCTAATTCCTTAGGAAATTCTTTTTTTAAGACTGAAATCACTTTGCTTTCAAACAATTTGTCTCCTTCTGAAAGTTCTTTGATGTAATTTAAATTAGGCGTATCCATTTTTATTCTCTAGGTATTGTAAAGAAGAATGTAGTTCCTTCTTTTAATTTAGATTCTAACCATATTTTTCCATTGTAAAAAGCAATTATTTTTTGTACAATTGAAAGTCCAACTCCAGAAGATTCTTCAGATTCTTCAAGAACTTGAAATACTTTAAATATTTTTTCAAAGTATTTTTCAGAAATTCCCATACCGTTATCTTGAATACTAAATTGCCAAGAATCTTCATTAGATATGCAATCTATAATAACAACTCCTTCTTTTTTATCAGAATATTTAATGGCGTTGCTTATTAAGTTTTGAAATAATTGTATCATTTTAAAGGAATCTGCAGTTATAACAGGAAGTTTGGCATTAAACTGAACATCAATATTTTTAGGTACATGGATTGTATCTAATAAATCTCGCACCAAAATATCTAAATCTATAGGTTTGTCTTTCTTTTCTACTTTATCTATGCTTGCATAACTAAGAATTCCATTAATTAACAAGTCCATTCGATCTATTTTTTTTAGCAATAGATTAAAATTTGTATCTATGCTATCATTAGAAAAATTAGCGCAATCTTCCTGCAACCAACTAACTAATGCATTCATGCTTTGCAAAGGAGATTTTAAATCATGCGATACAACATGTGCAAAGTCGTTTAATTCTTGATTACTTTTAGTTACATCTTTTAAGAGGTTTTCTTTCTGTTTTTCTGCTTCTACTCTTAATTGTAAGCTCAAAGCATTTTTTAATTGAGTAGCAGCTAAGCCTGCAATTGTTTGTAAGGTTTCTAAGTGATCTTTGGTGAAAAAGTTTTTACTAGAATGCTCAGAATCTATGACTCCAATAATTTCGTTATCAGCAATAATAGGAACAGAAATTTCAGAATCTCTTTTTTCATCATCTATTATATATCTAGAATCTTTACTGGTATCTGAAATAATTTCTGGCAATCCTGTTTTAGCAACAGTACCAACAATTCCTTTTCCTAAAGGAATATTAATTGTGTTAAGAATTTCGTTATCAGAAGATACCTTACTTCCATAAGCTGCTATTTGTTTGAGCTCCTGAGTCTCTTTATCTAATAAATAAATCACACAATCTTCAAAGCCTAAAAGTCCAATCGTTTTTTGAGTAATTTCCCAAGCAATCTCATAAATATTTGTCTTTCCTAGAATAGAAGACATCAAGTTGTTTAGAGCTTCTAGTAAAGCTCCTTTTTTTAGTTCTTCAGTAATGTCTTCGATTAATGCTACTTGATATTTTAAAGATGTATCAGAATTTCTAACAGCTGCTACGCTTTTTTTAGCCCATATGATTTTACCTTTTTTTGTAAGGTATCGCTTATTTAACGTGAAGCTGTCTATTTCATTATTATTCATCTTCTTCATATACTCTAAAGAGGTATTATAATCTTCTTTATAAGATACTTCTTGTATTTTCAACTCTTTAAATTCTTCTTGAGTATATCCCAATAGCTTCTCAAAAGCATAGTTAGTTTTTAAAATTTTACCTTCCTTAGATGTTAAAACAATCCCTAAAGAGGAATTATCTACAATAGTATCTAACTGTAGTTTTTGCTCTTCAAAATCTTTTTGTCTTTGTTTGGCTGCTGTAATATCTCTAACAATCCCGTGAGCAAAAGTGGGTATCCCAATTGTGTCTGTTACAACGCTCGAATTAATTTGCACCCATTTAATTTCTCTAGATTTAGTATATATTCTAGCTTGATAATTTCTAAAAAAACCTTCGTTAATTAATTTATAAAAAGATTCATATGCATATTCATAATCTTCTTCGTAAATAATATCAGTAACATTAAAACGTTCATTCTTAATATCAAAACCAAATAATTCTGACGCTGGTTTATTCATTTTAAGAACATTCCCGTGGAGATCCATCAAAATATAAGAGTCAATAATATTATCAAAAATCCCTTTAAACTCAATGGTTTTTTGATCTATTACTTTCGATAAATTTTCGTTAATAGAAATAAGTTCTTCTCTCTTATCATATAATTCAAGAGACTTTTCTTCTAATATTCTTTCTGCTTCTTGTCTTGCTGCTTTTTCTCTTGCAAGTGCTTTTTGAAGTATTTCAATTTTTGGGTTGCCCATCTTTCAAAATTACAAACTTTACATGAGAACCATCTTCTTTTAGTAATTCATATGTAATGACCGCTGAACGATTGTAATGTTGAAATGTTTTTTCCATTAAACCAATTGCAAAAGCATACATAGATCTAGAGGAAAAATATTCTAATATGAGTTTATTGTCTGTTTTTTCTATGACCGAAAACTTTGGTAATTCTGCATCGGGGTAAATTTTCCTAACCTCAACGTGAATATGACTTTCAATAGATGAAATCATTTCTAAAGGCCCTTTATATGTTTCTAATATCCCTGCATAACTTCTCTCTATTACTCCAAAAAAATGATGACCATATACCTTGAGTAAATCGTTAATTGAGAGATTAGATATATCACTTAAATTAGTTAATAAAGAAAGCATTTCAGAAAAACTATATGTTCCTACTGATGTATAGGCTCCCCCAGATGCTAAATTAGAAGATTCAATAATTTGATCTACAACTTCTAATCCAAATTTTGTTTCTACTAATTCTAAAAACTCAGTAAATACAATTCCTTTCATAATTATTCTTTAATTAATTCATTATGTTCCCAATACTTGATTAAAGATATGATTTTCTCCTTGTAGTCTTCAAAATGCAGTGGTTTTATAATGTATCCAGACGCACCTATTTCATAACAGCGTTTTACGTCATTATAGTTGTTTGAAGTAGATAATACCATAATAGGAATAAACTTAAGTGTTGGTGTGGTTTTTAATTTTTTCAAAAACTCAATTCCATCCATTTTTGGCATATTCAAATCTAACAATATAAAGTCAGGAAGCTTATCACTACTAAGAGCTTTTAACGCAACTTCACCATTGGAAGCTTCTACAATAGTATGCTCAAAATTATTTTTTGCACACACTCGTTTAAACTTCATTCTTTCTATCTCATCATCTTCGATGAGGAGTATTGTTAATTTTTTCAATCTGAGAGTTCTTTGTTCTAGACTACAAAAATGCTTATTATTTAGTAGCTAACATCTTTTCTTTAGTTCAATATCCATAGAACATCGACGAATGGATTGTTTTTATCGTTAAGCTGATTATTCTTGGTTATAAAAAAAGCATCTTGATAAAAACAAGATGCTTTTTAGAGGTGTCGAGCGGATTCGAACCGCTGTAGATGGTGTTGCAGACCACTGCCTAGCCACTCGGCCACGACACCCAGTAAAGATTGCAAATTTACATCATTTATCTTTTAAAACAAGTTTTTTTTAACTTTACGTTTTTTAGATAATAGAATTGCTACTTCTTCAACATTTCCACCGATAGGTGGATTTATCTTGGCTACTTTTACAGTTGCTTTATCAAGCATTTCTATTTCAGAAAACATTCTTTCTAAAATTCTATTGGCCACTTCTTCTAGTAATTTAGAGCGAATGTCCATTTCCTCTTTTACTATATGGTTTAAATGAACATAATCTACTGTATCTGAGAGTTCATCAGTTATTGAAGACCTTGTTAAATCTGCCTTTACTTCTATATCTACTCGATACCAAGAACCAATTTTTGCTTCTTCTTCTAGGCATCCATGGTACGCATATAATAAAATATTGTTGACCTGTATTTTCCCCATACTTAAATCTTTTCCCACATTTTTTGAGAATTCAACCGAAATGACCCCAAGTGTTTAAAATTACATTGATCTGGTGCAATGATTGATAAAAAAGATTCCTCTTTTTTATTACTGTACAAATGATAGGCTTCTCCAATAACAGGTTCGAAACTAAACTTTGCATTATACACCAAATCATTATATTCAAATTGATGCATCATTTCTTCATACTCCTTTTTAAGCTCATCAAACTTACTTTTAAACTGTTTATTTACTCTATCAACTCCATCATTTCTCCAAGTAGCAGTATTCATTTGCTTTATGGCTGGAGCACTTGCATTAGTCCCATAAGGTTTTAGAGCTGCATCGTATCGTTGCGTATCTTCATTAAAAACTACTAAATCTGGTTTCTTAGTCATCTTATTGCTTAAAAAACAAAATTACAACAATAAAATTATTCAAAGCAAAATTTTGCCTTTAGGATAATCTTTAATTAAGCCCTTAAAGTCTAGCTATTTTGTTTAATTTTGCCTTTTTATTTTTAGTTGAAACTCAATGTCTGAAGAAAAAAAATCGCTCAACTTTATTGAGCAAATTATTGAAGAAGATTTGGCTAACGGAATGTCAAAAGAAGAGTTACGTTTTCGTTTTCCGCCAGAGCCTAATGGATATTTGCATATAGGTCATACAAAAGCTATAGGTATTAGTTTTGGTTTAGGAGAAAAATACAACGCTCCAGTAAACCTTCGTTTTGATGATACGAATCCCGCAAAGGAAGAACAAGAGTATGTAGATGCTATCAAAAAAGACATTGCTTGGTTAGGCTATCAATGGGAAAATGAATTGTATTCTTCAGATTATTTTCAACAATTATATGATTGGGCTATTTTAATGATTAAAGATGGGAAAGCGTATGTAGATAGCCAGTCCTCTGAAGCGATGGCCATACAAAAGGGAACTCCAACGGAACCTGGAACTGACAGTCCTTTTAGAAATCGATCTGTAGCAGAAAATTTGGATCTATTTCAAAGAATGAAAGCAGGTGAGTTTAAAGAAGGTGAACACATATTACGTGCAAAAATTGATATGACGAGTCCAAATATGTTACTACGTGATCCTATTATGTATCGTGTTTTATATAAAGAACACCATAGAACAGGTAGTGATTGGAATATTTACCCAATGTATGATTGGACACATGGCGAGAGCGATTACCTAGAACAAATATCTCATTCTTTATGTTCGTTAGAATTTAAGCCTCATAGAGATTTGTATGATTGGTTTAGGGATCATGTATATGAATATAGTAAAACAGATTTACCAAATCCTCCAAAACAAAGAGAGTTCTCTCGTTTAAATTTAAGCTATACTATTATGAGTAAGCGTAAATTGATGCGACTGGTAGAAAATGGTGTTGTCTCTGGTTGGGATGACCCAAGGATGCCAACTATATCTGGTTTAAGAAGGCGTGGATATACTCCGGCTTCGATTAGAAGTTTTATAGAAACTGTAGGCGTCTCTAAAAGAGAAAATGTGATTGATGTTGCGCTATTAGAATTCAAAATTCGCGAGGATCTAAACAAAACCGCTAATCGAGTTATGGGAGTTTTAGATCCTGTAAAAGTTGTGATTACAAATTATCCCGAAGATAAAGAAGAGATTTTAATTGCTAGTTATAATGATTATGAAGATGGTTTTGGAAATAGAGAAGTTCCTTTTTCTAGAGAAATCTACATAGAAAAAGAAGATTTTAGAGAAGAGGCCAATAAAAAATTCTTCCGATTAAAATTAGGGAAAGAAGTTCGTTTAAAGAATGCTTACATCATCAAAGCAGAAAGTTGTACCAAAGATGCTGATGGTAATATCACTGAAATACAGTGTTCTTATGATCCTTTAAGTAAATCGGGTAGTGGTACAGAAGAAAGTACCCGAAAGGTAAAGGGAACTCTACATTGGGTTTCTATACAACATGCCGTTAAAGCTGAAGTAAGAGCCTATGATCGTTTATTTTCTGATGAAGCGCCTGACAGTCATAAAGACAAAGATTTTATGGAGTTTTTAAACCCTAATTCTTTAGAAACTATTGAAGCTTATGTGGAGCCTAGTTTGCAAACTGCAAAAATTGGAGATAGGTTTCAATTTCAACGGTTAGGTTATTTTGCAGTTGATGATGATTCAACTAGTAATAACCTTGTTTTTAATAAGACTGTAGGTCTTCGAGATAATTGGAGTAAAAAACAATAATAAAAGCCACTATAAGCTAAAGTTTATAGTGGCTTTTATTGTGTGAAATAATTTTATTTAAACTGATACTTTAGAATAAACTCCAAAGAGCCATTGTCATTTGCAATGCTCAAATTAGACATCGTAATATCATACGCAAATCCTAACTTTAGGTTGTCTATTACATTAAACAATCCATAAATAGAGACCATCTCATCTACTCGTAAGTTAGCCCCTGCGATTATCTTGTTATTAATTTCCAAAGAAGATCCTATATCATAAGAGGTTGGTGCTCCCTCTACTGTTCGCATCATAAATCTCGGTGTTAATACCATACTGTCTGATAACGTAAAATTATATCCACCTCCCATATATAAGTGGACGTTTTCTACCGCTACCGATGGAGTGTTTCCTTGTTTCTCATAACGGTCTCCATTTAGAAAGTTAGGAGTTGATATTGAGATATAAAACTTCTCGTTTTGAATATTTATACCAGCACCTATATGAGGGTTGAAAAAACTTTGATTCTGCATAAATAAAGGATCAGTCCCTGGAGTACTCACTCTAGTTAAATCTATATTAACAAAACCACCTCCTGCTTTTAATCCAAAGTAAAAGTTTGTTTTTTCCGACATCTTAAGGCGATATGAGAAGTCGATAGCAACATCCGTTTGGTCTAAAACAAACACTCTATCGTTGATTAGAGAAACACCGATTCCTAAATTGCTCCCTAAGGCTCTCGAATAGGCTATCGTTGCTGTTCTTGGAGCATCGTCTACACCAATCCATTGGCTTCTGTAAACAAAATTAAGTTCAGGACTCTCTTTAATCCCTGCAAAAGCAGGGTTGATAATATTCATATTAAAGTTATACAAAGTAAAATTCGGGTCTTGCTGTGCTGCTGCCTTATTAGGTATCATTAATAAAGCAAATGTCATTGTTATGATTGTTATGATTGATTTTCTCATGATTGTTCTTTTTGAATGTTCTTGAATCATCTTAGCCTTGATTAATAATTGATATATAGCCAGCCTCTAACTGGTTTAGTACCATTCCCCAGATCTATAAGGAATAAGTAAGGTCCTACTGGTAGCCTACTATTTAATCCATTATTACTAATCTGATTAGAAATACCTGTCCAATCATTCTGATATCCTTTCTTCTTAAATACTAGCTTTCCAGACCTACTAAAGACCTGTACAACACTATTAGGGAAGGCCGTAATCCCTTCTATAAACCATCCGTCATTAACTCCATCTCCATTAGGTGAAAAACCATAACTCTTTGTCGTTTCAATTGGACTTACACAAGAGCTATTGTCGCTATCCATACTATCTATAATACCATCGCCATCACAATCTTCATCGGTATCTGTAACTCCGTTCCCATCTACATCATCATCACAGAAGTCTGCAATACCGTCACCATCTGTATCTACCGTATTAATGGTAATAGTCAATGCGTCTGATAGTTCACTTGTATTCATTGCAATATCTGTAGCAGTTACAGTAAAACTATAGGTACCATCTGCTAAAGTTGTAGAAGTATAATCAAATACATAATGACCACTTCCAAACGCAACCACTGTGCCGATTGAAGTACCGTCTAAAAAGACTTCTACCGTAGCTCCCGATTCTGCTTGTCCTAAAATCTTTAAAGTATTATCACTTGTCATTGCAAAGTTCCCATAACACGAATATTCTGAAACATCTGTAACCAGTGGCTTATCTGGAGGAAGATTGTCGTATTCTATACTAAATTGAGCTGCCTCATTACCATTGGTTGCTGGATCTTGCGCTACATCGGCAGGTACATCTACAATAACTACTCCTAAGGCTGCTGGAGTAATTAGTGCTGTATAAGTTTGACTATCTATTACCGTAAATGCACTTGGTGTACCATTGGTAACTACCAAATCAGCCATTTCAAAATTCAGTACCGGTTCACTAAACGTAAAGGTAACGGTGAAATCCATATTGGTTGGGTCTGGTGCAGGACTCGTAATGGTAAGTGTTGGACGTGTTGCATCGTATTCTACAAAGAATTCGTTCGATGGGTCATTATCATTCCCCACTAAATCTTGTGCTACGTCTGGTGGTATTATCACATTAACGCCTCCATCTACCGTTGGCGTAATAGTAGCTGTATAAACTGTAGTACTTACTATATTAAAGTTTCCTGCTACTCCATTTCCTACATCAATATCATCTATCGTAAATCCTGTAACAGGTTCATCAAA